>CAZFST010000004.1:0-157849 GCA_964522015.1 uncultured Fusibacter sp. | reverse complement strand
CATGGTCCAGTTTTGTGACAATGCTAGAGTACAAAGCAGCATGGTATGGTAAAAAAGCGGTTAAGGTCGGCATGTTTTTCCCCAGCTCACAGCTTTGTAACGTCTGTGGCCATAAAAATCCAGACGTTAAAGACCTCAAGGTTAGGTCGTGGATTTGTCCACATTGCAACACCGGGCATCAGCGGGACCAGAATGCCGCCACCAACATCTTAAAGGAAGCCCAACGGCTGTTCCAAATAAATGTCAGTGCAGATCATAAACACTGATGAATGCAATTGAACTAAGTACCGTGGGGCACACGGGAACTAACGCTTGTGGAGATTGTGTAAGACCTCAGTCAAATGAGGCGGTAATCATTGAAACAAGAAGCCCCCACTTCTATAAGTGGTGGGAGCAAGTCACTCCGGCCTATATTCTCAATGAATGGTTGATTCTTGAAAGTGGTCTCTTTAAGGGTTTTGTAGATGTAGGTGGTTCGGTTGTCATCCATGCCTTTGGGGCATACTTTGGCCTTGGTGTTATCGCCCACACCTTGACGCAATTTGAAAATAAGCCCCAATGCGACAACAATTCTGTCAGCAATCAGTTTTGTTTGATTGGCAGCATGGTCCTTTGGATTTTCTGGCCTTCTTTTACCAGCGCTTTAGTGGCTCCTGGGGAAGTGGTCATCACGGCCATTAATACGGTCTTTGCCCTTTGCGGCGCAACTCTTGCAACTTACGTCTTTACCCGCCTTTTAAGGGGCAAAATCGAGATCGAAGATATTGCAAATGCTGCTCTTGCAGGTGGCGTTGCCATTGGTAGCGTGTGCAATACCACTACTCCGGGGTACGCCATGTTGATCGGTGTTGCCGCGGGCGCTATCAGCACCATTGGTTACGTGGTGATTGCGCCAAAAGTGGAAAAACTCATACGTGGTACAGATACATGTGGGGTTCACAATTTACATGGTATGCCAGGTGTTTTCGGTGGTCTTATGGGTATCTTTATTTCGGGGGCTCCGGGAATCCAACTGAGCGGTATTGCGGTTACAGTAGTCATCGCCTTTATCTGCGGGAAAATCACAGGTATCGTCATTCGATTACTTGGACAAAAGGAAATCCCTTATGACGATGAGGATGAATTTATCACCAGCCATCATGAATCAATGCAAGCAACGGCTATAAAAAAAACAATTCTATAATAAAAAGGGACTGATAGTTTGTCATCAGTCCCTTTTCCTATTCTTGTCAAAGTCTTGTTTTTATTTCTTAAAATGATGCCTTTATAGTCTTTGAAACAAGTCCTTCATAGATGATTTGTAATATTTGGGCCTCCACAAGCAGTAACTACTTAGACAATGTAGTTATATCACCATATTGGTTTTAGTGCGTCAATACGACTTTTGTGGGTATTACATATAAATCAGACCTCGAAGAAGGAGATTCTCATGTTTGAACAACAATTAGAAGAGATTGGTTACAACGTCAATAATCGTGCCAATGTTCAGCAGATCAATAGAGAGTTTGAATATTTTCAAAGCATGCCGCTTTTAATCACCGCTTTGGATTTGACACATACTAATGTTCTGATTCTCAATCAGACTAGACAATTGGTTTATGCCAATAAAAATCTATTGAATCTACTGGGTATACAAGATATTAAAATTGCCCTTGGGCAGCGCCCAGGGGAATTGGTCCATTGCAAATATTCTGATGCAAATATTAATGGTTGTGGTACAGATACTGCTTGTGGAAGCTGTGGCGTACTTAATCTATTGCTAAAAGCAATTGTCGACAATATTGATGTGTCCGGCGAATGTGCCATCCCCCTGAAGACCAACAACAGTACCTTAAATCTTATTCTTAGCCTCACCCCTTATCAAAGCCAGCTGGGCACCTACTATTTTGTAACACTGCAAGACATGACCGATACACTTCAAAAGCGGGCACTGGAGCGCATCTTTTTCCATGACATATTGAACACTTCTGGTGCCATACGGGGAATTTTGAAATTGCTAGAAAATGAAGTGCAAGAATCCATTCTTGGCGATGTGAAAATTGTAAGTGATGCCTTTGATAGTATGATTGATGAGATCAATTTTCAAAAAGTCATAGGCGATGCTGAACACCGTGATATTGAAGCTGATAAAATAACGCTTTTTACAACTGAATTGATTCAAAATCTTGCAAAGTTTTATCAACATCACAATATTGCCACCAATAAGAAAATTCTGGTTTCCAATGACAGCTTAAACCTTGCATTTGAAAGTGATTACGCTCTCTTGAAGCGCGTTCTTGGCAATATGATAAAAAATGGCCTAGAAGCCTCTTCGCCTGGGCAAAGCATAACACTAGGGGCCAATAGGAGCGTGAACCATGAATCCGTAAGAATTTGGGTCCATAACAATGGTGCCATTCCAGAATCATCTATACCTCGGATTTTCTATAAAAACTTTTCTTCAAAGGGCAAAGGTCGAGGGCTTGGAACCTATAGCATCAAGTTAATTGGAGAAACCTATCTACATGGAAAAGTTGGCTTCACCACCAATCAACTGGAAGGCACCACATTTTATATTGAGTTGCCACTTCATTGATGTTTAGATCAATCTTAAGGAGCACAATATGCTGTCACAAACTGCAAAGCGATACTTTTTAGCCGGGGCCATTTTTGGGGTTTCTTCTCAAATAAAAATGCTCGCTTTAAATGCTTCAATTGAAGCCGCCCGGGCAGGAGAACATGGTCGGGGGTTTTCAGTAGTTGCAGAGGCCGTGGGGAAATTATCCGATGAAACCGATCGAATTCTTAACCATGTACTTGGAGCGCAACAGATACTCACTACAGCTACTCAAGGAATGCAATCCAGTGCCATGAAGCTTTCAGAAATCATCGCCAGCGCTCTAATTGCAAATCGTGAAAATGACATCTACTTTGAAAACCTTCAAAATTACTTGATTGCATTTAGTAGCCAACTTGATTTATTAATGACAAGTACCCAAAGCCAAGAAAAACGGTATCAAAGTGTGGACGAAGACACCAAAAGCGTCAATGACGATGTAAAACATCTTTCTGAACAGTTCCAACTCCTGTTTAAAAACATCGAAATTCAGCAGCAGCGAACGAAAGAGCTTGCTGGCTTAGCTTATAGTGATAGGCTGGATTTAGATCATACTGAAAACACAGTTTAACCACTGGGTTTCAAAAAAATAAAACCTCTGTTTAACTTCACAGAGGTTTTTGTTTACTTGTACTCGGGCTTAAATTAGTGCTCTTGCAAACCTAAATAGGTCTCGATTTGTGCTACTCTTGGCTCCCGGTGTGCCATCATGCTGTATAGCATGTGCCAATCCTGCAAAGATGTCAGGGGCACTGTGACCCCATAAACATGGGTATAACCTGCAATACTCTCTTGATTGAATGGGTAGGTATAATAGCCTCCATCATTTAATTTAATGGTCAGGCCCGCCATAACATCCACCTCAATGCCTTCCACCACAAATTCCACAAAAAAGTGACTGCAGAATTCTTCGGAGGGCTCCCAGATAATTTGCTGACCAAGGGTGTTAAGGGTTTCCACAGCAGCGCTGATATCTGCCTCATCAACCAACAAATCCAGGTCGTGGGGGGCATCCACAATCCCATAAACGCTCAAAAGTGTAGAGCCACCTATGGCCCAAGTGATATGTCTGGCATTCAGTGCCCCTGCAATTTTCGCAAGTGCTGATAACAGTGGTGTCATCTCTAAATTCTCTGGTATGTTCATAGGATTTCTCCTCAGTCGTTTGTGATTTATTAAATCGAAAACAAGTACCCAATCTCTTCTAAGGACTGCTCCCCAATAGTGGTAAACTGACGGGCTACTTCTACCCCACCAACCCGCTCGTAAAAGCCACGATATGGGTTTGCGGTAAGGGACCAGATCATCATATTTTTCTTTCCCTGAGCATGAAAGAGGGTTTTAACCCGCTTGATCAGCGCATTGCCAATCCCTATCCCATGATGGGCCTCTGCTACATAAAGGGCATAAATTTCTCCATCGTAAGCGCCAGTCTTTTCATTGCCAGCATTGGCGAAGCCAACAACTACGTCATCTACTTCAGCCACAAAAATTACCGCATCTGGATTTGAAAACCGTTCTGCTACCCGACTTATATTTATGTCGCGGTTCTTATGTCTAGATTCCAAAAACGCCTCATCGATAATACCTTTATAAGCGATTTCCCATGTGGCGATATTAACATCCACAATGGCCGCTGCATCATTCACATTCGCTAATCGAATTACAAAACGATCCATCACACCCACCTCTTTCGGTCACATTTGTCTCTTAACTATAACAAAATTTCTAGGCTTGCGCAACTGTGTCAAGGGTTTTTATAGTTTCCACCACACTTTGCTTGAAGACACCATACCAATTGTTTTTAGGCACCGATTTGGGGTATAAGTAACCCATCTGTTGGGTTTTCAAATAGAAAGGGGTTGCACATGATCTCTATCATTACCATTTTGACTTGCCTCTATATTGTGATATCAATCCTCTACCTTTACCATGGATTTTATCTACTTTACATAGGCGGACCCTCAACCCTCAACAAATTATTCTTGTACAATACAGTCGCCTTAGCCATTTGGTCATTTTCATTTGCCATTTCATTTGTAGCCCCAAACCTGTCAGTCGTGATCTTTTGGCGTCGGGTATCAGCCCTAGGTTGGAGTCTTTTTTACGCGCTTATGTTTCATTTTTTTCTGATTCTTATAGAAAAAAGCGGGGTTTTCGGTGTTGTTTCTACTAGAATCAAGTGGATCCGTACAGTCCTCCTCTACATACCAGCCCTGATTTGCGTTTATGTATTTTCAATTTCAAATCAAATCTCAACTCAATATCTCAATATGATTCTTACCAATTTCGGATGGCGCAATGTAGCTGTTGGTGGGTTTTGGGATGCTTATTTTAATGTTTACTACCTGTCCTATAGCCTTCTTGGACTCTGTCTCATTTTTTACTGGAGTATCAAAACCAAGCTAATTAGAGAAAAGCGTCAAGCCACCTTAATTCTGTCCTCCTTTATTTTAGCATTCTTACTTGGATCACTGACCGATGTTCTCATGGATTATCGCAGTAATATCCTTTTGCCCGAATTGGGCGTGGTGCTTTTGTTAATTCCCGTTATCGCCATTTGGTATGCCATCAAAAAATATGGCTTGGTGTCACTGACGCCAAGTTTTATCGCTGAAGATATGCTTCTGCATATGAATGACGCTGTTATTTTAATCGACCACAATCTAATCATCCAAACGGTCAATCCTTCAGGTCAACTGATGCTAGAAAAAGATGAATCTGAACTGATTAACCATTCCATTGAAACTATTTTTTCATTTGATAGTCCGTTTAAATCATCGAATCTAACAGCCCCTCACGCCTTTAGTTTTAGTAGTTGCGAACAGTGCATCACCACTAAGGATAATAGTCAAAAATTTGTTCTCTTTTCTTCCGCGCCTATCCTAGACAATTGGGGTGGCTTGATTGGGGTAGTCTGTATCCTATCGGATCTTTCAGAGTTAAAAAAGAGAGAACAGGCTTTAAAAGTAGCTCAAGAAGAACTAGAACATAAAGTTCTGATAAGAACACAAGAAATTTCAGAAATCAACCAGGCTTTGAATCGTGAAATTGAAAGCCATAATGTCCTTACCTACTTGCAGCTTTTAGTCTCTGAAATATCAACTTCTTTTATAGCCATTAACCAACACTCAAAAGATGAGCGACTTTTTGGCATGTTAATCCGTATTGGTACATTTTTGAAAGCTGACTGGGGCTATGTGGCTTTCTATCATAGGGAGCATAAAAAAATCCATTCAGTTCATCACTGGAACAGCGAAACTCGAGCGACTAATGCTTATACTTCACTAACTGATGATGACACCACCCAATCTGACAACGTCGTTCAGTCTTCTTTTCCTTGGAGTTATGAAGAACTGCTTGAAAGAGAATCCATGATTACCATTCCAATAGACTACTCTAGTAATTTGCAGGCTGTTATTGGATTTGAAATTCAAAAAAAAGTACACCAATGGGATGAAGAAGCGATCAATACCCTTAAGCCTCTGGGAAACATCGTTGCTTCTGGACTTTCCCGTGTGGACCGGGATAACGAAATTGCCTATTTGGCAAACCATGATCAGCTGACAACCCTACCCAATAATCTATATCTAATCGATACCCTTGCGTCCCTTTTAAAGAACCATCCAAACCAACCTCTGGATATATACTATCTAGATCTTGATTCTTTTAAACGAGTCAATGATATTCATGGCCGCAGTAGTGGGGATATGCTCCTAAAATCCGTATCAAAACAACTGAAGACATTGACTGGCGCAAATGGCTTTTTGTCCAGAGTAGGAGAAGACGAATTTGTAATCATCAAGCGGGCAAGAGTAGATGCCGATTTAAAAGAACGGAGTCGAAATTTAGTCAACTTTGCAAAACGGATTCAAGCGGTTTTTAAAACACCTTTTCATTTAGAAAAAGCAACTTACCTTTGCACCACTAGTATTGGTATCGCAAATTATCCTTTGGATGGCGAAAGTGCTGAGGAACTCATTAAGAGTGCGGAAACGGCCATGTATGAGGCAAAGCAGAAGGGTAAAAATCAATATCAATTATGTACCCCAGAACAAAATGCACAATTACGGCATGAAAACGAGTTACTTCATCATTTACAAGAAGCACTTAAAAATAATGAATTCGAGCTCTTTTACCAACCTCAGGTCAGCCTTAAAACCGGTTTGATTGTAGGTGCCGAAGCTCTAATTAGGTGGCGAAGCCCCCAATTTGGATTTATGATGCCTTCTGTTTTCGTTCCCCTAGTTGAGCAAATCGATATGATCAATCAAGTTGGCGACTGGGTACTAAACGCAGCCTGTGAGCAAAGTGTAGAATGGTTTAAAAAGGGACATACCTCCACCCGTATGGCTGTCAACCTTTCATTAACACAATTTAGACAGCCTGATTTTATCTATAAAGTCGCTTCTGCCATCAATCACTCTGGCATCACACCAAATCTCTTAGAGCTTGAGATTACTGAAAGTGTTGCCATGAGCGAACCTGACCATGTCATCAGCACCTTGAATGCCCTTAAAACCTTAGGTGTCAAAATTGCCATCGACGATTTTGGAACGGCTTATTCTTCTCTTAGCCGTATCAAGACACTGCCAATTGACCGAATAAAAATCGACCGTGAATTCATCCTTGGCCTTCCTGAGAATCAGCAAGATCAAGCAGTGACCAAAACCATTATTCTCCTAGGTAAAATGTTAAATCTTGAGTTGATAGCAGAAGGGGTTGAAACCATAGAACAGGTGGGTTTTCTTCAAGAACAAAACTGCGATGAAGTTCAAGGTTACTATTACCATAAACCAGTAACAGCCGAAGAATTCGAAGCAATTTTAAACCATCAGGAGGCGCATTTATGATACATTTACTTGGATACGGTATCCAAATCCCTCTGCCTCTTGAGGTTTATAACGATGGCAATATGACATCAATCATGGAGATTCTAATACACCGTATTGACATCGCACCCTATAATCTATTTGCAACAATCATATTCGCCCTTGCCATCTTGCATTCTTTCTTTACCAGTTGGTTTAACAAGCGTGCGATGTACTTTCATCACCGGTTTAATGAAAAAAAGCAAAAAGGATTCGTGGATCCAATGGCCACCTCCATTATGGCTGGGATTTTTCACTTTTGCGGGGAAATCGAAGCGGTTTTTGGCATCTGGTCTATCGTTCTGGGCCTTGGAACCATATTCTATTACGATTGGCATACCTTTGTTAGCTATGTCAGTCACGCCCGTTATGTCGAACCTGTATTTGTCATCGTCATTATGACCATTGCCTCTAGCCGTCCCATTTTAAAGTTGTTTGAGCTCTTATTATGGAAAGTTGTGAAGGTCTTTGGGGGTAAACTCACCGCCTGGTGGTTTGCCATCCTGACACTTGGTCCAATACTAGGTTCATTTATCACTGGCCCTGCTGCCATGGTTGTATCAGCCATGCTACTTTCTGAAAAGTTTTTTGTGCTTAAACCGACAAATCGTTTGAAATACGGCACCCTTGCCTTGCTTTTTGTCAATGTTTCAGTAGGTGGTACCCTATCTAACTTTGCATCACCTCCAATCTTAATGGTGGCCAGCGTATGGGATTGGAGTTCCGGTTTCATGTTCTTTAACTTTGGATGGAAGGCGATTTTGGCGGTTATTCTTAGTAATACCTTCTTCTATTTCTTGTTCAAAAGGGATTTGAATGCCTTAAAAGCCCCCTACGAAACCAATCAATATCAAAATTTCATCCAACGCAAATTTATCAGTCGTAAGAAACTTGAAGCCATTTTTGATTCAGAAGAACAAAAAATCAATAGGAGTGTTGGTTTTACACACCGATTTTTGCAGGTAAGCTCTGATATTAAGGCAAGAATAAAAGCTGAAGCCATGTCATCTCTTAGTGAAAAAGAAATGGCCGATTACAATATTGCTGAGACTTTAGAAGAGAGATTCGAACACATCAAGCTCGAAGAAATGAAAAGATCTATTCCAGGTCTTTTACCGGATGAACAGCGCCCCATCTACCGGGATCCAAACTGGGATAGCAGGGATGATAAAGTCCCTTATTGGATTATGATTGTCCATATTGGTTTTATGCTCTGGACACTTGCCAACGCCCACGAACTGATTCTTTTTATTGCTGGCTTTCTCTTCTATTTAGGCTTCTTCCAAGTGACTGCCTTTTACCAAAATCGAATGGATTTAAAACCTGCTTTAATGGTTGCTTTTTTCCTATCAGGACTTGTGGTCCACGGAGGCCTTCAGGGATGGTGGATACAACCGGTCCTTAGTAATTTAGGGGAGATTCCTCTTCACTTGGTTGCTATTATATTGACATCATTTAATGACAACGCAGCCATCACCTATTTATGTAGTCTTGTTCCAACTTTTAGTGATACTATGAAATACGCCGTTGTTGCTGGCGCTGTGACCGGTGGCGGCTTAACCGTGATTGCTAACTCACCTAATCCAATTGGTCAATCTCTGCTAAAACAGTACTTTACAAATGGCATTCAACCAGGCAGCCTATTCTTATATGCTCTTCCCCCTACCATTATCGCTTCCCTTTGCTACATGTTGTTGTAAGTGACACTCCAAAATTTAACATACAGTTCATTCTTATTACCTTGCAGCCCACCTCACTAAGAATTTTCATCTGTACTATAACAGATTGCAAATTCTTAGTGAGGTGGGCTGTGACCTTTGTTTGACCCTCTCTATTCATCGTGCTAACATGAGTCAAATCAAGGAGGCGCGTTCATGCAAACACTCACAGTTCTAAAATTCGGCGGTACTTCTGTAGGCACCCCTGACCGCATTAAAAACATCGCAAGAGAAATCACCAGACGAGCAAGTCTTGGTGAAAACTTAGTGGTAGTGGTTTCTGCAATGGGTAAGTCAACAGATCAACTAGTGGCACTTGCCAACGAAGTCAGCAGCAAGCCCTGCAAAAAAGATATGGATATTCTCCTGTCTACCGGAGAACAAATAACAATTTCACTGCTTTCAATGGCCATAAAAGACCTAGGGTTTGATTCGGTTGCCTTAACCGGGGCTCAGGCAGGCATTATCACAGACTCCCTACATGCCAAAGCCCGCATTGCAGAGATTGATACCACCAGAATTAAAAAGCATCTCAAGGATAATCACATCGTGGTGGTGGCTGGTTTTCAAGGGGTTACCGAAGATGGGGATATCACAACCCTCGGAAGGGGTGGGTCCGATACAACCGCAGTCTCATTGGCAGCCATACTCAAGTGCCCCGTTGAAATTTTTACGGATGTGGATGGGGTTTATACCACTGATCCCCGCATGTATCCAAAAGCTAAAAAATTAAATGTTATCAGTTATGATGAAATGCTGGAGCTTGCTAGTCTTGGTGCTTCCATTATGGAAACACGGGCCATTGAAATTGGTCATAAGTACGGCGTTCCTATGACTATTGCCCTTAATACCTTTGATGTTGAGGGAACCCTCGTAAAGGAGTTTGATGAATCTATGGAAAAGAAAGTCGTCACTGGCATGACCCTCACCCATAACTGCCTAATGGTATCTGTTTCTATGATCCCTTACCATTCAAAGAATGTAAGCCAATTGTTTTCCACCATTGCGAAAGAATCCATCCTTGTGGATATGATTTCACAGACAGCACCCTATCACGATACCGTGAACTTATCTTTTACATCCCTTAAAGAAGATCAACAGGCCCTTTCAACTATTTTGCATGGTTTTAAAGGGGTCCACGACACCATCGATTACTATTTTGACGACCAATTGGTTAAGCTATCAGTGGTGGGGATTGGTATGGTGTCGCAATCAGGGGTTGCCGCTAGACTTTTTAGTCTCCTTGCAGATCACGACATTAAGTTCTACCAAGTGACCACCTCTGAAATAAGTATTTCTTATACAATCCATCACAGTGACAAAATGAAAGCTATTCAAGTGATTGCAGAGGATTTTGAGCTCTAGAACATATTCTAGTATACTGCCTATGACTAATGGTATAATGGACCTATTATAAGTCATGAAAGTAGGTGGTTTTCTTGAAGAGATTCAGCACTTCAGTCTCAATCATCGTTCAATATAGCTTATTCACCCTAATCCTGGTGATTATTTCAACCGCAATATTGGTTGATTCCGTCTCCAGACTTTTTGAAGATTACGTCATCACTTCCCATATTTCTTTGTATCCCGAATTGATTGAAATTTTAGGGAAAACAGATGCTCAAATGGCCGTTTTTTTAGCTGAAAAACCAACAATAAACTCCAAAGAAAATGGAGATGGGATTTTTAAACCCCTTCTACATTTAGGTCAAATTTTTCGCATCAAAATTTGGAATCCTCAAGCCATGGTGCTCTGGAGCGATGAACAAAAGTTAATTGGCACCCAATCACTAAGCAATGCCGCTTTTTTAGCTGCCTTAAAAGGGAAGCCAACCTATGAAATCAAAGCTCCAGATACACTTGAGAATGTTTACGAAAGCGATCAAGGTATCCTATTAGAAATTTACTCGCCAATCATTATTAACGGTGAAGTTAGGGGTGTTATAGAGTTTTACGAGTCAACAGCATCCCTTCAAAACGCCCTTAAAAAGGGGCGATTTGCCATCATGTCAATTACAATATTGTTTGGATCATCACTCTATCTACTGCAGCTCTCTGTCTTTTATATTAGTCACAAAAAGCAAAAACAACTGTCGAAGAACATCACACAAGCTAGGGATGCTACTGTATTTGCCCTTGCTTCTCTTGCTGAAAATCGAGATGCTGACACCGGTGCGCATTTGGAAAGAACTTCAGCTTATATTTTACTTTTAGCAACGGCCTCCTCCGAACTGTTTCCACAGGATTATCACTTTGATAAACGAGAAATCGAAGAAATTGTACAAGCCGCACCTCTACATGACATTGGCAAGGTTGGTATTCCGGATGCCATTCTTTTAAAGCCTGGCCCATTAAGTGCAGAAGAGTTTAAGATCATGAAAACCCATTCGGAAATTGGCGCTAACACTCTGGAGATTGCCCAGCAACGGGCCAATTTTCCAACTTACCTTAAAACCGCTATCACCATTGCAAGATTTCACCACGAACGATGGGATGGTACCGGCTACCCCAAAGGACTGAAAGCCAATGAAATTCCTCTTGAGGCACGGCTGATGGCCATTGTAGATGTTTATGATGCCCTCAGAAGTAAACGGCCTTATAAAGACTATCTATCACATCAAAAGGCCTGCGAAATCATCTGCCAAGGAGAAGGAAGTCATTTTGACCCCAAATTGGTGGCTGTATTCAGAGTACAGCACCAAAAAATGGATGAGATTTTCTCACTTAGTCAAGATTAAGCTTGAACCCAATCCACTTGAAACTATTTACCACGAAAACCAACCTTTAAGAATCGCCAATCACGAAAGCTCAAAGCTAATCATGATTGGCGATTTTTTATGTTCTGCCAACGCTTATATTTTTGCATGAAGACAGCTCTTATCTTTTTACACGAAAACAGTTCTTATATTTTTGCACAAATTAGTTGCAAATGATTATCAATCGTGTTATAGTTGGTTTGTAAATGAACGCTCATTCATTTTTTAGATTTAGGAGGCCCTAGTGGACAAGCGGGAACGGATATTTGACGCAGTCTTAAAAATAGCAATGACTGGCGGACTAAGCGCCACCCCCATGGCGAAAATAGCACAGGAGGCTGGCATTGCAGCAGGTACCATCTACAGGTACTTTGAAAGCAAGGAAGCACTTCTAGCCACGCTTTATAATGAGATTGCCGACGAACTCAATGTGGCCATTACTCAGCAGCACAAAGACGACCTGCCCTTAAAGCCAATGTTTTTTAGTATGTGGCACGCAGTTTTAGCCTTTCATCTGGACTTTCCATGTAAAGTCCGCTTTATGCAGGAATATCAATCAACACATATCAGTTGTCCAGAAGTACAAGCCAAACAGCAGGTTGTCTACCGCTTGCTGACTGAGGTTCTACACAGAGGCATGGCAGAAAAAACGATTCTCCCCTTACCCTGTCAAACCCTGAGCGCATATATTCTCGGACCCATTACAGAACTCTCTCGTCATCACCAACGGGGCGTGATGCCCTTAACCCCACCGATTGTCCAGGAAGCATTTGATGTCCTGTGGCGCGGCATACAACTCAACCCAATTATGGAGGCTTACAATGAATCAAACCATTAACAGCATATTAAACCACCGGTCAATTAGAAGTTTTACAGATCAAACCATTGCACCACAACAGCTAGAAGCTATTCTCGCCTGCGCTCAAGCGGCTCCGTCTTCAATCAACGGCCAACAAATGAGTGTGATTGTGGTCACCGACCAAGCTAAAAAAGATTTAATTGCCCAATATGCCGGAGGACAACCGTGGATTAGCCAAGCCCCTGTCTTTCTATTATTTGTAATGGATTATCACAGGGCATCACTTGCTAGCCAAAAGGCTGGTGAGGTACTGGTAATCCCGAGTAACGAAGAAGGGGTGCTGGTGGCCAGTGTGGATGTTGGCCTGGCCATGGGAAATACCATTGCAGCCGCAGAATCCTTGGGTCTTGGAACAGTTTGCATAGGAGGCATTCGTAATAACCCTCAGGAAATGATTGATTTGCTACAATTACCCGAACTGGTATACCCTTTGGTGGGCCTGTGCGTAGGACATCCAAATCAAGCCGATATTCCAGATCAAAAACCACGTTTTGCTGTGGAAGCTGTGATTCATGACGATGTGTACCAATCAAACTTATCTCCAGCCCTGGATGCCTACGACGAAGTGATTTTAGCCTATATGGATAAAAGAACAAATGGGGCAACGGTTCATAATTGGAGTGGGGCAATTGCCAATACGTACAAGCAAGTGTATTTCCCAAAAGTGACAGGCACCCTTAAATCCCAAGGCTTTTTATAGGGACGTATACCGATTCCCCCCTACAGGGATGAATTGGGGACACATCTCGACTTATTCTCGAGGTATCTCGACCTCAAGGAGGCTATATGAAAACGAAAATTGATATTTGGTTTGACTTTGTTTGCCCCTTTTGCTATTTAGGCGAAAGAAAATTCGAAATGGCACTGAAAGAATTTGCAGGAAAGGATGATGTCGAAATCAACTTTAAGAGCTTTCAGCTGAACCCGAGCAAAGCTGTTGTTCCTATGGTTGGTAAAGATATTCACCAAATCATTGCTGATAAATATCACATGAGTTATGACCAGGCCAAGGCAAATAACGACCGCATTGTGGCCAGTGCAAAACAAGTTGGGCTCAATTATCGATTTGATATCCTTAAGCCCGGTAACACAGAAATGGCCCATATCATTGCACAGTATGCCAAAGAAGTTGGCAAGGACTTTGAACTGGTCAACCGGTTTTACGCCGCTTACTTTGAAGAAGGGGCTGACATTAATGATGAAACAACACTCCTTGAGTTAGCAGCTGAGATTGGTCTAGATGTACATGCTCTAAAAAAACGATTAGATGACCCTACCCTTTTAGCAAGAGTGAAAGCTGATCAAAAGCAAGCACAAACCCTTGGTATTACAGGGGTTCCCTTCTTTATCATCAATGATAAGCATAGAATTTCTGGCGCGCAAAGCATTGAACACTTCAAAAGCGTCTTAGGGAGCATTTAAGGGTGTTGCCGCACAACACTGCTTGGGTGTTGCCGCACAACACTGCTTGGGTGTTGCCGCACAACACTGCTTGGGTGTTGCCGCACAACACTACTTGGGACATACATCATCATTTCACTAAAAATAAAGCCATCCTGTCAAACCCATTGGGTTTCAGGATGGCTTTTCATTTGTATCGGCAATGTTCTTTGGATGATTAACCTGCTGTTGGTTCCTAAATAGCTCAACAAATACAGCAACAACTTCGGGATCAAACTGAGTCCCACTACAATTTATGATTTCTTCAACAGCAGTTTTCTGGGACCGTTTTAAGCGGTAGCTACGATTTTCAGTCATGGCATCAAAGGCATCAACCACGGCAACAATTCTTGAAATCAGAGGAATACTTGTCCCTTTAAGGCCTTGGGGATAGCCAGTACCATCCCACTTTTCGTGATGGGTGTAAATATAATTCGCCGCTGATGCCAATTCAGGACAGGCCTTTGCAATCCGATAGCCAATTTCAGGATGCTTTTTAAGCGCAATCCAATCCTCATCCGTTAATTGTGTGGTTTTCTCCAGAATACTTGAATCAATGGCTATTTTACCTATATCGTGGAGCTTTGCAACCAGTTCAAGATCGTAAAGATCACGGCTAGACAGTTTCATTTTTTGGCCTATGGCTTCGCTCATAAGCACCAATCGCTGAGCATGTTCTTCTGTTTCCTGACTTTTTTCAAAAAGTACTTTTAGCATGGACAGTAATATTGAATTGTGTATACTCTTTTCTTCAAACACCTTACGGCGATACATGACTTCCTCAGCCATTTTTATGACAGCTTCAATGGTCACTGACTGGCTCTCTTTTGTACTGACTCCTAATGAAATACTTAAAAAATAGGATTGATTTGCGCTTGATTGATTATAGCTGTCACAGGCCTCAAAAATGGATTGAGCAATTTGGTCAACCGCTTCACTATCGGTATTTGGCATGATCATTAAAAATTCATCACCACCTACTCGAAAAACTGCGTCGGTCTGGCGACTGACTGATTGAAGAATTTCAGCGATTGCAATGAGTAGTTGATCCCCCCACTGGTGACCAAGTGCGTCATTAATCATCTTTAGACCATTCAAATCCCCATAGATAATAGAAATCGGCAGATTTTCTGCTGTGTCAATCTCGTCAATTTTAAAGTTCATGAGATGCCTATTTAACAGACCTGTCAAAGCATCTCGCTCCATTAGGTATAAGATTTCATCTTCTCGTCGTCTTCTTTCAGTGATATCATGGAAATTCAAGAGAATGCCTTGAACGTTGGGATCATCCAATAAATTAGACGCGGTAAAATTAAACTCCCTTTGTTCCCCATTCTCAAAAATCACACCGGCTTCAAAATGGGTATCAGGAATGGTTTCATTCAGTAGATCGTCCAACTTCTTTTGAACAAATTTATGTTGATCTAGCCTGACAAATCGAAAAAATGGTTGACCTAATATCACTTGATGGGGCCATCCGCATCGCAGTGCAACGTTGGGACTAGCATATTGAATAATCCCATCACCATCCAAAACCATAATCACATCTGAAATATTCTCAATCATGGCTTTGTGTCTGATTTCACTATTTAAGATGATCTCTTTAGATAGCTTAATTTTATTGTTTTGCATTTCTAGACCATCATAAATAAAATGTGCCAGTATTAAGAGAATGATGCCAGAAATCTGGGTAGTCAACACACTCATAAGCCATGTGCCAGAATATTGATGAATGGCGTAATTGACTAGCCACTGGTTATGGAGCCAAAGGGTTAATAGAGTAAAAATAAAAATATTAAACACTAAAAAGCGCTGACTCCATTGTTTATTAAGCAACAGACCGGCTAGTATCAGCGTAAACAGGACACATATCATACCTGCCCCAGATGGCCCTGTGAATATCAGTACCAATAAACTCAAGGCATAAAGTGCCAAAATAATATAGGCAACACGGACTTGAATCGACCATTTTTTTTGTGTGGTTACAGCAATAATGCCAAGATATATAGCAATTTCTGTCATGGCTAATAGGTAATCTCCCTCAAAATAGAACATCGCTGCTCCTAATAAAAAAGCTGGCCCCCCAAGGAGAATTGTGAAAAATGATACCACGGAAAAAATGGTATTTTTCCAAAACGGCAACTGATCTTCGCCATAAAAGAGGGACTTTTCGTTCAAAAATATGGGATTAAGTCTTTCAATGATTTTCAATAACTTTATCTCAGGTATTTTCATGGCCCCTCCTTTACATCTATCAATCTATATACCCTGATTAGAACTTCTCTATCAAAAGAGTCAGAGGGAAGGGAATAGCCAACACTGCATTTCTGCAGTAACGGCTATTCCCTTCCCTCTAAGTTTAGAATCATGTTTAGTATCGAGTGCGAATTTTGTAATATTCACCATATTATATTCTAATTACTTACTAACACTTTCATAAAGATGGCTTCCAACTTTCGAGATGTTTTCAATCTCAATAGTGACATTGTCAGTAATCTCAGATTGCACTTCCACTCTTGAAGCAATTTCTTGAAAGTGGGCTGCATTTTCTTCAAGGACTGCTGCTATGCTTGCGATGGAATCCTCTATCTTAACAAATTCAGTGTGAATCACTCGTATCAGTTGTGACTCTTCGTTCAGTTCCTGATCAGCTATTGTAAAGTTTTCATCTACCAGTGCAAAATGGGTATCCAATTGTTGCATGGCATCAACGCCTTCGTTCATTGCAGTTTGGCCATCTTCTGCTTTTTCAAGAGCTGATTGAGTTGCTTGCATCAGCACGGAGGTTATTTTTCTAATATCATCAGCAAATACGCTACTTTCAATGGATAGCTTACGAATTTCGTCAGCGACCACGGAAAAACCTTTGCCATGCTCTCCAGCTCTTGCTGCCTCAATAGAAGCATTTAGTGCGAGTAGATTTGTTTGGTTAGAGATGGTGACAATACCATCTAAATGTTTTTGTATATCTTGCATCTTACTAGATAGCACTTTTATGGTTTCAAAACTTTCCTTCATCGTATCATTCATTTTGTAAATAGAGGTTGTCATGGCGTTCATGGATTTACCACTTTCACCAAATGCAGATTTAAGTTTTGCAAAAACCCCATCTAACTGTTCCATGATGGTGTAAGTCTTATCCACATTAGCACCAGAAACCCCAACACTGGTATTGATATCAGACACTGTGGATGCTGCTTCATCAACACTTTGAACCAGTTCTTTGATGGCTTGATTAATGGCATAATTACCATTTCGATTATCCACCATTTTTTCTGTACAACTTTCAGTGGACTCCTTCAAATGTAACGTTGAGTCTTTAACTTCGTCAAAAATCTCTTTAAGGGTTTTAAAGGCTTCTTCGCTTTTTTCAGTCTGTTTCTGGGCTTCGTTTGTGGTTTCTTGACCCCACTTGCTTAGCAATAAAAGAACCAGGTAAGCACTGAAAATGGCCCCCATCCGCGGTATAAATTCACCAATTCCCATGCCACTGGCCATCAGATAGTTGGGATTTATAAAGTAAAGCACAACCAACACAGCATTAATTGCACCTCCTGCTACTAGCATTTTCCTGTAGTTGAAATACAAGGATTGCATAACAAGAGCTAGCATATAGATGTTAAACATCCTTTCAACACCACCATTGACAATTGATAAACCGATGGATGCAAAGAAGGGCAAAAAAATAATCAGTTCACTTTTAATACCCATTGAAATCGGCGAGATATTCATAACCGTTGCAATGATTGCGGTTACAGAAGTTGCTACCAACGCCTTAACACCATACTCCAAGCCCCCATTGACATAGGCTGTCAAACTTAAAAAAAACGAAAAAAACCAGATAAAACCAACATTCGCCGTTACTGCTCTCTTTAAATTGTAATTCATCGCCATAAGCCCCCCAAAAGTCGTATCTTTCTAATCAATCAACTATCAATACTTCATTGTACGCTATTATGATGAAAATTGCATCCCTAAAAGTGAACAATTTGTAATGCACCGTCGATTTTTAGTAAATATTTTCATGCTTTTGGATGTGAAAAATCCCTTTATGGTGCAATTGGAACACTTACTTGGATTTCAGGGTTTCCCGTGGTCTCTAACCTGATCGATCCATTTAAATTGGCTCTATACTCTTTAACTGACAAGGTTGTTGGTTGTTTAGTTGCAATAAAATCCAGTTCGAACTTCCCTTTTCTTTTTCCCTGGGGAATCAGAACTGTATGGACACTGACAAAATCATCTGTCAATGTAGGGGTTTCAAATCCAGCAGCAATGGTTACCTCAACTGGTAGGCCATATCTCGGTGCTTGTACCCCAAAAGGCAACACCACTTGACCACGAATGTGAACCACATCACCCTGGGAAACATCTGGACTATTGGCCTCAAGATAATGAGCTATTAAACCAAATCCCGCTCCGTTGGTTGCATTGGCAGGATTGCCACTTTCAGTGGTTTCTCTTAATCCCTGATTTTGAATAAAATCATCGGTCATGTTAAAGTAACGGTTACTAAAATACGTTTTTGCCAATTCTAAACTGTCAAAAGTAACTGTACCATCTGCTAAGGCCCCATCGGTGATCCTTTGTGAGGCGCTTAGGGTATCTAAAAAGTAGTTCTTTTGGTCGATAGTCACCAGATTATAAACCGTGGTAAAGTTAAACGCTTTCCTGTGGGCCTCGACTAACTGAGATTCTATGCCGGCATTATGGAGTAACCATTTTGTTAAGAAGGGATGGCCAAGCCAAACACTTTGTTGGTCCATCAAGGCTGACTGTAAAGGATTTTCAAATTCAACAACAGCACGTCTGGTCACATCTGTGATGGTTTGCTGAGTAATTGGGAGGTAGTCCACTACAAAGTTGTAAATGGCTCTTTCCTTTTGCGCTGCCGTGAGATTATCAAGTTGCAAGTCTTTGATCAGCTGATCTGTCTTTTCCTGAATGCCCACAACCTTGCTAAGGGTTAAGTTGTGTCCACCCAATTCAGTCTTTTGAAGTGACAATTTATGGGTGCCATCGTAGGTCATGCCATTTGGGCTTAGATACCCTTCTTTGGCATAAACCAAGTTCATGATACTAAGACCACCAATCCCTAAATTGGAGTACTGGGTCGAGTTTGAAAACGCAACGGCGTCCTTTGACCCGATGCCACCTTGGGGGAAAATCGTATATCGCAGGTAATAGGCCTTATCTGCTTTTGGTACTTTTACTCGAAATGAGACCGAAGATTGACCTTTTGGTAAAATCACAATTTGAGTTTCTGGAATTTCGTCGGTGACTCGAACGCAAGCCACTTCAATTTTAGTATCTTCAAACGCTACTTCTCCCTGGGGCATACTCACTGTGCCGTTGAACCTTTCCGCAAGTGGATCTAGGGCAATCAGGGTCTTAACACCCAAATAGGCCAAAATAGCCAATAGAAAATATGTCGTCAAGCGAATTAGGGGTTTATAATTTCGTTTTCTTTGCAAGTGGGGCCTCCTAGGGGCAATAAACGGGGACACATCTCCAAATTTAAAAGGATGATCCATGGGTCTTACTCACTAACTGAGTAGGGAGTAAGGCAGACCCAATTGATTGACCATATTGGATAAACTCAAGCGGGTGTCAGTTGATAATAGAAGGTTTACATAGTTATCGTGATTAAGTTTTTTTGCCTTGTCCAAATTATCTAGTAGGGTTGATAGGTTATCTTGTGTTCTCGGAGAAAGACTGAGCCGCTTTGCGGTTACAGCTACAAGAACTTCTTCCACCTGATTGATATTACCATTATAAGCCCTTTGAGCTAATTGGGCCATGTGGGCATCCTTGGCTGCTAGCGCCTCTTGCTCCATTTGGAATTTTTCCCTCTCCAATTCATGGCGCATTGCTGTCTCAACCTCTCGGTACCTTACCAATTCGCCCATATGTATTTCAATAAGCTTTTGTAGGGTTTCCATGGGGATAGCCTTTAAATCCTCAAGGGACCTAATTGGAGTGCCGTCATCCAAAAGACCCATGACATATTGAAATGAACCGTGGTCTGCAAACTCTTTATAAGCCTTAAGGAGTTTATGGGCCAGTTCTTTTTTCTCTTTATTCAAGAAACTTTTAAGCGTTACAATCCTTTCATCGAGAAGGTTCCTCTCCTTTTGGGTCAAAGGCAGCCCAAACTCTAGCCGTCTTAGCTGCTTAGCACTTAAGACTTTCCATTCTTTAAACCCCAGGGTCTCTGAATCGTCCACGTGGAAACCCAAATCTATGGCCTCTTCAATTTCTAAGCAAAACCCTTCAAATGCCTCTAATTTCTGTTTCATTTTTGCTGCGGTCAAATCCGTAAAGAAGTATTTGAAACACTCACTCCCCAGCCCCAGTTCAACATTAAGAGCCACGTGACTCACCACATACATGTGCTTGATTGATCGCCCGCACAGACACTGCATATCCTGCTTTTGATGATGAACAATCTCTTTTAGTTCAAAGAAATCATCCTCACTAGCACCCCTTAGAACCTCGGCGGCTTTTCCAAAATGTGCAATGATCTCGCTAATTTCTTTTGCAGGGGCGCAGACACCCTCCTGCCGGCTTAAAAACTCACGTTGAACAGCATTCAAATGATTACCTCCTAGGGAGCATTAAAGTACTGATTGATCATTCAGTTGCAACCAGTAAATCACCTGTTTTTCACCAAACCGTTCAACATCTTTATAATGGGAAAACCCTGTGCTTTCCAGAAATTTGCAAGATGCCAGATTAGCAGGTTGGGTCTCCGCCACCACAGCGTCTAGCTTCAGTTGATCTTTACATAAATCAAGGAAAGCCGACAAAGCCTCCCTTGCATAGCCAAAGCCCCAAAATGCCTCTCCAAACACATAGGAAACTTCCAAAGGATGTAGATCATGGTGGTGATCTAAACTGATTGTACCAATGACTGTTTCAGTTGACTTTAGTGTAATGGCATAATGGCGAGCTCCAGAAGATTGTGGTTGATTGGCAATCCCGAGAAAGTATGCCCGGGCCTGGTCTTGAGCTTTTGGGCCACCTAGGTAACGTCTTGCCTGTGGGGTATTGAGGGTGTCTACCGCTTGCTCCACGTGGGAGAGATTAAAAGGGTTCAGACTTAACCGCTGGGTTTCGAGGGTTGGTGTCAATTTAAATGCCATGGAACCTCCATTTTAGTATACCTGAAGCAACTTGCTTTTTACACGGATACCATTATTATAACAAACTTTTCTCGTTTAATGTAAATTATTAGTCGTTTCTTAATCAATTATTATGTCTTCAACGAAACGAAACAATCCCAGGTATCATCGGAAACAGGTGACCCTAGACCCTAGTTTGGCTCCCTAGTCTTGAGATACAAACATCAAATGCCTACCATAATGGGTCATAAATCGCTTATGGTCAGCTATACCTTTCATCAGGATTACAGCTGGGTAAGCGTTGATTTTTCTCTCCTTCAACAATTTGGGTCGGTTCTCGTCAACAGGCAGGCTAAAAACACCGTCTATATACGACACAATTAGGGGTGATGTGTCGTAGTCATCAACTGTCTGGCAGGGGGATATTTGCTGATCCTGATGACTTTGACTTTGATTTTGCCCTTGCTTTTGGCCTTGATTTTGCCCTTGGTCCGTATCTATAAAGCGAAGGGGGAGCTTGGCCACACCAAAATAGATATAGGATTCTGCCATGAACTTTTCATAAAGCTCAGGGTGATCATGGGTAAAGAGAAGATTGGACAGCACCCATTCCTCTACCATGCCGTTGTCGGCATAGGCCACTGCGGACTGCAAAGATGGTGAATACATAATGTAGTCCTCCTTTTGTTTGCCGTAAATAATTTTTTTGACTGAGTCCAGGGAAAGAAAATACTCATCGGCCAATTCGGAAACCGTAGTGCCGTTAGTATACTTATTGCGAATCATCTGATTGCGCTTTCTCAATTTCTCACGGTAACCTGACCCTTCTCCCCAGGGGCGTTTGTCTTCATCCACTGGGACGTATAGCAATTTACCAGATGCGTGTTGCTGAAGAGCTTTCAGTAGTTCCGCAGGGAGTACATCTTTAGCGTTCTCGTATTTCATCTAAGTCTCCTTTTACTTTAAAGCCATAATTCTTTCTTCCAGACTACTAATAGAAGCCATGATGGATCGGCAGGAAACCACATCATCAATAGATGCGTGCCATCTTAGGGTGTCTATGCCCTTGAAATAAGCCATACACAGGAATCTCTCCTTGAAATGCTCTATGACGATGCCCCTGTCTCTACAGTAACTGTGAAACTTTTCAGGAATCAGCAAATAAGGCTTATTCAAGTCCATTAGGGCAATGTCAAGCAAGTGGTCGGTGACCCCTGATCTGGTCCAGTCGGGGAAGCCCACTGAGGTGGCCCCATCGGTAACCATGTAACAAAAGAAGGTGTTATTATTGACTAAATAACGCTGATTTTCCACGTAGGGAATTAACTTGACCATCTTATCATAATAGGTGTTAAAGAAATTTTCCTCTAGGCATGTTGTATCAAACATTTCATGCCAGTTGTACCAATAGCCTTCCTCAGTTTCAGAAAAGGTACCTGTTAGAAAATCATGACATGTATTGTAGTTAAGGGTTCCTTCATTGGTAAATTCTCCGTAGCCTGTAATACCATCTAATGGGGCTTTGCTAATTTCTAAGATCTTATCGAAAAATAAGTCAGCGAGACTTTCAAAAGCATCGTTTCCTAGAGTGTCTGTGGAAAAGCCCTGGGGTGCAATATCTACTGTAGTTGGCAAAATGGTTCGGATGAGTTGGTTTCTATTCATGTTTGTATCCTCCCTTTTTTCTGATTCTATTCTAGTTTAAACGGTTTCCCATTTTATGAATAGGTAAAGGTTGAGTATATTCTACATTACCCAATCAGAATGGTCACTTAATCCACCAGTTTAAGGGGTATTAAACAACCAATTGAAAGGGTTTTGAGCTCAAGGGGGACTGCCTTATCTCTAAACACCCGATTAAAGTGATCTTCAGCCCGATTGGCAGCCTCAGGGTCATGGTAAAGAGTAACTATAGCCTTGGCTAAAATCACCTTAGCCGCCCTTGGATGTAGGTCCCCCTAATCCAGACTCTTAAAAAGCACCTGCAATTCACCTGGGGTTATATCCGTTGTCAGTTCAAAAAAGCTGCCCATCATGTGGTCTGGTAAGGACATGATCTTGCCAAAAATGTCTTGGGCGGATTCGTTGATACCGATGTAATTACCCAGACTTTTACTCATTTTCTCCATGCCATCCAGGCCAACCAAGAGGGGCATAAAGAGGGCAATCTGCTTCTATGGCCACCGAATCAAAGGCTTGCATAATTGGGTAAAAAAACTCATGGATGCCAATGGGCATTTCGTGTTTAAAACGTTGCTTAAAATCATCCCTTTCAAGCATCCTAGCCACTGTAAATTCGGAAGCTAAAGTAATCACTTCAGAGAAATTCAATTTTGCAAGCCATTCACTATTAAATCTGACTTCGGTTAACTTTGGGTCTAAGATTCTAAAAATCTGTTCTTCGTAGGTCTTTGCATTCTTTAGAACCTCTTGTTCTGACAAGGCAGGTCTTGCTTTTGATTTACCCGTTGGGTCCCCAATACGACCTGTAAAATCCCCTATGATAATAACGCACTTATGGCCTAATTCTTGAAAGTGCTTCATTTTTCTTAAAACCACTGCGTGGCCAAGGTGGATATCTGGTGCCGATGGATCCAGTCCCAGTTTGATGGTCAGTTGCTTTCCAGAGGCCAAGAGGGCCTTAAGCTCATCTACTTGAATAATATCTGCTGTACCCATTGCGATTCTTTCAAAGGCTTGAAGTTCTTGTGGGGTATGCTTCTTCCCATTTGCATTTATGACATTGATTATAGGTGTCATGGTAATCTCCTTTGTATTTTTATCTTGTTAATCGCTTCTTGACAATAAAAAAACTCCCACCTCCTAGGTTTGTAACCTAGGAGGCGAGAGTTAACTCGCGGTACCACTCCTGTTTGTGGGCGCCTCACGGCAATCACCTTATCGAGTACACAAAAAGATACTCTAGCGCTGTAACGGGCACACCCGGCGTCGGCTACTATTAGTTCGCCTAGCGACTCAAAGGGGTATTCCTTACCTACCTTGCCACCTCTTTTCACCAACCAGAGGTTCTCTACGGGTCAAGTTAAGCAGTATTCTGCCTTCTCACTGTCTTAATAGTAGTATAGTGAACTTTTGGAAAATGTCAATCCCTTGATTGCCCTGAATGACTCATCTACAAATTTTACACAAAATGTCATAGTGGCGCACGGTGCACGTCCCCCTGGGGCCTCATGTAGTGAGAGCGAAGGGAGGGATGAAATGTGTGCGCCTCAAATGAGGCGTTTTTTTGAGCAAATCACTAGTCATATTGTCGAGAAAGTGGTACAATAAAATTAGAACATATGTTCGTGTTTTGAGGAGGTGTTGTACATGGAACGCGCCTATAAATTCCGTCTAGAACCTACAAAAGCTCAAGCTGTTAAAATTGAGAAGACATTGGGCTGTGTGCGTTTTGTGTATAACCATTTCCTCGCACTTCGAAAAGAACTGTTTGAAACGTGTGGTGAAAAACTTAACTACAACGGCTGTTCTGCTGAAATGACAAAACTCAAAAAAGAGCTTGTGTGGCTAAAAGAGGTGGATGCCACTGCACTACAGTCATCTATCAAAAACCTTGACAGAGCCTATTCAAATTTCTTTGCAAAACGCACCAACTACCCACGGTTTCATAAAAAAAATGGCATGCGTAAGGCTTTCACCTCTAAAAAAGTCAACGAGAATATAGCTGTGTTTCAGTCTAAAGGTGTTCTTAAATTGCCTAAATTGGGCTATGTGCGATGTCGCTACTCAAGGCAAGTTGAAGGACGTATTTTAAGTGCCACAGTCAGCAAAAATCCTGTGGGTAAGTATTTTGTGTCAATACTTTGTACTGAAGTCGAGATGCCACAACTGGCTAAAACAGGGCTTAGTGTGGGCCTAGATCTTGGCCTTAAGGACATGTTCACGCCATCAGTTGGAGACCCCACTCCAAACCTTAAATTTGCACGTTCACAGCAAAACAAAATGCGTCGCCTACAGCGGTCACTATCCCGAAAAACAAGGGGGAGTAAAAACTGTCATAAAGCACGTATCAAGGTTGCTAAGTTGCACGAGCAGATAGCCAATCAGAGAAGGGATTTCTTTCATAAAACCAGTACTCAGCTGATAAAGAAGTATGATTTCATCGGCCTTGAGACACTAAAAGTTAAGAATATGCTCAAGAATCGCAAACTCTCTAGGGCTATTAGTGATGTCTCATGGTCCAGTTTTGTGACCATGCTAGAGTACAAAGCAGCATGGTATGGTAAAAACGTGGTTAAGGTCGCCATGTTTTTCCCCAGCTCACAGCTTTGTCATGTCTGTGGCTATAAAAATCCTGACCTTAAAGACCTCAAGGTTAGGTCGTGGATCTGTCCACATTGCAACACCGAGCATCAGCGCGACCAGAATGCAGCCATCAACATCTTAAAGGAAGCTCAAGGTTTGTCCCAAACAAATGTCAGTGCAGATAATAAACACTGATGAATGCAATTGAACTAAGTACCGTGGGGCACACGGGAACTAACGCTTGTGGAGATTGTGTAAGACCTCAGTCAAATGAGGCTGTAATCATTGAAACAAGAAGCCCCACTTCTATAAGAGGTGGGAGTATGTCACGTCCCAGTCTTTTAGGTTGATGATCAAAGTGCTTAGCATTATTTCTAGAATTAAATAAGGCATAACAATAAATTTTGCAATCGAATTTTACTTTTTATTTTACAAACTAAGGAGATCTTTATGTACGAAAAACTGAAAAAAAACTTGAGATTTTATCTAGTGGCATTTGTTGGACTTTGGGAAGTGGCACATCTTATTTGGGAACAAGCCAATGGTGGTGTGGTTAGCCATCACTTCTTGGCTATGTCTGAAATGCCTGCTATTTCAAATTGGTGGGGACTTCTTTTGCTGCCAGTTCTAGCATGGTTCCTTGCTGGCAGTATTCAAAAAAGAATTGATGTTCAATCCAATGGAAAAAACTCTAAGTCAAAGGGGCTCACAAGGATTGTGGTTGTGGGCCTAGGCGCCTTGATTTTTGGCCTTCTACTCTCTTACTTTTTCACAACCGGTAATGAAAATGGCTCAGCCACTTTGTTCTTTGGTATGCTTGCTCTTGCATTGATCTTGCCGATCTTTAGAGCAGAGTACCTCTTAGGATTTATCTTGGGAATGACTTTTACATTCGGCGCAGTTTTGCCCACGTTTATTGGCGCCATAGTTGCCACCCTCTCCGCACTGGTACATCTATTAATCATCCCTGGCCTTATCCGCCTCTGGAAATGGTTCACACAAAAAAAATAATTAAGTAAGTTCCTTTTCACAGATTGACACCCAAGCTCGGTACTACTCTAAGGCTTCCAAATCTACTTAGGTCTGAAGCATAATTCCAAACTAAAAACTGCTAGTAAAGAGACTTTTTATGTCTCTTTACTAGCAGTTTTTTTAGATTCATTATGCCTCATGGTGCACGTCCCCCTGAGTCACGCTTTTGCTGTCCTAAAGCGTGATTGGCGCTTTAGCTGTCCTAAAGCGTAATTGGCGCTTTAGCTGTCCTAAAGCGTGATTGAGGACACGTTACCAATCACTGTCTCTTCTTTCTTCCAACCGTGACCATCCACATCCTCAGATAAATGATCTGATTCTTTATCCTTTTGTTGATCGCTACTTTCATCCTCAGGATTGTACCCCTTAACCACCCCATAATTGGCGCTGACCTTTGTCAGAAGCGCACCGCGAATCCCTTCTGGACATTTGATCACACCATAGTTGGTGATTTCTTTGAAAGCTTCTTTGATGGTTTCCGCTTTGACGCTTGCATCGAATTTCAAAGCGCCGTAGTTGGCAAAGCTGATGCCTCTGTAGTCCGCCAGCCCCTCTTCTGAAAGCTTAAGGGCCCCATAGTTTTCTCTGGCTGACCCCCCGGTCAACTTGACCTTCTCCACTTTTTCGAGGATTGGCTTGAGCTGATCAAAGGTCTCTTGATCAATCTTTAAGGTATTGCAAATTACGCCATCTACTTTTTCCAGTACTTCATCAGCTGTGGCTACAATTTTCAAAGTACCTGCAACATAAAGCTTCCTGTCTTTTAAAACATTTAGACTATTTTGATCAAGACTCAGATCGCTAAAGTAGGCATACCCATCAGGTACGATGTGTTTTTCAAGATCCATAAAACCTTCAACCAAGGGTGCCAGAAGGCGCATATTTTCTCTCGTTGCCACTAGGGTTTCACGGATGTGCAGCTTGGCAAGATGCCTAGAGACTTCTTCCATGTTAAGAGCTTCCAGTGCAATGACTTCTCCAGCACGAACCACAGAATTAGGCTTGATACCCCAAAGGGCGTCCTCGCTAAGGACAAGGGGTTTCTCAAGAAGTAAATCACCATTTTCATAACTGATGATTGTACCATTGACTGTTGCAACAGCGCAGAAAGTGGCTGATATCGAACTCGGTATAAAAGCTTCTCCATTAATGGACGCCTTTTTAAGATAACGGAGGTTAGTGGTGTCTTCAAGCTCTTTGACCAACAAGCGGCCATTAATTGATAAGTATAAATACCGGTTAAGGCCAGATAGGAAAGCCTGATCAATGGTATAATCCCCATTATGGGACACGAATGCAACATCTTCACCATCTGGAATTGCAACGCTCTCTCCAACATTGCGCTGGGTGATATGGCCCATTTTTTCCTGCTGACCCTCGTTCATAATCAGAGTGCCAATATTGACTAACTCTTTAATATCAAGTAGGGCTTCGTCTGTTACTTTTCTAATATCCAGGGTGCCTATGTTCTTATAACTTTTCATGGTGAGCCTCCATATTTAGGTGTTTGACAAATTGTGCTCTTGCCACACTGAGTGACGAGCGAATAGTAGAAGGATTGCGGTGGAGCATCTGTGCGATTTTCGCAGCGCTGTAACCACTGAGATATCGGAGAACGACTAACTCCCTGTGCTCCTCACTGAGAAGATCAAGGGCCTGCTGAACAACCAACCGATTAATCAACTGACCTTCAAACCCATCACAGGCCAGTTCATTTTCTGGAAAATCGCAAAATCGCTGTTGCCTACGATAACTATCGATAAATAATCGCTTAATGGTGGTAAAAAACCACCCTTTGATCTGCTCCGGATGCATGTTCTCAAATAGCACTAAGAAATCCAGAGCTTTGAGATACGCCTGCTGCACCAAATCCTCCGCCGGCTCTTTGGAATGGGTGAGCGAAGTCGCAAACCTGATCAGATCGCGCTGATAGCGCTCATAAATAGCATACAGCTCCATGGCAAACCTCCGTTTTATCTTCTACAAACATGTAACGCACCACAGAGGCAAAGTGTCCAAAATTTCAAAAAAAGAATTTGAAGTTAAAAAAACATAAACAAATTTTACATTTCAAATTGCAGTTGCTCAGGTTTAAGTGGTTCTAAAAGGTGTCCAAAGCTATCACAGATTCCCTCCTTGATAGTCAGAACTGGTATTTCAAATGGTTTTATGGTTTTATCCTGGCCCATGACATCCCATTGATAAAAGTGATTTTGGTGTAATCGGTGGTCAAGCCAGTGGGCGATGCCTTCACTGGATAAGAGGAGAGGCATGCGGTCGTGGATCTGTGAAATCTGCTGAGTAGGGGGCTTAGTGACAATGGCAAAGCGCCAAGAACCATCCAGGGCCTTAAAGTAAACACCGGCCATGGCAAGTAAGGGCCATTTTTGCTGAGCTTTATTGCCAATTGGCTTAGAATCAATACTGCTTTCACCACCACTTCCTACAGGGTTGGCTCCAATGGTAAAGGGGCGCTTATCCCCGTTGACCGATCGCCACTCGTAATAAACACTTGCTGGCACAATACAGCGTCTATGGGCCAAGGCCTCTGAAAAGTGAGATTTTATACGGCTCTTTTCTGTGAGGGTTTCCCAACGGGCGTTGATAATTGGCCCCTTTACATGGGGTACCTGGTAACCCCAGCCCATCAGGTCCACTTGGGGCTGCCCCTCTGGACTGACGATGACTGGCACAGTGTTGGTTGGATACACCATCCCATGATGAGTATGATCTGATATTCCATGATGGGTATGATCTAATATCCCATTATGCAGATGATCCAGTTGCCCACGATTGACAATGCGATAGATTTCTTCTAAGTCTTCAATGTCAGTATCCAGTAAATAGCGTCCACACATGTCATCATATCCTTCCGTAGGGGTTTAGGAGCGCTTAGGATGCGAACGCTTCCCTATAAAAAAAGCCATCCGAGAACTACTCAGATGACTTAATATTAATATTTATATTAGTTTATTTCAAGTGTCTTGCGATTTCTTGGTTGCGGATATCTTCTTCTGTTATTGGTTCCGGGCAAGTGAGGCCATGAGCCATCTTTTTGCCATTCTCGTCGACGCAGACAAAGGTGATAAAACCTTCAACGGCAACATGATTATCATCCACTCCAGTCACTTTTCCGTATACAGTGATACTTGTGTTACCTGTTAAAATTACTTTTGTAGTGAGCTGAATGATCTGTCCTTTTTTAGTCGGAGTGCCAAATTTAAGCCCGTGAAGCTTGATGCACACCACATTTTCAGGATTTCCTAGGGTAGTTGCCGCCGCAATAAAAGTACCTTCTACAAACCACTCTGACATACGCCCTGCAAATAAAGTGCCGTGATGATTTAAGTCCTCTGATTTTACCAATCTTGTTGTCACAAATTCTCTAAGCATACTTTACCTCTTTCAATTTTATGATTCGCAGTTCTAGTATACCCCATATACCAGACACAAATCAATACTATGAAATTGCCAAAGCATCAACACTTACAACCATATCCTGATTCATTAATATGTTGCTCTATGCTGCCACCCATCATCGCATTTGCAAATCCAGCTGTTGATGGATAGATGATATCAGCTTCACTGAGAAGTTTTGGTTCCCCAATACCCACAGCATACATGCCTGCTGCTTTTATGGCTGTCACCCCGGCACTGGCATCTTCAACGCCAATGCATTCAGAGGCACTTAGGCCAAAGTGTGTCATTGCTTTTAAAAATATATCCGGAGCTGGCTTGCCTAGGGTCACATCTCCAGGATTCACGATATAGTCTGTTAAGCCACTTAACCCCATGGCCTCAATCAAGAAGGGTGCATTATAGGAGGCGCTGCCAATTGCTATTTTGATGCCCCTACTCCTTAAAAACTGAAACAAGTCATGGACTCCTTCAAATAGGTTGCTTTTATTAAACTTTAAAATCAATTGTTTGTAGATGTCGTTTTTCCGATCCGCAAGGGTCGCTATTTCTTGTTCGGTAAAGCTTTCTAAAATATTGCCGTGATTGAGAATTAGCTTTAGAGAATCGGTTCTTGAGACGCCTTTTAATTGTTCATTAAATTCCCAATCAATTGTGATGCCAAGTTCTTTTGCAATCAATTGCCACGCTTCAAAATGCTGTACGTTCGTTTCTGTTAAAACACCATCCATATCAAATATAACACACTTAGTCAAAACCATCCTCCACTTGTGCAACCTGCTATTTTTCGCCGTCCATGCGGACGCCAGACATAAAATATTTATTGAGAACGATGTAAATCATCAAAATTGGTATCAGTGAAATAACACTGGCAGCCAATACTTCATCCCACTGTGTGATACCACTATAACGGCTCATCATGGATTGAATACCAACTGTTAATGTATATTTTGCAGGATCTTGTAGGTATAATTTTGGTTGCAAGAAATTATTCCAAAATCCTAGAAATATAAAGACAGCCTGTGTTGAGATTGAAACCTTTGCCAGAGGCATGGCTATTCTAAAAAATGTTCCAATACGACCTAAGCCATCAATGGAAGCCGCTTCTTCAATATCCTTTGGGAAATTCATAAAAAACTGACGCATCATAAAAATATAAGTGGCATTCACTGCCGATGGAAAGAGGATAGCCCCAAAAGAATTAATCAAGCCTAGATTTTTAACAATCAGATAGTTTGGTATTAAAAGAACCTGACCAGGAACCATGATAGTGGCTATAATCAAGTAAAATACAGCATCTCGGCCTTTAAAAGAAAGTCTTGCAAGAGAATAACCAGCCATTGAGTTCAATACCACATTGATTACAGTTCCAAGGGTGCACAGCCAAAAGGAATTAAATGCCCACCGCAGAAATAGATCGTCCATTTTAAACAGCTTGATAAAAGCGTTAAAGGTTGGCTCATTTGGGAAAATAGACATGGACCCTGATGTGATTTCTTGGTACGACTTAAAGGCACCAGAAACAGCCCAGAGAAACGGAAACAATGTAAAGCCGGCATAGACGATTAAAATCAGATATAAACCAGGCTTAATTAACTTTTTCATCTTCTTCATTGTCATCATCCTCCACTAATACATGCTTTCAGATTTATTGATTTTTTGTGCAATAAATGAAATCAAAAATATGACAGCAGCCAGTGTAATCGACATGGCGGCGGCATAACCCATGGTATTATTTTGACCAAATGCGTTTCTATAGATCAAAAGAGCCACTGTCAAAGTAGAGTTTTCTGGACCCCCGGAGCCATTGGAAAATATGAAGGCTTGATCAAACATTTGAAATGTACCGACTATGCCCATCAGGAGGACAAATGTGGTAATGGGTTTAAGCTGGGGAATGGTAATCAAGAAGAATCTTTGAATCACATTGGCCCCATCCACTTCGGCAGCCTCATAGATTGCTTTGGGAATCTCTTGTAAACCAGCTAAGTAGATTGTCATAAAGAATGGCACTGTTGACCAAATATTCATGGCCATAATCACTTGAAGAGCAACCTTAGCGTCTTTTAAAAAGTTAACAGGGGCATCCAACCATCCAAACTGCATGGCCAAATGGTTCACTGGTCCTGTTAAACTAAATAAAAACATGAAAATCATTGTCAGGGCTGCACTTGAGGTCAATGTTGGTAAGAAATACACAATTCTAAATTGTAAGCGACCCTTTATTTGTGCATTTAAGACTGATGCCATGACAAGGGCCAAAAAGGTTTGTATCGGCACAACGATTGCCACAAATGTGGCAGTATTGGTAAATGCCCTTAGGGATTTGGAATCTTCAAAGATTCTAAGATAGTTATCAAAGCCAATGAATGACATGTAACCTGTAAATAAATTAACTTTATGAAAAGAGATAAAGATAGCGAATAAGATCGAGATGACCACAAAAATACCAATAACAATGATAGCTGGCAATACAAATAGAGTCCCTTGCAATGCTTCACGTCTCTGACTTTTACTTTTCTTCATACCACTTGGCCTCCGAGAAAGACTCTAAGGATTTGGCGAGAGACTACTCTACTACAGAGTAGTCTGCGCCAAATTGTTTAAAACAAATATTATTGATTTGCCTCAATTGTCTTGTTGGCTTCATCCTGGGCTGATTGCAATGCTTCTTCCAAAGATTTTTCACCTTTAATAAATGAAGGTACAAAGTTTCTGAATTCTGCGTTGATGGTATCCATGGTTGTGCCCTTTTGCCAAGGTGTTGCATAAGCAGCCCCTGCAATATGAGCGACTTTTAGGATGTCATCCATAACATTTGTTGCTTTTGCAACGTCTTCACGTGATGGCAAGACACCTGCTCCTGTTGTCCAAGTAGCCATACCTTCAGTACCAGTGGCATATTGAATAAATGCAGTAGCTGCTTCAACAGATTTAGAAGTTGCATTGATGGCGTAACCAACTGTAAATACCATGGTGCCATTCTTACCAGCAAAGGTTGGGATTTCAACAACACCATAATCAACATCAGGGAAGTTAGTCTTAAGGTGACCAATAACCCAGTTGCCTTCAATCATAAGTGCTGTTTTCTTATTACCAAAAGCGTCGCCGTTCCAACCCATTCCCAAATCTGATGGTTGTACAATTTTACCAGCTTTTGCTGCGTCGTATTCAAGCTTTAAATTCTCGATGACTTTAGGATCAGCAACATTTGAATAGATGTCCTCTTTTATAACAGAGGCACCATTAGCTTCAGCCATAAATAACGAACGGGCTAAATCCTGATTATAAGTCATTGCAACCATATCTTTTGGCAATGTAGCTTTCAATTTCACTAAATAATCGCTACCTAAAAGATCTTCCATTGTTTTTGGCAAATCAGCTTCGTTGACAAATTCTTTATTGTAGTAAAGTGCAAGTGTTGAATAGTCCTTGCTGACTGCGTAAAACTTACCATCCGTTTTAAAAGCGTCTTTTAAAGAAGAGTAAAATTGATCTAATTGAAATGTCTTCTCATCAAGAGGCATCAAAACACCTTGCTGCGTGTAAAAAGGCGCCATATAAGCATCTACATAAAACACATCAGGACCGCTGCCCCCAATTAGTTCAGCTTGAAGCTCAGTGTTGTAATCTGAATAAACCCGTTCCTCAACTTCAACACCTGTTTTTTCTTTAAATGCAGTTACCATTGCATTAAATGCTGCAGTTTCTGAATCGTTACCACCCCAACGACCTATAACTACTTTTTTACCAGTCAAGTCCACTGCCTCTGTAACTGCTTCTGTTGTTGCTTCTGTAACTGCCTCTGTTGTTGGCACTTCAGTAACTTTTGGTGCACAGCCGGCCATCATGCCAATCACTAAGGCACCTATGGCTAAAATTGCTACGATTCTTTTCATACTCATCCCTCCGCCGCATTTTATATGCGTTTTCTAAAATTACTAAGCTACCCCTATATCAATCAATTGGCTACCCAATTATTGAACAGTATTGATCAATACATCTTCAGAACACTGGTATTGAACCCCTTTATGAGTAAAAGTTACCGTTTGATTAGCATCTAAAACCGTCACTTGAAAAGAACCGTGATTAACAGCAACCTTTAGTCGCACACCTTCCCATAGAATAACAAACGCCAAATTTGTCCACTCTGATGGGAGATGGGGCTCGATTCTCAGTTCTCCGCTATTCATTCTTATACCGCCAAAGCCATTGACCACACACTGCCATAGGCCGCCGATTGATGCTGCATGTATGCCATCTGCACTTGATTTCAAGTTAGGTCCAAGATCAATTTGCGATGCCCGTGTGAACAGTTCATAAGCTAAGTCTAATTGTCCTAAATCTGCTGCAAGGACAGAGTGGGTGGATAAACTAAGGGATGAATCATGTAGGGTTTTGGGCTCGTAATAGTCCCAATTGGCTTGCTTAACTTCACTACTAAACCGATCTTCAAGGAGATAGAATAAAATCATCACATCAGCCTGCTTTGAAATTTGCATCTCATTCACTTGTGAGAGGCTATATCGCTTAAATAGTGAACCCACATGGGCTTGATTTTTATACGCCGACAAATCAATTATGGCTTTACTCAAATAGGTGGCATCCTGGGCAATAACATTGTCGTCATTAGGTTTAGGCAAATAGATTAGCGGTAACTTTTGAATCCAATCTGGATAGATTCTCTCTAATTCTAATTTTTGATTTAAGGCTTGATAGATGGTTTGCTGATCTCTTTGGAGTAATTCTGTATAGCCTATTGCCAGTTGAATGGTCCAGTGGGCCATATAATTGGTAAATGCATTGTCATTGACATGCTCTTTGTACTCATCTGGGCCAATCACGTTATTGATATGGTACTTCTGATCTTGTTCAGACCATTCAAGACGAGAAGCCCAGAATTTTGCTGTATCTAGAATCATTTCGTAACCATAGTCATCCATAAACTCTTGATCTTTAGTAATATTGTAATATTGCCAAATTCCATATGAAACATCCGCTGTGATATGCTGTTCAATAAATCCAGACCATATTTTGGTTGGCAGCCCAGTAATGATATCAGCAGCACCCCAGACAGGTGTTACCTCACCATCTGCCATCCAAGCAGATTCCCAAGGGAACATAGCACCTTCATACCCTTCCTTCTGCGCTTTTTCGTGGGCACCCTCCAATGTTAAATATCTATATTTCAGTAGTGATTTAGCCACTTCCGGATTTGTATAGATAAAATAAGGTAACATGAAAATTTCAGTATCCCAAAACACATGGCCTTTGTAGCCCTCACCGCTAAGACCCTTTGCAGGAATACTCATGCGAGAATCATGGGCAGGTGCCATCACAGCTAAATGGTACTGAGCAAACCGTATGGCCAACTGATCTGACTCTGATGCACTGGTAATGTTGATGGGTGTCATATCCCAAACTTTTTTTGCCCATGCCTGAGCACTAATTGCCATAAAATGATCATAGTTTAAGCCATCTAATCCTTTGATCTGTTTTAGCGTGACATCTTTCAATGTTTCAAGGGTGATCCCCTCACTGGTAGCATCACGACTGGTGTGGATGGTGGACATTTTTTCTATGGTAAGCGTTTGCCCGCAAGCAACTCCAAAACTATATTGATTGAATATCTTTCTCCGATCCATGATGACTAAAGCATTATGTGGCAAAGACAGGCCATCTAGACTAAAGTCGTGGGCTGTGTTGATAATCACGTCAATTTCGCTTTGGGTGGTCTTTTGTATCAATTGCAAATACTTATTATCATATAACCGTTTATCACCATCTGCAAAATGTTGTATCCCAGAATTGGTCATTTGCCCATTGATTCCACTATTCACTCTTATAGAAATATCTTTATTCAACGCTGTCATCTCTATCTTTTGTCCGACTAGGTGCAAATTCTCCATGGATACAAATCTCAAAAATTTGAATTGCACCTGATTACCCTGGACATTTTCCCAAATAAACTGTCGCACCAATTCCCCGTTTTTTAAATTCAGAGACCTAGAATATCCACTTATTTTTCCGACCTTAAGATCTAACGTTTCCCCATTGATTTCAATTTCCATCTGTATAACATCTGCAATGTTTGGTAACTCGGTGACTTCGTTTTCAAAAAAACGATTATAGGTACCTGCAACAAAAGTACTTCTAACTTCTTTAACATACCGCTCTTCAGTTGCTGATCTAATTCCCATATACCCATTACCTAATGACATCACCGCCTCAGCTTTACTTAGGTGATCTGAGTCAAATGTTTTTTCTATCACCACCCAATTATCTTGGGCTTCAAATTCTTGTTTCATACGACTGTTACCTCCAAAGTTAATGGTTATTTATGATGATTGGTTCAAACTAGAATCGGAATTAAATTCTAAATTGAAATCGTTTCGGATTGGACCGGACCAACCCGAAACGTTTCGGTTTTTGATTCTAAAAAATCCGAACCGCTTATTTTCCGAAACGATTCGGTTAACTTACTATAACATACGAACGCTTTTTCTTACAAGTAAATTATGTGGCAAAATCACATTTTTTTTATAGGGTTCATGTTTGATCATTTTAACTAGCTGTTTACCTGCCTCAAAACCCATGTTATAAAAATCTTGACTCACTGTGGTTAATGGCGGCATCATATATTCCGCCAAGGGGATATTATCAAATCCAATAATTGAAACTTGCTCCGGCACTTTGATTTCTAAAGACTGAAGGGCTTTTAGAGCCCCTATGGCCATCATATCACTGGCGCAAAAAATAGCAGTTATGCTTGGATTTTTATTAATGAGCATCTTAGTGGTTTCAAATGCCAGCTGCTCTTGAAAATCACAATAGTGAATCAACTCTTGATTTAATGGCAATCCAGCCTTTTCAAGGGCTAAAGTATAGCCCTTAAATCGCTCTGCCGTGATGGTGGCTTCCTTTCGGCCATTTAACATAACAATCTCTGTATGGTTATTTTCAATCAAGAATGTCACCGCGTCAAAAGCAGCACGAGCATTATCACACGAAATTGTACTGGTTTCTTTGCCATCAAGGCGATTATCAATGATCACACAGGGAATCTCACTATTTAGTAGTTCAAGGTAATAAAGATCATCTGTTCTCAATCCGTTAATGATAGCCCCACAAATATTTTGTTCCTTACAGAGTTGCAAGAAGCTTTTATCCCGTTGATGGACAGAACTGGTTGTGAAAATCACCACCTCATAGCCTTCAGACTCTGCAAACTCATAAATACCACTAATCAAGCTGTAAACGATATTATCCTTACCACCAGATTTTTCGATATTTGATAGAACCAATGCCAGGGTATTACTTTTTTTGGTCACCAAATTCTGAGCAGACCGATTGGCTGCATAGCCAATTTCTTTAGCAACTTTATTAACCAATTCCTTAGTGGTTTGGCTAACATCAGAATGATTATTTAAGGCTCTAGAAACCTGAGTTACTGAAACTCCAGTCAATCTAGAGATATCTTTAATGGTTGGCATAATCTATCACTCCTAGAGTACAAACAAGATTCGAATTTACGGACAAGCCTCTGTTCGCTGATAACACTAGGATAACACATAAAACAATAAATAAGTCTATCAAAAACTAAACTTCCTTGTCTAAATAGGGTCTATCAAACCGTTTGTCAAAAGCATTATTCATTTTTAAAGTTCTATTCCAATAGATATTGGTTAGACCTGTTTTGTTAAGCAACTTAATACCTAGTATTTGAAGGGTTGAATACTGATAAGGCTTCTCCAAAAGCTTAATAGCCCCATCCGGCAAGGGTTCGCCATTTTTAAAGGCTACTGCAATTTGCTCATAGGCTGCAATTTTCTTCTTTTGCATTTTATCTGGCATCAACCTTGTGCCTTCGCTGCCGCCTTGGATTACCACTTGAACTGACTTGAAATCAAACCTCAGTTTAAGACCCTCAAGATACCCTTTAACTGGATAGCTATGAAGTCCCTCCGAAAAACCCGAATGCACCACAAATAGGACATCCTTTTGTGCCAGTTCCTGTTTCCTTCCATACATGCCCTCAAAAAAAGCCATCACAACACCAGGCATGGCATCAGTGTAGAGTGGGAAAACAATCAAAATTTTATCAGCGGTAGCAAGTTCGTCTATCATCACCTGGTGCTCCCCAACACGGGCTAAAATATGTTCACAGGGTTCATTCATTTGCTGCGAATTATCCTGGTTAAACCCTTGATTGAGCCACCTGATCAACACACTGGAATTACTACTATTGCCACGGGGGGATCCATTACAAACTGAAATTTTCATATGATACCTCCGGATTATTAACAGGGACTCTAAGGGCGAATGGCAGACCTGATTTAAAATTCAGGCCCATCCGCTCAAAAAGGTGCTTAGTCACTTCAAAATCCGACTGCCCCTGGGAGTCATCCACAAAAATCAGCCCCATTTGCGGGTATGTTTCATATCGTTTAATGTGATGGGTTTCGCCATTAACAAACTCCATATACGGGTGAACAAGGGGGATAAACTTATCCATGGCTTTTTTAGTGAGAGCTGTGGCATAGCCAACTGAATTTTCTGTAAAATGAATCACATAATCCGAGTTGATGGCCAACCGTAACATCTCCTGGGTGTAATCCTGATGGGCACACAGCCCTGGGGTTTTGGTCCAACAGGACCAACAGCCTGTGCAATAAGCGATTTTTTCATTCTCCAGATTCACCACAGTAACACTGTGTTTCTGATTTGCAGTTACAAATTGGTTGAGAATCGACTCATATTGACTACCATAAGTCCCATTTAAAACGAGTATTTTCATCGGCGGCCTCCTCTTTGCAGACATCTTGTCCCATGGCTTGCTCTAACATCCCTTTTTATAAAGGGTTGACGCAATCACATCTCCCCCTACTTCTTCTAATAATTGAACTAGATTTTCTAAACTCGTGACCACGAGAGAACCACTGGCATCAAGTCTCAGAAGTCAAAGCGCCCTCCAAATGTGCAATGACTGAAGTAGCTAACTCCTCGATAGCTTTTTCTTTTAGCTTATATTCACTTTCTGTGGTCCCTTTAACCTTTTTCATAATCAGCTTTTCAAAAAAGCCCAATTGATTAAAATTCATCACATGACCGACATCATAATATTGGCCAGCACATTGCATCAGTTGTGGCGTAAAGGTGGCCTCCAGTTTTTGTGCTACCATGGGATCGCTGACAGCCGCTGCGCAAACATATAGGTAGAGCTTACTCTTTTTTCCTGCTGAACAGGCTATTTGAATGGCGGTGCCATGTTGTTTGATCAAATTTGCCATGGCCTTACGTGGTTGGCCGATATAAACAGATGTTCCCAGTATGATGGCGTCATAGTCTGAGAAGTTTTCTGACTTCACTGCTGATGCTTGTTTTTGAAGATCTATGTACACTACCTTGGCAGCCGGTTCTAGACGAGTTGCGATTTTTCTTGCAACAGACAGGGTTGCACCATGTTTTGATGCGTATAGAAACAGAACATTTTTCATTTGATTGCCTCCTTTGATCGAAACAATGACTTTTAAACTAGTCAGATAAACAAAGATACCACCACCTTGTTGTTTACGCAAGGCGATGGTATTTTTATTAACCTATTTCTAATTTGATCAAATCCTTCAAAGCATTGTTTTGGAGAATGGGAACACTACAAGTAGGCTCCTGTCAAAGACTCTACGCATGCTTTCAGACCTATGGGAGGCCCCTCATAGAGTATATGCCCACCTTTTGTGCCCCCTTCTGGGCCAAGGTCCACAACCCAATCCGCACTTCGAATCACATCTAAGTGATGCTCGATTACCACCACAGTGTTACCTTTATCCACCAGGCGGTTGATTAACACCAAGAGCCCCTGGATATCGCTTAAGTGAAGCCCTGTAGTGGGTTCATCCAATATATAGATATTGCCCTTCTTGCTAAATTCCTTGGCGAGCTTTACCCTCTGGCATTCGCCACCAGACAGGGTGTCCAGGGGTTGCCCCAATGTGATGTAGTGAAGCCCCACCTCAGCAATATGCTTAAGCTTATTCACTATATCCTTCTCGGTGAAAAAATCCACGGCTTCTGCTACTGTCATAGCAAGTACCTGGGCGATATTTTTTTCTTTGAATGTGTAACTGAGAGCCTCTGGTTTATAACGTAGCCCGTTGCAGTCTTCACAAAGAGTTTCTACTGAATCCATAAAGGACAGATCTGTTTCGATGTAACCCCGACCCTTGCAGGTTTCACAGGCCCCTTCTGAATTGTAGCTAAAGAGCCCAGCACTAATACTGTTAGCTTCTGAGAATGCCTTGCGAATAGCATCCATAATGCCAGTATAGGTAGCCGTATTAGATCTGCCATTGGCACTGACTGCCGACTGATCCACAACGATGGCCTCCTTAAATGCAGGGACAAAAACCCCATGGACAAGGGTGGACTTGCCAGAACCAGCTACCCCTGTTATCACAGTAAAGAGCCCCTTTGGAACACTAAGGGGGATCTCTTTTAAGTTGTGTAGGGTGCCCTTAGGAGATGTGAAAAATAACTCAGGTTTTCTGAGCTTTTCTTTTATGGGCTGTACTTGATTTAAGTGCTGTGCAGTAAGGGTTTTAGCATCCATCAGGCCTTGGTATGTCCCCTGGTAAACCACTTGTCCCCCCTGAGTACCCGCCCGGGGACCCATATCCACAATATAATCGGCAATCTTAATCACATCGGGATCGTGTTCGACCACCAAAACCGTATTGCCCTTATCCCGTAGTTTGATGAGCAGTTCATTCAAGCGGTGGACATCCCTTGGATGGAGGCCAATACTGGGTTCGTCGAAAATGTAAATCACATCCGTTAAGCTACTGGTCAGGTGTTTTACCATTTTTACCCGCTGGGATTCACCACCAGAAAGGGTGGATGTCTCCCGGTCTAGGCTCACATAGTCAAGTCCCATGTGAATAAGGTCCCCCAACCGTTCTTTTAATCCTTGAAGGATGGGGGCAACCTTGGGTTCATCCATGGTACAAAGCAGACTTAGCAACTGATCCACCTGCATTGCGGTGAGTTCTGCTATGTTGTAGCCCAACAACTTAACATCCAGTACCGAGGTATTGTAGCGCTGACCCCTACAGTCTGGACAAATGGCCTCTGTGGTAAAGGGGGCTATTTTTAGTTTGTTGGCATCTGACTTTTCGTATTCTGTTTTGATATATTGGCTGATAAACTTTTCAGCTAGCCCCATATAGGTAGAATTCATGCCTTCGATAATGGCGGAATTGACTTTAGTGGGCTTTTGATAAACCAGCTGATAATAAGCCTCTTCAGAATAGTCTGCGATTTTAAGATCCGGATCAAAGTAACCAGAATTGGCGTAAATTTTCCACTGCCAAGTCCCTGGTTTATAGCCAGGAAGCAAAATGGCCCCTTCATTGAGGGATTTATTCACATCCAAGGCTTTAGAAAGATCCAGGGTGGTGGTGCGGCCAATCCCTTCACAGGTTTTGCACATGCCGCTGGGATCGTTAAAGGAGAAATAACTGGATGGTCCATAATGGGGGGTGCCCATACGGGAAAAAATCATGCGCAGTAGTGGATTGATATCTGTGATGGTGCCCAGGGTTGACCTAGAGTTGCCCCCTATGCGCTTTTGATCTACGGTGATGGCCATGGCCAGGTTGTCTATGGCCTCTACGTCTGGGTGGCTGTACTTGGGCATAAAGCCCTGTACAAAGCGACTATAGGTTTCGTTAACTTGCCTGCCTGCCTCTTGAGCAACTGTTTCAAACACGATAGAGGATTTGCCAGAGCCAGATACCCCTGTAAAAATGGTAATTTGGTCTTTTGGAATCTCTAAGGTGACGTTTTTTAAGTTGTTGACCCGAGCGCCCACAATGCGGATTGGGCGCTTACAGCCTTGTAGGTCTAGCGAGTGATTCGGGTGGTGGTCTAAGGTTGTCATAAGGGTCTTACCGGCTTCATCTCAATATAGCCTCTAAAGCCCTGGGGTTCTAATTGCATCCGCGGTCCATCTTCAGGCGCCCAATCAAAACCATAAAGCTTGGGGTCATAGTCATTGATCACTTCCCAAAGGGCTTCAATGGCCTCTTCAAAATTGGCATCATCATAGGGTTCCCCTTGAAAGACCATCATTTTGCAGGCCGGCATGGTCACTAGATCAAAGCCTTCTGGCACAGGACCGTCGTAGTTCTCGGGCAAGTCGACACCCTGAACATAGATTGATGTGCCACTTGGGATCATATGAGGGGGCAGCCACATGCCCGCAGGTTCAGACAGTGCCTGGTTGACACTGACCAGTATGCCCCAAACATCACATCCCACTTCTTCGCAGTATTCAAAATAATGGGTTGCTTTGATGCCACGCTTGATCATTGCCTTGCGGGCAGGTTTTTCAATCACTTGAACAAATACAGTTTGTGTTTTCTTATTTTCCATTGGTATTATGCCTCCTTCTCTGAACACTCGGTGATGCATTCTAAGATAGTAAGGACGGATATCATAAGGCAAGAAGTATTGGACAGGGGGTGTTTTCAGGGCGTAGGCCTTGGGCGAAATGCCAAAGGCTTTAGAAAAAGCCCTGGTGAAGCCTTCTTGGGAGTCAAAGACAAAATCAAAAGCCACGTCGATGATCCTCGTCTGCCCTTCTCGTAGCACCCTTGCGGCCTCAGTAATACGCCGTTGACGGAGGTACTCAAAAGGCGATTTTCCCACCATTGACTTAAAGATCCGTGAAGCATAATAAGGTGAATAACCAGCCTCTTTTGCCAATTGGTTAAGTGTCACCGACTCATTCAGATGGCCTTCGATAAAGGCTTGCATCCTAGCAACCGCTTCTATATTGTCCTTCAAATCCAGTTCTTTTGTGCCCTTAAAATCCTTCTCCATAATCTACTCCATGTCTATCAATCAGTTGAATTGGCCAATTCTTTTCTGATTCTAAGATCATTATACCCTTGGGTTATGTAAATTTCTTGACTTGAATTGTCATTATGAGCAGTGGAAAAGTCGTCATTATCAGAATGAATTGTGGTAAACTAAAAATAGCAAAGACCCTTAAACGGAGGACCTTACGTGAAAATCACAATTTTAGAAGAAACCAATTTTTTAGGCAATCGCTTAAGTACTTTATTGAAAAAATATGGTCTGGACCATGTGGATTTGATGAAAATTAGTCGATTGGATCACTCAAATAATTTCTATTTACTCCGTGAGACGTCACTGCTGATTGTGGATCTTGACCATCCAGAGTCAGACCCTCTGCAACTTATCAAGCGAATCAAAGAGAACAACGACTACAAAAATATGCAAATCATTACTTTAAGTAAAAGTTCCGATGTCATGATGCTAAAAAAAGTTATTGCTGCAGGGTGTGCCGATTTTATTGTTAAACCGTTTAACGATCAGGTTTTTATCGAACGGGTCTTTAAAGTCCTTGGTAAAAACACCTTAGGCAATGAGGCTTTTGTTAAGGATTTATATGTACTTGAACAACAAGAAAGCCACGAACAGAGCTTAAAGTGGCATAAGGGTTACGAAATTGGGATTTTTGAGATTGATATAGAACACCAAGATATTATAAACCACTTTGAAACCCTTTATCAACTGATGATTGAAGGGAAAGGTCATGCCTATTACGCCAGTCTTTTGAGCTTTTTAGGAGACTACGTCAACACCCATTTTGCTCACGAAGAGGCCTTTCAACAAAAGATAGGGTACCCTCACTTCAATGAACATAAGGCTATTCACGATGAATTTAGACTCAAAGTACAGCAAATTATCAATGAAAACGAGACCCATAACAGCAAGGAAGGTGATAGAGTTACAAATGCGGACCTGATTCACCTAAATCTCATTATAAAGGACTGGTTGATTCACCATATCTTAATTGAAGATAAGAAAATTGGTGAGTTTATCGGGACGAAATAATCAGGTTTCGGGCAATCTGAGATAGCTTCTTAATCGCGTATTCGATTTCGGCCATTGTGGCATATGAATAAGAAATCCGCAGGCAAGCATTCATTTCGTTGTCATATAAGTAGCCTGGGTAAGCCAAGATGCCATTTTTAAAGGCCTCGTCAAATAGGTCTTTCATCTTGACCGGCACTAAAAAGCGAATCCAAACATAGTAGCCCCCCTGTGGGATATCCCATACTGCTAAATCAGAAAAATAATGGGCCAAGGCTTCAAGGGCAATCTGCCTACGGCGCTTCAACTGCATTCTGACAGCTGCGCTGTGCTCAGTATAGTAGCCTTTTTCCAAGAATTTTGCCACCACAAGTTGCGCAAGGGAACTGGAACCATAGTCGTTTTGCATTTTGAGATCGCCTAGTCGTTCAACTACGGCTTCTGGTCCTACTAACCAACCAATGCGAAGACCTGTACTGAGGGTTTTAGAAGCACTGCCAACGTAAAGCACTGAGCCATTTTGGTCGTGACTCTTAATTGGCATTGGTGAGGGTTGATCAATCCAGAGCTCTCTATAGACATCATCCTCTATGATAGGTGTTTGGGTCCTTCCGCATACCTCAAGGAGATCCAAGCGCCTTTTTTCTGACATGACAATGCCTGTAGGATTGTGAAAACTGGGCACGGTATAGAGTAAGGATTGACGATGCTTAGGGCACTTATTCAAGATCAACTCCGGTATAATCCCCTCTTCATCCATTGCAATGGCTGATCTTCTGATCCCAATGGACTGAAAAATATTAAGGGAGTATAAGTAGGATGGCTTTTCTAAAAATACAGTTGCCCCTGGCTGCAAGAGTCCGATTGAGGCCAATTGGATGGCCTGGAGTGCGCCAGAAACAATTAAGATATTTTCAGGTTGGGCTTTTATTCCAAAATCCTTCAAATAATCAGAAACTTTTTCTCTTAGATAAAGCATCCCTTTAGGAGCTTCATAACCTAAGTTGGTCATATCCTTAGCAACTTCTGCCATCACCTCTGACATCATTTCTTTTGGAAAAAAATCTGGTGAGGGTTCACCGCTACTGAGTCTAATAAAGCCTTCGGTAAATTCATAGCGATTAATGATTTGTATGGTGTCTAAATTGGGACTTTGAAAGCTCTCGGTTATATGGGCCTGCCAGTCTGGCTGTTTAGACTGGTGGGATAAAACTTGCTGTGACGTAATACGGGTGCCACCTTTTCCAAAGGTTTCTAAAAGTCCAATGGCTTTTAGTTCGTCAATGGCCAAAACCAATGTACTGCGATTGACCCCCATCAGTTGAGACAGGTCTCTTTGACTTGGCAAAAAAGCCCCTGCAATCCACTCACCACTTTGTATCTTTTGAATCATGTAGTCGGTGATTTGAATATAGGCAGGTTCAGAACTCGTACGATTAGGTTGCCAATTAACTGCTACAATCCGTTTTTTCATTTTTTACCGTCCCTAGATTTCACCTTTAAAACACTAAAAGATTGGCCCCGGGATTTATCAGAGGTCTACCTTCAGCACGTGTTCACATGTACATAGATGAAGCATGGGTCCGTAATAGATTTTAAAGCCCATGATATCGCCGATTTGATAGTCAATGTTACTGTCTCCAATACTGACAATTAAGTGGTCACTGCTACTACCAATGATACTAACACCAGCATCTACTGGTAATAGTTTATCTTCCATTGCAAAATCTTGCTTGCCAATGGCTAATATGGCCCGCTTTTGAATACCCTTATCTTCGTATTCTGGGGTATGACCAAAGGCGTCAATAAAAATCTCTCCAATGGGGTAGCTGGGCTTTGTTTTAATTTCAACAATTTGAGCCAAGAGTGTAAAGGTATCTTGATTTAGATTTGGGATGGTAACACCCCAAATATTAGGCAGGTCCATATTTAATAGGATCCCCTCGCCTATTCTCAGATTATTTATTTTAGATGGCATCTTCCCTTCTAATAAAAGGGGTAAGGATGAAGTGGCACCTCCTGAAACAAGCTCTAAGGGTCTGCCAATAGCGTTTTCAATCTCTAGAGCCACATCGCAGAGTAGGCCTAAGTTCTCTTCTGTGGGCCGAATGGCCCCGTAACACCCTAAATTGGTGCCAATACCCTTTAATGTAACCCACTTAAGATGGGTTTCCACATAAATAGCCAATGCTATTAACTCATTTCTATCAATAATACCTTCTCTAAGGTCCCCAAGATCCATCATCAATAAAACACCGTGATGGTGATTTTTTTTGGCACAAATGGCTTCTAACCAGTCAATGGTTTGTTTTTCTGAGTTCAAACTGATGTCCGCCCAAGTCACAACGTCTTCAAGTTCAGACGCCATTGGGATTCTAAGGAGCATGGTTTGAAGGTTGGGATCCATTTGTTTTGTCATTTCAAGTTGTTTGATTCTTGAGCTTGCAATATGGGCACACCCACCACTTGCAAAACTCTCAATAACACCCTTTTGTCCATTAACCCCTTTTACCACTCCAGACACACTGATATTGCTGACTTTGCATAAACGAACAACCTCTTGAACATTTTCCATGATTTTTTTATGATTGATTTGGAGCTGCGGGTAAATTTCAGACATGATAGGTGATCCCCCTTAAAATGACAGCCGACTGATGATTGTGACACTAATTGGTCTTATATAATCATTATTTGACACCCAAACCAATTACCCTTATTATAATCATCTCTTTTATCATTTACGCCATCCACATCTCAGAACTGCTACCCAACCAAAAAACAAACCATAACTTATTCTATCACTTACCCAAAGAAAAGGGTGAGGCAAAACAAGAAGTATTTAACTAGGACAACTCAACAATTACCAACCCCATGGCCTCAACAACCTTAGGATCAAATTGTGTTCCAGCGTATTGAATCAGTTCCTTTTGTGCTTCGATCCAAGTAAGTGGCAATCTTCTGTAGGATCTTACTGTGGTCATTGCATCAAAAGCATCGGCAACCCTTAAAATTCTTGCCTCCAGTGGAATGGCCTCCAATTGGAGTCCATTTGGATAACCTGAGCCATCATAATTTTCGTGATGACTTAAAACAAACATGGCCGTTTGATTCAAAAATGCAACATCTGCAATGATGCGATGCCCAATTGTGGGATGGAGATTGATTGTCTGCCGTTCATCATCTGTTAAAGCACCTGGCTTGTTGAGAATATGATAGGGTATACTGACTTTTCCGATATCATGAAGCAGGGCAGAAAATTCCAACTGATCTAACTTTGAGCCTTGAACCTCTAAATGACGGCCGATGGCAAGCGCATACTCTGTAACCCTATCACAGTGTCCCCTAGTGTATTCGTCATTGGCCTCTATGGCATTTGACAGCACTCGAATGGTTTGTTTACAGCTGTCGTTTAACTTATCAACCATATCATTTAGGGTGTCATTCATGGCCGCAGTTTCTTCATAAAGTGCTTCTATTTCCATGTATTGACGTTGAATCTCGAATTGCTTTTCAAAGAGTTCCCCACCCTGTTCAGAAATCCTATGAATCATAAGATTGATGGACTGACGAACCATCTGAGTTTCAATGATTTCCTGTGTGGTTTGGTCGATAGGAAGAATATCTTTCTCAATATTAATGCGAGCCAGTTGCTCAATAATATGATCAATGGGGGCTGTGATGATATTGTCAATTCTGCGAGCAAAAAAGATTGAGATTAGGGTCATAAGTAATATAATTACAGTAACAACAGCCAAAATGATCATCAAATTTGCTGGCACCAAAGGGGCTTCAACAACAGCAACCACATACCACTGGGTTTCGGTATTCATAAAATAATGTAAAGCATATCTAGTATCACCAGAAGTCATAAAACGACGACCATGGTCTTTGAAAGTAGGACTTTTATGGGACTCCTGCATGAGAGTTACTAACAGATTTTGTGCTTGTGCAATCTCTGGACCTGCTTTAGCAATCATAGTGCCTTTTGCATCTGTCAAATATAAAGTTGTGTTTTCAGGTAACTTAAGTGTACTCCCAAAATCTAGCAGTGTTTTCATATCGACGTCAAGTCCTGCAACACCAATAAAGGACCCATCTAGATTAGAAAACACCTTGGAAGAAAAAGTGACTGAAAAGGAGCTAGTATTAATAGAACTTTGATATGGCTCAGAAAGTGTTATTGTTTCGGTTGTGTTCTTAGTAAGGCTATACCATGGTCGAACCCTAGGATCATAACCTGCTGGTAGCAGTGCCTTATTCTTAGTGAACATCTTCCCATCTTCTAACCCCAAAGCCATACTGCTATCCCCACTGGAAGTGGCATCAAAACGATCAATGATTGACTGAATCACTTTGCTCCCATCGTCAAGATAAAGACTATTTTTAATGACTGGATCATTTGCGAATAGTTCAAGTAAATGAATGTTCATGACTTTGAAATCGTTGATCCGACCATTGGCAAGGGCAAATGTATTTTCAATCAATGTATTGATTGTCTGGTTATACTGCCACACTTGACTTTGATAGAGATAAACACCGAAAACAAGAATAGGAATAAGAGCTGCTATTAATAAGTATTTTTTAACCATTTGATGCAGTGACCGTGGGTTCATGGGGTGCCTCCACATAGTTGTACACTTAAATTCCAGCGCGTTATTGTTGTTATACCCAATAACATACCAAATGGACAACATTAATCACGAAATTATAACTGAATTATAGAAATTACAACTGAATTATATAAGAAGTACAAGTAACCGACAATCCGGTGAGTAGAATTCGCAAATGACTGTTTACAAATGCATGCACAGTTATCTAATGGGTAATAGTCTTTATGAAGAGATTTTACCTTTTGGTAACATCCGTTACCGTCCTTTCCCCCCCTCAACTGATATACTGTCAGTAAATTAACATTCTCTCCCGTGCACCCAAGGAGGCTACCATGGCATTTTCCTTATCCACAGCTGATTTTAACACCTATATCCAAGGCTTAACCCAGCACTATCGCCTGTTTGCACCCATAAAGAAAGTTGGAAAAGGCCCCTTTTCAGAACAAGATTTGATTGGTTATAGGGAAGTTCTTGATGCAAGTGAGATAATTTGGTCCGAAAAAAGTTACTTCTCACCAAAAGAAGTGTTTTTCCCAATCAGAGAAACCCTTTTTAGATTTCTCGACCAGCAAGCCTCAGTACCCGCAATCGATACCCGCCCCATTCTACTTTTCTTAAGACCCTGTGATTTAAACGGCATTGGCCGTTTAGACGATATATTCTTGAAAAATGGCACCGACCCAGACTTTTACTATGCCCGCCGCAGAGAGCTGTTAAAATTCGCTGTAATGGCATGTGATGAAGGGTTCGATACTTGTTTTTGCGCATCCATGGGTTCCAATCAGGTGGCTGGTTACGATTTAGCCATCTACATAGGTGGCATGGCTACAAAGGATCAAGTGGTTCTGGACATCCAGTCACCAGCCTTCTTGCCGAAAGCTGCAGAAGGGGCTGGTGAGCAAGAGAGAACTGCTGATAACAAACAAGTTGTGGAGACAAATATCGGGCAAGAAGGAAAAGACAAAAGCAAGATATTGCAAAATGCAAGGTTCGTGCAACAGTTAACTGACAAGCAACTAAAAGTCTTTTCAGAAGCATTACCGCTACTAGCACCGCTCAAAAACAAAATAGAAGTAGTTGTGCCTGATTTTGAGGGCATTGAACTTGACCAGATTTTCAATCATGCACTTTGGCAAGAGTACACCCGCCGCTGCATCGCTTGCGGGCGATGCAACACGTCCTGCATTACCTGTAGCTGTTTCACCATGCAGGACGTGTACACCGACGACAACAAGCAAATGGCTGAACGTCGCCGTCGGTGGGCGGGGTGCCATGTTGACCGCTTTAGCGATATGGCAGGCGGTCACACTTTCAGAGCAAAAAACGGCGAACGGATGCGCTTCAAGCTCATGCATAAAGTCTACGACTTCCAGAAGCGCTTTGACCGCCACATGTGCGTAGGATGCGGCCGCTGCGACGACGTTTGCCCAGAGTATATCTCTTTTCCAGCAGCCATTGCCAAAGTCGCGCAAATCATAGAGGAGGTAAAAGCCAATGCCAAATAATACACACCAAGTACCTCCCACCTCTCTCTCTGCTTTTCCCGCTTCCCCAGCTTCGTCCCTTCATAACGCCTACCTAGCCACCCCCTTCACCATCCTTGACATTGTACAAGAGTCGGCCATCGACTGGACCTATACCATCGCCTACAACTGCCCCCTAATCGGCGGCCAGTTTATGCAACTTTCCATACCGGGCGTAGGTGAAGCCCCCATCTCCATCAGCGACTTTACAGACACCACCCTCAATATGACCATCCGTAAAGTCGGTCGGCTTACCGATGCCATTTTTAACCTAGTCCCTGGGGATTCCCTCTTTATGCGGGGCCCTTACGGCAACGGCTTTGACCTGGATGTCTTTAAAGACCACCACGCAGTGGTCATAGCTGGTGGCACCGGTGTTGCACCTGTCAAAAACCTGATTGCTTCCCTTCTAGAAAAGAAGACCGGCAACCTATCAGCCCGTGTGGTGGTAGGCTTCAAGTCCCCCCAGGATGTTCTCTTCAAAGAAACCCTGAGCCACTGGCAACAAGAGCACGAAGTGACTCTGACAGTTGATAAGGCCCCTCTTGAGCCTTGGGATGGCAAAGTGGGTCTTGTTACAGAAATGATCCCAAGCCTTGATGGCCTGGATCCCGCCACAGTCAAAGCCGTGGTGGTTGGCCCGCCCATGATGATGAAATTCACAACCCTAGCACTTTTAAAAGCCGGGTATCGCCCTGAGAATATCATCGTATCCTTCGAGCGCAACATGAGCTGCGGTATTGGAAAATGCGGTCACTGCAAAATTGACGAAACATATGTGTGTTTAGAGGGCCCCGTGTTTAGCTACACTCAGGCCGTCAAACTGCTGGACTAGGAGGCTACCATGGATCTCGATCGCAAGAAAGTGATAAAAAACGCCTACCGTATTACCAAGACCCGGGGCAAAACTGCTCTGAGAATCCGCGTTCCCGGTGGCCATCTTGAAGCCAAGCATTTTGCACTGATTCAAGAACTGGCTGAAAAATACGGCAATGGCACGGTCCATCTCACCACCCGTCAAGGGTTTGAAGTCCCCGACATCGATTTTGAACACATGGCAGAGATCAACGTGAAGATTCTCCCCCTCCTGCAAGACCTGAATTTGGCTGTTGAAGTCAGCGAGGCTGGCTATCCTGCGGCAGGCACTAGAAATATATCCGCCTGTGTGGGCAATCGGGTTTGTCCTTTCTCAAACGACGACACCACTGCCCTGGCCCAAGAAATTGAGCGAGCAGTCTACCCCCATGATTTTCACTTTAAAATCGCAGTAACGGGTTGCCCCAACGATTGCATCAAAGCCCACATGCAAGACTTTGGCATCATCTGCACCACTGAGCCCCAATACGACGTGTCCCGCTGCATCTCCTGTGAAGCCTGCGTCACAAATTGCAAGAAGAAAGTTACCAATGCCCTTTCCATGGTGGACTTCAATGTGGAGCGCTCAACAGACGCCTGCATCGGCTGCGGCGAATGCATCCTCAAATGCCCCACTGGGGCCTGGACAAGAAGCGACAAGGTCTATTACAGAATGGTAATCATGGGCCGTACGGGCAAAAAAAATCCACGGATCGCCATGCCATTCATCAAATGGGGGGACCGTGAAACCATGATCAAGGTTATTGAAAACACCTATGCCTTTGTCAATCGCTACATCGATACAAGCCTGCCTAAAGAACATATCGGCTATATTGTGGACCGGGTGGGCTACCATGTCTTCAAGACAGAAATCCTTGAGGGCATCAACCTCAATCCCGAGGCCCAAGTGGCAGAGCATATCCAGTGGGGCGGCTACTGGTATAAAGACGGACTGAACTTTTAGGAGGATCCCATGCAAGAGACATTTGTTCTAGAAGACCTACTCAACACCATGATCACCCTGGAGGGCTTTGGCAACGAGAATTACAAGCGCCTCAGCGTCATTACCAAGAATCTGCAGCTCAAAGAATACTTCGGCATACTGGCAGACATGGAACTGAAGCACAAAGCCATCTTTGAAGGTTTCAAGGCCGAATGCGTCCAATTCCCAGAACCCGTTCTTGACGAGGAGTATTTAGCCTACCTCAAGAGCCTTCTGAGCAACGCCCTCAGGTTTATGAAGCTGGTCTCCGTTTCAGATTTGGTTGGGGATGTGGTGGATGATTTTGATACCGGTTATGATTTAGCGGTTACTTTGGAAAAGGATGCCATACTGTTTCTGATAGAAATCAAGACTCTGATTCCCCCACGTCATCACGAGGTGGTTGACCGCCTGATCAAAGAGGAGCGTTCTCACCTACAATATTTGTACGCTTACCGAGAAGGGCTTTAAAAGCCTCACATCAACCCACATCCAACTGCTTAAAGGAGCTCTATTATGTACGAAGAACTCATCACCTCGTTTGTTAACGCAGGACTCAATAAAGAAAAAATTCTAAAAAACAGCTTCTTTAAATACCTTCTTTTATCAGTATTTGCAGGTGCTTTTGTAGGCCTGGGCATCATTTTGATTTTTGTCATTGGCGGTAACCTTGGGGATGTCCCTTCTAGAAAGCTGATTATGGGTATGACCTTCGGTATCGCCCTAAGTCTTGTGATCATGATTGGCAGCGAACTCTTTACAGGTAACAATATGATTATGACCGTTGCCTCTTTAGAAAAAAAAGTGACCTGGTCTACAACAATGAAAATCTGGGTTTACTCCTATTTTGGTAATCTTTTAGGCTCAATGGCCATTGCAGCCCTCTATGTCAATACTGGCCTTGCAAAAGCAGGGGTATTGGACTTTATCAACGCAACGGCAGCCACAAAAATGGCAGCCCCATTCAGCGGTTTATTGTTCCGCGGTATCCTTTGTAATATCTTAGTGTGCCTTGCGGTTCTCGCTTCTCTTAAACTTAAAGACGAGACAGCCAAACTCATCATGATTTGGTGGTGCCTGTTCGCATTCATCACCTCGGGTTTTGAGCATAGTATCGCCAATATGACCCTGTTCTCAATTGCACTCTTTGCCCCCCACCCTGAAGGGGTAACAGTTATGGGAGCAGTGGCTAACCTACTCCCTGTCACCATAGGTAACTTTATTGGCGGCGCTCTTATCTTAGGACTTGGGTACTGGTATATTGGTAATAAGAAGATTACAATATAGAAAACAACCCCGCTCTCCCGAAGAGGATCAATACCTCTTCAGAAGAACGGGGTTATCTTTTGTTCTTAATACCTAAACACGAGGTGCCAACTTGACTGGTTTACAATTGTCGACGATTTCTAGATTGACTCATAATTTCGACAATTCGAACGATACCATATGCTACCAGGGCATAAACTACCATCCCAATCAAGGTTGCTGCCTCAAAATACGCGGTTGTCTCGATACCTTGCGCAATACTGGCTTTGAAGATACCGATAAATGGTGCCAGAAACAAATGTGATAAATTGTAAATAAATATCACAAATGGACTGTCGGGATTTGCACCCAATAGTTTAAAAACAAACCGAAATGCTAACAGCACTTCGAGAATACCAAAAAGATACATGATGATTCTTCGAAACTTGACATTTTTTTGATAAGACACTGGCAAATTATTATTATCCATATAATCTCCTTCTAAATAGTGGTTATAGTACCGTATATACTAGTGGTTATAGGACTCTGTTTCCTTTGATAAGCCTTAATAAAAAGATGACGATTGCTATGACTAACAAAATATGAATAAATCCACCCATGGTATAGGAGCTGACTAAGCCTAATAGCCAAAGGATGATTAGTACTGCTGCGATTGTATTAAGCATACTCATGCCTGCCTTTCTGTCTATTTTTTATTTTTCGCGCGGTCCATTGTTTTAGTGATTTTCTTAACTGTTTGGTCCACATCATGTTTAATTTCATCGATTCCGTGCTTAACCTGTTTACCAACTTTTGAATTCAATTTCTTTTGTGCCACTTGCTTTTTGTGAACAGATACACCAATCTCTTCAGTTAAAATCTTAGCGTTGTTTAATTGGTCTTTTGCTGCATCAGTGACTTTTTCTACAATGTTATTCACTTCTTCTTTGATTTCAATTTTTTTCATATGATACTCCTTTTTAGCTACAAGCTAGTAGCATTTTTAGTGGGCTGAATAACTGTTTCCAGCAATTTTACCAGCCTCTAGATACTATTATAAATGATACCTTTGACATAAAACTGACAAGCCTAAAACTGAGAAGTCATGTTATCCTTCGCTGATTTTTGCCCCACTACCATTAGTAATATCTTTTACTTCCGCCATCATAATCTCTGCCCCTGTGCCAATGACCATGTCTACCTGATGGCTAAAGCCATCATTAATAAGACGGATCACGTTGTCACTGATGATGGCACCATCCAGTAACATTTGGCGAACACCAGAACAGACGCTGCTTGAGTTGCGTACTAGAATCTGATACTTTGTCTCTAAAATTTGATAAGTCATGGTGTAACTCTGCCATTTCTTTGGTACACAGGGATCAATGGTCAGAAGATGTCCTCTCTTTTTAAAGCCTAAGATATTTTCAATACCGGCTGTATAAATCCAGCCTGCAGAGCCTGTATACCATGTCCATCCGCCTCTGCCAACGTGAGGTTGTTCGCTGTAGACATCTGCTGCCATGACATAAGGCTCAACCTTATAGATAGACACTTCCCGCGGTGTTCTCGTGTGATTGATGGGATTGATGAGTCCAAATAACTCAACGGCTTTATCCCCTTCTTTCAGGAGCGCAAATGCCATGACCACCCAGGCCGCAGCATGAGAATACTGGCCGCCATTTTCTCTGACACCAGGAACATAACCTTTGATATAGCCAGGTTCTTGTATGCCATCAGCAAATGGCGGGGTTAATAATTTAATAAGACCTTCTTCTCTCATCACCAGATAATCTTCTAATGAAGCCATGGCTTTATTGGCTCTTTCTGGATTACCAGCACCAGATATAACAGCCCATGTTTGCGCCAGTGAGTCAATTTTACATTCAGTATTGTTGGCAGATCCAAGGGGGGTGCCATCATCAAAATAGGCTCTCCTATACCAATTGCCATCCCAACCTTCCCGTTCAATCGCCCCTAATAGAGTCAGTCTTATTTCTTCATATTGCGCTGCTTTTTCAAAATCTCCCCTATCACGACAAATTGGAATAAACTTCTGAAGGATCGAAGCAAGAAACCATCCTAGCCAAATACTCTCACCCTTCCCTTCAATGCCGACTTTGTTCATCCCATCATTCCAGTCGCCACCACCCATCAGGGGTAGTCCCCGCTCTCCGAACCTTAGTCCATGGGTGATTGCACGGATGCAATGCTCATAAATGCTTTCTTGATGGGTGCTTATCTGGGGTGTCAAATACCGTTCTTCCTCACCCTCTTTAAGGGGAATATCCGACAAGTAGGTAGCTTCTTCTTTCAAGATCGACTGATCATCTGTTATGGCTAAGTATTCAGCAGTTACATAGGGCAGCCATAAAAAATCGTCAGATATTCTGGTTCGCGTACCCTTACCAGAGGGTTCGTGCCACCAATGGAGTACATCACCCTCTGTAAATTGATGGGCAGCATGTTTTAAAATCTGTGCTCTGGTTATTTCAGACCAACAGGTTGCCAAAGATAAAGAATCTTGTAATTGGTCGCGAAATCCAAAAGCACCACCAGATTGATAAAATCCGCTTCTTGACCATAAGCGACATGAAATAACTTGATACATAAGCCAACCGTTTAGCAATAGATCCATTGCAGGGTCTTGTGTCTTCACCTGAAGCACATGTAATTTGCAACTCCAAAATTGGTCGACTTTTTCTTTTTCTTGATTGACATATTCAGCATTTCTGTACTGAGAACAAATCCCTAAAGCGCTTTCCTTATCATCAGCTGTTCCCAGTACAAAATCCACTTCTTGTGTTTCCATAGCCTTGATCACTACTTTTACTTGCATCACTGCACATGGATCATACCCTATACCAATGCCACTGACTATTTTTCCGCTGAGTAGAGCAGCCGGTGCTTCAATGGTGCCACTGCCAAAGAAGTTTTTACGATCCCCGGTAACGATTCTATTTTCAATGGAACTATCCAAGAAGCAAACTTGCTTGCCAAAATCTTGATTATACCTATTTTCAACATATAAAATCCCGTTTTTGTCCTGAGAGGTTTCCAGAAACCTATCCGTATCTTGACATAAAACACCAAGGACGGGTCTGAGATAATAAGTTGCAAATAGCTGTACTTCTTCAGAGCGATTATTGGTCAGTTCCAGGCGACTGATTTTCACCTTGCCTTTAACCGGTACAAATTGTGTTAACTTCTGTGTTATGCCATGACTGACATGTGTAAACTCTGTAAAACCGAAACCATGCTTGATTGTATAGGTTTCGTCTTCTCTAATTGGTAAAGGTGTTACTGTCCAGATTTCGGAACCGCCATCGCTTAAATAAATAATTTCACCTAAGCCATCACTAACCGGGTCATTTGACCAAGGAGATAAGCGGTTCTCTCTACTGTTGTCACTCCATGTGAAGCCCCCACCGGATTCGGTGACAATAAAACCGAATTCCGGATTTGCTATGACATTTGACCAGGGCGCAGGTGTCACCATTCCCTTTTCCAGTGTAATGATATAGGCAGCCCCGTCCCTTTCAAATCCACCAAAGCCATTATTAAAGAGGACTTCCCGATCTTGGGTTCTACGATATTCTGTTGAACCATCTATATTGTTAAAAGGGCTATTTAGCATAGGTTTCACCACCAATCATATTCAGAGTAAGAGGTTGTTTGGGTAAATACGTTGACTGTTCTTCAAGGGTACCTCCGTCCCCCGTAAGAATTATCTTGGCCACCGCACACAATAGATTCAGATCCAGTGCAGCCATATGGCTTTCATTTAAGATAAAGATATCATCCTTCTGATTCAAACTGTTTTGTGAAGGTGTTGAATAGACAATATCTAAGACAAGTCCATGTAGTGGATTCGTATAAGTGTTATCTTCCTGGCTGATAATCACCAGGTCAACTCTTAAGTCTTTGATTCGCCAGTATTCGTGGGCTTTTAATACTTCATAAAGAATATCAACCTGTTCAGTCCGATTGAGAATGACCAGTACAATAGGTCGATCACCGGAAATGCCGTATGACCAAAGGGCCGATTGACCTTTGACGTTCTTTTGAATTAAACCATCAAATTTTCTTTTAAGGGGACTGATAAAAAGGATGTCTGAAATCATCTTTTGATACAACTCCATATCCTTACGATTAATATTTAAATATTTAGTCTCAACTTGACTTCTTGTAATAGCCGACCAAAAGGCTGCATCACAGGCTTCTGTCGCTTGATACTTCACAAGCAACTCTAAAATCGCTTCCCTACTATGAGCCATAACAGTGACATAGGAAATACTAGCCGTTTTACCTGCAGCCACATTTACCCGTATTCTCATACTGAAAATCGGATCAAGAACTGGGCCAACTGTATTTGAAAGGGGCTTATCTCTGTCTAATATCACTGGGTTATGGACTGTTCTACCCCTACCTATAAATTGCATTCTATCGGTTTCGTATTGAATACCACCGACCATCTCCCCATCTATAACAGGAATTTGTGCAACCCACATGGGTTTGTCATCTTCACGGCGGGATCTACGATTCGCTACCAGTGCTTTATGCTCTTCGTCAAATTCAGTTTTAATAAAGAGATTACTAAATGCTGGATGCGCTGTGTCGCTTTGTTGAGTTGCAAGCACCAGTTCTACATAACTTGTCACTTCTAAAATACATGGCTCTTCACTGATGTTTTTTAGTCTTACACGTCTGATTTCAGCACTGTCACCGGTTGCAACAACAATTTCGGTTGAAGTTTCAATCATACCATCCATTCTTTTAAAAATAGCTTTATCAGGGGTAAATACAACATCATAATCCTTAACGACCCTGTTAATGGGTGCATATGTGGATGACCAGTATGTTCCTTCATCAATGTTCTTGATATAAAAGAACATGCCAAATCCATCTAATGTCCCATCGTCACGCCATCTAGACAAAGCCGTTGTTTTACTTCTGCTATACCCAGACCCTTGGTCGGTGACCATGGTATAGTAATTGCCATTGGACAAGACATGGGTTCTTGGAAGTATTGGATCAGGCACTGTAAAATGTCTGCTTGAGCCAATATCTTTGTAAACTAATCCTTTAAAAGGTACGATTTTTTCCTTATTGTCTTTTGTAAAAACGATATTAATGGGCACCTTTTCTTGCAATAAAAGTCGTGTTGATTTAATCTGTGGGTCTGCAGAAAACCGAATCTGCATAATATTTTGATTCAGATAATTATTCAGTGCCAAAAGAATCATCCCTTGATGATGGGCCATATAGCTTTTAATGACAACCCGTTTTGTATCAAAACTCAGTCTCTCTGGGGTGTAATCCGCCGCTTCATAATAACCATAAGGGCCTTCCAGTCCTTCTGATTTTAGACGCAAAATATTAGAAAATGCATCTAAAGGTTTTACCATTAGGGCCATAAATGTTGCGTATGGTGCCGTTACTGCATCTTCTATCAGTCCCCGCTTAAGCCCCAACCATGGAACGCCGATTGCTTTATATTGGTAATCTAGATTGATATCTAATGCATTGTAGGAAGACTCCGATGTTCCCCAAGGCATGCCTCTTTGCTTTCCATATTTCTTTTGACTTTTGACAACAAAGGAATAGGTCTCATCCAGTAGGGTGTTTTTATAGGTTCTCATAATCAGAAGAGGCATCAAATATTCAAACATCGTACCGCTCCATGACACTAAACCTTTGAAATGATCTACCACTGTTAATGATCTTCCGAGTACAAACCAATGCTTTGCTGGTACTTCACCACGGGCAATAGCAATATAACTAGTTTGCCTTGCTTCAGATGCCAATAAATCATAATAGGAATTTGTTAGGTGCCGTTTTTCAATGTCATATCCGATTGAAAATAACTGCCGCTTATCATCAAACAAAATACTAAACGAGGTATTTTCAGATAGGGAATCAATTTGGTCAATCAGTTGATCAAAATTAACCATAAAAATAGATACATTTTTTATGCCCGACTCAATGAGCATTTCTAATTCGTTTATCCAATTTTTAGATGAATTAAAATCTTCATTTAGATAAAGCTCAAAACTTTCACTTAAGGTTTTAATCTGAGCAAAAATCATTTTGTGAAGCACGGGGAGGCCTTCAATAGAACAATTTTTCTTAAGCAGCTCAAGGAGCGCAGTGGTTTCTACCACAAATCTTGCATCTAACATTTCTGAAGGCATTCTGTTAATGATAAATACCCAGGGTGTAAATAGTGTCAGATCATCAGTGAATTTTTGGACCATATTACTAAATTTCATTTGCCAAATCCGCGCATCTAGACTAGAGGCATCGGAGTGATAAGGCAATTCCTCCAGTGCACTGGCCCATAAATAAAGATCTACAGAATCTTGTAGGCCCATGGCAAGTAAGGCCTGATTTCTTTGTAAGACCACGTCACCGCCAGAAAATCCGCACCTTAATGTATCAGATAACCCATTGATAAAGACCTTATCTACTAGGGGCTTTTTATAATACATTTTAAGACCTTGAGACAGGGTCATGAGATAGCCCACGAAATTGCCACTATCTACAGTAGATACATACAAAGGATGCATAGCTTCCAAGGTTTTAGTATCATACCAATTGTATAAATGACCATGCCATTTTTCTAATTTTTCAATGGTTGCTATGGTTTTTGAAATCATTTCTACAGTTTCTGAAAATCCAATAAAGCCTAAATCCCTTGCTGATAATGTGGCTAGCAGTCCAAGTCCAATATTGGTCGGTGAGGTCCGGTAAGCAATCCCTCTTGGGGGGTCTTCTTGGTAATTATCCGGTACTAGATGATTATTTTTTACATTGGAAAACTCCTCAAAATACCGCCAGGTCATTCGTGCGATTTTTCGCAGTTCTTCTAGATCATGCTTCTTTAACTTTTCTTTGAAGCCTTGATCATCAAGACTTATAAAATAGGCTACAACTGGTGAACACATCCAACCGATGCCTAATATGAGGCTGAGCCACATGCTATCGGGTTTATAGATGGTACTAAGAACAATGACGATGGCTCCAAGTAAAATAGCCCCGCTCATAGAACGTAAATAACTGAATAATGTATTGCTTTGATTCTTTTCTGCATCTGCAGAAGTTACCCATTCCAACATGTTTTTTTGGGATATAAAAACACGATAAAGGGTTACAAAAATAGCTGATAAAACCACAAGGCCTTGATATGCCAAGAAAATCAAGCTTAATAAAAATTGAAAAAATACCGCTTTAATACCAAAGAAACCAGTCATATGTCGTTTGATTTTATCAGGTCTTAAGCCGCCACCCATAATATTACTTAAGAAATTAATCACTAAAGGCAAAGCAAGTGTGGCGATTCCAAGTCCAGCCCAGAAAACACCACTTCCAGGCAAGATACTAAACCCTAAAAAGATAAGCATCATAATACTGGGTGTGACTAAGCTCCGTCTTAAATTATCTGCAATTTTCCAAATGGAAACGAAAGATAGGGGATTGTCGATTTGATTCCGATTCTTGTTCATGATAACCGGACTCAACCATGGAATCAACTGCCAATCACCACGGATCCAGCGATGAAGTCTTGCAACGAATGCATTGTATTTGGAAGGATAAGAATCCACTAACTCCAGATCGCTTACTAAGGCTGCCCGTACATATGACCCTTCTAAAAGGTCGTGACTTAAGATGGCGTTTTCAGGGATAGCGCCACTCATAACCGTTTGAAATACAGCTAAATCATAGATTCCTTTACCCGTAAATATGCCTTCGCCAAACAAATCCTGATAAACATCAGAAATTGAACTGGCATAGGGGTCGATGCCTTCTTGTCCTGTATAAATCCTGGAGAAAACAGTCCGATTTGAACTGTCCATATCAAAAGAAATCTTGGGCTGCATCAAGCCATACCCCTCAGTAACGATGCCTCTTTTTAGATCTATAACAGGCATATTCAAAGGATGAGCCATGGTTCCAATCATCCTCTTTGCCATACCAATGGGTAAAATGGTATCTGCATCTAAGGTAATCACATATTTAATGTCTGTTGAAGGCAAGATCTTGTGAGAAAAATAGGCAAAACTCGTGTTTTCAGAACCTTGTAATAGTGCATTGAATTCCATCAGTGCACCACGTTTTCGTTCCCAACCGGTACGATTATCATCCACTGCATTATATTGGCTTAATCGATGGTAGAAGAAAAAAATATCCTTGTCATCTTTGGCATATTTCAAGTTCAGTCTTCTAATGCCTGCTGTTGCTTCATCTAAGATGCGACTATCATCTTGATTTTCTGGGCCACTGGAATCTCTAAATGCCCCGATTAGTGCAAAGTACAGATTTTTTTCTTTATTGGCAAGGTAGTGATTTTCAATGGTCTCTAATAGTTCAACCACCCGCTTTTTATCTGGTAATAATGTTGGTACAACCACAATTGTACTTAGATGTCCTGGAATGCCATCTTTCAGCTCTAGCCGTGGAAAAACCCAGGGCCTTTTTAGGTTACATACAATCCAGTGTACACTTGCAACAGCCATTTCACTGGCAGGGATTAAAGCTAATACCACTATGAAGATACCAATTAGAACTGAATTGCTACTTGAATAAGAAAGGGCATAACTGACCATTGATGCCATAATTGCAGCACTTAAAGTCAGAATTGACATCATGTAGATGATACCTGGTCTACTTTGGATAGTACTCAGGGTTTTTGAAAATAATTTAGCTTCACCTTTCTGCTTACTTTCAAGAATTTTCAGCCCTTTTCCAACTAAAAAATAGCCAACATGGCACATTTTCAAGTTTTGTATTCCTTTGTCATCACTGTTTTGATAATCGTTAAATGCTTGTTTAGCAAGACCAATGGCTTCTCTAGCAATATGAAGCTCCGATACCCCATACATTTTAGCCATCTTTTGAATTCTTAAGCGGTAATCATTCCTCGAGTCTACATCCATACCTGCATAGGTCCCATCTGGGTCTAAACTCAAGATCTTTTCAACATAGCTAGAGTGTTCAAACATATTTGTCCAGTTCATAGTAGAAGCATATTTCAGACTAATGATGCAATTCCCAATTGAAACGGTACTGATGGCTTGGGCATTATGTTCCTTTTGAGCAATGGCTTCAGTGGTTACAGCATATTTATCAAGATGCTGATCAATTTGATTTAAAACCGTCGTGTAGCTTCTACCAGATCTCCGTAAGCGATAAAAGAGGTGTTCCACAAAAGATTGATTTGAATTACTCCTTGAAATCACCGTATTCTTAAATACTTTGATGAGTTTATCTGGATCAACAGTGTCATCAGACCACCATTTATCAACTAATTCATCAGCCTTGCTCCACTGACTGCAAGTGGCTTCAATATTCTCACATACGTTACGAATGCTTTCAATCAGAACTAATTTAAGCATGGTTGGAATTATCCAAATTTCTCTATCAAATAGGATGCTGTGTGATTGATATGCCTCTAAGTACTTGATCAATGTGGTCTCATCAACCTGACCATCCAGATGACTCACCAATTCAATGGCAATGGCATAAACTCTTGAATAACCCTTTAGAGAACCTTTTTTTAAGATAGGCAAAGCAAAATATTCTTTTTTCTTCAGTTCTAGACGAATGCTTTTGACTTGTTCTTCTATGATATAAAAATTGTCTAGTAACCACTCCGATGCTGGGGGAACAGATCTCTTTTGATTCAGATCGTCATTCAACTTTTTATAGACAGAAAGGATATAACTATAGTTATCGTTCATCCTAACCATTGGCCAATTCAATAGATTCTTTTTTGACGACACAGTATGCTCAATGGCAGTCTTTTTTGCGTGGCTTTCCAGCTCTTCAACAGTTAGTGATGCATTCCTGATTACACTATCTCTGCCGCTTCGGATTTTTTTAACAACATACCAAACCGCTAAAAACACAAGCATTATACTCGCAACCAGTGCAATAGCGATGATTTGCCTGTAACTAATGCCTATTGTATCAATTATTAGATTTGTAAACACGTGAGCCTCCTTGTCATTGCAGTTTTACGTTTGTTGTGATTTTACTTTTAGCATCTCTATTGATACCAGTATAATCACTTTATCTGACGGACTTCTGACACATAGACCCAAGGCCATAAAGAAGAAAAACCCTTCAATAAATTGAAGGGTTTTTCAGTGATTCAAAGTGCAATTTGAGTTTGTGAGACGGCTCAACATTTAATTCATCTTCTAGATAGGTAATATAGGATTTATAGCATTTCACCATCTCCTTGATTTCACCCTGCTGATGGTAAGCCGTCATAAGAAGGATGCAGGCTTGCTCTTCATCAGGAAAGTAATAAAGAATATCTTTTAAATAAATCACTGCCTTGTCTACTCTGTTCAATTTTAAAAAGTAATCCACTAATCTGTAATTTAGCAAACGATAAGTCCGATTGATAAATTCACCATAGCTTGCACTCCAAAGGTATGAGCGAATACCGAAAAACTCCCCCTTATACACTAATGCAGCTGCAACCATGTTTTCAATATCTAACTCCGAGCTCAGTGATAAATCACTGGTTTCTAGTGTCATTGTCAATTTTTCAAATACTTTGAAATCTAAGAAAAAGTCATCTGCATCAATCTGATAGCCATACTTGTGTCTGCTAATACCAATGGGAATCTTCTCTTTTGACAGGGTTTTTCGTAACCGATACACTGTTGAATAGAGATTCATCATGCCGTTTTCATGCTCAGTATCTGGCCATAAGACATCACACAACTCTTCTTTGCCAACACTTTTCCCTATATTAAGCAATAAATAAGCAAAGAGTTCTTCTACTTTACTGGTCATCCACTGTATTGGGAGCTTTGATTGAGCACCATAGACATCGAAACACCCCAAGGTATGAATTCTACATGTCTCAATGGTGGCTTCCTCAAGGACGCTTTCTACAATTTTTTGCTGTTCTTTATTGTTTTGCAGCTTATTTAGAACTCGATCGATTTCAGTTTTTTCTATGGGTTTTAACAAGTAGTCGATCGCATTGACATGAAAAGCCTCCACAGCATAGTGGCTGAAGGCGGTGACAAATACAATTTGTATGCTTGGACATATAACTTGCAACCTTTCTGCTAATTCCAAGCCATTAATTTCAGGCATTTCAATGTCAATAAAGGCCACATCAGGTTGTAATTGCTCCGATTTTTCCAAAACATCAAGGGGATTCGTAAATTGTTCAACTACTTTTACTTGCTTTTCTTCTTCTAAAAACCGCTTTAAAAGTATGTGATTTGGTAATTCATCATCCACAGTTATCGCACGCAACATTCCAATTCACCACCCTCCAAAGTATAAACCTGTCATGAATGATCGATTTTTAAATCCAGGGGTAAAAGCACCCTGACAATCGTTCCGCGACCTTCTATGCTACGTATCTTAAGACATTTCCCTGACTGTTTGAGAACACGGCTGTTGATATTAGATATGCCTGTGCCAATGGGACTTGTCTCACGGCTTAGTAAATTCTTAATTAAGTCTGTCGGCATTCCAATACCATCATCAAAAATTAAAATTTCCATATAGTCTTTCAATCGCTTGATTCTTAAAATTACAGTACCACCTTCCACCTTTTTAGAAACACCATGGCGTATAGCCTTTGCAAACAGTGGCTCCACCACAAGAGGTATCATGTTAATATTTAAAAGGGCTGGATCTACTTCTATAATGACGTTAAGTCTATCTCCAAATCTTGATTTTTGAAGGGCTGAATATGACTTAATCAATTCCACTGTTTTTTTGACAGTTACACCTAGGTCATAGTCCTCCACATTAAAAATCAGCCTTAAGTAACGGCTAAACTCAGTAAGGAGCGTAGCCGCCTTAGAGCTATCTGTATAACATAGAGCGATGGCAGCACTTAAGGCATTGAAAATAAAGTGGGGCTTTAACTGAGACTGTAGCGCATTCATTTCTAGTCTCGTCACCCGAGATTCTTCAATTTCTTGATTGGCAGATAATAGATCATCTTCTGTTTTTTTGCGCATTGTGATGTCGATTAGGGCAAACCATGCAACTGGCGGCTCTTCTGCTACCATCAATGCTGCAGCAATTTGTACCCAGATAATTTGACCATTAGGGTTCACAAGACGGATTTCAAACGTCTGTGAAGTTCCCGTTTCAAATATAATTCTATGATAGGCTTGGAATTTAACATGATCTTCCTGATATATAAAATTGTCAATTGAGCGCTCCATCAAATCCCCACTGACAGTGCCCAATAAATCTGCCAACGTAAGATTTGTAGCTTTTATGATACCGCCACTAGATATGGCTAAAAAAGCCACTGGCCCTTGCTCATATAAATCTGGATAATGTGCTTTCATGACACCCCCTATCTTTGAAGCATATCACTTTTTGCCCTGAGTGCGAAAAGTTTTCCATTTATCTACCACATCATAAAATTCATTAATATCGATGGGCTTAGATAGATAATCATTCATTCCGACTTCTATGCATCTGGCCCAATCCTCTTTTAGCACATGGGCGGTCATGGCTATGACGGGTATTAACTTTGATTCGGGTAGTTGTCTTAAGTGTTTAGTGGTTGTATACCCATCCATCACTGGCATCTGAATATCCATTAGTATCAAATCAAACTGGTGTTGTTTAAGGAGTTCTAACGCTTGTAAGCCATTCTCGGCTGAAGAAACCCGCCACCCCTTTTTTTGAATGATCCGTTGTGCCAGGAGTCTACAACCCGGTTCATCTTCTACTAAGAGAATATGAAGAGGCTTCTCCTTGGATTGTATGGTTGTGTCCACTTGAGATTTACCGATTGATTCTTCGGCACTATCCCCTAGCTCTAGTTCACAGGTAAAGAAGAAAGTACTCCCTTGGTCAACCATGCTCTCTATCCAAATTTCACCATTCATCCGTTCAACAAGGCCTTTACAGATGGAGAGTCCAAGGCCAGTACCACCATACTCTCTCGTATTTGAATTATCAACTTGACTAAAGGACTTAAATAGGACTTCAATTTTTTCTGGAGGAATCCCTATACCGGTGTCTTTAACACTAAACCGTAGTTTTATTTTTCTAGAAGCATTACACGCAACTTTTTCCACAAAAATATCAACTCGTCCGGAATGTGTGTATTTTACCGCATTTCCAATTAAATTAACCAATATCTGCCTTAGTCTAAAAGCATCTCCAAGTAAGTTATCAGGCAAATCTGCTTGAATTTTAGATTCGATGATGATTTTTTTATCATTGGCCGCAAAACTAAAAAAACTTAGTGCATCGCCTATGACTTTTTTCAAACTAAACCGTGCTTTTTCAAGTTCCATCTTACCAGCTGTTATTTTAGAGTAAACTAGAATATCATTAATCACTATCAAAAGGGCCTCTGAGGATTTTCGTGAGATACTCAGATAATCCTTTTGCTCTTCTGTAAGCTCTGTCAGTTCTAACAGTTGAAGATTCCCCATAATGACATTTAAGGGGGTTCTGATTTCATGGCTCATATTCGCTAAAAACTGGCTTTTTGCAGCGTTTGCGGCTTCCGCCTTTTCTTTGGCAACAATCAGGTCTGCTTGAAAAGCCAATTCCTTATTCAAAATAATCAGTTCTGTAGCCCGTTTTAATTTCTCGTCGTTTTGAAAGGCTAATTCTTTATTGGCAAGAATTAGTTCAGCAGCTCGCATTTCTTTTTCTTCATTCTGATACATGAGTTCTTTATTGGCAAGAATTAACTCAGCTGCTCGCTTTTCTTTTTCTTTATTTTGATATGAAAGTGCCTCGTTTGCTAATAAAAGTTTTTCAACCCAATCTTTTATTTCTTCATTCTGTGCTAGAATCTCTTCGTCTTGAGCAGATATTTCCTCTTTAGCATCCTTCAGAGCCAATAATTGAGAGGCATTTTGAGCATTTTGTAGCGCCAACAAATTTGAGAATAAAGCCATTTCTGCTGTGTGATTTTCGTTCTCATTGTTCTTAAAAGCAATTTCCTTTTGTGCAGTGGCAAGTTCTGCCATTCGCATTTTTGATTCCTTATGTTGATTAGCAAGCTTTTTATTGACTCGGTTGAGTTCAGTAGCATAAGATTCTTGTTCATCGTGACTGTCCATAAAGAGCTCTCCTTTTCATTTATTCCCTCATATACCCTCTTACTATATCATGCATTCCATAATAACATTGGTTTTGTTTATTTTGTGGTAACCAACTCAAATACTTCCTACTTCTTTAATAGGGTTCGCCCCATCCCCCCCTGTCTTTTTTTAGATACATCATATCTTCAGCCTGTTTTGAGATGTCCGCAATATGCTCATCTTCTGTTCGTTTTATGGCATAGCCTAATGAGATGGAGACTGGATTAGATTCGACCGTCTTCGCTTTACAGAGGATTTTGATATGTTTTATAATACGCTCCGCCTCTTTTGCTTCAGTTTTTGGCAGTATAATCATAAATTCATCACCACCTAATCGTACTACAATATCATCATCGCGACAGCTTTCTTGAAGATTCAAGGCGACTATTTTTAATAACTCGTCCCCTGCAGCGTGGCCATAAGAATCATTGATGTATTTAAGACCATTGACATCACCCATAATTAGCGCTATTGGTAGATTGCTTATGTTATCAATTTTTATGAGATGGGCCTCATAAAATCTGCGGTTGTATAGCCCTGTTAAGTGATCATGATTGCTCTGAAATAGAGTGTGTTCTTCTTTCTTCTTTTTATTGGTACAATCTTGCATCACCACGACAACACCAACAGTCTCCCCACTTTGTAATATAATTGGGGCAACACTGGCCTCAATCGATCTCTCCTTGCCATCTTTTGAGATTAGTAATGTGGGACTGGAGATTTTCTTTGTCACTTCACTATCAAAAGCACGTTTGATAATGCTCGATTTATTGGTTCTTGTTTTTTCACTGATGACGTTAAATATTAGGGTCACTGGTTGATTAATCGCTAACTCTTGTGTCCATCCCGTCAACACTTCAGCAACCGCATTCATAAAAACAACATTACCTCTTTTATCTGTAGAGATAACCCCATCTCCTGCAGCGCTTAAAGTGGTTTCTAGCAATTCACTTTTAGTGTTTATGGCTTTAGCCAGTTGTCTACGAGCTGTAATATCAATCAAGATGATTCTACAAGTGTCACAATTATTATGTATACATTCCTTCACTAAAGTCATTTGTACCCAAATTGTCCGCTTATTTTTTTTGGTCATTCGCAGTTCTATTGTGATGACTTTTTTCGAAGATGTGGCCTGTTTAACGGCTCTTTCGTACTTTGGAAAATCGCTTTTTAGAATAAAGTCTTTGATATCAAGTCCTCTTATACCATTATGCCCAAAGTCTAACATGGTCTTTGCAGTTTCATTTGACTCAATTAATTCACCAGTGGTAGACACCGTTATATAGCCAACCGGTGCTTTGTTGTATAACTCAAAATATCGATGTTCCACATTGGCCTCCACTGTCTCTTTGACTTATTTTTTGATAGATTCTTATGCCTTTATTATAAAGGAGTAAACTGGCATAATTCTGACAAAAAAAATCTGAATATGGCATGGCAGAAGAAAAAATGATAAGATAGCAAATGGCCATTCATACTAAATCATAGACACTATAGACTCAAAAGGAGCTTATATGTTATCACTGATATTCGCAATGCTATGTAGTGCTTCCATCGCCTTATTATTTAAGGTTTCAGAATCAGGTAAATACAATCGCTCTAGGGTTACCACTGTCAATTATATTGCTGCATTTAGCATCAGTATGTTGTTGTTTGTCTTACGCTCTCAAAGTGCTGGCATAAGGCTGGATTCGATTTTTGTTGGGGTTAATTGGCCTGTGGTTATGGGGATTGGTCTCCCTGCTGGGCTCTGTTTTTTTGGTTCTTTTGTTTTGTATCAGCAAAGTGTTAAAGATAATGGGGCCAGTTTATCTGCCATGGCAGGAAAAATGGGCATATTATTGCCCATGATTGCATCCATACTATTTTGGAAAGAATGGCCAACTGCCTATCAAACTATTGGTATTGCCCTTGCCATCAGTGCCATTTTGTATATCAATAGCAGCCCTAGTAGCCATCAAAAAATTAAAGCTTCCCTGATTTTATTGTTTCTAATTGGTGGTCTAGGGGAATTTACAAATAAACTGTTCCAAGTTTATGGTCAGTCAAGTGACCAATCCCTGTTTCTCTTTGTTGTCTTTGCCACTGCCTGTCTTTTGAGCTTAATTTACACCTTAAAGCAAGCCATTGTCCCTGGGTCTAGTTTAAAAAAAGACATCTTAATGGGGTTAGCAATCGGTATCCCAAATCTATTTTCTTCTCACTTCTTGATACGGGCTTTGAATACAATGGCGGCAGCCATTGCCTTCCCAGCCTTCAGTGCTAGTACGATCCTGATTGTTGCCCTGCTTAGTCGGATTCTCTTTGGTGAAAAACTCAATAGAAGGTCCATGATTGGCCTGTCAATGACCATCGTTGCCCTACTACTCATCTTTTGACATTGCTCATCCTTTGACTATGCTCTTCCCTCGCCACTTCCCCGAACGCCATCGCCAGATCATGATTAAGCCACGGATAACCTCGTCGCTGGCCATAGCAGCCCAGATCCCCAGCAAGCCAAAACCCATGTGAATCCCTAAAATATAAGCCCCAAATGTAGAAATTCCCCACATGGACAGTACGCCAACTACCACTGGAAAATGTACGTCTCCAGCTGATCTCATACTGAAAATCAGGGTCACATTGGTGGCGCGGCCAAGTTCTAAGAAAAGATCCACAAACAAGACACCTGCACCAAGGGCTATGATTGATGAGTCGGATGTAAAGATGCCAAACAGCTGATCTCGAAACACCAGCACAAATAGTGACATACCTAGGGTTACCAGTAGGGCTTTTTTTAGCGAACCCCAGACCATCACTTGAGCCTCATCATATGCCCCTGCGCCAACCTTATGCCCTGTTAAAATCTGAGTCGCTTGGGCAATGGCGATGGCGAACAAGTAAGTGAACATCACAATCATACCCGAATACATCCGGGTGGTAATGGCAACCGTACCCAGAGTGTTGATCATAGCAAAGATTATCACTTGGGAAAATTGAAATGAAATGGGTTCTGCTGCCGACGGCAAACCGATTTTAAAAAACTTGACCGCCAGCTCCCTAGGGAATGGAAACAGCTGTCTTATAGATACAGAACCCTTAATGCGGGTTTTAACCGTGATAATCAATAAGATCAAACCCACGGCGCGACTGACTACTGTAGACAGTGCCACGCCCATAACGCCTAGCACTGGGAGTCCAAAGGGGCCAAAAATAGAGATGTAATTGCCGAAAATATTTAAAATATTGATACCTAGGGCAATTTGCATGGTCAATTTAGTGTTTCCATGGTTCTTGTGAATGGTAGAGAGTACCATGTAAGCTGCAGAAAGGGGCAAAGCGCCCATCATCACAACGACATAAGCATTGGTATCCGCCCATAGACTAAGTGGCAAATTCATCAGTTCAAATATCTCATTCTTGAATGCTAAAAATCCAACGCTTAAAATAAGGGCAAATAGGACATTTACCCAAACTGCCAAACTGTAAATGCGATCCAGCATTTTAAATTGTTTGGCCCCTAAATACTGTGCTACCATGACGCCAGTAGCGGCGGTGGACACATTGAAAAGAATCATCAAACTACCTAGCATTTGATTGGCGTTACCTACGGCAGCCACTGCTAAATCCGAATACTGACTGAGCATGAAGGTATCCACGTTGCCCATAATCATAAATAAAAGTGTCTCAATGAAAATTGGCCACGCCAATTGAAACACAGAAGTTTTTGCATTTATTTTTGCCATAATGACTCCTCAATTCCATAATTTTTCTAGGTCTCTACTGCACCACATAAAAGCGTATCATCTCCCCACAAAAAGAGCAAGGTTTTCAACCTTGCTCTTTTTGTTTTTGGGATCCTATTTTAAATCTCTTTTTCAGTTTCAACCAAGTGTCCAACCACTTGGGTCAGCACGATTTGTTCATGTTCTTGCAAGCGCAGTGAAAGGCGCAACTTATCTCGATTGATCAAGGCCAAAACCGCCGTCCCGAGCCTTGCTGCAGCGCAGTACAAATATATATTTTGACTGACAAACCCAGTATCCACCCAGGCACATAAGCGCTGGGCTTCTTTATTCTTAAACCTCGGCCCTGACATTCTAGACAAGTCTGCAACAAATACTAGCCCTAATGGTGCAGACTTCATCATCTTTTGTGTCCCTATATTTTCTCTCTCATCCCCTGGATGGACTAAAATCAAGTGATGTGATGGTTCATCGTACACATAAACCCCTTGATCCATTAACACATAAACCCGAATTTCTTGAGCATTGCAAGCTGATGGGGCCGTTCTTTTGCTCTTACTATTGCTAGTTTGCTCTTTTGTGATACCGCATGCTGCCCAAAGTAGGTTGGAAAGGTCTTGATTTAAAACCGGTTTATCCTGCCACTTTCTAACAGTACGTCTCTTTTCTAAGGCTCTCATAAGCGGAAATTGCAGGTCTCGCTGAGGTGGTGGTAATGCTATGAATTCAATTGTAGCATCCATTTGGTCTATAATTCCATCGTCCATCAGGGCTCCTATTCTAGCGCCCCTTAAACCACCGCCACCCGTTTATAGTTCATCAGGCGAGGCAAGACATCATCGGAGCACAAATACTGACCATTTAAGAGACCATCCCATTGATAAGTCTCATCGTAAGACCCCCCAGTGACAATTAGACCATAGCGATTAATCACTTCATCAACCGCGGATAAATCGTACTCAGAAGCCCCTGGATAAAAACGTTCTACTCCATTTAAACCATGGAGAACTAACCGCTCTAGCAATCCCTCAGGGTCAATTTCATGAGGATTTGCCAAGATCACTTTGCCACCTAACAGCTTTAGCGCAGTGACTACCTCTTCTGTTTCAAGCACTGGATTATCATGACACAAAGCCGCAATATCTGGATGAGACAGGTCAAAAGCTAAACATCGCAGTGTCACCAACTGATGAGAAATCGTATCGTAAGTCCGAAAAGAAATACCATTAATAATTTTGATGCCATAGGTATTCGCAATATTTCTTAAGGGGTCCAAAGCTTGTACCGACCTATAATCACACAATGCCATATGAGTAATTCCCGATGCCGTTGCCCGCAAAACCAATTCCAGTGGCGCTATATCTCCAGAAGACCATTTTGACTGTACATTCAAATCAATTTTCATGGCACACTCCTAACAATTGTCTATAGAGTAACTCTAGCTACTCGCTAATTCAATTGTACTGCCCTTCTGTTAACGCATCATTAGGACTATGTGATGATTATGATTATTAGATTAAGATATTTGGAGTTTACTTTATAGTGTGAATCCAAGTGGATCTTCTTCGTTTAGAATGACTTGCCAATCCAAGGTGTCCCCGGGTTCCATAATTTGATCCAGGGGCATACGGAGAAATCTGCCGCTGGCAGAAACAGCCACAGACCCATCTTCAAGTAATATCTCCCCTGTGCCTTCAAAGCCTCTGCGGGACTGATTGGTAATGCGTCCAATCACCCTGACCTCTTCTCCAAGTGGCACTGGCTTTCGATATTTTAAGGTCAATTCAATGGTCACCCCAAAGGTGTCTGGATCTGTTATCATGATGGCTCTGCCGATGGTCTCGTCAAGAATTGCAGAAGAAATACCCCCATGGAGTCTGCCTGGATAACTCTGATGACCTTCTTTTCCTTTAAAGATGCCCAACAGTTCGCCATTTTCCAGCTCATAAAAAGCAGCGTGAAGACCTAAATCATTTTTAAGACCACAAACAAGACAGTGTCTGCTGTTCTCTTGCTTTCGAAGGACAGCCACTTCTTTAACTTGGCTGGTAACAGGTTCTTTAACTTGTTCTCCCACCATATCTTCTTTCACCATTTGAATTATCCCCGCTTACATAGTTTTCTCTAGGTGTATTATAGCACAAATGGCAGCACGCTTGGGGTGTCATATAAGGGCTAAATTCTATTTAATTGGGAATGTGATTGTAAATACAACCCCCTTCCCTAGGGTAGAAGTTACTTCGATTGTTCCGTTCAATTGTAGAGTGACAATATTATAAACGATATGCAATCCAAGTCCTGTTGCGCCTCTGTTATAGGCAGTTGTGAAAAAAGGATCAAATATTCTATTCAACATGCTTTTTTCAATACCCTTCCCATCATCTGAGAAAATTAAGATTCCTGTCATTTGGCTAACTGTGAACGAGAGATTAATTTGGCCACCTTGCCTATCAGAAAAACCGTGCGCGATGGCGTTTTCGATTAGCTGCGTGATTATCTGAAGTAAAGCCCCAGGGTAGTTTTCTATCTCTATTGACTCACTGCAATTCCAATAAATCGACAATCCTGATTGACTCAGCCTCACTTTAAGAGTTTCTATAAAATCGTCGATGTACGATTTCACGTGAAAAACACGTTTTATTTCAGATGATTGGTCAACAGCAACCTGTTTAAAGAGGTCTACAAGATATCTGGAACGGTCAAGATTCCGGTTTAACGAATCAATAGCCTGGGCTGAAGTCTCTATAAAATTTTCAAAATCCCGCTTTTGCATTTGTCCATTTATCCAAGTCTTCTTGATTTCATGATTAAGAGTTTCTACATAAGAAGCTAGAGTGATGGCACTGCCAAGAGGTGTGTTAATCTCGTGAGCAATTCCAGATACCATTGAACCCAGTCCAGCGAGTTTTTCAGATTGAATAAGTTGTAATTGTGTGTTTTTAAGGATTTCAAGGGTTCTTTCAAGTTCAAGGTTAGTCGTGATAAGATTATGGTTAGCCTCTGATAATTTGATGGTCCGTTCTTGAACCCGCTCCTCCAAATGTTCAGTGGACTCTTGAAGTGCACCTGCCATGTGATTGAAGCGTAGACATAACTGACCTATTTCATCACGCCTTGTCATCTCCAACCTTTCACTGAGGTTACCAGCTGCCAGAGTATCGGAAAATTGGCTAAGAACTAAAAGAGGATGGGATAGGCGATTGGACAATAGGATTGAGGCCATTAGGGCTAGACCAACAAGTAAAATCACAATAAAAAACATACGATTGATAACAAGCCAAGCGCTTTTGTAAAATTCTTTTTCTGGAACAACAACCACATAAGTCAGTGGAAACGCCTGCAATGCTGAGGGTTTTGACTGATAGCGCATCTTATTTAAAGGCATTCTTATTTTTGATTCCATTAATGTTTTTCCAATTGCACTTGGATCTTTAGGATGCGCAAGTATTCTTTGGGTTGAATCTGTTAAGATAATAAATCCAGCATCCCCAATCTTTACTTTTGAAATCGTATCTGAAAGATCTTTTAAATCAAAATCGACAGTGATTACCCCTACAATTTCATTCTTGGCATTCTGCACAGTCGTTACACAAAGAACTACCTTCTCGTTGCTTGAAGTTGTATAAATTTCAGAAATAACAACTTCACCAGGTTGTTCCATTGCTTTTTTATACCAATCTCTTTCACGAGCATCATAACCATCAAAGCGCTTGCTTGGCGGGTATTTTATAAAACCACCGTTTGATTGCACCCCAAGACCTGCATTCTTTAAGGATGGATGGGCTGACTGAAAGGTCTTTAAAACCTGAAACACCGCTTGTTCATAAGGGTCACCCTGTGTAGGGTCCATATCAACAAACCCATTTAATCCCGATTTACCAACATAGGATGTTATCCTAGAATCCGCTAACTTTATGAGTGGAAGCTCTGAAAGGGCCCGTGTATTAGCCGAAATATTTTGGGTATAGAGTGCCATACTCTGATCAACCAAAAGTAGTTGCTGGTCAATGGAACGCTGGAAATCATCTTTAGTTTGAAAAGTAACTTGATAGGTTGCAGCGGCAGATAAAATTACTATAGAAATTAAAATCAGTGAAAGAAAGGTTACAATCAACCTTTGTCTCAAACTTTTAAATTGCCAACTCAATTTCATAAGCCACTCCCTTACTATAAAGTTTTAAGTCAATCGCCACCTTGTTTTTTCATATAAAAGAGAGCCTTGATGGCCCGGATATAGTGGCCATTCATAATATACAAAATTAAATTCACTGTTTTAAAGGTAAACATCCCCCCGGTCATTTGGACAAAACTCCTAAGGGGCATGTCGTCTACAGCTGATTTTAACCGGTTGACTAGAGCTTCGTCGTGGCCATGTACTTTGGCTAGTTTCTTGAAGTGTCTCATGGCTTGATGGTAAATCAGCCAACCCAGTGGGGTGACTTTAATATCGCTTAGGGTTGAATTCAGGCTGAAATCACCCCGTTTGATGGTCTTATTTCTGGGTAAATCGCGCTTGAGCAACTTTTTAAAACTCTCCTCACTAACCTTCAGCACCCGCTTTGTTTTCTGGTAGTATTCTGGGGCGATTTTTCTTAAATCAGGAATCAAGATATGCCCCTTGGTTGAATCAACCCTGACAAAACTTCGCATTTGTATATCTCTTGAAGATCTGCCCACTCGAATTTCAAAACGGCCTGATTCAACATGCCAATCAGCTTCGTCCACATTATAGTAGGCAAAGGACCTTTTATCTAGGACAAAACGAACCCGTTTCCGTTGACCGGGCTTTAACCATATCTTTTCAAAACCCTTAAGTTCTTGCTCGGGACGATACATGGTGGCATCACAGTCATGGACGTATAATTGAATAATTTCAGCCCCTTCTCGTTTCCCTACATTGCGAATATAAACGGTGACAACCAGTTTTTCATCGCAATTGATATGTTTGTGGCTGATATGAATATGCTCATAACTAAAAGCAGTGTAACTGAGGCCAAAGCCAAATGGGAAAAGAACAGGTTTATTAAAGGTGTCGTAGTCTCTATAGCCCACATATAATCCCTCACGGTACTCAACCACATGGGGGCCCATTGGGTAATAGGGTGAAGCGGCACAAGTTTCGAGGTTAATGGGAAAGGTTTCAGCAAGCTTACCGCTAGGTGTCTCCAATCCATAGAGTAAGTCAATAATAGCTTCACCACCTGCTTCGCCTCCAAGATAAGCCTCAAAAAGACCTTCTACTTGTGTCAGCCAAGGCATCAAGACTGGCGCGCCATTTTGGAGTACAACCACAACCTTATTGTGAACAGCACACAGTTTCGTGATTAAGTCATTATGGGACTGTGGCAAATTCAGGTGAGTCCGGTCAAATCCTTCAGACTCGTAATCTGCTGTAAGGCCCGCAAAAATCACCACCACGTCAATATCCGGTTGTGAGGCTTCATCAAGGGCTGCACCAACTAGACGCTCGTCTGGTTTATCACGCTTTGACTCATAACCCTTTCTATACTGATGAGGATAATCAAGTTCTTCCACACGCTGCTTTGCACTTCGTAAGCTCAGGGGGTTAATCATGGAGCTACCACTACCTTGATAGCGAGGGCTGGCAAAAAATTCGCCTATAAACAAAACCTTTTTATCAGGACTGATTGGTAGAACACCCAACTCATTTTTAAGGAGTACTGCGGATTCTACAGCTGCCCGTTTGGCTAACTCGTGATGGGCTTGTGGATTATAGCGGTACCCCGGCCGCCTCATGTCATCAGTGGTCATAATAACCCTTAACAACCGAGTGACAACGTCGTCTAAAAGTCCCTCACTCAAAAAATCCCTATTGACAGCATCGATAATCCGCTTATCATTAAGGCCCCCACTGGTTGGCATCTCTAGCTCGAGTCCTGCTTGGAGGGCAGCAACCCGATTGTTCACAGCTCCCCAATCGCTGATGACAATCCCTTGATACCCCCACTGTTCTCGGAGTATTGTAGTCAGTAGGCGATGGTTCTCACTACAATAAATACCATCCAGCATATTATAGGCACACATCACCGTCATTGGCCGAGATGCTTTGATAGCCATTTCAAAACCAGTTAAGTAGATTTCACGGAGGGTTCGTTCATCGACAACGGAGTCAATAGTCATCCGTTTAAACTCTTGATTATTAGCGGCAAAATGCTTAATTGAAGTGCCAACACCCAAACTCTGGACACCTAAAATATAAGAGGTTGCCAGCTCACCAGTTAAAAAAGGATCCTCTGAGAAGTACTCAAAATTGCGACCGCACAATGGCGACCGTTTAATATTTACCCCTGGTCCTAATAGAATTTGCACATCTTCTTGTAAACACTCTTCACCAAGGGCAATACCTATTTCGTAAATCAGTAGCCTGTTCCACGAACACGCCACTGCTGACTCTGTTGGAAAGCAGGTGGCCTGTGCGCTTTGATTCATGCCAAGATGATCACTATCCCCAATCTGCTTTCTGAGTCCGTGGGGACCATCGGCTACCATAATGCTGGGGATTTTCAGTCGTGGAATTCCTTGTAAATGCCAAAATCCTTGACCTGAACAGAGTGATGCTTTTTCTTTTAAGGTCATGCGTTTAAGAATCTCAGGAATCCTTGTATCCACGAGTCACCTCCTACCCTTGTAATTCTTAATTGTCCCAACAAATCCAAAAATCATAATGGCCTATCGTTTATTGCTATGTTTCTTTAAGATTGGGGAGGCCCCAAACAAATAACGACTATCTCTACTTGCCCGCTCCATTAGTAACAGTTCTTTGGCTATATGAGTCACGTTTCTTAGACCATCTGGAGCCATGATGTCATCAATTGCTACCCCTGTTTTCTTTCTTGTAAAACTATAATGCTTCCATAGGCGATTTTTAATTTTTTCAATGGTGGATGGTTTACGTAGTAACATAAGCCATTCTTCTTGCCATTTTTTATAGAGAGCTGGTTCGTCAATGTAAACCACTTCCGCTACTTCATTGATGGATTTAAGGGGGTCAAGATCGCTACCATTGCCCAGCGCGGCGATGGCTTTACCAATGGCCCTTGAATAGGATTCATCGAGCTCTTGGCATAAAAACTTGATAGTGTGCCATACTGCAAACAGTTCTTTTCGGCTATCTAACGGTTGCTCTTTCAGCCATAAAAAAGCCATTAATCGTCTGCGCCAATCCCACCATTTTACGGGACTTGATAAATCTTGACCAGGAATCAGAAAGAACCCTTCTTCCAAAAGTTTAGCGCCAAAAACCCCTGGTGGTTTTCCAAGTCTTTTATTTTTTAAAGTTGTTCGATACACACCGCAAGAAGGGCTACCTTCCATATAAATAAAAGCATGGACCCCTTCACGCTTGAGCATGTCAACTGCAAAATCACAGCTGTTCATTAGTGTTTGACTAACGTCTTTGCCAGAAGAAGTTTTTACACTGGCCTCCCCTTTCCAAACCTGGTCACCATTTCCACCCGTTATTCTAATGGCTTCTCTAGGAACCCCAAATCCGGCTGCCACTTCAACGCAGACAGGATACCAAGTGAATTCTCCTTTTTCCCGACCTATAAAATTCACCTGATTCCATCCCTTACCATTGTATCTGAATTTGCAATCATACAAACAAGCGCTGATTCCTATTTTTAAAGTACCTTCTAAAATCGGTTCCATTTGATCCTCCATTCATTAAGAACAATGTACTAGCCACCATTGTTTAGGACATTTACCCATGGGTATTAAGAGTTAGCTTTTTTCGTTTATCATTTACCCTTTATTGTCTGACCGTAAGCACTTTCTATTAAACTCTAATCAGAGCATTTTCTATCAAACTCTAGCTCATCATCAAAGTAAGATTCGCATTAATAGTCTCTAACGTGATATACTCTACTAAAGGAGTCGGAAATCTTTATTTTGATTTCTAGCACCATATACTTAGGTAACATATGATACCGCAGACAATCATAAACCTCGTGTATACTAAGACCATGAACCGCACACAAAAGGAGTGGCCAATATGCTTCCAAAACACGCAGTACTTCAAAAGCCTCGGGGCGAAAAGCGCACTTATGGTATTACACCTCGTATTCCCGGTGGATTTGCCACACCAGATATTTTAAGAAAACTTGCCGATGTGGCAGAACGGTACCATGGCACTTTAAAAATAACCTCTGGACAGCGAGTTGCAATACTGGGCATAGCACCAGAAGACGTGGACAAAGCATGGGAAGATTTAGGTATGGAACCGGCTATTCTTTCACCATACTCTGTGAAAAACGTAGAAATGTGCCCTGCCTCCTTTTGCAAACGTTCTAAACAAAATAGCATGAAACTAGCCATGAAACTGGAAAAGCGATACTACGGTGCCGCCACTCCTAACAGGACAAAAATCGGAGTGGCTGGTTGTATGAATGCTTGTACCAGTGCCAATTCTAAAGATATCGTGGTCCTTGCCAACGAAGAAGGCTACTTGATTCGCGTTGGTGGCAGTGCTGGTTTTTATCCACGACTACCGGATGATGTTGCAGATAAATTGACAGAAGATCAAGCCTATGACATGGTGGAAGCAATCTATAATTTTTACTGCACCACTGCAGATATGGGTGAAAAGCTAGGTGACTACATTGACCGAATTGGTCTGGAGAAATTTAAGAATGGGGTTTTAACAACTTACGAGAACCTGGTGAATGACAATAAGGAGACTTTATAAATGAGTAAATTTCTAGCACCAATCCATTACTGGCTATCTGCAAAAATTAATGTGATGGAGGATATAGAACAAACAATCATGTCACATCTAAAAAGTTCTGAAGTAGATGCGCATCTAGCGCAACTGAAAATTCAATATGGTGATTATCTTGGCGATACGCCCCTTGAAGAAGTTATTGATCAAAATAATATCCACGGCTGGTTAGCTAGCAAAATAAGCGCCACCGAAACCCGTCAAGCCAAGTTAATTGATTATGCGTTGACCAAGTTGGAACCAGACTTTGTGAGAGCATCAGTACTTGAAGCTTATCGCTCAGAGGGACAGGAGTTAGGTGCTTATAGAAGTGATAACCAAATCAAAACAGCTCCTGGTATTTTTAAGGCCTTGAATGATGTGCTTTTGGAAGGGATGCCTTGCGACCGAGTTAACCAAATGACAGACTCACAAGATGATGCTGTTAGATGGGATGTTATCTCTTGTGTCCACCAAGATTATTGGAATCAAATGGTTTTGAAAGTTGAAGATTATTACGAATTCAGAGCTGCTTTTGCTCGCGGCTTTGTAGAAAGCATCACCCCAGGATTCACCTATGCTTTTGACAGTCACGAGGGCCAAAAGCACGCCATTTTTAAAGCCTAATATCTATTACACTTCACCAACGACACTTCAGCATTAACCCTTAACGACACTTCAGCATTAACCTTTCACTGTTAACTTTCACTTTTACCTACCATACGAGGAGATTACCTATGATTACTAAAGACATGCTTATTTCAGAAATTCTTCAACAAAAACGTGAAGCAGCAGGGATTCTAATTGGTTTTGGCATGGGTTGCCTTGGTTGCCCTTCCTCACAAATGGAAAGCCTTGATCAAGCAGCTGGTATTCACGGTATCGACATTGATGCCTTAATCGAAGCACTAAACGCATAATCACCAAACCTAAGACATCAGATGATTTAAATTAAAAACAGGACGACATCCCAATGATTTTTCACAAGGGATGTCGTCCTGTCTTTATATTTTTTGATTAATTTGGGTGCCCCTTAGACTTCTTCAACAAACACATTGAATCTTTTTCCTTCAACGGTCAGCAATAATTCTTTACCCGCAGAACGATGATAGTCCAATAAATCACTTTTGATTATGTCTAAATTTCGGGTACTGTGGGATAAATGACTTTGCGCTTCTTCTATGGAAAGTGCTTTAAACTGCATTCTATCTCCTGGCTTTAGGTGAGCCAGTTTAGGCAGATCCACAGTGGCTATGGTTGCAATCTTTGTGTACCCCCCAGTCGTGCCACCATCTTGCAATATGATCAGGGGTTGCCCATCTCCAGGTACTTGGATGCTTCCAATTTGATTGGGCTCTGATAAAATGTCAGCTCCTGATAAATGCTGCAATTTTGGGGCCGCGAATGGTCGATTATTGACTGGAGCTGGGTTTCCACTGTTGATACTTGATGAGTGGTCCACTTCAGTAGCAGCTAAGCGATAGCCCATTCGGTCACTTTGAGGTGTCAATTCATAGATGGTCTCAAGGAATGTTTGAAGAGACGATGGCTCAAACCGACTCTCATGGGGGCCAATTACCACGCAGACCGTGACTGCTGGCTTTTGTTTATCTGCTGACTTTTGCATATTTGATGAATTTTGCCTATCTAATTCGCTTTCAAGCATTTCACTTTGCATTCGGCCTTCGTGATAACAATTTCCAATATACCTGTCTAAGGAGTTTGATTTTACAGGCAAAACATCTCCTGCTTTTAATGCACGGCCTTCAAAACCACCAAATCCTGCTTTTAAGTGGGTGGCATAACTATTCATCACTTGGTTAAGATCAAGGCCCCCACCAAAGGCAACATAACACCGAGCTCCCCGTTTTGAAGTTCCAATGCTGAGGCGGTCTCCTTTTGATACACGATGGGCTGTCCAAAGTGCAACCGCTTTACCATTTAAGGAGACATCAAAATAGGCTGTTGGGATTCTTCCCATGGTATTTGCTGTACCCAGTGCTGATTCGCAAGTAACGCTAATTGTACCTGCGCTTTGAAATTCTAGCTCTGGACCTAGCAGTGTGACCTCTAATACTGCTTCTGACTCGTGATTACCTAAGAGCCAATTAGCTATTTTTGCAGATGGGACATCCATAACCCCATTTTGACTGATACCAAAACGGCCATAGCCTTTGCGTCCTAAATCTTGAACGGTGGTAAGGAGCCCTGGTTTTACCACTAAAATACCCATGATGCACCGCCATCTTCTTGTAATTTTTTGAAGGTTGTTAGGTCAATCGGAACAAATTTAAGGTGATCCCCTGCACAGAGCAGGGTTGGTTGATCCCTTAGCCTGTCAAATAGTTTCAGGGGTGTCCTTCCTATAATACGCCATCCACCAGGGCTTTCCAATGGGTAGATCCCTGTTTGGCCATCAGCGATGCCCACGGAGCCAGCTTCAATTTTCAGTTTTGGTACGGTTAACCGTGGTGTTTTCAGTTCTGGGGGCATGCCCCCTAGGTATGGAAAACCAGGCATAAAACCGAGCATGTATACACGGTAATCAGCGCCACTATGGATTGCTATCACGTCTTTTTCCATTAGTCCTGTGTGTTCACAAACGAACCCCATATCAGGGCCGGCTTCCCCGCCGTATAAGACTGGGATGCCAATTGTTTGTCCCAGTGGTTGATTTTTATCAAAAGTTTGGTCATCTAATAAATCTTTGTATTGGGATAATGTTTCTGCCACCCCTTCTTCAAAGTCCACTTGGCTGAAAAACTCGTGGTCCACTGTCACTGCAAGGGTTCCATAGGCTGGAATGGATTCTAAAACACCCTCGAAATTGGCTGTGGCAAGCCATTTATCAAGTGCAATAACGCTGTCATTGGCTATTGGATCAACTACTTGTGAAAAAACCACTAACAATTGTGAATCCCCTTGCCAAAGATACTGGGGTATCATAATGGACCTCCCTGTGAAAATGACTGAAATCTCACACCGCTGTTTTCTAAAGTGGTCCGTAGTTTCTGAGCAAAGGTCAGAGCTTGGGGGTTATCCCCATGAAGGCAGATTGAATCCACAGCAATTGGGATTAAATTCCCTGAAAGTGTTTTAACTTTCCCATCGAACACCATACGCTTCACGTGTTCTAGGGCCTTTTCAACGTCATGAATCACAGCCCCTGGTAGCTTTCTATTGGCGAGGCCCCCATCATCTGTATAAGCACGATCTGCAAAAACCTCACTGTAAACAGGTACTCCTTCTTGCTGACAAACAGACATAAATGGGCTATTAGCCAGAGCAAGCCATGCCATATCCGGTTGAAAAGCCTTAAGTGCTTTAACGATTATTGTGGCATGTTCTGTATTTGACATGGCTTGATTATACCAAGCGCCATGGAGTTTAACATATGGAACCGTCCCGCCATTAGCTTTTGCTAAAGCCCAAAGGGCGCCAACTTGATACAGCAAGTCCCCTTTTAATTCTAGGGGTGACATCTCGAGAGCACGCCTTCCAAAACCAATTAAATCGCGATAACCTGGATGTGCTCCCATAGCGACTTGCTTTTGTTGGCAAATCTCGATTGTCTTTTGCATTAAAACCCCATCTCCTGCATGAAATCCACAAGCGATATTGGCAGAGGTAATCACATCATAAAGCTCTGGTCTCTCAAAGGATTGATAGGGACCAAACCCTTCTGAAACGTCTGCATTGAGATCCAATAAATCGATTTTTGTTTCAACTGACATCTATATTCCTCCATTCATCAACACTCTCTTGTTATCATACTACAGAGTGAGGTATAATAGCATTAGTTGATTTTTAAAGTGACTCAAAAAGTAATCAATCCACAAGTGGATTTTGATAGTCCTAAAGGGTTAATAAAACAAGAAAGAGGCAATCATGAGTATTTTAACAGTAAAAAACTTGACACATGGCTTTGGCGCCCGTGCCATTTTTGACAATGTATCTTTTCGTCTTTTAAAAGGCGAGCACATTGCGCTTATTGGCGCAAACGGCGAAGGAAAATCTTCGTTTATGAGTATTATCACCAATAAATTCGAGCCTGACGAAGGTACCATCGAATGGTCTAAGCGCGTTCGTGTTGGATACCTTGACCAGCACACTGTATTGACGCCAGGCATGACAGTGAGAGATACCCTCAATACTGCCTATCAGTACCTCTATGATTTAGAACAAGAGATGAATGACATGTTCATGCGCATGGGCGAAGTCAGTGAAGCTGAATTAACTGTTTTACTTGAAGACACCGGACTTATCCAAGATATTCTTGAGCACAACGACTTTTACCAGATTGATTCTAAGGTCGACGAAATCGCTCGTGGTTTAGGTTTGATGGATCTTGGGCTTGATCGTTTGGTCAACGAACTTTCAGGTGGTCAACGGGCAAAGATTCTATTGGCAAAGCTTCTACTTGAAAAGCCAGATATTTTGCTTCTGGATGAGCCGACAAACCACTTGGACGAAGCCCATGTGGAATGGCTCAAGCGCTACCTTCAAAATTATGAAAATGCTTTTATCTTGATTTCCCATGAAATGGGCTTCCTCAATAGTGTCATCAATTTGATCTACCACATGGAAAATCAAAAGTTGGATCGCTATGTCGGTGACTATAACGCCTTCCTTTCTGTTTACGAAGCCAAGAAATCGCAAGTTGAATCCGCTTACAAACGACAGCAGCAAGAGATTTCTGACCTTGAAGACTTCGTTGCCCGTAATAAGGCTCGAGTTTCAACTAGAAATATGGCCATGTCACGTCAAAAGAAGCTGGATAAAATGGATCGTATTGAACTGTCACGGGAAAAACCTAAACCTGAGTTCAATTTCAAACCTGCCAAGACTTCAGGTAAGGATCTCTTCATTACAAAAGACCTTGTGATCGGTTATGATGAGCCCCTTTCTCGTCCCCTAAATTTGAGGATGGAACGTGGGCAAAAGATTGCACTTTCTGGTGCAAACGGCCTTGGTAAAACAACATTGCTAAGAAGCATACTTGGCGAAATTCCACCGATTTCAGGCTCTGTAACCCTTGGTCATGGCCTTGCTGTTGGCTACTTTGAACAGGAAATCAAGGGCGGCAATCGCAATACTTGTATCGATGAAGTCTGGCATGAGTTCCCAAGTTATACGCAATTCGAGGTCCGAGCTGCCCTTGCTAAATGCGGCCTTACTACTGAACACATTGAAAGTATGATTATGGTCCTTTCCGGCGGTGAGCAGGCTAAAGTAAGACTATGCAAGTTGCTTAACCGCGAAACCAACTTCTTGGTGCTGGATGAGCCGTCCAACCATTTAGATGTGGATGCTAAAGAGGAACTCAAGCGGGCGTTGCAGGCTTACAAAGGTTCCATTCTCCTGATTTCCCACGAAGCTGACTTCTATAGAGATATCGTTTCTGAGGTTTGGAACTGTGAAGACTGGACCACTAAAATCGTTTAAACCCTTATGAATTGTCGTTTGTTTTATTTTATACAAAAACCTCCTACTTGTCTTTCCGTGACAGGTAGGAGGTTTATTATTTAACTTGAAGTACAGGTCTCCATGACGATAAATGCTCTTAGTTCCAAATAGCCCCTACCCATTCTGGGTGATCGATAAAAGGATTGCGATTGTGCTGATATGAATTATAAATAATATTATTGCGGTTCATTTCAAAGGTGTCGACTGGATCAAGCTTGTGCCAGGTCAATAACACTGATAGCCTGCCCATATATGGCGCTGAACCGTTATTGACTGCATCATTAAGTTCTAAATTGACCTCGCCCATATCGCCTTCATAGCGAACAGCCATATAAAACAGCATACGTGCGATGTCACCCTTAACACTGTTTCGTGGTTCCCACGAGTCAGCATCATACTTACACTGGGTAGCCTCTGTGTGATACACACCACCATTGTCAAAGTCTAAGTTCCCTCTATCTGCATTGACCGACACGTCCGTTGGTCGTAAGTGGTGTAAATCCGTACCCGCACCTGCTGTCGTGCCAAAGTCGCCATGTGATTTTGCCCACACATGTTCTCGGTTCCAATCATTGCTGTTGCCACCGTTTGTAAGATTACTTTGCGATCGGCCTGTATAGAGTAAAATTACATTGTTGCCATTTGTAGGATCTTTGTCTGTATAGCGCAGTGCATCCCACACTTGATCGTAGGATAGTTTAGTGTGATCGTCAATAATATTGTGCAAGGTCGTTTTTAAGGTAGGGCCGGATAAGCCAATTGCCGATTTATAGTAAGTTGCATCGTAGGGTGATGTCGTGCCTGGAACCGGTGGGGTTGTCCCGCCCCCTGTTCCTAGCTTCATATTGCTGACAGTCGTGATGCCTGCATGTGAATAATAAGCAGACAAATTACCTGTTACCACCACTGTTTTGCCCATAAGAGTCGGATTGGTCTTTAATCCGAAGGCGCTTCTATATGTGGACGGAATTTGTACATAGATCATTTTTGCTACGTTTGTTTCGTTAGCCACCATTGCAAGCGCTAAGGTGTAATCATTTGTAAATCCTGTTTTCAATACTGTTGTCGTCGCTGTCGGTTGACCTACTACAATACCTTGAACAGTTTTAGAGCTCTGATTTTGGGATGCAATACCTTTTTCTACATCATACGGACTTTCAACTGTACCAGTGCCTGCCAGTGCATTTACACCACCAGGTACCATTGCAATACTAAATACCACCATGAAAACAAGTAAAATCTGTGCAATTCTGTTCTTTCTCATCTAAATCTCTCCCCTAAAAAAGATGTACAGCGATTCTTTGAGTCTCTCATGCATGGACATGCGCTCTTCGCTGCCGAATTTATTATGACATAATGAAAACGTTTTCGATATGTGAGAATTATCTAAATATTAAGTGTTCTACATCGTAAAAAACCTCCTACTTGTCTATTCGACACGGTAGGAGGTTGGGTTCTATTGGATGTGATTTTTAATGCTACTAAGATCTAGTGCTTTTTAGTCATGGCTAAAAACTTCTGTCTAAACTCTTCTTGAACTTTTTTTAAGTTTTCCAGTTCATTGCTAAGTAGACCATCACGCATTCGATGCTTCTCCATAAAGTACATTGAGAGGCCGCCTAAACCAACATGGGTACCAACAGAGACCCCCATTTGCATAATCATGATTTCCCCAGCATATCCTGTTTCTTGTACTAATAATTGTTTCAGATTTTCTGCGACAGCTTTATCAGAAGTATAGCCGATAATGATGAATTGGGTAAGATCTAGATCTACACGTTGCTTAAAGGAATCTATCATAAAGGCCATGACCCTTTTTCTACCCCGCTCTTTAGCTACTATAGCACCTTTGCCATCACGCATGCTCATAATAGGTTTGATTTTAAGGAGCTTACCAATCATGGCACTTGCATTTGTCAATCGACCACTGCGAATCAGATTATCTAGGTCATCCACGGATAAGAAATGCTTCACATGCTTTTTAAATGACTCGTTAAATGTGACGATTTCATCAAACGACATACCTGCTTCTGCAAGTTGTGCACTTTTTAAAATGAGATACCCGCTACCATGGCTCATGCATAGACTATCAATCACCTGAAGTCTAGGCATATTGCCATACTGTTCTTCAAATAGCTCCTTAGCAATCATTGCTGATTGATATGAGCCACTGGTACCACTGGACATTGTAATACATAAAATTTCAGTATAGCCACTTTCAGCAGCATCAACCATTAGTTTAAGAAAAGCGTCAGGGCTTGGCATTGCTGTGGTTGCAGGGACTGAAAAGCCTTCCATCATACTGAAAAATTCATCTGGAGTGATATCAACTCTGTCAGTGTAGGATTTACCACCCGCCATAATTGATAGTGGCGCAATGCCAATTTTATAGTGTTCGATAACCTCGTCCGATAAATCGCAAGTTGAATCTGCAATTAATTTCATCATACTTTATAGACCTCCGTTTTTTTATCAAATCGGCCATTGCTTGCTCACTGAGGATTTGATGTTTTTCTGAATATTCACATTTGACAACTTTTATGCTATGCTGTATGTAATTGTTTTTTATAGAAAGGAGACCAATGAAAGAAAAACCTTACATTTCAACTCAATTACTTGTTGACGCACTGAAAGCACATGAGAGTTACGAGGAATTTGCTGAAAACCATAAAAATGAACTTGGATTAGATCATTTTAAATTGGCTCTTAGACGGCGTTTGGCTAATTCTGAGAGTGATCTTAATGGAATCTTCGCCAGATCTCAACTGGCTCCAAGCTATGCTTATCAAATATTTAATGGTACTCGGATGCCCTCTAGGGACAAAATTATTCAATTGGCTTTTGGCTTAAATCTCAATTTGGAAGAAGCCAATACGCTCTTGCAAAGTGGCATCAAGCAACCTCTATATGCTAAAATACCCCGTGATTCTATTATCATGTTTGCTTTGATCCATCAGCACAGTATTGAGGTGCTCAATCAAGACTTGATCGCAAAGCGTCAAACACCTCTATACTAATTAGCACATTGGATCACTTCATTAGCTGAGCGAGAGCGTAGCTCAGTACATCATTTCATTAGCTGAGCGAGTTGATTTTTTACCTTCTGCGACCACAGGGGGTCTGTGGCATAGGATTCACCGATGGCATCGATACTATAACCCTTAAAGTGTTTACCATCTGTTGACAAATATTGTTTTGCTAAGTATTCAGCAGTGTTGAAGATGCTTTCTTCTACTGACGAATAACCCTTCGCACTTGTATATGGACTCCCATCGTAGGCCATAAAACCAAATAGATTATTCTTATCAGTTGCTATGTTGCTTTTCCCAAAATCAGATTCGTGGGCTGCCAAAGCTGTCAAAAAATAAGCATTAACACCATAGGTGTTTTCTGCAGCTTTGAAAGCAGGCCCCAAACCAGCCATGGGAGTCCCTTGAAGTGCACTATCTATGGCTGCCATACTATCGCCGCTACTAAAGCGTACATCATCTTTTACTTGTTCATTTGCTGCTAAATCTACTTCCTGTGAAGGGGTGATATTAGCTACTTGATTCGTTTTAGCATTACCACCTAAACGGGTCTGAAGGATTTCATTAAACCTTGCTTGCGCCTGTGCATACCCAGAAACCTGTAAATTAATGGTATTTAGTGGTATGTGTTGAGAGACTGTTCTAACATAACTCATGTTTCACCTCTTTATCAAGATGTTCTTAATTTAGTTTAACATATCTCAACCCGATTGCGTCCATTTTGTTTTGCAAAATACAGCTGTTCATCAGCCCTTTTAATCACTGTGGCCGGAGTGTCGTCTTCTTGAACACAGCTAGCGCCAATTGATACTGTCACTCGGATAGCAGTTTTTTTATCTCTATATGCACTTGTATTAACAAGCATCCTTATTTTTTCTAAAAGTTTATGAAGATTTTCTTTAGAGATGCCTACAAAAGCCATCATAAACTCTTCTCCACCCCACCTCCCGGTGAAGTCAACAGTTCTGGTGGCATGGGCAAGTGTTTGAGCAATCATTTTAAGTACTTCATCACCAAAATCGTGTCCGTAGGTATCGTTGACGTTCTTAAAATGATCGATGTCAATCATCACAAAAGCGTATGGTATACCATTATCTAAAAACCCCTGATGTGCCTGTCTCAAATAGTTTTCAGAGGCTCGTCTATTGGGTATCTGAGTCAACTGATCTGTATAAGCAATACTCTGTAGCTCTTCAAAGGTCAAATCTTTTCCAAAAACATGACTCTCATCTACAAACATTTCTGCTGCGCCAACCATAGCACCTAAATCATCATAAATGGGCATGATTTTCACTTGAACGGGAACTCGATAACCATTTTTATGGTGCAGGAATACATAGCTCAATCTTTCTTGTTGATCTTGAAGGGTAAGATGCAAGGGACATCCACCAAAGCACAAATGGTTTCCTTCTTCGTCCACGTGGTTTAAAATATTATCAAAGCATTTTAAACCAATAACCTCTTGCCTTGTAAAACCTGTAATACGTTCTGCACCTTGGTTCCAAAATGTAATCGTCCGCTCTTTGTCAACAAAATAGATGCCTTCTTGCAAAGAATTCAACATTTGATGGTACATTTGTTCGAGCATATGGTCTCCTCAATCAATTTTTATGGTATTACAACACTGCTTATATACCCAAAAAGTCGCCAGGTAGACCTTGGCGACTTTTTTTGTTATGTTTTAATTCTAATTTTTTCAATCCGATTCTTATCAATGGCTTCTATGATAAATTCAATGCCATCGTGTTCAATGGTATCGCCAATCTCTGGCAGACCACCCATTATCCCAATGACAAATCCTCCAATAGAATCAAAATCTTCTGATTCTAAAGCCGTGCCAATCATTTCGTTAACCGTTTCAAGACGACTACTGCCATCCACAATATACTCATCCTCTTGAATCACCAAGATTTCTGGTTCTTCTTCATCGTATTCATCGGATATGTCCCCTACGATTTCTTCTACTAAATCCTCAACGGTGACAAGACCAACTGTACCACCGTATTCATCAAGTACAATTGACATCCCCACTCGATTTTCACGCATTTCTTTAAACAAATCTGAGGTATTTTTAAACTCATAAGTATAATAAGCAGGTCTTATAAATTTTGTAATATCAAAAGCGCTTTTTTCATCTTCAAAGAACAGCAAATCCTTAACATACAAGATGCCCTCAATATGGTCAACATTTTCACCATATACTGGAATCCTCGAAAATTGATCTTCTTTATAGACGGCCATGAGTTCTTCGTAAGTAATATCTAAGGGTACGGCTACCATATCTGCGCGGATAGTCATCACGTCTTTTGAAGGTGTATCACCAAATTCAAAAACATTGTGAATCATTTCTCGCTCAACACCTTCTAAAACCCCTTCTTCATGACCAACATTAACAATTGTTAGCAATTCTTCTTGGGTAATAAAAGGCAAGGTTTTTTTAGCCGTGCCACCTAAAAGTTTAATTAAAACTTCTGTTAAAATCATCAGTACTTTGACTAAGGGCCCAAGTAATTTTGATACCAACGCCACAGGTCTAGCAACGGCAAGACACATTTTCTCTGAATACTGTGCAGCCATGGACTTAGGGGTGATTTCTCCAAAAATGAGAATGAGCAGTGTCATGACACCTGTGGCGATACCTACACCTGCACTACCAAATAGTTTAAGTGCCAATGACGTCGCCAGTGCCGATGCACCGATATTGACAATATTATTGCCCACTAAAATGGCACCTATCAATTGACTTGGGTTTTCCACTAACTTCTGAATTAGATCCGCTTTTTTTACGTTTTCTTCAACCATATGCCTAACGCGAATTTTACTGATTGACATTAATGCGGTTTCAGAGGCTGAGAAAAATGCTGATGCACACAACAAGAAAAAAAGTACAATTATTTGCCACGAATCACTGGGGTCCAAAATAGTCACGCTCCGTTTAATTTAGAATAGAATAGTTAAATTCAACAAAATACAATACACCTTTTATTATAGCATAGGTTTGGTCTTTTTTGCTAGGGTCATGTTAATATTACAACAGTTTTAACCCTAGCAACCATTAGGATTTTGGGATTGCCATCTCCAAGCATCCTCGCACATCTTATGGATATCATATTGAGCATGCCACTTAAGCTTAGCCGCTGACAAAGTTGGGTCAGCATAACAAGCGGCAATATCCCCAGGCCTACGGGGCCCTATTTTGTATGGTACAGCCATTTGGCTTGCCTTTTCAAAGGCGCGAACCACGTCTAAAACACTATACCCAATCCCAGTACCCAGATTAAATGCATTGGCCCCTGTGTTTTCTTTTAGGTAATCTAGGGCTTTAATGTGTCCAATGGCCAAATCCACCACATGGATATAATCTCTAACGCCTGTTCCATCGTGGGTGTCATAATCATCGCCAAAAACCCCTAGTGCCTCTCTTTTACCCACCGCCACTTGCGTAATATAGGGCATTAGATTATTAGGTATTCCACTTGGATCTTCACCAATCAGGCCACTATGATGAGCCCCGATTGGATTAAAATAACGCAATAGCGCCACTCTTAGGGTTGGATCTGCAACACATGCATCTCTTAAAATATCTTCAATCATCAATTTTGTTCTACCATATGGATTTGTGCATCTCAGTGGGCTGTTCTCGTTAATGGGTACCACCTCTGGATCCCCATAAACAGTTGCAGACGAGCTAAATACCAATTCTTGCACCCCATATTGAGCCATGAGATCAAGTAATACTAAAGTTGAATTGATATTATTATGATAATACATCAAGGGCTTGGCCACTGATTCTCCCACGGCTTTATAGCCAGCAAAATGAATCACAGATGTGATTTTATGCTGTTTAAAGACGGTTTCGAAGGCTACTCTATCGCAACAATTCAGTTGGTAAACGGGAAAATCTTTGCCCGTAATACGCTGTAGTCTTTGGTAGACCTCTGGCTTGCTATTTGAATAATCATCGACAACCACCACATCTTTACCTAAACTCAACAGTTCAACCACAGTATGGCTACCAATGTAACCCATCCCGCCAGTAATTAGTATCATCTCAATCTCCTTGTTGTATCGGAACCATGTATTTTCCTAGACTGATTTCAATTATAAACCTTTTTAAATCGTTTGACTGCAATTTCACGTAAGATTCACGAAAAATTCATGAACTGTTCACGTGATGATTCAGATGACGTATGGGCAAAACATGTGTATGATAGTAGTGATAGGTCAATCTAAACCAATATAAATAAGAAGAGGTCATACAATGAATCCAATTAAACTCACTGAATATAGCCACGGAGCCGGCTGCGGCTGCAAATTACCACTTTCTGTATTGACAGAAATCCTCACGAACACCCGGGATACCCATGATTTTCCCCAGTTGCTGGTTGGCAATCAAAGCAATGACGATGCTGCCGCCTATGATCTTGGTAATGGTACTTCTGTCCTAAGTACCACAGATTTTTTTATGCCCATTGTTGATGACCCCTTTACCTTTGGCCGTATTGCAGCCACAAACGCCATCAGCGATATTTATGCGATGGGTGGCACGCCCCTTATGGCAATAGCGATTTTAGGGTGGCCTGTTAAGACGCTACCTGCTGTAGTTGCCAGCCAGGTGATTGACGGGGGTAAAAAGGCGTGTATCGATGCAGGAATTCCCCTTGCAGGTGGTCACTCAATCGACGCCCCAGAGCCTATTTTTGGTCTAGCGGTGACGGGTCTTGTGGATAATGTCAATCTAAAACGCAATAGTTTCGCCACAGAAACTTGCCAAATTTTCCTTACTAAACCAATCGGTATTGGCATTTTAACCACCGCGCAAAAGCGTAAAAAAATCGCCCCAGAAGAGCTCCAAGTGGCCATTGATGCCATGTGTACCCTCAATAAAGTGGGTCAGGTGATTTCAAAATTAGAGAGCGTCAAAGCCTTGACTGATGTTACAGGGTTTGGCTTAATGGGTCATTTGGTCGAGGTTTGCGAAGGTAGCGGTATTTCTGCAGTCCTTGATGCTTCAAGGGTTCCAGTGCTAGCTCACGCGTTGAAATATTTAAACGAGGGTTGTGTTCCGGGAGGGACAAAAAACAATTTCAATAGCTATGGCCATAAAATATCTGCCATGCCAGAGGCTTTAAGCGATTTGCTTTGCGATCCCCAAACATCTGGCGGACTTCTGGCAGTTGTTGAAAACGATGGAGTAGAAGCTTTCTTAGCACTGACAAAAGAACACGGGCTTGAACTTCAGTCCATTGGTTATACCTGCCCTGTTAAAGAAGTAGTGGTTGAGGTTATCAATGACATCAATCAGTGATTACGAAAGAATTTTAGGCACCTATCATCCCGTTATTGATGTTCGGGCTGCTGTGGAATTTGATAAAGGTTCCTTTGGTGGTGCTGTGAACATACCCCTCATGACCGACGAAGAACGACACCTTGTGGGGATTGCCTATAAGGAGCAGGGGCATGATCAGGCACTGCTACTTGGTCATCAGTTGGTTGGTGGCGAGGTTAAGGATGCACGGGTCAAGGCCTGGGTTGATTTTGTACAACAAAACCCCGAGGCCCTGGTGATGTGTTTTCGAGGAGGTCTCCGTTCACGCATTACACAGGAATGGCTCTCACATGGACTTGGAAGGCCAATTGACCGTATCGAGGGTGGCTACAAAGCCCTAAGAAACCATGCATTGTCCGTACTCGACAATCCTTTCGATACCCTAAATGGTGATAAGATGCGCCTTTTTATGATTGGTGGTCATACAGGGGCTGGAAAAACCCCCTTGCTACACCAGATCAATCAAGCCATCGATTTAGAAGGACTTGCTAAACACAGGGGTTCTGCTTTCGGCCCCATGTTGACACCACAACCTGCACAAGCAACTTTTGAAAATCTTTTAGCACAAGAAATACTCAGGCAAAAGCTTCAAGGGTCCACAGCACTTTTTTTTGAAAATGAAAGCCGGGCCATCGGCAGAGTTATGATTCCTCTTGATTTTATGGCCCATCTTTCTGCTGCCCCCCTGATTGTTTTAACCAGCTCTGTTGAAGATCGGGTGCTGCGGACTTGGCAAGAATACGTGGTCCTCGCTCAAGAAGAATACACCCTAGCATTTGGTGAAGAATTGGGTAAAGTCAAGTGGCATAGTGACCTTAGTGAGCGCTTTTTAAGAATACAAAAGCGCCTTGGTCTTGAACGGTACAATCTAGTCAGTGCTGCTTTTGAAGATGCCTACAATAATGATTGCCTTGAAGGCCATCAAGATTGGTGTCGGCAGTTATTAACAACCTACTACGATCCAATGTATGCCTACCAAAGAGGTAGATGGGAAAAAAGCATCCTCTTTGAAGGGGATGCAGAAGGTGTTCTTGAATTTATAGCCCAAGACATATTAGCCATCAAATAAAATGAAAGGGTTGTTGCTCATCTAATTATCTAGATTGGCAACAGCCCTTCCTTTTATTTGGATATGAATTCGTCTAGCTTGATTACCCGCGCTTCAGTTCTTGAAGCTTCTGCAGCAAAGCTCAGAACATGGGACATCACTGATATTTTAGCACTTGTCAGTGCCAGAGCGGGCTCGCCCTTAAGAATCTTCACAAAGTCCTCCATAATACCGGTATCGCCACCACCATGGCCTCCCTGAACCACTTTAGGGTTATAGGTTTTGCTCTCGCCCCCAAATACTTTAAGGGTGATTTCGTTGTTGGCATCATTACCTCTAATTTCGCCCTTTGTACCCATTATTTTAAGGGTTCTGTTGACTTCGTTAGTAAATGCGCTAAGGTTAAAGCTTGCTGTCACCCCATCTTCAAATTCAACAATGGTGACCTGGTGGTCAACCACATCATTATCGCACTGATAAACACACCGACCATAGGGGCCTTTAAGTAGGGCTTCTTCAAGGGCTTCAGGTGTTTGAATTTCACTGACAACCGTTGACGGCCAACGGCCTAGATTTGGGGTGTAAATCCGTTCTGGTGCATAAACACAGTTTTCTCTAATTTGGCAATCCACCAAGCATCGGGTACCAGATCCAGCTGGTGCTTGGTCCTGGCAAAAGTGTGTCAGTTTGCCGTAAGAAGAAACACTCAAGGGTTCTTTACCGCTCAACCAAATTAATAAATCCATATCATGGCAGCTCTTTGCTAATATCAAAGGGCTGCTTTCTTTTGTATTGCGCCAATTACCACGAACAAAACTATGAGCGAAATGGTAATAGCCGATATTTTCATTATGCTGAATATTGACCACTTCACCAATCACACCGCTTTCAATCAGCCTTTTTATTTCACTGTAGAAGGTGGTATATCTCAGGACGTGACAAACCAGTATCTGACCTTTTGCATGCTCAGAAGCATTGCCAATTGCCAATACTTCATTCAGTTGATTTGACATGGGTTTTTCTAATAAAACGTGGTAGCCCATTTCCAGGGCTCGCATCACTGGCTGGTAGTGGAGATCATCAGAAGTGGTGATTAAAACCCCATCACAACACTTTTCTAAGGCAAAGAAATCTTCCCAGCTTTCAAATTGTCTATCTGCCGGAATTTGATGGGCCACCGCTGCTGCTTGCCGCTTTAATAAATTGGGCTCTGCAACTGCCACCACCTGAATGGTCTCTTGATTAGCTTCGATATAAGCCCCATACCGATCTTTACCTCTATCCCCTGCCCCAATAATGGCTACAAGTACAGGTTTGGGACGACAAACCTGGTTTACAGGTTTAGTACAGCTAGCCTGGTGTACAGGTTTGGGACGACAAACCTGGAGTACAGGCTCAGTACAGCTAGCCTGGTTTACTGTGCTTTGGTTAACCATGAATTGCCTCCTCAGCCACGATTGCTTTTAGGGTCTCAATATTCATCATCATATCCTGAGCCAATTTGAATTGGGTTCTAGCCCGGTCCAAATTGTGCTGTGATCTATAAATTCTAAAATACAAATCACCATTTAAAAAGTCAGTTAAGAACCGCATGCCACACTCGAATGTCATGAGTATGGCACCCATGGGCATTAACTCTATTTCCTTATGGGTTAAGACACCTCTTGTACCTTTAAGAAAACCACCGGTAAAAGCTCTGAACCGTTCAAAATCCAATGTTACTTTTGAAAGGTCCCTTTCATCTTCCGCTGAGAGAGAGATGGATGATCTGATACCATCGCCATAGTCATATAGCGCACTCCCTGGCATGACTGTATCTAAGTCAATCACACATATACCAGTGAAGGTTTCTGAATGGACCAAGACGTTCCCCACTTTTGTATCATTGTGGGTGACTCTCAGTGGAATGGAACCATCTTCTAAACCATTGACAATGACAGCCACTTCTCCTTCTAACTTATTCACAAATTCAATCTCTTTCTGTGCTAATGAAACCCTACACCATGGGTCGGCAGCTACGGTTGCCTTGAAGACATCAAACCTTTTTTGGGTATGATGAAAGTCTGGAATCACTTCGTGGAGGAGATTAGCATCAAAATCATCTAGGGCATTTAAAAAGCCCCCAAAAGCTTGACCAGCTGCTCTTAAGGTAATCAGGTCGCATTGCTGCCCTGGGGTTTCACCTTCAGCTATAAATGCATAAACTCGCCAACATTCTCCTGTTGTAGCCACAAAAAGAGGCATGCCTGTTTTTGTGGTGAGCATTTGCAATGTCTTTTGTCCATGGACATCTGAACTATTGGACATGTGCGAAGTTATTTTCATAATATTGTCCATTAGAGCCAGTGGATTTGTAAACACATTTGTATTGATTTTTTGCAAAATAAACTGTTTAGGCTTATGACTACTTTCAATTGTGATCAAGTATGTTTGATTGATATGTCCCTCACCAAAAGCACGAATTTCGCAAACGTTTTCTAGTTGGGGATAAGCGTCGATTAAAGCCTCTAAATCTATCTCTAGACTCTGTCCGTCAAGTAAATGTAAGACCTTTTTTGTCTTTACTGTTGTCATGGGAATGCTCCTTATTCTATTTTCATTTGCTTATTTCCAAAAATCCATAGGATATAATTTTTGCTTTTGATAAGCTTGCAATTGATACGCAGTGCCTTGATAGTCACCCTGATACGTGACGCCAAGCCATTTATCCTTAGCCTTTTGAACCTTAACTTGGCCCTTTGTTAGAGTCATCACAGTGGCGACAGCACTGGGCAAATAACATTCAAGTGTTTCAATTTGCTCTAATGTTGACTCTGAAAAACAATTGGCGATATAGTTTTCTAGGTGGCCCAGAAAATTTTTTTTAAACCCCCAAATATTCATAGAAACCAATGTTTGATCATCTAGTGGGCAGTTTTCTTTTACAATGCCTGTCGTCTCCACAATCTCTTTAAGGTAGCTATTGTCATCAAGTTGACAAATGCCTCTTGAAACACCACCGTTATCGCTAAGGGTTAGTCCGATAGGATAACCAAGCATCCAGGCAAAAGGTGCCCCACTCTCTGTCTTTGATTCTGTCTTAATCATTTCCACTGCTTGTGAGGATGCCATTCCCTCAAGAAGTACTTCAAAGGCATTTCTACCATAATAATCATCTGCATTGATTACCATAAAATCATCATCTATCACATCTTTTGCACACCATAGGGCATGGGCGGTTCCCCAAGGCTTCTGTCTTGGCTGGATGACATTTGATAAGCCACAGGGTAGGCTTTCTGAACGCTGATAGACCACTTGAACTTCAAAGTATTTGTGTAGTCGCACCAACAACAGTTTCTCAAAATCTTTATGAATTTCTTCACGTATAATCAGCACTACTCTGCGGATACCCGATTCCCAAGCATCCCATAAGGAAAATGATAGCAACCAATCACCGTTAATGCCCATGGGTGTGATTTGCTTCAAACCGCCAAAGCGGCTCCCTAAACCTGCTGCTAGAATTACCAATTGAATCGATTCTGTTTTCATCAAGCACCTCCATTCCCATTGTACTAAAAATTCCTAATGTTGGTTGTGTCTGATTTTATCATAAATAGGTAGATTCTTTTCATTTTCATAGTATACTAAAAAGAAATGATAAAGGCACTTGTAAGGAGGGTATATGTATTATCCCATTGATATTGAGTCTTGTTTGACAATTGAAAAACTCGTGACAGTTCATTACTTTGAATACCCCAAGAGTTTTAGTTTTTCAGGGGAATCCCACGACTTCTGGGAGTTTCTTTATGTGGATAAAGGCCAAGTATATGTTGATGCCGATGAGAAACGGCACCTGGTAAAACAGGGTGAAATGATCTTTCATAGACCCATGGAATGGCATACCGTTTACTGTGATGGCAACGTCGCACCGAATTTGATTGTTGCTAGTTTTTATGCATCTGGCGATGCTATCAGAGGACTAGAGAAGCAAATTCTAAAAATTGATAGCACCGCAAAACAACATTTGTCTGGTGCCCTTAAAGAGGCCATCGCCACCTATCAAAGCGACCTAAGCGATCCTTATCTAGAAGTCCTGGTTTTAAAGGAGGCCACCCCAATTGGAAGTGCACAGATGCTAAAAAATCATCTTGAAAACATGCTTATTCACATTTTAAGGTGTCTTAGCACTGAAAAAAAAGCACCTCAACACCTGGAACCCCTAACCACGATTCAAATGAGCACCTTGGATGTGACTATGGCCCGCATTGAACACTATATTGAAGACCATCTTGATCAAAAGATCACTTTAAATGCCCTGTGCAGACACACCCTTGTTTCTCAAGCCACCATTGCCCGTTGCATCAAAAAACGCCACCACATGTCCGTGATGACGTTTGTCGAAAAGACTAAAATCGAGGTGGCAAAAACCAAAATCCGAGAAGGCCACTTGCTGTTTGGTCAACTGGCCCAGTCTTTAGGTTATAGCAATGCCAACCATTTTGGTAAAACATTTAAAAAACATTTAGGGATGACCCTATCAGAATACGCTAGAAGTATTTTAAAATAGCACATCATGCATGATCACATGCCTGTTTAAACAAAACATCAGGCATTAATTTATGGCCAGCTTCTATGAAGCGGCCATCTTTTTTTGCCGCAATTTCCGAAAAGCGATTATCTGGATGCCAAGTCTCTAGGGTTGAGTCGTATAGCACAAATGGTACAGGATCTGAAGTATGGGTTCTAAGCCTAATGGGGGTTGGATGATCGGGCACAATCAAAATTCGAAAGTCTTCTCCTGCAGCCTGTAAGCCCTCAATCAAGGGTTTGACTACCTCTGCATCAATTTTCTCCATGGCTAGAATTTTACCAGGCAAATCCCCTTGGTGTCCGCATTCATCGGGGGCTTCAATGTGAATGTAGCTAAATTGGTCGCCTTCTAAGAGCGCTTTTAGGGCTGCTCCTGATTTTCCTCGGTAGTTAGTATGCAAATTTCCCGTAGCACCCTCAACATCAATGGAAGTGAGGCCTGCCAGAATACCAATGCCTTTGATTAAATCAACCGCTGAAATCACGTGACCAGATACACCAAACTTGTCATGATAACGATCTAAATTAGGCCGTTTCCCCTCCCCCCAAATCCAAATGGCATTGGCTGGTCTGAGACCATTTGCAACTCTTTTCAAATTGACTGGATGGCTCTTGAGTAGATTGTTTGAGGCGGCCATCATGGCTGCTATAGGCCCCACATCTGGACCCTTTGGGAAATAGTTTGTAATTTTTTGATCCAAAATATCGTGGGGTGGCGTCAAGACAGAACCAGTCAAGCCCTGGTCCCAAAGCAATAAATGCCGGTAACTGACCCCTAAATAAAACGACAGTGCCTCCGTGGTAAAAGCCTCTTTAACGGTCTCCAGCAAAACCCCAGCTTCTTCCGTGGTTAAATCACCGGCTGAATGATCCACCATGGTCAAGTCCTGGTAAGACCCAGGCCCATCGGATAGGGTCACAAAATTCATGCGAAAAGTCACATCTGTGGACTTAAGGGTAACACCAATACTAGCTGCTTCAAGGGGAGATCTACCTGTGTGGTATTGTTTGGGGTCATAGCCCATCACGGACAGATTGGCCACATCGCTGCCAGGGGCCATGCCGTCTGCAACGGTCTTGACTAAACCAATTTGCCCCTTTTGGGCCAGGCCGGTAATTGTAGGAAGATGTGCGACTTCAAGAGGTGTTTTATCACCTAAAGATGGGATTGGCTCATCGGCCATGCCATCTGCTAAAACGACGATATATTTCATGGCGCTCTCCTAGACTCAATGAATTTTGGGTATGCTGCTGACGTCTGCTGAAAAATTGGGCTATTTCTGATGGCGACTGCTGAGAATGTGCGCCTTAACAACAGCGGGCATTTCTTCAGTGGCGATGATTTGATGGTGGATAATGGGGGCTTCTAGCACTTGTTTTAAGTTGTCGGGCATTGGTAGCCCCATGCGATTTAGTAGTTTTATGAGCCTTTGGGTTTCATCAAGAGAAGAGGGTTTTTCTTGGTCTTTTTCTAGAGCACCTAAGACGCTCTCACTAAATTTAAGGGGGCTGGCTGTGGCAACCACCAAGGATTTTGTGGTATCTCCTGTTTTCTCAAGGTATTCTTGATACACCCTAAGGGCAACCGCCGTATGGGGATCTGCAATATAATCATACTGCTTGGCGTAGTGAGCAATGGTTTCTAGGGTTTGTACATCATTGCAGCTCCCTGCATAAAAATCGTCTAACATCCCCCGCTGATCTTCACTAAGACTAAACTGACCGTCTACCTTGAGCCTCTCCATCCACTGACTGACTTGATTACAATCATTATGGGCCACCGCCATCAAGAGCCTTTCTAGATTACTTGAAATCACAATATCCATTGATGGTGAATGGGTGGTATGAAAATTCCTTAGGCGGCTATAGACACCAGTTTCAAAAAAATCCGTGAGTACCCTGTTTTCGTTAGAAGCACATATCAATTTTCCTAGGGGTAAGCCCATTGTCTTGGCGTAGTAAGCTGCTAAGATATTGCCGAAGTTGCCAGTGGGAACAGTTACATTTAAAGTCTCACCTAGTTTTAGGTCTCCTGATTTGACTAAATCATAATAAGCACTGACGTAGTACACAATTTGTGGCAACAGGCGACCTATGTTCATGCTATTGGCAGAAGAAAAAATCTGTTGGTTATTAGCCATTTCATGTCTTAGGTTGTGGTCTGAAAAAATAGATTTAACAGCGGTTTGAGCATCGTCAAAGTTTCCCTTGATGGCAAAAACAGAAACATTTTTACCCACTTGCGTGGCCATTTGTCGCTTTTGAATATCACTAACCCCATCAGTTGGGTAAAAGACCATGATTTGCGTTCCGGGCACATCTGCAAAGCCTTCCAGTGCGGCTTTCCCCGTATCTCCCGAGGTAGCCGTGAGAATCACAATCTCCCGATGATTATTTTTAACCCCTAACTGCGCAAGACCCATTAAATGGGGTAATAATGAAAGGGCCATATCCTTAAAGGCAAGGGTCTTGCCATGAAAAAGCTCTAGTAAATGAATATCACCGACGGTTTTTACAGGAGCAATCTCATTAGTAGTGAATTTTTCATCATAGGCACTATCGATGGCCTTGGCCAGTTGTTCTTGTGGTATTTCTGGCATAAAGGGGGCTAGAATTTTTAGGCACCGCTCTTGGTAAGACATGTTTGTCCAGGACGCTTCTACAAAATTGAATTGGGGCAATGATACTGGAATATAGAGTCCACCATCTTTTGCAAGTCCCTCAATGACAGCTACAGAAAAACTCACTGGTGCTTGATTTGAACGGGTACTGCGATATAAGAAAGGTTCCATACTAGCTCCTTTTTGACAGATGAGTGTCTTTAATAAACGGACATTTGTATCCTCAAGACGAATAATGTTGTTAGTTTAACATATACCCCCTTTAAGTTCAACCCCTTCTAATGATTTAAATATTCCCTTCTTACTTGATTTGAATAACCTGCTTACTTGATTTGAATAACTACTTGCCAAGTGGTTTTCAATATGCTAAAGTTGTATTATTCTTCTTTCGGCGCACACTTGTGCGCAATACAAGAACACTCCGAACACCATCATTGATCGAGAGGTATCTTATGGCTCTACTGGTTCTAAAATTTGGGGGTTCATCTGTAAAAGATGCCCTCTGCATTCAAAGAGTGGCTAAGCGAATCGCCACCATACAGGCTGAAGGTAATCAAGTGATTGTAGTGGTTTCAGCCATGGGTGACACCACAGATCACCTCATTGCACTGGCAACTAGCATCAACCCTAATCCCCATCCACGAGAAATGGATATGCTCATTTCAACAGGTGAACAAGTGAGTATCGCCCTTCTTGCCATGGCCATCGATGGGCTTGGTATCTCCGTGGCTTCCTTTACTGGGGGCATGTCCGGGATTCACACCGAAAACGTTCATAAGAAAGCACGGATTAGCGATATTGACCCAAGTCGAATTTTAGCTGCTCTATCAGAAGGTAAAATTGCCATCGTTGCAGGCTTTCAGGGAGTCACAGAAAACGGTGATATCACTACCCTTGGCCGTGGGGGGTCAGATACCACCGCTGTAGCATTAGCAGTTGCCACAAATGCTTCGCGTTGCGATATTTTTACAGATGTAGATGGTGTCTACACCGCAGATCCAAGACGGGTCCCCAACGCAAAAAAAATCGAAACCCTTGACTACGATGAAATGCTTGAAATGGCAAAACTAGGCGCAGGTGTCTTGCACCCAAGATCCGTTGAATTAGCTCAAAAAAATAAAATGAATTTAGTCGTGCGCTCGTCATTCAGCGACGCACCTGGAACAACCATCTGCGAGGTAAAAACTATGGAACAAGTCGTTGTCCGCGGCATCTCTTATGACGATCACATTGCACGGGTCAGTGTTACCCACGTACCCGACAGACCGGGAGTTGCATTTGCACTTTTTTCAAAACTAGCTTCAAAACATATTGGGATCGATATGATACTACAAAATTTAAATCACGAGGCCACCAACGATATTTCCTTTACAGTCTCAAAAGATGATCTGGCAGAGGCTGTAGCAGTCAGTGAGGAATTTTTAGAAGGGTTTAGCCATCAAGGGGAATTAGATGTTAAAAGTAGCGTCGCTAAAATTTCAATAGTCGGCACGGGCATTACGAGCAGTGCGGAGGTCGCTTCCCGACTATTTGGTACCCTTTACGAGCTTGGTATCAATATCGATATGATTTCCACATCGGAAATCAAGATCTCTTGCATTATCGATGCCGAACATGCAGAAATCGCCTACCGCAAACTACACCAAGTCTTTCTAGAAAAATAAATTCTGAAAAAATGTGAAAAGATTAATTCTTAAGCACACAAAAATGACGCCGGTTACCCGGCGTCATTTTTTAAAACGATGAATTTGAAGCGATCCGATTTATAGATGGTCTTTGATACTTCCAGTACAGCACCGGTATGACCATCAACGCAATCTGTTTCTAACAAAATCACTGGCACTAGGGCCGGACAGTGCAATAGGTGTTGCTCTTCAATGGTGGGAAAACTCATTGAGAGACGGCTACCACGACTGGTCAACAGTTGATGGCCCTTTTGTTCAAAGTATTCGTGCATGGAGTGAATGTGATGACTGTCTTGCGCAAGGGTTGTAAAGAGCGAGGTTGGTAAATAAGAGATATGTATGGCTAAGGGCTCGTTTTCAACACTTTTAAGGCGACTAACTTTATAGACCTGTTCCAAAGAATTAAGGCCTAGGGCTATCCAAAGGCTACTCTCATACGGCATTGGTTCACAGGCCAGAGTGGTTGTATCATGAACAAGACCAAGTTTCTCCATAGATTCATGAAAGCTTCGTTGGCTGGTTAAGGTAAATTCTTTAGGTAAATGTCTCTGATTCACCACATACCCTTTTCCCTTCATACAAGAAATATACCCCATATCTATCAGGCGCTCACAGGCTCTACGGACGTTGATTCTTGTGGTTTTAAAGCGTTTTGCAAGTTCATTTTCGTTAGGTAAATACTCACCTGGCGACAGCGTATGCTCTATCAATCGCTTGAGTAAATAATCTATAATCTCGGATTGTACAGCATTCATATGACTTCCTCCTCATTACGCTCTTTTAATGAGGATACTAGAAGTATGTTAAGTCTATGTTATTCAAAGGTTAAATTCTTTTTATGATTGGGATTTGTATTTCTGAAATATATTCAGCCTCTGAATTGGCAAAATCATAATCCACAATATTCTTTTCAATAGAGGCTCCAGATATAACGTAGTTGTTTTCATCAATCCATGCCACCAGTGCTTTATAATGCTGTGGCATTTGAGAATAAGGACCAATAAAAGTCATGCAGGCGTAGGTGCCCTGTGGAATAACAGTCAATAGTGGACAAGATTCGATTTGTAAAGAGACCACTTCAATAAAATAGCGATAAAGGGTATACCGGCCACCCATTAAGTCTTCTTGGGTTAATGAGGTATAAATTTGTCCTTCTACTAACCAAGAACTAGTTTTCAAATACCTTTCTACCTTTTGGAAGGCATGCTTGAGTTCAATGTCGCTCCCAAAATCCTGCAAGTTCAAAAAGACGCCACTGCGTTCTGGAAAGTCCTTTAAATGAACCTTAGAAAGCATCTCATCCACATTTTCAATCAGGGATACTTTGGCTTGTATTTTATGTTTTAAGTTTGTTAACCGCTGAATTTTTTCGTCCAGTTCCAAAGATTTTTTATTCAGTAGCTCCAATAATAAATCCCTGTTCTTATGGCGCATATACCCACGAATTTCACTAAGCCCGATATCTAGATTTTTAAAAAACAAGATGCGACTTAATTTAAAAAGACTTCTGATGCTATAAAAGCGATATTGGCTGTCGTTCTCATAATCTGGTTTTAATAAATCTAAACGGTCATAATGCCTTAAGGTATCGGTGCTGATATCAAAGAGTCTAGCTAATTCACCAATTAAAAATTTTTCCTTCATACGTTCCCCTTTCCCGTTGGCACTATCATACCCACAAACCCGTTAAATTGCAAACGTTTCCCGTTTTTTTATGGGATTGCATTCTTAAAAGTCATGGGCTACACTTAGTGTGTGGAGTAAGATTTCATACTACCACTTAATGGGTAGTGTGATAGTTGACACTACCTCTGAGTGCAGGAGGCTTTTCAATGAAAAAATCAATAAAACTCGTTATTTCTGACCTAGATGGCACACTACTCAATGGTGAACACCAACTTTCTCAAGAAACATTAACTACCGTTCAAGCCCTCTATCATAGTGGGATTGACTTTTGGATAGCCACGGGAAGACATCACTGCGACGCCTCTGTCATTCAAAAAAAGTTAGGTATCCCAGCCCGTCTAATCACTGCAAATGGGGCTACCGTCTCAGATTCCCAAGGGAACTTGATTAAACAAGCCGTCCTTGAACAAGCAGTAGTCAAGAACATCCTACAAATACCGATTCCAGAAGGGGTCTATCAAAATCTTTATCAAGGTGAATATTGGCTAATGGAAACCCTAGACAAGGTGTTTGAAGACTATTATTCAGACGCTGATTTTAAATTTACCCTTTGCCAATTTGAAGACTACCTTCACCTGCCTATTAACAAAATTTTCTTTACAGCACTAAGTCATGATTTGTTGACCCCAGTGGCAGCTGCTATTGAAAAGCAGTATGGAGACTTGGTAGATGTGACATTCTCCATGCCTGTGTGCCTTGAAGTTATGCCAAAAGGGACCAATAAAGGCTCAGCCATCTTAGCTCTTTTAGAAAGCCTTTCAATAGGCACCGATGAAGTGATTGCCTATGGTGATGGAATGAACGATTTAGAGATGCTATCGGTTGTAGGCAAAGGTCATATTTTAGAAAATGGCAATCCCCTTCTAATAGCGGCACTACCCCAGTGTGAAGTTATAGGACATCACCATCAAGATGCAGTAGCCGCTTCATTAAAGGCCTACTTTAATCTGTAAACATGGCTATCATGAATCATCCTAACAAATAAACCCCCAACACAAATTAAAATGTGAAGGGGGTTCTTTTATGGCATTTAAGTGCTGTTCACAGATTTCACAATGGGGTATAGCCTTAGTACTTGCCAAAATCCTTAGAATTCAATACGATTTTGCGTGAACTATGAGCTGCCTTTGGCGCAAAGTCGTCAGTCTGATGGCTCATGCGGTCCTGGGGGTACTGTTGTTCCTTCATTTGCTCGAGGAGTCTTAAGACCTGAGGATTCATGTTATCGAACATTTGATTAGACCCAAAGGAACCCCCGCGTCTCAGTTTAAAACGAGCTACCTGCTGTTTTAACAGCTCTGCTTGAGAAGAAAGCTCTTCGCTGGCGGCTGCTGTTTCTTCAGAAGTCGCCGAAGTGGTTTGAACCACGTCTGCAATTTGACTAATCCCTTGATTAATCTGATCAACCCCCTGAGCTTGCTCATTTGATGCCACGGCAATATTATTGACCAAATGGGTAACCTTTTCTATGCTTTCTACGATTTGCTTAAGGGCTACAGCTGTTTGGTTGGCAATACGGGTACCGTCACCCACTTTTTTAATAGAACCTTCAATCAAATCTGCAGTTTCTTTAGCAGCATTGGCTGATCTTGCCGCCAAATTCCGTACTTCTTCTGCAACCACTGCAAAGCCTTTACCGTGCTCACCAGCTCTTGCTGCTTCAACCGCTGCATTTAGGGCCAAGATGTTGGTTTGGAAAGCAATTTCGTCAATAACTTTAATAATTTTAGAAATACTTGTACTGGATTCGTTGATTTCATCCATGGATTTAAGCATAAATTGCATCTGTCCATTGCCTTCTACCGCATGGACCTTAGTACTTTCAGCCAAACCGTTGGCTTGGTTTGCATTCTCAGCATTCAAGCGGGTTTGCGATGCAATTTCCTCTATGGAAGCGGTGAGCTCTTCAATTGAGCTGGCCTGCTCCGTGGCCCCTTGTGACAGAGACATGCTGGAATCAGATACTTGACGGGAGCCCGACGCCACCTGTTCAGACGCAGAATTGATATTTGACATCACTTCATTAACATTATCTACCATTCTACCAAAAGCATCTGCCAAAATACCCACTTCGTCTTTTGACTTGATGTTGATTTGAACATCTAAATCACCATCGGCAATTCGTTTAGCAGCATCCACCATTTGAGAGATGGGCTTTTTAATTGAAGAGGAGATAAACCAACCGAGAAGCAAGGAAATGGTCATGGCACCAATTACAAGGGCAATAGTCATGGCGGTTGCGCTTTTGGCAATAGCTGCATTACTTTCTGATGTAGATTTAGCTGTATCCACTTTGATTTCCATTAAACGCCTATAATCTTTTTCTATTTGCGTTCTGATGGTACCACCTTCACCTAGCATCAGTTCATGAGCTTCAGCAACTTTACCACTTTTTTTAAGTGCAATGATTTCTACACCTATTTTATCGTAGGCAATCTTTTGAGCCTGAATTGATTCAACTAGTTCTTTACCCTCTTGGGTAAAGAGTGTCTTTTCAAACTCAAGGATATTATAATTAAATTCTTCATTTCTTGTTTTAATTCTGCCTTCATAGTCAGCAATTTCTTCTGGGGTTTCAGACAACAAAATATCCTTTAGGTTGCCTCGCATCCGCTGAAAACTCTCGGCAATTAAGATCATTTGACCTAGTGGAACAGTCATGGTTTTATAGAGCCGAGTATCCGCTTCGTCAATGGTCTTAATATTGACAATGCCAATCAAGCCAACTCCACCTGCAATCAAAGCCACAATCAAAAATCCTAGAATCATCTTAGTGCCAATTTTCATATTCCTGTACAATTGCATAGACGTCCTCCCCAAGGCAGATAGTTTTAGCCAGACATATTGCCCAATTATATGTTGGTCACTAGTTTATCTATACCGCTTAAAGTTGACCTTAAACAAGAAAAAAGCTCTAATGTTCTTGCGGGTTACCACAAGTTCATTAGAACTTTATCTTTAAGGTTAATTTGTCATTACTTTACAAGGTTTCTCAAGTCAAAGATAATCTTAGCGGCTTCGGCCCGAGTCAAGGTATCCAGAGGCTTTAACTTACCATTATAGCCATGAATAATCTCTTCTCCAACCAGAGCTGCAACTGCAGACTGTGCATAAGGAGCAATGAGTTGATAATCGCTAAACTCATTCAAGCTACCTACTTTGACCATTGGCACTTTTTTAAGCATTAATGCTCGGTGGACAATGACCATCATATCCTGTCTCATCAATGTCTCTTTTGGGTTGAAAAGGCCATTTTCACCATTGACAAGACCCAAATTTTGAGCCGATTGGATGGCTTCGTAATAATAATCACTTGGGTTAACGTCGCTAAATACCTGTGGGCCATCTACCTTCTGATCAATCACGCCCATTAATAACTTTGTGAAATCCCCACGGGTCATCATTAAACCAGGACTAAATGTACTTTCAGTTGTTCCATGAATGATACCAAACGAAGCAAGTAATTGGATATAGTTATTAGCCCAATGCTTCTGGATATCAACAAATTTGAATGGCACCTCACCAAGAGGCAATCGAGTATCATCAATCAATACAGTGTTACTCCCTGTGTTCACAGGTGGAATCACTGATGGAATTACTGGTGTGATTACTGGTGTGATTACTGGTGTGATTAATGGTGTGATTACTGGTGGGTTTATAGGAGTAATAATATTTTCTGTTGCCTTTTCAGGGGTACTTTTTAAGTCTGTTTCAGTTGTATCAGGTCTTCTAGATTTCACTAAAATCTCAGCTCGATCTCGTACACGTATACGGCTACCAAGCGTATCTACAGATGAAAGGCCAGTAGCTATAATTGTTGAACCTACTCTAATCCTTGATTGGTTAACTTTTGAGGTAATATAACCATCGATAAAGACGCGAGCAATATCATCGCTGCTATCTTTTACATAAATGTTTTCCACTACGTTATTTACCATATCAATTTGCACTACTTCGCCAGTCAGTTGCACGAGGCTACCTAAATACGAAGCTGACGCCACATCTTTAGCAGTCACATTCTTTGCAGGCGGTAACGGTTTGATTGTTTCATCAATAATTGTCACCTTTTCGACAGCGATTTGTCTTTCACCATTATACGAGCTGACTTTTCCCTTGATTTCAACGGTTTGGCCCGCTTTAATCACACCCGAAACTGGGAATGCGTTGATACCAGCGGTGCCATCTTGCAAGTAAATACAATCGAAGAATGCGGTTTCTTTATCAAATCCTGAAGCATTTGAAGTGACAATACCACGAACGGTAAATATTTCACCTTCTCTTGCCGTGTGAAGTGCCGCAATGTCAGAAATGACTGTTGGATTCGCAAACTTAACGATGTTTTCTACAATTGTGTAATTGCTGTATGCAGGAGTTGCATAGCTATCCATGGTCACTTGTACTTCAAAGTTACTCATAAATGCAGAGCCAGCAACAATAATAAGAGCCTTTTTCCCATTGGCATAAGACACTGTTTCAGATGCTGCAACCATATACTTACCATTGTATTTAGGTACTGCTACACCATTTACAGCTGTTGTACCTGTTTTGTCGTCATCGTCAGAAGTACTTGTATCAAAGCCATACACCATTGGGCTTATAGTGGAAGGCAGTGTGTTTGTTGGAACACCATTACTGTCAACCGCATGAATTGTTGCACCACCATAGTTTGAGTACTTTTGCTCGGCTGGTTTAACCCCTACGAGTAGCGGATTGTCCAAATTATAGTTTGTTAAATACAATCGGGCATCCTGACCACCATTTGTCACCTTATCTTTGATTTCATCATCTGAAACCCGAAGTGAGGCACCGAGTGCTGACAGGAGTTTATTTTGTTGTGCGGCCATATGCTGATCTAAAGGCAGCACGTGCGCTTTACCATCAGTAAATGCAGTATAACCTTCATAGTAGTCGCCCCAGCCAGTAATAACAACTGTATTACCATTTTCTCCAAAGGCTTTTATGGCATCAATCTCTTCATCTGAATAGTTCATATATCCAATGAGGAGTTTATTGCCATTCCTTCTCGTCGGTGGTGTAAGAACCAGCATGCGATACTTGGAATCCTTGGTTGCTGCAATCAAGGCTTCTGAAGTTTTTAGTTCTACAATTCGCACGTCATAACCAACTGCTAGATTTGCAAAGTTGCCCATGCTATCCTTGTAGTTACCGTTGACGTATTCATTAAAATGACTTGCATCAATGCCAATATACACAAGTTTGTTTGCATCCCTAACATTAAGCGTCAAATCTTGTGTGAAGCTTTTATCTTGACCATTGACATCGATTATAGCAGTAACAGTTACATCAACATACCCAACCATAGTTGTACTGTATTGACTCGAATGTACAATTTGACCACCGGTGGCGATTTCTGTCATGGGATTTTCTTGTGCAATGATTGTATCACCAACGTGATATGTGATAGATTTCAATGTTACTGCTTGCTGCTCATTGTTAAACAGTTTAGTGGTAAGCGAAACTGCTTCATTGGTAACAGGCATCTTCGTATCAGTAGCAAAGTTGCTGATACCTACAAGTGGTGCTTGTCCAATCCAAACTGGTGCCGTGACCGCAATATTCTTATCTGCTTGAGTAACACGAACATAATAGTAGCCTTGCACTGCAGGGAGTTCGAACTGCCACTGTACATTGCTGTCCGTAAAGGATTTAGTTGCAAGGGTACGGCCGCCATTACCGACGATGTCAACTTTTGCAATCGCATCACTTGTATCTGGGTCGTTAATGCGAATGTCAAAGCTCAGTGGCTTTGTAGGCACTTCTGTAATTGTACTGCCTAAGATTTGATCATTCACAGTGTACTGAATTTCAAGATTCTTATCTTCTGTTGCATAAACAGACATCTCTTTAAGACCCTTCAACAAACCATCTGTGCTCTTTGAATCTGTGAGAATAACCGTTCGAGCAGTGTTGGCATTGCCCCACTTGCCCTTATGGTTATCTTGATTGACTGTAGGTGCAACATGCCAGCCTTTATCAAGGGCTTTCGTGTATTCGTTATAGCTACTGAAATAGCCCCCGGAACCGACAGCACCTTCTCCATTACCCACTTCTACTGCGACCATCTTATTATCATAAGCTGGTGACCAGTAGGCGAAATCAGCAAAAGTACCAAAAGTCGAACCTGGATGATTAAATTGAGATAGATTAGCCAATGGATCTGTGTTCACAATCAGATTTTCATAGTATGCCTTCATACCAGCATCTGCAGTCTTATTATTAAGATCCTTGTTGTTGCGACTGACAACCCCTTTGGAGTTGAATGTGTTGATATGGCCAGGACCGCCAGACCAAGTCATCTCAAAGCCCGGCATTGCGATTACCTTGCCTGCGTTGTCGGCATTGAACTTTTGCATCGCACTGACATAGCTATTCCAAGTTGCAAGGCTTGCAGCAGTCATCTTGGTTGTATCATTTAACGCTGCTGAAGGATTTGCTTCAGTTGCTGTATCAAAATAATTCGAGTGGTCTGTAAAAGAGACAAAGTCCACCTTTTCTGATTCCGGTAGATTCAGGATGTAACTTAGACCGTCTTGCAGTGTACCGGAACCGTCAGAATACTGTGCTGTATGAGCGTGTAATTGACCGTAGTAAGCTTGAATCCTTGGCGTTCCGACTGTAAAATTCCATGTGGTTTCAGCTACTCGATTGTCGCCGCTGACAACCTTGACAATCACTGTATAGATGCCGTCAGCTAAATCTTTTGTTGCGTGATTAAATGCTGTCCCCTCTGCATTTGCAGTCATTGCTAGTGCATCAACGAGTACAGTATTTTCTTTTTTAAGAGTAAGTGTTACGACTGGGTTCAGACCTGCATTACCTAGAACAACGGTGATTTCAGGTGACTTATTCGCACCAGTACTGCTATTTCTTGCAGGTATTACAGAAAGAATCTGTGGTGCACCATCTACTTTAACTGTAACAGGCGCTGCCACGGTTTCAAGTGCGGTGACATCTTTTGCCTTAATCGTGAAGCTTAACGCAGAAGTAGTTTGAAGAATATCACTACCCTTAATCACAAATTGATATTCTGATTTCTCATTTTGATAGGTCATCGGTTGATTGATCACTGATTGTGCACCAATGGTGTAACTGATTAGCACATCGGTTACACCTTTATTGTCTTCAACCTTTGCGCAAATGATATAATCCTGACCAGGTTTCGCTGATAAATACGTGTCTTCCAAGGTAATAACAGGACCTTTAGTATCATTCATCACATCATAGACATTAAAACCATTCGCAACTTTTGTGCCTGTGAACAATTGAATCGTCGCATTATTACATGTCACCATTGCTGTGACATCAACAACATCGCCTGCTACTACCTGAACTGGATAAGCTGCTGGCTTATAGATATTGATACTCTCTGCACCTTGGCTGATTGGTGTAGAACCAGTACCAAGAAAAGTGCCAAGCGTTGCGTTTTTAATTTTAACTATTCTTCCAAGTAATGACTTGCCATTTGCTTTGATATCTTGAATGGACATCTCTGTCGGTGCAATGATTTCTCCAGGCCCTACACGGCTTGATGAAGTAATACTCGTCATTTCTGGAAGACCATTATAAATAACATAAGTACCTAAAAATTTGACTTCATCGCCAATTTTGGCACCATCTGGTACTGCACCAAAAATATACAGTGCATACGTTTTACCATCAATCACCGATTGGATGACAGGATTGGAGGAATTGGTCGCCAGGTAAGAAAGCGTCCCTTTTACTTCCACAAATTCACTGTTGGTTGGAAGCGCTAAAACATCCTTAATGTTTTTAACTGGATCCCGATCTTTTATGGTATAGGTAGAAGTAAATAATTGGCTATCAGCTCTACCCTCTGCCTTTGCAATGGCCTTCAATACAATTGTATCGCCTATCACTCCTCCAATTTTGATTGAAGTACTAATTGCGGCACTTGTTATAGTTGGAATAGATCCATCTAATGTATAGTAAATCTTTGCGCTAGGCGCATCACATGTCAGCGTGATACTCGAACCAGACACGACAGCCACATCTTTATAGTTTGCTGTGATTTGGATTGGCGCTAGTATCGGTATCAGCATCGCGGTGCCCCGGGGGGTCGGAGTAACTGCTTGAAATTCTAACTTATTGTCGTTGCTATCTGTTTTCTCATCGATTCGTTTTGCTGAAGTCGCGCTGGACAGGCCTGGTGCAGGGCCTGTGCCTTCGTACATAGTGGTGGTGGCGGGTGTGCTACTGTAGGCCACTAAATCCACTAAGTGGGCATCCGTCTTTGAGGCTATAATTGCCTCTGTTTTAGCTAAGGCTACTTTACCACTGGATCCACCTAATGCTAGTATTGTCGTCAAGTCTTCCCTTGGCAAATCTACCCCATTAGTGCCACCCCCGCATTTAACGAGAAAAAATGCACCTGGGTTAATGACGCCTACTAGTTTAGCTACGGTATTAGCGCCACCAAATGCCCCTGTCGCACTGGCATACTGAAGTGTCCAACCGTTTAAATCTACCGCTACTGCAGTTGGATTGTACAGCTCAATAAAATCATTCTTATATGTCGCGCCACTATTACCGCCACCGCCATACACTTGGCTAATCACAATGTGATCCGCATTTGTAGCAGTAGTGATCTCAGATGCCATGGGGAAGTTAAACGTACCCAACACAAGTAATACCGTTAACATTAAACTAATAGTCTTTTTAAATGCTCTAATCTTCATAAACCCTCCATTAAATGTTGTAAAATGCAAACATCACCAGTAGAAAGTGTTATGACGTATCTAACCATCGAATTGATAGCATGTTCGCCCCCCTAACGCGTTGTCGCTTTATAGCGATCTCTTTTTTTACACACGAGATATTACTTTGATAATTGATATTTAGTATGACCATAAATATAAGCGCTGATGGCTGCCACTAAGGGTACCGTCAGAATAATGCCAATAGACCCGACAACGCCCTGGATGATTTCGATGACCAACAAATCACTGTTGAAAATTTGAAGGTAAGGGTAATCAAAAACCCTGAACAGTACCAATGTGTTCAACGATGCACCTGCAAAAGCCAAAATCAACGTGTTTGCCATTGTGCCCATTGAGTCACGGCCAATGTTGATACCGGATTTAAAAAGTTGAGAAGTGGTTATTTTAGGATTCAACTCATGTATTTCTGAAAGTGCCGAAGCAATCATCATCGCGACATCCATCACTGCACCTAGAGATGCAATGAGTATGCCACTGGCTAGAAGTCCACGAATGTGCAACCCGGTGTCTCCCGCTCGCAGCACCAGTTCTTCAGCTTCAGGCATATTAAAACCCGTAATGGGAGTAAGCATTCCAGCTAAGACAGCTATCATGCCAGCCATGGTCACACCTCCGATGCATCCGACAATAGCGCAAAAACTCTTCTTGCTCACGCCACAAAGGGCAATTAAAGATACCAAAGTTGTGACTGCAACTAGGAAAATTGTTGCTGGAATGGCTGGTATGCCTCGTTGGATCATTGGAATTAAGAAATACCAGATGCTTAATATGGTAAATACTAGGCCCACAAGGGCAGTCACTCCTTTTTTGCCGCCAAGGACTACCAACAACACCACAAAGAGTCCTACAAGTCCCATAACAACACTATTCCTATTATGATTCACAACTCCCGTTACATATGGTTGCTTGTTATCATCTAAATCCATACGCACAATGATTTTCGAACCTTCTTTAAGATCTACATTACCGTAGGCACCCAAAAAGTTAATGGTGCGAAAGGACTGCTTTTTGTATTGGCCACTATCAATCGTAATCACAATATCTTGTTGACCTAATCTAAGGCCTTCAGTCCAAGTATCAGGACTGGCCTGTTCAGCCAATAGCTCAGAGACGTGGGCTTTTGCAAAAATACCCAGACTAGCAGCAGTTGGGGTTTCCCCCGCTGTGGGCTGATTAAGCCAATAAACAAAACCAAGGAATGCTATTAACAAAACGGCAATTGAAGTGTAACTAAGTATGTAAAACGTTTTCCTATTTGTCATCAAGAAATCTCCCTAATTCTCTATAAATTTACTAAACCATTGTTTGAGGTATCGAAACCATTGAACAATGAAAGCTGTGTTAATATACCATAACGAATCGTCTATCATCCGTCAACATGTACAGTGTCTATTTGTTCTGTTTATACAATAAAAAATTAATATGGCGCCCTTTAAGGCGAAATATTCTGAACTTATAACCTGTAAATGGGTCTGCTTTTGTAGTTTTTTTTAGTCCGCTTTTTCAGTACCATTTATGTTAGGTTTAACTCGACCACCATAGATTATCAGAGACCCTAAGAACCACTAAAAAAACGCCACCTTTTTAAGTGACGTTTTTACATTATTATCCTTCGATTGCTACCAATCTTTCTTCTTAGCCTTTTCAGCCTTCATTTTCTCAGCCAGCATCTTTGCCCCATGGGCAATTCCCTTACCGGCGATGGCAGCACCTTTTCCTGCCAAGACAGCGCCCTTGCCAGCCAAGATAGCCGCTAACTTCAATTTGTAACCCGTACTGTAGACCTCATGAATCACAATTTTCTTAACCAATTCCTTCTCATCCATTTCTGGATCATAATTCTGTGCCTTCGGCGTTTCAATTTCTTTATTAACTTTAGACATACCTACCACCCTTTCCATTAACTTCACGAATAAAAAGCCTTAACCAGCACTTCTCGCTCCGGCACCGCTCTAGAAAAAAGACGATCCATCACCTGCTGCTTATTATAAGGCACCTCTCTGAACTCAGTTGTCACTTGACCATCATTAAAAGTCACAATGCAGTAACGGGCCAAATTATCACTTGAGCAACCAAGGGCTCCCGGATTGATAAACCGGTGCTTAGTGATTGGGTCTACTAGATCACAGGATTCGTGGGAATGGCCAAAAAAAGTGATCCCAGGTCCCTTGACCGTAAAGAGGGCCGCTAGCCCCTCCGGTGTTTGAGGTTTTAAAACAGAGGAAAATCGCTCCATTCCTTGGTCATTTTGCGCAAAAGCATAATGCAAAAACGATAGCTCTAGACCATCTGTATACTGAATAATTTGTAGGGGCAACTCGCTCATAACAGGAATAAATGGCTCTCCCAGTTGGGCTTTAACCCAGTCTTGATGGGCCCGTTCACCGGGTTCCATTTTTGGAAAGGCCTTTGTACCTTCTAAAAAGTATTGTTCGTGGTTGCCTAATACAGATGCAATCCGTCTGGCCACCAAAATGCCCATAACCCGCTCAGGATCTGGACCAATGGCAATGGCATCCCCAAGGTTGATCACCTCGTGACAGTCCATTACCACGATATCTGCTAAAACTGCTTCAAGTGCATTGGCATTGCTATGGATATCTGATATAATAGCCATTCGTAGCTCTTTACTTTTTTTATTACTGTCATTGTTTAAATCTCTGTATTTTTTATCCATTGATAATCCTCTCTGATTTTAATACCTTTATCTGATTTTGATACACATATCTGATATCATCATAACAGAAATTGTCCATCAATTACATTAAAATAGGAAGTCTGAGGTGTGACCTTTATGAAATCTTCTGCAACCTTTTCAAAGCCCCTATTGGGACATTTATTGGCCCTCTTCACCGCTTTTGTATGGGGGGTTACATTTGTGTCCACCAAGCTGCTCCTTGAAGACTTTACCCCCTTGGCCATTATGGCCCTTCGGTTTAGCTTAGCCTATATCGGTTTATGGCTTATTCATCCAAAGTTCTACAAAGTAAAAACGATTAAAGAAGAAATGAACTTCTTTTTAGCGGGTTTTACTGGGGTTGCCGGTTACTTTTTACTTGAAAACACAGCTCTTATTTATACCACCGTCTCCAATACCGGTTTAATCTTGGCTTCTGCCCCTTTGTTTGTGGCCCTGGTGGCCCATGTTTTTACCCACGACGAAAAATTTCAGCTCAAGCTCCTATTAGGTTTTTTTGCTGCCATGATCGGCGTTGCCTTAGTCATCTTTAATGGTCAAGTTTACCTTAAAGTCAATCCTTTTGGGGATTTACTGGCCATTCTATCAGCCATGATTTGGGCCTTCTATTCACTCTCCATCAAACGAATGGATCACAAGTACTCTCCACTCTTTTTAACAAGACGGACTTTTTTCTATGGCATCATCATTGGTCTTTTGGCCCTCTTTACCTTTGAAGGTGGCTTAGACTTAGCCAGCATTACTCAAAATCAAAATTGGTTTCACTTAAGCTTTTTAGGCCTTATTGCCTCTGGTATGTGCTATGTCTTTTGGAGTCTTTCAATCAGGTACATCGGCGCCGTAAAGACCAGCTCTTATATCTACCTGATGCCCCTCTTTACAATGGTAGCTTCCGGATTAGTCTTAAAAGAAAAAATCACATCCTTGATGCTCTTAGGCTGCGCCTTCATTCTTATTGGGGTCTATATCAGCGAAAAAGGCATCAATTTTAAGCACCAAAGAAAGGACACACCTTGAACCAATTCAAGCAGTTTCATTTTAAACCAGCCATCATGAATACCCTGGACACCCTAAGAATCGTGGAGCCTACACCAATTCAGGTCCTGACCATTCCCCCAATCTTAGCGGGCAATGATATTCTGGCAGAGGCCCAAACAGGTACGGGTAAAACATTGGCATTTTTATTGCCCATGTTTCAGCAGTTCACCTCTGGTAGCGACCACATACAAGGGCTTATTTTGACTCCCACCCGGGAACTAGCACTTCAAATTACAGAAGTGGCAAAACATCTTGCCGTGGCAACTGACACCTCTATTTTAGCCGTCTACGGTGGCCAAGACCTGCAAACCCAATTGAAACGTCTCAAGCGTTCTGTCAATTTAGTGATTGCTACTCCTGGCCGCTTAATCGACCACATTGCCCGTGGCACCGTGGATTTATCTCACCTTCAAGTCTGCGTTTTAGATGAAGCCGATCAAATGCTATTGGTGGGTTTTAAAGACGAAGTTGAGCATATTCTTAAGAAGACCAATAAAGATAAGCAACTGCTTTGCTTTTCTGCCACCCTTGACAGCAAAGTTAAAAAACTTGGCTACCGCTTTATGACATCGCCACTTGAGTTCACGGCAAAAAAAGCCACCATCACACTGGAAACCATCACCCAAAGTGTTATCAAATCCAGCGATCGCAATAAACAAGCAGCACTGGTTGAAACCCTCAGACAAACCAATCCGTTCTTAGGTATCATCTTTTGTAGAACAAAGCGGCGAGCCGATCAACTAGAAGGAGATTTACTACAACTGGGTTTTTCTTTGGCTAAGCTCCATGGGGATATGTCACAAGCCGCTCGTCAAACAACCATGAAGGGTTTTAGAAATGCCAAATTTCAGTTCCTAATCACTACTGATGTGGCTGCTAGAGGGATTGATGTCAATAGCATTACCCATATCTACAATTACGATATCCCAGAGACGCCAGAAACTTATATTCATAGGATTGGTCGCACAGGCCGGATGGGAGAAACGGGCATCGCCTTTACCTTTGCCGCACCAAAAGATCAAGCCATTCTGAGTGCCATTGAAAAAACCATCGGTAAAAAGCTACCCTTTACCACCTTTGGGGCAGTTTTTGAAGAAGAAAATCGTAAAGGTCAAGACCGTCAACAACGAGAACCTAAAAATCAAGATTCTAAACCTTCACATAAGTCATCAAGAAAAAAACGATGGTAACATAATTACCTTCGTTTTTTTTGTCTTTTTTTTAACGATGCTACCCCGTTTTCACTTTTTTCTGATATAATGGGTCTAAATCGTTTGGATGCCATCCTTGCTTTTTGACGTCCAAACCTCACATAAGAAATCAATGAGGTAGCCCCTTTGAAAATAAAAACCTTGCTTTTAGCCCTATTGGTGTTGTCTTTTGCAGGCTTAATGGTAGCTTGTGATGTTCAAGCTGATTCCCAACCACCTATTTTAACAAACACGAGCTCAATAGAAATTGAGACCATTAGCGAAAGTCACAAAGATTACACTTTAAACATCCATTATCCGGTTACAAATCAACTTCAAATAGATGATACACTTTATAGTTTTATCGTTAGCCGCATCATCAAATTCAAGGATGATTTGCTTGATGCTTATCCTACTAATGGCACCCCCATCGAAGGGCACTACAGCCTAGATTTTAGAGTCGTAACCGATACTGATGATGCTGTCGCCATTATATTTACAGAAAAAGCTAAACTAGGCGGCGTCGATGTCTACGAAGAAAGACACACCTTTAACTTTAACCGCCATTCAGGTGATATGGTTTCTTTAGATGAGCTTTTCTCTAATAGCCCAGATTTTTTAGAAATTATCAGCCCCTTAGCCTATCAAAAGTTATTGCATTCTAGAAACACATTGGAGATTGATCCTGTCTGGCTTCAAGAAGGCACCTTGCCCTTCATCCAAAACTATAATTGCTTTACCTATCAGTCAGATGGTCTACATTTCATATTTAATAGCGGACAAATTGGCCAAGGACAAAATGGAGCACAAGAGATTATACTGAATGCTTCTGATTTTAAAGATCTTCTATCTCTTAATACCCAGGCATTTTCAAAGGATTATCGTCCCATTATAAAGCCAATTACAGAGCCAGAACTCCTGCCAGCTGCCAACGAATCAACCTATTTTGAACCCCCTGCTTTAGTGGCCACTGGAAAGGCGGATCCTGATAGCGTTTATAAAAAAAGAGTCGCTTTAACCTTTGATGATGGTCCCCACCCTAAATTCACCCCTCAAATATTGGACATCTTAAAGCAATATAATTCTGAAGCCACCTTTTTTATGCTAGGCAATCGGGTTGCTCCCAACGCTGCTATCGTGAAGCGAGTGATAGCAGAAGGTCATGGCATTGGCAGTCATAGTTGGGGTCATCCTAAATTTACAGCGATGAATGAATACGGTGTCAAACAACAAATACAGTTAACCCAAGACGCCTTTTTAGCACAGACCGGCATGAAGCCCTTTTATGTCCGTGTCCCCTTCGGACGATTTAACCAAGAAATTCAAAAGTGGATTGATATGCCCCTCATCCAATGGTCCGTTGATCCTGAGGATTGGAAATCAAAAAATCCACAAAAGATAGCAACACACGTACTGGAACATGTACAAGATGGCTCCATCGTTGTTCTCCACGATATCCACGGTGCAACGGTTCAAGCATTACCGGCTATTTTAAAAGGCTTAACAGAGATGGGTTATGAATGTGTTACAGTCGAATCACTTTTGGGTATAACCCCAAAAGGACCAAAAGATCAGGTCTACTATAAAAAGTAGCCCTTTTTTTTACCCTTTCCCCCCTACCCCAAAATTGAAGGAGATTGATGCAATGACTAAATCCAATAAAAAAAGACAATTGCACTTTCATTCCATAGGAACCATGGCCAGATTGCTGTATGCTTCTCAACCAATCTTTACTCAGCTTAAAGTCGCTTTAATCGTCGTAGTTATGATAGCCGCCTGCTCCCCCCTCAGTGCCCTCGCTACAAACACAACATCCCTATATACTCCAGATCTCAGCCTTTTTGTCAATGGAAAGCCCGTTACTTTTCCAGATGCCCAGCCCTTTGTCAATGGGGATTTTAGAACCATGGTCCCTGTCCGATTTGTGACAGAAGCCCTAGGGGCTACAGTCACATGGCAAGAAAGTACTCAAACCGTACAAATACAAATGTCAGGCATAAACATTGAAATGCCTATCAACAAAAAAAATATACTGGTCAATCAACAACTCAGAACCATGGATACCCAAGCTATATTAATAGATGGTCGTGTGATGGTACCAGTGAGATTTGTAGCAGAAAATCTTAAAAGTGCCGTTGGGTTTGAATCAACTTTAAACCGGGTCACCATAGAAACAAGCGACTATAATGCCCTAGACGAAATGACCCTACTCGTGTATCTAAATGGTAGTGATCTAGAAAGCGCCTACGACGATACCCTTAAAACCATTGGTGGTGCTGGGACTTCAGATTTGAAAGAAATGATGTCCGTTGGTTCATCAGCAGCAGTCAACATCCTGGTTGAAACCGGTGGTACCAAGGAGTGGCTAAACAAAGAAATCAACCCAGCCATCAACCAGCGTTTTCTGGTTGAAAAAGGGTCCCTAAAACCACTTCAAAACCTGACTAAACTCAACATGGGAGAATCCAAAACCCTATCCGATTATCTTGAATGGGGAATTAAAAACTATCCTGCCAAGCGTTACAGCTTAATTCTTTGGAATCACGGCGGGGGCCCTATTGTTGGGTACGGCCTAGATGAATGGTTTGATGGGGATGCCCTCACACTAAAAGAACTAGACCAATCGCTTTCAAAAGCATCAAAAGCCACAGGAGCCTATTTTTCATTTATAGGATTTGACGCCTGCTTAATGTCCTCCCTAGAAACTGCCAACACCCTTAAACCCTACACCGACTACCTTCTTGCCTCTCAAGAACTGGAACCCGGTCACGGCTGGGACTACCAAGTACTACTAAAAAACCTGGTCACAAACCCCAAAATTCCAATTCCCGACCTCTTAAAGGCAACTGCGCAGGGTTTTGAACAGCAGGCAAAAGTCCAAGAAACCGAAAGTGACATTACGCTTGCTCTGCTTTCCCTAAAATACTTGGACCCCTTAAATGCACAAGTCGCAGCCCTCTTCACGTCCCTCAACAAAAAAATAAATACCCCCGATGGTTTACACAAAACTGCAATAGAGCTTGCAGATAGTAAGTCTTTCGGAGGCAATACAAAGGAGCAAGGTTTCACTAATCTAGTAGATCTATTGGATTTCACAGCCAGGGTGTCTTCAAATGATCCTGCTCAAATTGAGACTATGAGAAAGGCCCTTCAAGACGTGGTGCGTTTTCAAGTGAGGGGCCCAATCCATCAAACAGCCTCAGGCCTAAGTCTTTACTTGCCATACAGAGCACCGGAGGATTTTTTTTGGCAACTGCCAATACACAAGGGCCTTAACCTCCCTGGTAGCCTCCTGCAATTTGTAACCCTATTCTCTGGATCACTAAAGGACAAGACTGCCCAAGAACCTATGACCTTTAAAATAGAGGGACCTGATAACACCACGCATCAGTATACCCTTGTGGTCCCCGAAAACCAGATTGATCAAGTCAGTGATGTGTATTTATCCCTCCATCAATATATCAAAACTGGACGGGAACGGTACCGACAATTGGGCTATGATGCCTTGATAAATGAGGATTCCCCAGGCCGTTTCACCTCGGCTTTTGATGGGGCTTGGACCCTTTTGCAGGGACAGCCGGTGATGCTTCAGATTTTGGAAAATACCCAAGATTATATCCGGTACGAAATCCCACTTAAGCTGAATGGGGAGGAAGCAAATTTGCTAGCCCTTTGGCATTATGATGACAAACTGGAAGCAGGGGGTTACTACGAAATCCTAGGAGCTCGGCGGGTGGTAGATAGCGCCACCAATATGCCAGACAGAAAATTAATCCTTTTAAAAGCAGGGGATAAAATCGCACTGAAGTATACCAGCTATTATTTTGGTCAAGATGCTTTTGAAACTGAATGGGGCATTGAGTTTACACTCAAGAGTCCATTTGAACTTATTTATTCTGAAATCGATCCAACCCAGTATCTTTTAACATTTATGCTCTATGATTTTGCAGGTACGCTGTACGAGTCAGATTATCTGGAGATTTTCCGATGAAAACCTTAAAACCCTTAAGCATCCGTTTAAAAATTTTAGTGATTTTTATGGTGATTTTTATCCTTGTCAGTTCTCTTATGACCTACTTCTTAAGAGGCTTTTATTTCAATGCTTTTGAAGACTTCGAAACCATATCAGTCAAAGAAAGTATGACCAAAGTCAATGGTGAAATAGATCAATTGGTGGCAAGGGTAAGCGCCAGTGCCCATGACTGGGCAATCTGGGATGATACCCATGACTTTGCCAATAATCCAAATGCCAATCAAGATTATATTGAAAAAAATTTAGTCGATGAGAACTTTGATAACTATAACGTTGATTTAATCCTGTTTGTGGATAAAGAAGGTAAACTCTTATACGGAAAAGAAAGAATTCAATCCATTGTCACCCCCATTGACCCAGACCGTTTTGCAGCCATTAAAACATTTGGTATTTTTGAGAACCAGAAGTCCGCCGATTCCTTTAAGGGGATAGTGGTAATCAAGGACAAACCATTAATTATTGCCGCTTATCCAATTCTTAAGACAAACGAAACCGGCACCGTGGCAGGACATGTTGTCTTCGCTTACAATCTAGACGACATCGCATTAGAAGACATGGGCAAAAGACAGAATATGAGTCTAGTGAGTCAAACAATCTTGGCGGCTGATCGCAAAGACCTTGAAGGTATCTTAGCATCCCCAATCACTTTAACCGTAAAAGATTCTAAAAACATCATTGGCCGCCTCTATCTACCGGATTTACAATTTGAAAATTATATTGAGATCAGCGCACATTTACCAAGAACCATTATGGGTATTGGTTATCAAACCGTCACACTGATTACATTAGTGGTGCCTTTGGTCCTTTTTATAGTACTGGCCATTCTCCTACTGTCGGTGAACTGGTTGGTTCTGTCTAGAATCACCAATCTTAATCAACAAGTTTTACACATTGTTAAGGATCAATCACCATCAGATCGTCTTAACATTGGTGGTTCTAATGATGAAATCAGCCAATTATCAGAATCCCTTAACCTTATGCTAGATGGACTTCAATCCTTGCAAATCGGTTTATCTGAAGCCAAAGAAACATTAGAACTTAAGGTGATTGATCGTACGAATGCCCTGCAAATAACCAATAGGCGCTTAGAAGTCGAAATGGAAGAACGAAAACTAATTCAAGATGAAGTGACTTATTTAGCTTATCACGATAACCTGACAGGTCTACCAAATCGTCTTTTGTTGACTGATCGAATCAATCAAAGCATTCTAATGGCCTCTCGCAAAGAATCCCTACTCAGCGTAATCTTTATTGACCTAGACGGCTTTAAAGTCATCAATGATACTTTAGGCCATCAGCAAGGGGATATTCTCCTTCAGCAAGTCGGCGAAAGATTAACATCTTGTATCAGAAAAAATGATACGGTTTGCAGAATTGGCGGTGATGAATTCGTCTTATTTATCAACGGATATCAGGATGAATCCAATTTGGATTTGATTGCTACCAAGGTGATTAACAGTTTTAAAGTGCCGTTTATGTTAAAAGATCAGGCCTACTATATCACTTCAAGTATGGGCATAGCACAATACCCCATTGATGGTGATGATGTAGAATCCTTAATGAAAAATGCGGATATGGCCATGTACGAAGCAAAAAACCGAGGAAAAAACCAGTATCAAAAGTGTTCACAACATTTAAGGGATAGTGCCTTAGAAACCATGGCCATTATCAACAATCTGCATAGGGCCATTGAACGGGGGGAAATGGCCCTTTATTATCAACCGCAGGTCAATACAAAAACAGGCCTTATAGACGGTGTTGAAGCCTTACTCCGTTGGCACCACCCCACACAGGGCTTTATACCCCCTTCAAAGTTTGTCCCAATCGCTGAGAAGACTCGGTTGATTCTACCCATTGGACTTTGGGTTTTACGGACGGCTTGTCAACAATCAAAAGACTGGCGGAATAAAGGACTGAAACCCATTCGGATGGCAGTCAATTTCTCAATCCACCAGATGAACCAACCAAATATTATACAGATTATCTCCGATGTTCTCCAAGAGTTTTCACTCCGCCCCAATCAATTTGAAATGGAATTAACTGAAAGTATCGCCATGGATCAAAAGGGACAAATTAAAGAGGTTTTAAGACATCTAAAAGAAATTGGCATCAGCTTATCCATAGATGATTTTGGTACAGAGTATTCCTCACTGAGCCGATTAAAAGAGTTACCAATTGATCGTATAAAAATAGATATATCATTTGTTAGCGGCATCGGACAGAGTGAAAAAGATGAAGCCATTATCAAAACAATCCTCTTACTAGCTAAAAACCTAGGACTTCAAACCATTGCAGAGGGAGTTGAAACCCCAGAAGAGCTGGCGTTTTTAACAAACCTTGGTTGTGACGAGGTGCAAGGCTATTTGATTGCCAAGCCTCTAAATGCAGTAGATATGGAAAAGATGCTTAGAAATGAACGCCCACTCTGATGGGTGTGAAATTTTAACTATCAAGGCTTATCTATCACACCTTAGCTATCAAGCCTTACCCAAGATAACTTCAATCACCAAGCGGCCCATCTCAGCAGTAGATACTAATTGTCCACTACCAGCCACAACGCTGATTAAATCCCCGGTGCGATATCCGGCCTCTAAAACAGCTTCAACAGCGTCTTCAATCTCCTTTGCAGCAGCCACTTGGCCGAACTGCAATTCCAACATCATGGCAAGGGATAGAATGGTGGCCAATGGGTTAGCCTTATCTTGTCCTGCTAGATATGGGGCTGACCCGTGAATAGGCTCAAACAAACCTATGCTTCCATTGTGAGTTTGGCCATTACCAGTATAACCATTACCAGTATAACCATCACCGGTATGACCATTACCAGTATTGTCATCATCATGGCGGCCATATCCTACACTGGCTGATGGCAACATGCCGATGGACCCAGTCAACATGCTGGCCTCATCGGACAGGATATCCCCAAAGAGGTTTGAAGTGAGGATCACATCAAACTGCCCAGGGTTGTGGATGAGCTGCATCGCGGCATTATCCACGTACATATGGGATAAAGCCACGTCTGTATAGTCCTTTGCCACCTCCTCAACCACCTCACGCCATAGGCGAGAGCTCTCAAGAACGTTGGCCTTGTCAACACTGGTCACCTGATTACGTCTTGTCCTGGCCAGCTCAAAACCCTTGATGGCAATGCGCTGGATCTCCATCCTGCTATACTTTTCAATGTCATAGGCAATCTCACCCAGCGCCGGGTGATGGTCCCGACCCTTTTCCCCAAAGTAAATCCCACCTGTTAGTTCTCGGACCACACAAAGATCAAACCCATGATTCTTGGTGACAGACTTCAGAGGGCACGCCTCTAAAAGAGAAGGAAAGAGCTTTGCGGGCCTGATATTAGCAAAGACACCAAGGGTCTCCCGCAAACTAAGGAGGGCCTTTTCTGGCCTTTGAGAACCCTTTAAACCGTCCCATTTTGGCCCCCCAACAGCCCCTAGCAGCACAGCATCACTGGCCAAGCACCCTTCTTTTGTCGCCAGTGGAAAAGCCTCCCCGCATGTGTCAATCCCAGCACCCCCAAAAGGATAATGGGTGATTTCAAAGGCCAACTTGTGCTTTTGACTCACAGCCTCAAGCACCCTTAGAGCCTGGGCCACCACTTCAGGGCCAATGCCATCCCCGGGTAAAACAGCAATCCTCCCCTTCATCCCATCACCTGCTCTCACTTTGCCACCCCCTTTGTATAAGCAATCAAACCACCTGCTGCCATAATCTCTTGAATAAAACTTGGAAAAGGCTGGGCCTGATAAACCTGGCCTTTTGTTATGTTTTCAATCTCCCCAGTCCCATAATCAATGCGCACCTGGTCACCGGCTTCAATCCCCTGGGCCGCAGCCTCACACTCAAAAATCGGCAACCCAATATTAATGGCGTTACGGTAAAAGATTCTTGAAAAGGAAACCGCAATCACACAGGCCACCCCCGATGCCTTAATGGCAATGGGTGCATGTTCCCTGGAAGACCCGCAACCAAAATTTTGAAGGGCCACAATCACATCCCCCGCACCAACCTTCTGAGCAAACGTGTCGTCAATGTCCACCATACAGTATTTTGAAAGCACCTGAGGATCCGAACTATTTAGATATCTCGCTGGAATAATCACATCCGTATCCACATGGCTCCCATATTTAAAAGCTTTACCTTTTGTTTTCATCCCTTTACCATTTGTTGTCGTAGAACCGTCACTCGTTTTCATCCCTTCACCCCCACAAACTCTGGGTGGGAAATCACACCCGTAATGGCCGAAGCCGCTGCCACAGCTGGACTACATAAGTAAACCTCAGATTCTGGGTGACCCATTCTCCCTACAAAATTTCTGTTAGTCGTTGCCAAAGCCCGTTCACCTGGCCCCAAAACCCCCATATGGCCCCCAAGACAAGGCCCGCAGGTTGGGGTACTGACCACCGCCCCCGCTTCAATCAAAATCTCGATCAAACCCTCTCTGATGGCATCCAAATAAACCTTTTGGGTCACCGGCACCACAATCAGCCGCACATCTCGGTGAACCCGTTGCCCCTTAAGGACCCTAGCCGCCATGCGAAGATCCGACAGCCGCCCATTCGTGCAAGACCCAATCACCACCTGGTCCAGTTTGATTTCCTGAGCCACTGCGGTATCAATACCATGGGTATTTTCTGGTAAATGGGGATAAGCAATGGTCAGTGGAATTTCAGATAGGTCTATTTGATAAGTGGCGCAATACTCAGCATCTGAATCAGCGGTCACAGTCACCCCAGGTCGTCCAGCATGGGCCATCAAGTAATCTGTTGTGGCCATGTCCACAGGGAAAATCCCGTTTTTTGCCCCTGCTTCAATGGCCATATTGGCCATGGCAAACCGGTCGTCCATGGTGAGCTCTGCAATCCCAGGCCCCGTAAACTCCATGGACTGGTACCTTGCCCCTTCTACCCCAATCATGCCAATGATATGGAGCATCACGTCCTTGCCAGTAACCCATGGCTGCAGTTTACCTGTCATCTCAAATTTAATGGCGGTGGGTACCTTAAACCAGGCTTTTCCCGTGGCCATTCCCGCCCCCATATCGGTGCTACCAACACCGGTTGAAAAGGCCCCCAGGGCTCCAAAGGTACAGGTGTGAGAATCGGCACCGATAACCACATCCCCTGCCACCACCAGACCCTTTTCTGGAATCAGACCATGTTCGATGCCCATTTGACCAATTTCAAAATAATGCTCAATGTCCTGGTCCCTGGCAAAACTGCGCATGCACTGGCACTGCTTGGCTGATGCTATATCTTTGTTGGGGGTGAAATGGTCTGGCACCAAGGCGATTTTTGTCTTGTCAAAAACCCCAGGGATGCCTACGGCCTTGAAGGCTTCAATGGCAACCGGGGCGGTGATGTCGTTGCCCATTACAAGGTCCAAGTTGACCTCTATCAATTGTCCTGGGCTGACGGTTTCTAGGCCCGCGGCCCGTGCAAGAATTTTTTGTGTCATGGTCATACCCATTAGTTTACCTCCATGTAGTCAGTTGATGATGATTGAAAAGGGTCAAGGGCCTCTTGGCAAGAGGTAGCATCCTGGGTCCCTCGGCTTTCCGCCCTGTGTTCGCTGGTGCCGGTAACCCGGTTCAGTGCGTCAATGTAGGCGTGTAGGCTGGCCTCTAGTATATCTGTGCTAATCCCTTTGCCCACCACTTCTTGCTGGCCAATTCTCAGTGTCACCCGAGCCTCACCCTGGGCATCCTGCCCTTCTGTGATGGCTTGAATTTGGTAGTCTTCCAATGTGGCCTTGTGGGGAATCATCTGGTCGATGGCTTTAAAGCCTGCATCCACTGGTCCAAAGCCCATGGCCACTGCTTCTTTTTTGGTGCCATGGTGGGAAATCACCACGCTGGCGGTGGAAGAGATGGCGTTGCCTGTGTTGATCACATAGGATACCAATTCAAATATTTGGTTGGCAGAGTGGTCCACCCCCTCTACCAGGGCGGCTAAGTCTCTGTCAACGATTTGTTTTTTCTTATCAGCCAGGGTTTTGAAGGCTTCAAAGAGGATTTCAAAGGCTGAATCATCAAGGTCATAGCCCAGTTCTTTTAGGCGGTCTACAATGGCATGTCTGCCCGAATGTTTTCCAAGTACCAAACGGGTCTTTTTAAGGCCGATGGATTCTGGGGTCATGATTTCGTAGGTTTGCGAATTTTGGAGCATCCCGTGTTGGTGGATGCCGGATTCGTGGGCAAAGGCATTGTCCCCTACAATGGCTTTATTGCGAGCCACCTTGGCTCCCGTCATCTGGCTCACCAGACGGCTGGTATGATAGAGTTGGGTGGTATCAATGGCGCTGCTACAGTTATAGATGTCCTTTCTGGTTGCCAGGGCCATGACGATTTCTTCTAGGGCGGCATTGCCTGCCCGCTCCCCAATGCCATTGACGGTGCATTCAATCTGGGTGGCACCGGCTCTGATGGCGGCCAGGCTGTTGGCCACTGCTAGACCTAGGTCGTTGTGACAGTGGACGGATAAAATCACATTGCTTGGTAGGGCCACATGTTCTCTAATCCCTGCAATCAGGTTGTAGTACTCGTCGGGGGTGGTGTAACCCACGGTGTCAGGGATATTGATGACGGTGGCGCCGGCCTTGATCACCCCCGAGATCACACGGTACAAGAAGTCGGGCCTTGTGCGAGAAGCATCCTCTGCGGAAAATTCTATATCGTGGCAGTGGTGCTTGGCGTATTTGACCATCTGGATCGCCCTCTCAAGGACCTGGGCCTCGGTCATCTTAAGTTTATACTGCATATGCAGGTCCGACGTGGCGATAAAGGTGTGGATGCGGGGCGACTTCGCCTCTTTAATGGCTTGGAAGGCGGTGTCGATGTCCTGTTTTGTGGCCCGTGCCAGGCTGGCCACGGTTGTGTGTTTTAGCTGCTTGGCAATGGTCCGTACTGCTTCAAAATCATCCGCCGATGCAATGGCAAACCCTGCTTCTACAACATCCACCCCAAGGCGTTCCAGTTGCAGTGCCACCCGTACCTTCTCTTGTAGGTTCATGCTACACCCCGGTGACTGTTCTCCATCTCGGAGAGTGGTATCAAAAATTGCTATCCGTCTGCTCATGGTATGCTCCTTTTCTCGGTTTGATGTCTCAGGGGCAAAATGCCCAGGGCAAATACACTTGTAAACACAAAAAAGCCTCGTCTCTGTATGCGTCAAACGCTTACAGGGACGAGGCTATGCCACGCGGTACCACCCTAATTACCCAAATTAATGGGTCACTCAACTTGGTTCAATCAAACCAATCGTCTATAACGGGACTTCCCGTTTGTCCTTACCGTAAAGCTGAGTTCAGGACAACTGCTCAGGAGTGAGTCGTTCTCGGTGTCTGTACCAGTTTTCACCAACCACTGGTTCTCTACAACAGCGTACCTTGAACTAATTCCTTCAACGCATTATCATATGGGGTTGCAATCAAGTTATTAAATAGGATTCTACCAATCTCAGTTTTGATTGTCAACCGTTTTTTAAAAATTCTAAATAATACTTTTATAACAATTGGTAATTGTCCGAAAATCTTTGTAAAGTGGGCCCCATCAAAAGGGATGTGCCCGTCTAATTACAATAAGTAATATTTAATTGACTTTCAATCTCAATTATGCTATATTGTAATTAAGCAAGAAGGGAGGGCACATGACATACCTAGGAAATCAAATTAAAGGCTTAAGAATAAAGATGGCGCTTAGTCAAAAAGAATTGGCTGATAACCTTCAAGTTTCTCAAACTTCCATAGCCCACTACGAGAAGGGCAACCGGCAACCCACAATAGAAACACTGATGGCCCTGTCTTCTCTGTTTAACGTGACAATAGATCAACTGGTTGGTGCCCCTGGGCCCCTAACTACCCAAACCACACTTTCCCCAATAGAGAAGCTTACCCAAGATTACGACCATCATATAAACACCCTTTTTATGCTTTTAAGTAATAAGCAAAGTCAAGAGTTCACAGAGTCCCTGGTTAACCTTTCCACCAAAATGGACCTAAGTGACATGATTGAGCACCTCATTACCCCTATTCAAAGGCAAATTGGCTTGATGTGGGAACAAGGGAAACTCTCCGAAGCTGACGAACACTATGCAACCCACCTCATCAGTAAGACCATGCATCGTATTTACTTCTCCACGGCACCACTGGCGGCGAAAAAACGAGCAATTTCAATGGTTACCCATGGGGAACAACATACCCTGGGCATTGAGCTCATTTCAGAATATCTAGAAAAGAGAGGTATCAAAACCCTCTATTTGGGTCAAAGTATACCCTCAACCGCACTAAATCTGTTAATTAAAGACTATCAACCGGATTATCTGATTTTGGGTATTACCAGGCAAGACCACATCAATGGCCTCGTGGACTTAATCAATAGCATTGAATCCAAGAGCCCCAGTTTCGAAATCTTGGTGGGTGGCCAAGCCAGCCAACACCTTAACCCAAAGCAATTTAGCAAAGCCAACGTCACCATCATTGCCACAATGGACCAACTGATCAACAAATTAATGATCACTACTTAAATACCCCAATCTGGAGGTTACCATGGAAAAACAATTAGAAAAACTCAAACGCTTTAATTTAATTATGGGGCTTCTTCATTTCGTTCAAGGTGTCATCATGGTGTTTCTAGCCACAAGTGTCATCGAGAAAATCTCCGAGTTTACACCCACTGTGATTCAGTACTATCAAACCTTTAACGTGGCTACAGCCTCTTTGGAAACCACCAGCAAAGACCTATTTCAATTACCCTTTGGTTTTTTAGTGGCCAGTTTTTTATTCTTATCAGCAGGAGCACATTTAGTCATCATCTTGAATAGTCAAAAATACTTTGAAGGTTTAAAAAAGGGCATCAATCGCTTTCGTTGGTATGAATATGCACTAAGCTCATCCATTATGATTGTTCTAATTGCCACCCTTTTTGGGATCTACGATGTAGCAACATTAATACTGATCTTTATCACCAATGCCGCCATGAATATCTTTGGATTAGTGATGGAAGAAAACAATTCAGGCAGAGATAAAAAGAATCTAGATTGGAAACCCTTTATTTGGGGCACCATCTCAGGACTTGGACCATGGGTCGCTATTTTATTCTACATGCTAGGCACTGGTAATTTTGATATGGTACCATGGTTTGTTTGGGCAATTGTTGGCACTTACTTTGTAGCTTTCAACACCTTCCCCATCAACATGATTTTACAGTACCTCAAAGTTGGCAAGTGGCAAGATTATTTATATGGCGAACGGGTTTATATCATCTTGAGCCTTGTTGCAAAATCATTCTTAGCTTGGCTTGTACTCTTTGGTGCTATGCAACCATAAGTACTTTTAAAATCTAACTCTCAGATAAGAAAAAGCTACCTATCACAAAAGAAAAATCTAACGATCACACAAAAAAAGCAATCGTAATCCAGAGGGTCGATTGCTTTTTTGCGTGAATACGTTAATGCAATTGCTTCAAAATGCCTGGTGATAAGTAGACACAACCTTCGTGAGATTTAAAGTCTCACTTTAAATCTCACGGGGTTTTCTCTTAGTCAGAAGCTCAAGTTATTGTACCTAACCCAGGCAATTTAACCTTCTTAATCAACAACTGAAACAAATACCCCACACTGATAGCCAGTACCACTGTCCCCACTCCCACAGAACCACCAAGTAGATAACCCGCCAGCAACATGATTAAATCTGTAAGGGTTTTTACTAACCCAATGGAGCGCTTTGTTTTCTTAGCAAGGGCAAAGGTAAAGAGCATGGTAGGCCCCGCTCCTAGTTGTGCATTGATATAAACCCCAACTGAAAATGCCAATATCAATAGACCAAGAGCCATGTAAACCGCAGATAACCAGGGACTGTATACGCCTGCGGTTTCGGGTATGGGAAACTGATTGACCTTCATCAAAAGGTCAACGATCAGACCAAAAAACATTAAATCAAGAACGGTTGCAATATAAGGCTTAAGCCCCATCAGCAGTGCGGCTGCGATAAAAAACAGCCAAAGGGCTGTGATCCAAAAGCCAAGGCTAATGCCGAAGGTGTTGAAAAGTCCATCAATCAGCACATTGGCCGGATCCACACCGATATTCGCTTTAAAAATAAATGTGATGCCATACGCCGCACCGAATAGACTTAAAACAAAGTAAGTAAGGCGCAAAATAAATCTGTCGGTTGCAATTCTGTAGTTGTCCATAAGCACCTCAGTCGATAGAATTTGTCTCTATCATTCTACAGAGAAAGCAGTTACTTTGCTATAGGTATTATCATCAAATATATAAAGAGCATTAGATGATTTTCTAGCCCCCGATTGGTCCCCTAAAATCAGGTGCCTTGTTTTTACTGAAAATACGATTCATTTCTAGAGTCTGGGCAATTTTAAAACCACATTGCTCATATAAGATTTTTGCTGGCGTATTTCCGGTAACAACACACAGTGACGGCTCCCATCCCTCATCTTGGCATTTCAGCAATGCCCACTTCACAATGGCTTTTCCGAATCCTTTTCCCTTGTACTTCTCACAAACGAAAATCTCATCAAAAAAACCATCAAATAGCGCAATGGATCCGACAAAATCACCATTTTTGATGAATACCCAAATTTTATCTTCATTTTTGTGAATCCATTTCATCAAATCGTCTTTTCTCTCCCGCTCATCATATGGTCGAGAGTCAATCATTTTGTTGATGGCATAAAACGCCTTAGCTCTTTCTTCGATGTATATCTCATGATATTGGGGTTCGCAAGAAACCACTGCATCAAAAGAGTCCACATTAAGCTCTTCTCTGATAGGCTCTTGCTTGCTATAAAACATATGATGATAGGCATACCAAGGTTCAGCACCTCTATTTTGATAAAATGTCGCAGAACTGCCTACGTCGTTTCTAAAAAATAACCAGATTGTGTTGGGATCAAGTTTCTCCAATCTTGACTTGCCATATTGGAACAACTTGCTGCCAACCCCTTCACCTCTTCTTTGTGGTGATACGTAACAAATGATTTGACTTAATTGCTCATGGACTTCAATACAGACAAATCCAATTGCGCCTTGACCTTCTTGGTAAACATATACTTCTTGAAATCCATCGAAGTCAACTTTATCAGTTGTCAGGTGATGCCCCGATGGCTCTTTCATGATTTCTACTATGGATTTTTCATCCTCAGGGTTATAGTTTCTAATGTTTTCGAATGTTTTCATTGCATCGATCTCCTAACTTCTTTATGTAAAATGTTAACTGGTATCCTTTTGTATCAAATGGTAAACTATAAGCACCGTATTCAGGAGGGAAATAACGTTGACTCATAATCCAATTACCTTACAGTTGCAATCCCCTACAGGACATACCGCACTTTTGGCACAAGTACTTTCAGATGCCTTAAGATCTAAAGAAGAATTAGCAATCATCGGGGTTCCTGTCTATGCAGGACGGGTTCCAAATCTGATGATTCCCTGGTTAAAAACACTGCTAGGCCATGGTAAACAAGCCATTGCCATTGTCACTTATGGGGGGCGCCATTACGATGATGCTTTGATTGAGCTTGTAGATATTTTGAATGCCCAAGGCTTTAATGTGATAGGTGCAGGTGCCTTTGTTGCGTCCCACAGTTTTGACAAGTCCCTGATGAAGACACGGCCCAATGCAGAAGACTGGGTGGAAGTTCGCAAATTTGCAGCTGCTATCAAGCAGCGACAATTGAGTTTATGTCTGACCAATGGATCAGGGCAACCTACCGAGCCCATTGTAAATGGGCCCCATGCTGAGTCTGTCGCGACTGGCGGGCCACTGGATCTTTCTATTTTAGCCATGGGTCAGCGGCCCTATCAGCCCTATCTCATACCGACCAACAGAGATGGACAGCCAATTGATTTTAAAAATATCAAGCCTGAAGTTGATATGGCAAGGTGTACACGATGTGGGATTTGCGTGGCTAGTTGCATGCTAGGTAGCATCCCTCTGGAAGCGCCTCAAACCACCACTGGAAAATGTACAAAATGCAATGCCTGCGTGCAAAGCTGTCCAGAGGGAGCACGCAAGTTTTCAGACCTAGGTTACCTTGATCACCTTGATGAACTCCGTTCTATTTGCAATGAGAAATCGCCCAATGTTTGGACAACTGGGTGATTATATCACAGTTATTTTTCGACCCATTGGGTGAAAGACCGGTTCTGGCTAATTGATTTTATTTGGTATCAACTTTTATCTTTGTTTGAATTCTTCAAGAGAAAATTTGAAAACATCAACCAGTCATCTTAATAAGGCTATTGAAATATTTCAGCCTCTGGCTTCCTCGTTCACAAACAAATAGTTTAATTCAAATCTAATGTATTCTCACCTCTACCATTTAATTCTTCAGTCCAACATCTTATTCGAAGAGCCATTGCACTTTCATAGTTGTTTTCAGTGAGTTCCCTATAATTAATCATTGGTGCCTCCATTATTTGTAGCGCAATTTACTTTCTTAAGATAAGGTAATTCTATAGACTCATTTCCCAAAATATATACGTTTCATTTCTATAGACTTCCTTCATACCAATCTTCTCCAATAGTCTTACTGATGCTTTGTTATCAATTAAGCAGTCGGCTTTTATGACTTTTACACTTTCTTGATGACTCAACCAGTCCATGATTCCAAAAAGTGCTTCTGATCCATAACCCTTACCTCTTTCATGTTCTACAAAACCAAAGCCAATCTCAACTACGCCTTCAGAATCTGGTTTAGCATGAAAACCAATATCTCCAATAATCATCATCTTATCTTTTTTTACAACCATCCAAAATTCAAACCCAGAGGGTTCAAGTGATTCCTCAAGAACTCTGTTAATAATCGGCAAAATATCTTTTGTATCGCTCGTAGGCCACATCGCATGGGATACAAGACCATACTTCTCAAGTACATCATGTTGGTCAATAAGTAATGAACGTGTAATGTCAAGCGTCACAGGAATCATTACTAAGTGTTCCGTTTCAATATTCTTCAAAACATTTTTAAAATCCATATGGTCCTCCAGAATTTTACCTCAAATAAAAAGTCCCTCGTGTTAGAAAGGGCTCTTTAGATTCTTCCATTTAGACTCTTGGAATGTGCCTTTTATAAATATGTTCTTCATAAACTATCTGAGAAACTGGGTTCAAGAACGTACCGGTCCCATCAATGTGCATGCCGTTTTTTTGTAAGACATTACCTGAAGCTGCATTTTCAATGGCACATGAAGATATGAAATCTTCCACACCCAAACTACTTCCAAATGCGATGACAGCTTGTACAATTTCAGTGGCATAACCTTTGCCCCAGAAATTTCGGAATAAATTATAACCAAATGCCCAAGCATTTGAATCATCTGCTGGACCAAAACAGCATGTGCCAACAATGTCCCCAGATTCTTTAAGTATCGCAACGACGATGGTGGTCTCATCACATTCAAGATCATCAATAATTTCTTCAACCTCGACCTGTGAACCAACAGGATCACACATGTATTTGTTGTTCTCGAAGTTGCTCCACAATTGGTAAATGGCATTGGCATCATCATTGGTTATATTACGAAGTACAAGTCTTTCTGTAATGATATTTTCTGATAGCATTTAAGCACCCCCTTCTTCTTTCTGTATAACTTGTGTCATCCATCTTATAGTAATTCAAACTCTAAGATACCGACATTTCCAAATGGCAATGATGAAAGAATCTTATTATGATGAAACACATAGCAGCCACCTTTAGCTCTTAGATTATCATCATCAAAGCTATTAATCATCAAGGTTGGACAGGGCATATTCTGGGCTCTTTCCGTATATTCTCCTTGTGAGGATTCAAGCCATTGCTCAGTGGGCGTATCTTTGTAAACTGGCCATAACAAGGCGTCAATCTCAAGTTGTTCCAGCTCATTTAGAAAGCCATCGTTGAAAAAATCACCGCAAATTGCAACGCTTAGTACTTTACCCATATACTCAAAGGTATGAAACCCTACGCCCTCTTGATAAAATTCCCCTGCAATGGGTTCTTTCCAACCAGTGGAGACCCTACGAAATACATCAATGACATTACCATCTCTGTCAATTACCATATTGCTACTGAAAATCGTTTCATTCTCTTTTTCAATAAAACCAAAAGAAATGCCACAATTATATTGCTTTGCCCATTCTTTAATCTGCAAAACGATTGAATCATCCTGTGTAATTGCTCTGTTGATGTCTTCTTCATATTGCCAAGTAAGGCCTTCAAAGCCTTGGATAAAACTCTCACCAAAGCACAACAAATCGCAATTGTGATTAGACGAAACATGCCGTTTTATTTCATTTAACTGATGACCACAGTCATTGTCTCTCATTAGTGCTGAAACCAATCCAATTTTCATCTATTCTCCTTTTAGCAATCTTTTATTCATAAATGAGTTTTCTTAGAAATATATCTTTAGTAAACGTGTTTTGCTATAAGCCCCAGCCACTTCCATACTCTTTTTAGAGTTGTGGTTATAGTACCAACATCCGGAATGGGCGATTTTACCCTTCCCCTCAACCAATTCTTTTAAATTTTCTAAGATAGAGGCACCATAGCTCTGCTGGCGTAGGTTTTTACAGACATACATGCCAATGCTGGCAATGGTTGAGTCAATGCGCCCATATTCCACAACACCAAAGCCAATGAGTTCCTTACTTTCAGTATTTTCTACGATATAAACTTTGAAATAGGCACTGCCTTCTAAGATTCGTTTTCCGTTATCCGGTTCAAAAAAATCCTCTGCTAAATCACAAAGGGCCACATCAGCTTCACTTTTTGCTTCTCGCAAAACCATTGGTTGCCGTCTTGAGGCAGCCATTTTTCTTTCGGTGTAGATTGAAAAGTACGCCTGTTTTTCTAACCGTGCGAAATTATCAAGGGCATGGCTTAAAAACTGCTCGTCCCCGGTTGAGACAAAGGCGTTGGTCACTTGCTCATAGCGCTTGATCCTTTCAAATAAAGGCTGCGACAAATGTCCAAAGATAGGCTCAACATGAAAAAGGGTGATCATATGCTGTTTATGAATGGCGAAAAAGCCCACAAATTGTCCGTCTTCAGTCATGATTTTATAGTGCTGACTTGCTAGGATATGATCTTCCCAAAAGGATTCAACGGTGATGCCATTGCCTTCGATATGTCGCACCACTTCAAACTCTATGTCCTGCCATGGGCAGGGGCTGATTTTATAAGCTATCTCCATAATATGCCTCCAATTTCTCTAGACGTAAAGCTGCACGGTGACTGAGCCCTGCTCTTAGATTGATCATCCATTCAGGCTCATCTGTTACAGGTTCTTTAAGGCTGTAATGGGCCCGGTAAATCCAATTGAGGTCCATAAAGTTTTGGAACCCTTGTCCATGGGGGATGGTGCTTATGCCTTGCAATCCCTGGATTACCTGACTATCAAGGCCGCCCTGAATCCCTTGGTTTGTTTGGGGCCAAATCTCCCAGTAGCCATCTAAGGCAGCACTTTGCAAGGCTATAATTTGATGTGCTTCCAATGTTTCCGATAGATTTTCGTCCATATTTTCTAATAAACGCACCAAGTCCATGTCGTACCAGGATACCATGGCATCATCAAAGTCAATCACGGTGATGGTATCAGTCTCTTTGCAATATAGCAAATTGTCCAGCTCAAAATCGTAATGTATGAGACCCATACGGGTGGGGCTAGTGCTGTTTTTCAGGGTTGTCAGCTCTGATTTTAGCTTGCTGGCAAGTCTGTAAAAGCTTGGTGGTAAGGCGGTAATGCCCCAAGCATTATTGATAAAATTATCGCAGTAGTCAAAGACACTGAGAAAGGACTTTGATGCCGCTGCTGTATCAGCCACTGGTGCTGTATTTGTCACTGGTGCTGCTTCTTCACGGGTAGCCATATACACGCTGTTCAACTTATGAAACTCCCCAAGCAATCTGCCTAATCGGTGGGCTAACTCTGTTGTTAACTCTGCTTCTTCCATGGTGATTCCTGGGGCCGCAACAAAGACATTAGCCACATAGGTGCCCCAAGGCGAATCCAGTTCCATGGCGACATCACCTTTTTTATTGGGAACATGTGCCGATACTGGATACCCTTTATCGTGGAGAAATGTCATCCAATCAAGCTCAGCGTTTAGTCGTTCCAGTGACTTTTCACTGGTAGGGGCAAAGCGTAGCATGGCCCGGTGACTTACTGTAATGGGTGTGCCTTTGTTATCTACTTCAGATGCCCTCAATGGGTAAATGGCATTTGATGAGATTCTAAAATACTGAAACCACTCTCTTGATGTGGGGTCGCAGTGCCATGCTTCTGATATAAGTGTTGCTAATTCGCGGTTGTCATTCAGAAATTTTAAAGGTAGCATTCATTCTCGCTTTCATATAATCATTTGGATTTTAAAAGTCACATCATTCATTGCATTTGTTAGTCACTCAGATATTTTATGTAGCAAACTTCAACGTTTTTACCATCAAATCCTCACCAATTATGGTGTTTTGAAACTCAATTTGAACCGCCTCTAAATAATCCGATGGCGTTGTCATAGCTGGACTAAAATGGGTGAGCCATAGTTCTTGAACCCCGGCTGTTTTGGCCATTTTGGCAGCTTCTAAGAAGGTCATATGCTTCTTTTCAGCTGCTTTTTCTGACTTTTCTACATCGCCATACATGCCTTCACAGACAAATAAATCTGCGCCCTTTGCCAGTGCTATGAGATTGTCTGTAGGCCTGGAGTCTGTGCAATAACAGATTTTTAACCCTTTTCGTTCCTCACCTAGCACTGAATCTGGTGTATAAATAATACCCTCAAACTCTGCGGTCTCACCTTTTTGAAGGACGCTCCAAAGAGACATTGGCACCCCATTGCTTTTCGCTTTTTCTATCTCAAATTTGCCTTGTCGCGGTAGGGTTATTGAATATGCCAAACAGGGTAATGTATGTTCTGCCGGCGCACTGCTAATCTCAAGGTCACCTACTCTAAAAGTCGATCCTTCTTCGGTTGAAAGCTCTTGCAGCACAAGTTCAAAGGGTAACTCTGGGGCTATCACTCTCAGGCCCGTAATGACTTGCTGCAAGGGTGGCGGACCCAAAATGGTCAGGGGTTCGGTTCTCCCATTATTACCAATGGTAAGGAGCAAGCCTACTAGTCCTAAAATATGATCGGCATGATAATGGGTAAAGCAAATGGCATCAATGGTTTTAAATCCCCACCCCAAAAGTCTGACGGCCACTTGGGTTCCCTCTCCGCAGTCAATTAGAACCATTTTGCCATTATTGCGTACCAGTAGCGCAGTTAAACGTCGGTCTGGAAGTGGCAACATGCCACCAGAGCCCAGCAAACACAACTCTAACATTTTAGTCTCACTCCCTTCAATTTCTCAATGTTTAAATTGCTCGAACCCTTGTCCACTTCCCTGCCTTGTAAAAACCTAGCATTACCAGCATCTCTGTAAAGTCTGCAATCACAAAGGTGATCCAAACAAAGTGGATGGGTAGCTTTAAAAAGAGGACAAAGATAAATAGTAAGGGAATCTGCACTAGCCACTTCCCTGTAATACTGGATATCAAAAATGGGGTATTATAGCCTGATCCCGAAAACACCGTGCCCAGGGCCATCATAACAGCCGCGGACAACATACCTGGAATAATGATGCGCATCATGGGGACACCAATGGCAATCAAGTTAGGGTCTTCTGTAAAAATACCCAGTATCATTTGAGGAAAAGCAAATGCTAGAACAGCAACGGATCCCATAATGCTCACGCTATAAACAAGGGTCATTTTAACGGTTTTTCTTGCTCGTTCCACTAAGTTACGGCCTAGGCACTGCCCAATAACTGCACCACCACCCATGGATAGCCCAAAGAGTGGCATAAATACAAATTCTAAGAGTCGATTACTTAGTCCCATGGCCGCAACCGCGTCCGTACCATATTGTGATACTAATTTTAATGTGAAAATCCCAACCAAGTTTCTTAACAGGGCCTCAAAGCCACTGGGAAGGCCAATGGTAAGCAGTTTATAGTCAATTTCCCAGTTCAACTTAAAGAGCATCTTTGGTCGCACTTTGATTGGAGACCTTTTACTCATGAGCATCATGACCCCTGCAACAAATGTAAATGTCACAGAAATCACAGTGGCCAGGGCTGCACCAAATACCCCCAGACCAAGACCATGAATGCCAAGGCCCGGTACGGTTTCAAAGATAAAAAGGGGATCGAGGATCACATTGATAATCGCAGAAATCCCCATCAGATACATGGGTTTAGTGGCTTGGCCCACACAGCGAAATGCTGTATTAATGGTGTAAGCGGAAAACATAACCGGCAAGAAGAAGATGCGAATATAGCCATAATCAAGGGCTGCCTTTTGAACCACGGGGTCCTGAGTAAAAAAGCCAAGTAGTGGTTGTAGCAGTATACTAAAGAGAAGGCAGGCAATCACTGCTACGATGGCTTTGAATGTTAACGTTTGCTCCACACATAAACTTGTCTGATCTTTATCGCCCTTGCCATAACTTTGAGAAATCAGTGCTATGGAGCTGGTACCAATGATTTCATTTAGGACATTGACTAGCCAAAACATGGTGGCAAAGATGGTCATCCCTGCCACGGCATTAGTAGAGATCCGACCTATCCATGCCATATTAATCAAATCGTGAACCATCTGTATCATAAAGCCCGCCATGGTTGGCAGGGCTACCTTGAATAAACCCTTGGAAATACTACCTTCTGTCAGTGTCTGTGCTGTCGCTTCTTTCATTAAAATTCATTCCTTTCGTGCCATTAAGGTTGCTATGCCCTTTTGGTTAGCATGGGTATTGGTTGCCATGGCTTCACGGCATCTTGTATTCAGCATACACCATTTGTTGGGCTAGTTTGAATCCCATTCCCTCGTAAAGCCGTGTTGCACAGGTATTCTCAACGTTCACACATAACCTAACCCTGTTAATGCTGGTGTGATTTGGTCCATTAAAGAGCCACTGAAGACCCCGGTCCAATAAACGGCTGCCAACGCCTCTGTTTCTAACACCAGGGTCAACCCCTAAAAACTCGATTTGCCCTGTGCCATAAGGGGCCTCGGCTTCGCAGTAAATATACCCCACAACCCGGTCCCCTTCTAGTTCAACAAAACTCACATGATTTTGGTCATGGCCTTCAATCAGTGATTTACCACTGATATAGGTATCTTTAAAGAGTTGGTCATGGATTGTTTCAATTTGACTAAGTAGGGGAAGCGTTAGAGTTAAGGTTTCCTCTGGAGCTTCTAGCAGACTCTTGTAGTCCTCTCGATCACATGTGAATAGGCATTGGTTACTTTTCACCACAGCCCCAACATGTGCGCATAGGCCCATGCCCACCATATTAACATGATTCATAAAAAATCCTAGACGCTTGATCTCACTTGGTAACTGTTCTAGCATAGCTGCATAAAGTGACACTGCTAGATTCGGGTCCCCAGTTGGGACGAATGGCCCCCAAATTTCTGCCAGACCTGTTTCAAAATCTGGCTCATAGCCCATAACACCTAGGAGAGAATCCCCTTCCCAAGCCACCATAAAGTAGTCCAAGGCTGGATTTTCGCCAAAGTCCCCTGAAAGAATTTCCAGTACCTCTTCAGTTTGATGGCTGCAGTAACCGATGTGATGCTGGGATTGTCCGTTAAGCGTTGCTATAAAGGCCGCCAAGGCGGGGGTATGCTGCTTTTCTGGTTTTTCAATGACATACTGATTGGGATGTTTCATATTGACCTCCACTCTTCTCACAATTACCATCATACCTTAAAATCAGCAACATTAACTTGGAAAAAACACTTTATACTCGAGTTCCGTTAAAATTTAGTGGCAATTTGTGAGACTTAAACAAATCTTAAAACAATTCCTCTTCCCAAAACCCTTGAATACCTTTACTATGGTAGTAGCGTTAAAAATAATCCGATAATCACAAAAGGGTTATCGTTCATTGACTGGGGGATATTATGACAGTAAGTATGGTTGCAAAACATGCGAAATGGCCTGCAAAAGCCGACGCGATCTTTGCCATTGCCGGTAAAGCTGAAGCCGCGATTAAGCAGTTCGGTAAGGAAAACGTTACCAACTCCACTTTGGGGGCATTAATGGACGACGATGGTAAGCTGATTGCCTTCGAATCTGTTTTTGGTGTTCTAAAGGACATGCCAAACGAAGAAATCTCAGCGTATGCGCCAATTGCAGGTATGCCAGAATATCTAAAGGCTGTTGAGGAAACTTTTTTCGCAGGTTACAAGCCTGAGGGACACATTCGAGTTGTGGCGACTCCAGGTGGCACAGGGGCTCTTAAAGTTGCTATGTGGAACTACACAGAGGAAGGCGACGAAGTCCTGACATCTGATTGGTACTGGTCTCCATACCAAACCATCTGTGAAGAAGCCGGCCGAAAAATTTCTACTTTCCAGCTTTTTTCTGAAGAAGGCAACTTTAATGTGGCTGATTTCAAAGAAAAATTCAAGGCGATCCTTAATAAGCAAGATTGTGTGATGACGATTCTTAATACCCCTGCTCAAAACCCAACTGGTTATAGTATTTCAGATGACGAGTGGGATGAAATTTTAGCGTTTCTTAAAGAAGAAGCTAAGAATCCAGAGAAGAAAATTATCCTCTTAATAGATACTGCCTATATTGACTTTGCTGGTGTCGGTGACGAGAGACGGGCATTCTTCACAAAGTTATCTAATCTTCCAGAGAACATTTTTACCATGGCTGCCTTCAGTACTTCTAAGGGTTACACCATGTATGGTTTGCGGTTGGGCGCCTTGATTGGTATCTCTGCAAATAAAGACATTGCAGATGAGTTTAATATCGCTAGTCTACACTCTGGTCGGGCTAATTGGTCAAATGGTAATCGCGGTGGCATGGTGGCAGTGTCTGAAATCTTCAAGAGCAAAGCCTTGACTGAAGCCTATACCCTTGAGAAAAACGTCAACAAAGCCCTGCTTAGAAAACGTGCAGATGCTTTTGTTGAAGCCGCTAAAGAAGTAGACCTTGAGCTATTGCCTTACAGAGATGGCTTCTTTGTCAGCTTGCCATGTGACAAGCCCTACGAAATCAGTGAAGCTTTGGTTGAGAAGAACATCTTTATGGTTCCCCTTGGCAAAGGTATTCGCTTTGCTGTGTGTGCCGTGTCTGAAGACAAGTGCAGAAGAGCCCCAAAAGTGATTAAAGAAGTGATGGACCGATTTAAATAAGTGAAAAGCAGCCTGTGAAATAGAAAGAAGCAGCCCGATTTTTTGATGGGCTGCTTCTTTTATTTATCGTCGTAGTGACCCTTACATTGTGCAATTTCAACTGCACCGTTTCTAATTCTAAAAACAATTCTATCCTTATCGTTGATACGCACAGCCCACCATCCTGCCAAATTGCCAGATAAAGCATGGGGCTGTCCTGTACAGTTAGTGCCGTTTCGATCAATACTTTTAAGAATTTGGTTGATCTTTTTCAAGGTTTTTTTGTCGTCCAACCATGACTCATATTCATCCCATGCTCTATCAGAGAACCACCTTGGCATCAGTCCACCTCTATTAAATCTCGCACTTTGCCATTGCCTTTATCAAGCTCTGAAATACTTTCCAGTAAAATAGCTTGATTGCGCTCCGAAAAGAAAGGGTCTTGGGCTTCTATTGTAAAAGGTATCTCACGGCGATTCACTACTTGCTTTAAAAACATCTTCAGCGCGCTTGTCATCGTTAAGCCCATACTTTCTAAAACCTGTTCAGCCTCTTCTTTTAACTCAGCCTCAATTTTAAAGTTTACACTTTTTATCATATTCAACACCTCGCCTTATATATACATTATACCACTTTGTGTAGCAAATGTACACCTTCTGCTTTTTTTGCAACAATGCCTATGGATTTAGATTCAGGGGTATAGTTTGCACCGGTCAAATCACTCACCACAGAAACCACATCAAAGCCATTCTCAATTAAAAGTGCTTCAATGGACTCCGGTGTGTAACACTGTTCCCATAGGTTAAAGACGCTGATTTCCGACTGTTCTTGTACAATGATATGTTGCTTTAAAGAAACTGCCGTTTCCTGATCATATGTCTTGTGAATCAGCTCTAAATGAGGCTCAGATTTCCAAAAACCTGTTTTCTCGTGGATAACCCAATTTTTATAGGCGGCTGTTAATTCTTCGTAGGCTGTGGACCAAACATCAAAGACAAAATAACCACCTGGCTTTAAGGCCCTAAAAATCCTTTGAAGTAACTGTGTTCTGCTGGACTGTGAGAGCACACCAAAATCACAATAAATCAAGGTAATCACATCATAGACGCCATGGTCCTCAATTTCCAAATAATTTTGATAGCGATAGTCAATGGCTTGCTGTTTAAGACCTGCCTGTTGGCGGGCGTAATCAATTGATCGTTTTGAGTAGTCAACCCCAACAACCTCTAAGCCGTAATCGCAAAACTCAGTGGCATAAAGCCCAGGTCCACAACCCAAATCCATTATCTTTTGGCCTGGCTCAAGACCAAGAGTTGACAAAATCCAATTACAAGTAGCCTTGATGGTTTCAGGCTTTCTACTGGCTGCGTCCCAGTTTGGATTCAAATGTGCCATAAGCATCATTTTGGAGATATGTTCGTTGTCCCAAAAATCTTCTTGGGTTTTACCGTTCTCAAACAGGGGGGGATTCAAATGATCTTTTACAATCCTATTTAGTATTTCAATCATCATTTTCCATTCCATTTCTTATGTATTTTGATCTTACTAACTAGTATAGCATAGACTCCCAAGATGGCAGTTCAAAAGATTCTTTATGCAAATACAGTGCTTGGTATCCCTAATTAGCTTGGCGATATCAACGGGCTATTGTATGATGTTACTAGATATGTCCCTTACTGCTCCCTAGGAGGTCTTATGCCCTACCAGCAACCCCTTCAAACCGATTGGCATGGTCGTGTGGATAGCACCACAAATTACGACGCTTTTAGATGGCACCAGTGGATTAAAATGATGCCTCTAGACAAGGGCCCAATTAAAGCTTTAAATCAAACAAACCAGCTCAATATTGGCTTTATCGGCTTTGCCTGCGACGAAGGCATCAGGCTAAATAAAGGCCGTCAGGGGGCAGCCCTTGGTCCAAAGATGATTCGAAAAGAGCTATCAAACTTGCCTTGTCTTTTTACGCAAGCAGTTCAGTTATTCGATTGTGGCGATATTCACGTGCAGGGCCACCAACTGGCAGATTTACAGCAAGAACTCTCTACTAAAATCACTCAAATGCTTGAAATTGGTCTTTTCCCAGTCGTCCTTGGCGGCGGCCACGAACTGGCCCTTGGACACTATAATGGCCTCACAAAAAAACACCCCCATATCGGGATCATCAATTTAGATGCTCATCTTGACATGCGCCCCTACGATGTTACTGCCTCTTCTGGTACCATGTTTAGACAAATTGCCGATGCCAATATCGCTCAAAACCAACCTTTCCGCTACTTATGCCTAGGAGTTCAAAGACGGGGCAACACCGTTGACCTCTTAAAAAACGCCAAACAATTAGGCGCTAACTACCTTTACGCCCGAGATATCATTCATAGCCCCATCAATGAGACCGTCACCGTCATCAACGACTTTATCGCCCAACAAGATTCAATCTACCTAACCCTTTGCAGCGATGTCATAGCATCCGCCTATGCCCCAGGCGTCAGCGCCTCTCAACCATTAGGCCTGCACCCGGAACTGGTTTTAGACTTGATAAAAACCGTCATCCATACTGGAAAAATGGTGGCCTTTGACGTGGCAGAAGTCTCCCCACGATTTGATCAGGACAATGTCACAGCAAACTTAGCATGCACCTATATCTTCGCACTGGTCAACGAACTGGCCGACCTACACCACATGGCAGTAAAAGTCTAACCCATGCAGCTATTTCCCCACCTGCTCCTTCTGCTGGATGCTATTTGGTAAAATAAATGCGCACAAAAAAGCAGAGCCCAAAACGGATTTCTCCCCTTTGAGCTCTGCTTTTCGTTACCTATTCTTTTGTTATAATTCTGCTTCAAGTCATCTCACATAAATCTATTGAGCTTGCAACCCTGCCTGGTTCAGTAGACTCCAGGGCTTGTTGTAATGCGGCAAGAAGAAGAAGTCCACAATTGCCAGTTGGTCAATGGTCATGTTATTTTGAATCACCACAGACATGGTGTTCATCATTTGGGTGAGATCAACGGTTGAGAGTATTTGAGCCCCCAACACTTTTCTATCATCTGCCCGATAAACCACTTTCAAATGGGCTTGATCAGCAGTTGGCATAAATTCTGGTCGGTAGGCTTCCTTAACAGTAACTGTTTTGTAAGCAATTCCAGCTTTCTCTGACCCATCCTCTGTTAACCCCGTGGCCCCTATATGATGCTCAAAAATTTTGATGCCTGAAGTCCCCTGAGTACCAAGATGAGGTATCCTAGGTGCTTTCAGATTCTTAGCAACTAATAAGCCCATGCGAATGGCATTGGTAGCAAGTGGTATATAGACCGATTCTCCGGTTGGATTATAGGTCACCGCGCAGCAGTCCCCTGCGGCAAAGACATCTTTCACGCTGGTTTGCATGTACTTGTCCACTAAAATTGCACCGTTTGGTAACCGATCAAGCTTGCCTTCAAATAATTCTGTGCTGGGCTTGAAGCCAACGCAAAGAATAACCAAATCCGCTGGATATGAGCCCTTATCCGTGATCACCTGTGTCACTTTTCCCTTTTGGCCTTCAAACTTCTGTACGGTTTGGCCCAGGGCCAGCTCAATCCCGTGGTGGGTCAGATTCCCTTCAACCTGGGTTGTAAATTCTGGGTCTAGATATTTGCTTAAAACCGTGTCCATGGCATCAATTAAAACCACTTCCTTGCCATTTTCTCTAAAGGCTTCTATCAGTTCAACCCCAATATACCCTGCCCCAATGACAATCACACGGTTTGCAGTCTTTGCTTTTTCAATAATAGCCTTGCTGTGATTGTAATTCTTGGACATCATAATATTTTCTAAGTCAATGCCCTCAATAGGGGGCTTAATAGGCCAGGAGCCTGTGGTAATAATCAGTTTGTCATAAGTGTCTTGTACGACATCCCCCGTTAATAAATTCTTGACTGTCAGTGTCTTTCCTATAAGATCAACATCTTGAACCTCATGCTGCATATGGGTTTTGACCCCTTTTTCTGCTAATGCTTCTGGTGAGCTATAAAAGAGTCCATCGGGATCTTTAACGGTTCCACCGACATAAAGAGCAATCCCGCAGGAGAGAAAAGAAATATTGTCGTTTTTCTCGTATACGCTAACCTCTGCCTCCGGATAAAGTGCGACTGTATTCAATATAGCTGCTGTTCCAGCATGTGTACAACCAATAACGGCTACTTTCATTTTAAATCTCCTTGTTAAATATTTGACTATGTTGATAATTCTATTATACACCAAATGATAGTGATTGTCATTAACAAAAGCGAATTCCCTTGAACATATCAAAAACAAAAACCCTTGAATAACAAGGGTTTTTACTTAACGTGCCATTGATTTTCTGTGTGCTTTTGCGGAGACCTTCTGAACTTTGGCATTCATGGCTTTGGCTTTTGCAGGCGTTGCTTTTTTTGTCATAGCTTTGTCGTGATCATGCTCTTGCTGGTGGTCAGCATCCATTGTTATTCTAGGCTTCATACGCAAAACCTCCTTCTAAGAATATTCAATCTATACCCAAGAAGTTTGATTTTACGCAAGTAGTTTACGTCATACCACCCACTTTGCACTTTGACCATCTAAAGCGCTTCGACTGTTTAAAGCACTTCGCCACCCGAAATACCTTGGCGATTTCCCCACTTTACTGTATGATGATACTGTAAACAAATACCGACAGCATCCTCGAGCATTTAACGAGTCCGTCCACATCATAAGGAGCATTACATGAAACGCTTACTTAAACTCATGTCTGGTTTATTACTATTTTCAATTGCAATCGCCATCACCCTCCGGGCAAATATTGGTCTGGCCCCATGGGACGTCTTCCACCAAGGCATTAGCCGCTTATCCGGCATCTCCTTTGGTCAAACTAGCATCCTAGTGGGCCTGGTATTTGTGATCATCAATATGGCCTATAAGGAACGGATCGGTTTTGGCACCATCAGCAATATGATCCTCATAGGCGTTTTTTTAGACATCATTTTCTCACTGGGCATCATCCCATACGCCAATAGCGTCTTAATAGGCATCCTCATGATAGCAATGGCAATGATTTTAATGGGGGTTGCAAGCTATTTGTATATTAGTGCGGGCTTTGGCACAGGTCCACGGGATGGTTTTATGGTAGCAATGGTCAAGCGATCAGGCCGCTCTGTGGCCTTTATTCGCAGCATCATGGAGCTTTCGGTCCTGGTACTTGGGCTTTTTATGGGCGGGAAAATCGGCATTGGAACCGTCATGCTTGCCTTCGGCGTTGGGCCGGTAGTCCAGTACGTATTTAGATTCATGAAATTTGACGTCAAAGCCATACAACACCAATACTTATAAAGGAATCACCTGGTTATCCCAAAGTGATTCCTAAAAGATTGTGCACTTGTTTCTGCCTGCATTTTTGGACATGTAAAGGGCTTTGTCAGCTCTGGTAATCGCAAAATCAACGGCATGTTCATCACTCTTAATGCCCGCAAGGCCTATGCTGACTGTGATTTGAAAGACAGCCCCATTGGTAGCTGTAAAAAGTAATTCAGAGGCACTGATTCTAAAATCATCACACCACTCAAAAGCCATTGCAAGGGTTTCAGTTTTAAATAAAACTGCAAATTCCTCACCGCCATAGCGCGCGACGATAATCGTTTGCGTGCTTTTTTTTGCTAAAAGAGTAGCGAATTCTTTTAATACCACATCGCCAATATCATGGCCATAGGTATCGTTTACTTTTTTGAAATGATCGATATCAAGCATTGCTACAGCACCAAACGATGCCGTTAAATCTTTACTGTTGCCTTGGTGAAAGTGTTTTTTTGCTTCTTTAAAAAACGTCCGGCGGTTGTTAATCCCTGTCAATGCATCTTTATAAGCTAAAAATGCCAGTTTGCTTTCGTATTCTCTTTGAATGGTTAAATCACGAATGACCCCAAAGTTGCCATAGTAAGCATCTGCCGTGCGGATTAACACCATAAATACTTGGAGTATTCGGGGGTTGCCCTTGGCATCCATCAACTTGTGTTCAAACTTAACCTCCCCTTGGTCCAGGAGCTTTTCCAAACAGTCCCGGTACAAAGGGCCTTTTATCTGTAACAGTGAGTAGAGTTTAGAATTTGGTAGGTTTTGTTGAGGATCCAGACCCAGTAAATTTTTAAAGGCTTTATTAAAGCGGACAACCTTTTGATAATGGATTAGGTCATTGATCAATTTACCTCGGGCTACCTTGGTATCCGAGTCAACGGTCAGGGCTTCTAGCAAGACATTAAAGAAAAAACCCTCTTCTGAATACTCAAATAGGGCTTCCATCTGCCTTTCACGCTCCGAAAGCGCTTTACGCACTTCAACTAGGGCCGTCACATTAAAACCCGTTGCTAAAAAACACATTTCCCCCTGGGTAGCTTCAATCATTTTAATATGAAAATCCACATCGTGGAGATTACCTAAAAAATCCCTAAATTGCGTTTCCATACGGACTTCTTCACCGTGAAGAGCACTTTGCTCCATGGAAAAAAGAATTCGATTTTGAATATCTTCTGAGTGTTCCCAGCAGCTGAGCTCCCAATAAGCGCAGTTGAGTAAAGCCTCACGGGATTGACCAATTAGGCTTACAAGGGCTTTATTAGCGGCTTTAACGGTGCCGTCTGATGCGAGAATGGCCATTAGGTATGGCAACTCTTCAAAGATTTCTTGATAAGCAAATTCTTGTGACGCTCGATTAACCAATTCCTTCGAGCCTTGATTAGCTACATTCAACATCCTCACTACGCTCCTCAAAACATGACGTGACATGCTCCCACCACTCCAAACGTTTCTTTAGAAATGTAAAGAAGTGGGGGCTTCTCGTTCGAATAGCCAAATGGCTACAGCATAAGCGAGCTATCCCCGTGTGCCCCACGGGACTTTTATGATTTATGCGGATAATATCCGCATACCTTCGTTTCTAATATTGATACTTGCATTATAGTCTCTATCAAGACTTAGGCCACAGTGCTCACAGTGATAGGTTCGCTCGGAAAGTAATAATGTCGCCTTCACTTGACCGCATGCACTGCACATTTTTGAGCTAGGGAACCATTTGCCGATTTTTACAAGTTGTTTGCCTTGGGCTTTAAGCTTGTACTCAAGCATCGACACAAATGACCCATACCCGTTATCCGAGACGCTTATGCCAAAATTCAGGGCCTGAGACATGCCTTTCATGTTTAAGTCTTCAATACACACAACATCAAATGCATTGGTTATCTGCTTTGACGCTTTGTGTAAGAAATCTTTTCGCTGATTCCCTACTTTTTCATGAATTTTGGCAACTCGGAGCCGTTGTTTATCCTTGTTCTTGCTCCCGCTTTTGCATTTAGATAATTTTCTTTGTTCTTTTCTCAGCTTGTCTAGGGCTAATCTATAATAATGCAGATACTCTGCTGATTTTCCTTCTGATGTCATGAAGAGCGCTTTCATTGAGTAATCAAGTCCTACATACTTTTCAGGCTTTACAAGCTCTATAGACACTTCGTAGGCGTACAAAATACTTGCAAAGTATTTTCCTGTGGCTGTTTTGCTAATGGTTACTGATTTAAGTGTATACTCATCAGGTACCATTCTATGTTGTTTGATTTTAACCGCCTTAAGCTTTGGCAGTGTCAGATAACCGCCTTGTAACTTGATATTACCATTGACGTAGTTGGTGGTATAACTTAGGCGATTGCGCTTTCTAGATTTGAATTTCGGAAATCCCACCGATTTGTCTCGGAAGAAATTCTTATAGGCTTTGTTTAAGTTAAGCTGAGCATTGGCAAGGGCTAGGCTATCCACTTCCTTAAGCCACTCAAACTCACTTTTGTACTGTGCAGGGGTGTTGTTCAAACTTTCGCCTGTCACTTCATAGTACAACATGCGATCTGAAAGCATTTTATTATAGACAAAGCGAACAGAGCCAAAGGTTTTGGCTAACAATGCTTCTTGCACCTGAGTTGGGTAGAGTCGAAATCTGAACGCCTTATTCAATCTTTCTCACCTTGGCTTTCTATATACTGCTTTATGATATCTATTGACGCGCCACCTGTTGTGAGTAGACAAAAGCTTCTTGACCAAAAATTTTCTTTCCACAGCTTTTCACGAATGATTGGGTATTCTTTTTTAAGTAACCTTGAACTAGCACTTTTATAGGCATTTATGAATTTGGATAGTTCACTGTTAGGATGTGCTTTGAACAGTATATGAATATGATCTTGATCGTGGTTCCACTCGACGAGGGTCAGATTATAACTCGGAGCAATATACTCGAATATTTCTCTTGCACGAGCGGATATTTCATCATCAAATACTTTGCGTCTGTATTTTACAGCCAAAACAAGATGATAATACATCATAAAGACTGAATGGTTATTATTGTCCAATCGCACTCCAATCACCTCGCTAATCTGTTTTACTACTGAATATATTATATCATTTTCGAAAGTCAAAGACAAGCCGATTCATCCCCCGCCTTCGCTCTCACTCCGTGAGCAAGGTAGCTTAGAGGAGGAGGACTTCTCGGCTATTTTGTTAAAAGTCTGGTGTTCAGTGATTATGGCAAGTAATACGGCAATTACATAATTCTATACTACCCAAAAAACATCTCATATAACGGTTGGTTTATCAATGGCAGTAAACTTTGAGATGTGTCCCCGCTGCTCCCTTTAGGGAGCAAAGTTGTTACGTCCCTAAGTGCTCCCACGTCCCTAAGTGCTCCCAGAGACTAATCTGCACGGCATCCGCCTCTACCACATTGGAAAATGTCACCCCGATCAAGCGCACAGCACGATCCCTGGGGACTCCCGCTAACAAATGACACATCACTTGCACTAGCAACCCTAGGTCATCAGAGTACCCTTCAATGGAATGGCTCCTGGTTATCTGCTGAAAATCGTCAAACTTCACCTTCACCGTCACGGTTTTAGCCTGCAAATGGTGCTTTAAAAGGGACTGATGCAAACTAACTGCATAGGCTTTAAGGACCTCTTCAAGGTATTGGAAATCTGTTACATCTTCATCAAAGGTGGTCTCTTTCCCATAGGATTTGCGTTCATATTCCGTGATGATGGGGCGAGGGTCAATCCCCCTAATTCTTTCGTGGATTTCCTTGGCCCAGGAGGCACCCAGAAAATACCCCATGTGGGACAGGGGAAGGTCCATCAAATCAGCGATGGTGTAAATGCCCACTGCCTTCAGGCGTTCCGCCGATTTTTTACCCAAACCGTGAACTTTTAAGATGGGAAGGGGGTCCAGAAGCTGACGAACATCTTCTGGTGCAATGCGAAATAAGCCATCCGGTTTTTTCCAATCCGAGGCTAACTTTGCTAAGAACTTATTGTAAGAAATGCCTATGCTGATGGTCAACCCTGTGGCAGCATGGACCTTTTCTTTTAATGACATGGCCAGGGCTTCACTGGCTTCTCTATTGGAAAAGCCACCTTCAATGGTGTCTGTGAGATCTAAAAAGCCCTCATCAATACCCACGTGCTCAAGGAGAGGTGTTGCTTGGCTCATCACTTCAAAAACTTGCTTTGAATACTGGCGATAAGCCTCAAAGCTACCCCTGATAAAGATGCCATGGGGGCAAAGTTGCTTTGCCATGGCGGTACTCATGGCACTATGAACCCCATATTTTCTGGCTTCGTAGGAGGCAGTTGACACAACCCCTCGCTTTGCAGTGCCACCCACAATCACCGCTTTGCCCTTTAGTGAGGGGTCAAGAATTTCTTCCACGGATGCAAAGAAAGCGTCGATATCAAAGTGGAAGATCAGGCGGTTCTCCATCATTGTTTAATTAACCCCATCCGATAGGCTTGCAATAAATCTTTAAGCGCTTCAATGGACTCCTTTAATTGAAGTCCAATATCCGTATGTCCCACATAAAACCTTGGACTTTCGGACTCAATATAGACGGTGGTCGGCACCATATCCAGGTCTTCCACCACCGATTTTTCTCTGGATTCAAATGGTTCGTGGGAAACCAGCGCCATACCTTTAGAGTTGAATATCAGGGTAAAACCTGCAATCCCAGTTTCTTTTTGATAGGCTTTTGAGAATCCGCCATCGATGGTAATAAGTCTGCCATTGGCTTTGATTGGCATCTCACCCTTGGTGACTTTAACTGGCACGTGGCCATTGATAATATGACTGGTGGCGATGTCTAGGTCGAACGCCTCTAGAATCCGATGACAAACGGCCTCGTCTTCTCGAAGATTGTAGTAATGATTCTTGATTTCTTTATGACTGACTTTATCATCTATAAAATATCGCTCGAAAGTGGCCATCTTATTCTTTCCGAAAATCGGTGAAAATTCACCACACCACAGATACCACACATAATCCAAGGCAACCTGCTTGATTTGGCCATCTTTTTCGTAATAGGCCAAGCGGACCATACTATCAAAGTAATCCAGCAGCGCCTTGCCCTTAAGGCCCTCAGGCTCCGACGGCACCGCAAAGGCTGCAAATTGACCCTCTTCATCCAGTGGGATGCCACCGTGATACAATAAATTGCCATTATAGACTTTATACATACTGCCTTTTTCAATCATAAAACGCAGATGCTCTTGCATGTCAGTTGAATGCTTAAATGAGGCTTTTAACTTTTCAATCACCTCTTGCTCATCCAGAGTCATCTGGTATGGGTTTTGCGGGTCAATGGTTGGGAAATCCACATCGGTCAGTTGGAATATTTGCCCCTCAATCTCGATGGCGGCACCCGCTAAATCCATTGTATTCAGGAGCATTCGATGACCCATCTTAAATTCTGGATGTCTATTAATCACCGCTCCTTCAAGCTTGAACTGTATCACAGCAATGGCCTTTTGCATCCGGGCCATTAGATCAAGATCCCGCTTGCTGTACTGATGGTCTTTTCCCTTCACATGAAATGCTGGAATAACAGGACCCCAATACTTATCCATTGCAAGGCGTACCAAAGGAGATAAGTTAATGCCATACCCTTCTTCAAGGGTTTCCAAATTGCCATAGCGCAGTGAGATTCGGAGGGCATCGGCCATGCAGACCTCTGAGCCGCATGCGGCGCCAATCCACAGAACGTCGTGATTGCCCCACTGCATGTCCACAGAATGGTGCTTGATAAGGGTTTCCATTACATGGTGGGCCCCAGCCCCTCTGTCATACACGTCCCCGATGATATGAAGATGATCCACCACCAATCGGCGTATCACTTGACTAATGGTCACAATAAAGGCATCGGCTCGATCAATGTCAATCAGACTATCGATAATCGATTGGTAATAATCTTGTTTCATTTCGCCGGTTTCGTTTTCGTGAAGCAATTCTTCAATAATATATTGGAAGCTTTCTGGAATTGCTTTTCTCACTTTTGAACGGGTGTATTTATAAGCAGCAGCGCGACATATTTGAACCAATTGGTAAAGGGTTGTTTGATACCAAGGTTCTAAATCCTTATGAGGTATCTGAGTCTTGATATGGGCCAGTTTATCTTTAGGGTAGTATATCAGGGATGCCAAAGCCTTCTTTTGTGGCTCTGTCAGGGTTTGTCCAAAGACATCGTCTATTTTTCGCTTCACCACACCAGAGGCATTTCGCATCACATGCTCAAAGGCCTGATGCTCCCCGTGAATGTCTGCTAAAAAATGCTCAGTCCCTTTAGGTAAATTGATAATGGCGCTAAGATTGATTATTTCAGTGCTGACCTCGCCAATTGAACGGTATTGTTTGGCAAGAAGCTTAAGGTAATTTAAATTGGTTTGCATGAGATGCCTCCGTTTAATGTGAATGCATTGGAATACCTTTAATTCCATAGGAATTCCTTTACTACAACTACTATTGTAGCCCTTTTTCCCCTATAATGCATTAAAAACACGCCCATTAGGAGCGTGTTTTTGGTTTGATTTGATTTGATATGATTAAGTTGGATCAATACCAGTCAATTGTACACTGACATCCCACAGTTTCTTAGCTAGAGCTGTATCCTTTACTAATTTACTGGCTTTTGCAATTTTTTTCTTGTAGAAATACTCACCGGTTATATGAGCCACTTCAGGGGATGTGGCCAAATACAGTGTCGTCTTGGCTCCCTTTTCTGGGGTTAGAGCTATAAATTTCACAATGCTCGCCAATAGTTTACCATCCCCTGTATTGCGGTCAACCCCCATTTGGGTGCCTGTAATGCCTGGGTGCAAGCAATTGACCGTGATTTGATGCCCACGTAATTTTTCACTGAGGCTTTTGGTAAAAAGGACAACGGCCAGTTTGGATTGGGCATAAGCATTGATGGATTTATAGGATTTTGTCATTTGAAGGTCTTCAAAATCAATCTTACCCATTTTGTGGGCACCTGATGAAACATTGATAATACGGGACGGTTCTCCCTTTTTCAAAAGGGGCAGTAGCAAGCCCGTCAATAAAAAATGACCTAGGTGGTTGACGCCAAATTGCAGTTCGAAACCATCCTTTGTTTGATGACGGCCTGGCAACACAACCCCTGCATTATTGATTAGAATATGCAATTGATCATATTTCAGAATAAACGCCTGGGAAAATGCCTTGATAGAAGCCATTGACCCTAAATCGCAGATCATTAAGTCTACGTCTTTATCGCCACTTTTTTCTATAACCTCGCACTGCGCTTCCCGGCCTCTTTTTTCATCCCTACAAAGCATAATCACATGGTAATTCTGTTTTGCTAGCTCAAGAGCAAGTACTTTGCCCATGCCTGAATTGGCCCCAGTAATCAGTACATTAGATTTTAACAACGACTTTACCCTCCGAATGACCCTTTTCAAATTGCTCAAATGCATTAGCTGTTTGGCTCAGTAGCAAAACCTTGGCAATCACAGGGGTAATCTGATTGCTTGCTAATAAATCACCAATCACTTGCAAATTCTTTTGGTTGGGTTTACTGGAAACCGCCCCAATCCGTTTACCATCTTTTTTAGATAATAAAGGCCCCAGCAACATGGCCTGAAACATCTGTTTCATGGCCCCACCACTCATTACATATATCCCCTGCTGGCTCAAGGATTTTAAATAGGTTGAAATCGGCAAATAGCCATTGGCACCATGAATCAAATCATACACGCGGCCATTCTTAGTAAAGTCTTCTTTAGTGTAATCAATTACAAAATCTGCACCCAATGCTTTTATCCGTGCCACATGTCTTGTGCTGCACACAGCTGTGACTTCAGCCCCAAGAGCCTTAGCAATCTGAACCGAAAATGTACCTACACCACCTGAAGCCCCATAAATCATGACCTTCATGCCAGGCTTGATCTGTCCTATGTTTTGAAGAGCATTGAGAGCTGTCACACTGGCCATGGGCACAGAAGCCACTTCTTCAAAAGTTTTATTCTCTGGCTTTAACACAAGATTATCTTCACTGGTACACACATATTCAGCCAGTCCACCAAAGCCTTGAGCAGAGAGATCACAAAACACATGGTCCCCTACTTTAAACTTGGTGACATTTTCACCAACACCGACAATGGTCCCTGCCACATCAGCCCCAAGAATCATATCCTTTCTCGGCTTCAAGAAGCTCCCAACCATAGGTCTTGATAAGAACGGCTTACCTGTCATTAAAATATAGTCTGCCTTATTCAGTCCCACAGCTTTCACTCCTATGAGTACCTCTTTGCCCTTTGGCACCGGCTTTTTAACCTCACTTAATGCCAAAACGTTGCTAGACCCAAATTGATTATAGACAATTGCTTTCATCTTTTTGCCCTCCATGCTTTAGTGGTAGTGTCAACTATCACACTACCATTTAGTTTTTAAAACACTGTATTTCAAA
>CAZFST010000003.1:0-166540 GCA_964522015.1 uncultured Fusibacter sp. | reverse complement strand
TCTCATTATAACTTAGAATTTAATTTTTGTGTCTCACTCTATGGGTTCATTATATGCATCCAAATTCGCGATTCCGTATTTCTTACGAGGATTCAAGTGGTTACTTGTACATTTCGACATTTTCTATGCTACTTTCTCAACACAAGTTCATATAGAATACCTATTTGTCACAACGAAGTCCCAATTATAAGTTCGATTAATAAACCACTAATTTTATTATTTCAAGTAATTCAAATGGTGTACTCTCGCTTTTTACCAACGGTAGCATAGGCATTTTTCGGACACTCTTGATAAAGTAGTTTATCGAACAATTTGATGTTGATTTCTCTGAATATCTGTGTTGTCTAGCAGAAGAAAAAGTCCTGCGTTGAAGGTTAGCTTCTTAGCAGTGAAATCAATTTTATTAATCATTGACCGTCTCCTTCACAACGTTTCTATTACTATATTTTCACCCTATTAACCTGTCAAAAAACCTATAATTGGGTTTTCTGTTTTTATTGTCTCTCTCCCATTGGGTGAAAAACAGGTTTTGGCTTAATCATTATACTACTCGCTTGAAGGGCTATTGGGATTCCTTACATGTAGAATCTAGGTTTAGAATAAATACCAATAGGATTCTATACCAGAGCCCGTAAACGTAACACGACTTTGATTTCCCAGTACCCTATCGTCTCTGGGAGTTTTTCTTTGATGGGCTTCATAGCACTGCCATCTAGGGTTTCAAGAGCCTTTTCGATGGCCTGGTAGACGTCTGGACTGACTAACTGTCGCCAGTTAATCTGGGCTCCCTGCTCTTCAAGTTTCTCAAAATGATTGAGTATGGTGTCAGGTTTCAAATTCCAATAATCTGCAATGGCTTCAACCCCTTGACCTTCTTGATATAGGGCCAAGGTTTTATCGTATTTGACCTGGGTTTGCCCTGCGACGGCCTGAGTGTGACCGGTGACTGTCTGAAAGCCATCAATTGTGGCATTTAGATGCCCCTCTTGAAGCAGACCCAGACCTTTCAAAGATGGCTTTTCTGGCTCTACTGTCTCCCACGGGTCATCAAGAGCGGATTTTACACTTGTAAATTCCCCCATGGCACTGATAAAGGCCTCGCCATAAGCAGTGAATTTTGCTTCTCCAACCCCTTTGATGGCTAAAAACTGGTTTTTATTAGTGGGCATCTCAAAGGCCATCTCTTCCAATGTTGCATTTGAAAAGACCACATATAGTGGCACTTTTTTCTTATCGGCGATTTGTTTTCTAAGGGTGACCAGTGCATTATAACAAGCTGTTTGCAGGTGCGTTGGTTCACCGCTGTTAACCCCTTGCCCTGATTTAGCATAGCCCTTGCCACCGGTGCCAGTGGAACTACCAGCACTGGCACCAAAACGGCCGCCTTTTTTGAGCTTTGATTGCTTTTGGTGTTGGGACAAAGCTTCTAGCCTTGTTTTTTTCATGGAGACTTGGATTTCGCCCTTTAAAACGGCCCGAGATTGGTTGTTGAGTTTCAAGACTGGAAACTCATCGGTGGTAATGGAGATGTATCCAGTTGCGACTAAATACATAATCAAGTCTTTTAAGGCATCTGAAGAAGTTTCCTTCATGATGCCATAGGTGGAGACCTCGTCTAGCTTCCACTGCAATAGCTTTGCCACCTTTGATCCCCGTAGGACATCGATGATCATGTTCATGCCATACCGCTGCCCTACCCTGTAGATACAAGACATAACCTTTTGGGCCGATTGTGTGCAGTCCACATCTTCGGATTCATCTAAGCAGTTACCACAAGTGCCACAGGGGGCTTCAAGGGTTTCTTCCCCAAAATAATGTTGGATGCTTTGGCTTAAACAATTGGCAGTATGACAGTAGTGTACCAAGGCCTGTAAGTTATTCATTTGGATGGTCAGGCGCACCGGATCTGAAGTGCCCTGGGAAATCAGCAGCTTTTGCTTGACGATATCAGCAGCTTCATACATTAGAATACAGTCGCTGGGCAAACCGTCACGACCGGCACGACCAGCCTCTTGATAGTAGGCTTCCATGTTTTTAGGCATATTGTAATGCACGACAAAACGGACATCGGGTTTATCGATGCCCATGCCGAAGGCATTGGTGGCCACAATGATGCGAACATCATCACGCATGAAGCCGTCTTGCACTTTATTCCGTTCTTCTGTGTCCATGCCCCCATGATACCCAGCGGCAGAGAATCCTTCTTTTTTAAGGGCAGTTGCCACTTGTTCGACTAATTTTCTAGTCGCACAATAAATAATGCCTGTTCCTTGGTTATCGCCATAGCTACCCGAATTTCCAGCAACATTGCCTTGGTCCTCATTGGTAGCCACTTGGTCCCGCAGGTACTGGCTCAAGAATCCGAACTTGTTAGGGGGTCTTACCACCCGGTAGTGAAGATTTTCTCTGGTGACACCGGATATGGACACAAAGGGATTTTTAAGGGCTAAAAAAGCCAAAATATCCTCTTTGACCTCTGCTGTAGCAGTGGCCGTAAAGGCCGAAACCTGCGGCCTTTTCTTTAGGCCATCCACCCAAGCAGCGATGTTCCGGTAGCTGGGCCTAAAGTCGTGGCCCCATTGACTGACGCAGTGGGCCTCGTCCACGGCCACCAAGTCAACCTCAAGTCTTTGCCAAAGGCCACTAACGTGCTGAGAAAAAAGACTCTCCGGGGCGATGTAAATCACCTTGTAGCGCCCCTGCCAAATGCCATCCAGGCGCTCTTGCATCTCGTAGGTGCCTAAAGAACTATTGATGAAGGTGGCGGGATAGCCGTTTTGCACTAAGCCCTCAACCTGATCCTTCATTAAAGCAATCAGTGGTGAAATCACCACCGTCACCCCTGAAAGGACCATGGCAGGCACTTGGTAACAGACCGACTTACCGCCCCCAGTTGGCATAATGGCCAGGGCATCTCGGCCAGCAATCACCGCATCGATGATGCCCTCTTGCCCTGGTCGAAACCCATCATAGCCAAAGTATTTTTTTAAAATCTGATGCTTCATAGAAGTGTTTTGCAGGCTCATAGCTGGGTTTTGCCGCCCATATACCCTTGTAACGCTTTAGGAATGCTAATGGTGCCATCGGCCTTTAGATTGTTTTCCAAGAATGCAATGAGCATACGTGGTGGTGCAACTACTGTGTTGTTGAGGGTGTGGGCAAAGTAGTGGCCGTTTTCATTGTCTCTAACGCGAATACCAAGACGTCTTGCCTGGGCATCTCCTAGGTTTGAGCAACTCCCTACTTCAAAATATTTTTGCTGTCTCGGTGACCAAGCTTCAATATCCAAACTCTTGACCTTGAGATCCGCTAAATCCCCTGAGCAACACTCCAGAGTTCGAACTGAGATATCAAGTGTCCTAAAGAAATCCACCGTATGTTGCCACATTTTTTCAAACCACATTGGGCTATCTTCTGGATTACAAACCACGATCATCTCTTGTTTTTCAAATTGGTGAACCCGGTAAATCCCACGCTCTTCTATGCCGTGGGCCCCAACTTCTTTTCTAAAGCAAGTAGAATAGCCTGTGATATTGATAGGCAAAGTCTCTTTGTCACTGAGGGTGTCTTTGAACATGCCGATCATGGCGTGCTCGCTGGTGCCCACAAGGTAGAGGTCTTCCCCTTCTATTTTGTACATCATATTTTCCATCTCAGCAAAGCTCATAACCCCAGTGACCACTTCTGAACGGATCATCACCGGTGGAATGCAGTAAGTGAAGCCTTTGTCGATCATAAAGTCCCTTGCATAGGCCAATATAGCTGAGTGAAGGCGGGCCACATCCCCCATTAAAAAGTAGAAACCATTGCCACTTGTTTTGCGGGCGCTGTCAAGATCAAGGCCAGAGAGTCTTGTCATGATATCTGCGTGGTAGGGTATTTCAAAATCCGGTACAAAAGCCTCCCCAAATCTTTCAACTTCAACATTTTCGCTGTCGTCTTTGCCAATTGGAACGGTGGCATCGATGATATTTGGGAGCACCAAAAGGATTTCTCTTAGGCGTTCGCTTAAGACCACTTCTTTTTCTTCTAGTTCTTTTAGGGTTTGAGCCGCTGCAGATACTTCTGCTTTTACTTTTTCAGCCCCTTCAAGGTCTTTTTTACCCATGAGAGCCCCAATTTCGCGGCTTAAGCGGTTTCTAAGGGCACGTAACTCGTCTGCACTGGTGATACTTGCCCGTAGCTCTTGGTCCACTGTGATGACTTCATCCACAAGGGGTAATTTTGCCTCTTGAAATTTCTTGACTAGGTTTTCACGGATAAGTTCTGGATTACTTCTGATTAATTTAATATCTAACATATTGGCCTCCTCGGGCATTTAGTAATGGTTGGTAGGTACAAAAAAAAACCTACCCGAACCACGATCGCCATGGGACGGAAAGATTCCGCGTTGCCACCCAAATTGTTGCCACGACTTGCGTGGTCAACCACTCTTGTTGTGCTGTAAAGGGCACACCCTTCGACTCATCGCCGATAGCTCCCAAAGTGGACCAATCACCTATGTACATTGACTCTCACCAAACGTCAACTCTCTTGAGTACCCAGTCATCTTTGCTTTGTTCTTCGCTTGATATCATTTTAAACCTCTCACTAAATTTGTCAAGCCCCCCGCGATATGATATAATCACAAGCAATACTGTGGCCCTGTCAATCAAGGACGGCCTTCGAACATCAGAAAGAGAGTAACCATGTCATTTTATAATTTAGGTATCACAGCAAAACTTGCAGAGTCCCTTGAAAGTCAAGGTATTTGCACCCCAACACCCATTCAGCAACTGAGCATTCCTCTGGTACTTGAAGGTCACGACCTTTTAGCAGAAGCCCAAACAGGCACGGGCAAAACCCTTGCGTTTTTACTCCCTGTCTTTCAAAAGGCTGATTTTAAAAGTCACCATATCCAAGCACTTGTCATTACCCCAACTAGAGAACTTGCCATTCAAATTACCCAGGTGGCAAACTCCTTAACATCTGCTAAGCCCCTTAACTGCCTAGCTGCTTATGGTGGCCAGGACGTTCGGGCACAACTCCATAAACTTCAAGGTCATGTTCATATTGTCATTGGGACCCCAGGGAGAATTTTGGATCATTTACGTCGCGGTACCCTGGACCTCAAGCATCTCCATACTTTGATCGTCGATGAGGCAGATCAGTTATTTCATATCGGTTTCAAAGAGGAACTCAAAGCCATCTTAACCCATTTACCTAAAACCAGACAAACCCTGTGTTTTTCTGCGACCCTCAATAAAAATGTAGACAGTTTTGCAAAGGAATTCTTGAAAGGCCCAAGAAAAGTAACAGCCCCTAAAAAGCAGGTTACCCTTGAAGGCATCAAGCAAGTCATTGTTGAAACTTCTAGCCGTAAAAAACTAGATGACTTTCTTAAACTACTGGAACTTGACCCACCAGAAAAGTCCATTATCTTTACCCGGTCACGGGCTGGTGCTGAATCTTTATATGAAGACCTCTTACGATTAGGCCTTAATGTTAATAGCCTTCATGGGGGCTTGACCCAAGCCAAGCGTGAAAAAGTTATGAAGATGTTTAGAAGAGATGAATTGGACTTTATCGTGGCCACAGACGTTGCCGCCAGAGGCCTTGATATTTCTGGTGTCAGCCACGTTTATAACTACAACTTGCCAGACGACACGGAAAACTACGTTCACCGAATAGGCCGAACAGGCCGTGCAGGCACAACCGGTGTCACCTACACCCTCTTTACCGCTAAAGATGCAGACCGCTTAAAAGACGTGGAAGCCTTTATCGGTAGACGGATTGAGCGCATGACCCTGACTCCTCTTGATAAGGCAGATGCCATTGAAGAAAATCGTCACCGGGGTCGCTCAGGTGGTGGACAAGGGAACAAGGCAAAGGGTGGCCAACAAAGCGGGGGCTATCAAGGTGGTAAGCAGGGCGGTAATCAAGGTGGCGGTCGCAGTGGTGGCAATCAAGCTGGACGCAGTGGCGGCTACCAAGGTGATCGAGACAATCGCCAACCACAGCAGCAAGAACACGCAGAGTATTATGGTGCTCGCACAGGCAAAGCAAGTAGCGAGCAGCGACACGGAGGACAGGACATGGCTGATTACGGTAAGCGCAGGGATTCAAAAGATCACAAGGGCGCTGGTTCAAATGATACAAAGCGCGGTGCTACATCAGATAGCAAGCGAGCAGGAGCTCCAGACAGCAAGCGTGCAGGCGCTCCAGATAACAAACGTGCAGGCGCTCCAGATAGCAAACGCGCAGGTTCACCTGATCAAAAGCGGTCGGCTTTTCCTGATATCAATAAATCAGGTACCGAGGAACGCAAGTATGCTGGGGCCACAGGCTTTAACCGCACAGGGGCGCCGGGCAATAAGCGCCCTGGGGCACCGGATAGCAAACGTCCTGGGGCACCGGACAGCAAACGTCCTGGATCACCAGACTATAAGCGTGGTGGCGCTAATGAAAGACAACCAGTTGCCAATGCTGACCACTTGCACACGGATAAGCAAGATCTCAAGCGAGCTGCCCTTTCTGAAGAGCGACGGGCTGCTAAATCTCAAAGTAAGCGAGCTGCCAAGGCAGAAACCAAACGTTCTGGTCAACCAGAAGATAAATTTGCTGCACAGCACGAAAATAAGAAACCGGCCAAATCAGGTCACAAGGGATTCCCTAAATCCTCTGCCAAGCAATCCCCTCAAAACACATGGAAAAAAGCTGCTAAAAAAGTATAAGAAAAAGCTGAGAACAGATTTCTGTTCTCAGCTTTTTTTATTTTTGTTCTTCCTCAACATTGCCCTATGGGCTTTTCTAGATTACTTAATGGATTCTTTGCCCAAACTAGGTTTAGAACCCATAGCCAATCTTTTCAAATGCTCCATCTATGACTTCCTTTTGGGCTATTGGGGCAGTGGTAAACATAATGGTATTGTCAATTCGAATCATCACGTGGTACTGATCTTTTGAAACCCTTTTGAAATAAGCATAATTGCTTTTACTCTTATATTGGTCCTGATCACCTTCTGCCTTTTGACCCTTTAAAGAGGCATAGTTGGCATCAAAGCCATTGATGGCCTTCGCTTCATCTGGCAACTGAAAGTATTCAATTTTGTAGTCTTTTTTCATAGCAATGCTGACGTTAAGAATTGGCTGATCCTTGTACTGGTCAGTCATATCCAAAATCGCATAACCATTTTCAACCATCAATTCACTAAATACTTGCGGGGTGGTTGCAACTCTTTTCTCTTCACAACCGGTTGCAAGAACCAGTAATACCAGTGTCATCATTGCCAATATCATGGCTGAGGCCATACGCTTCATTGTTAAATCCCCCTTTGAGCTTTCATAAGACTGACTCCATTATAACTAAAAAATTGGGTTTAATCAACGATACGTATTTGCTTTGGACTGACTCTAACCACATAGTCAACTGCATCATTATCTGATCTGGGTTCGTATAGGTTCAGCATTTTGTGGGTAAATTCGACTTCGTAGGTATCTCCATGACGATGCAGGATATAATCACCGGTACAAGCAGGGCACATGATATGATCTCCGTCATGGTGATTGCTTGCAGGTGCAATTACAGGCCCACAAACAGGACAGGCTAACATCTTCCGGCCAAAACCAGCATGACCTAAAACATCCATCAGGGCATTTTGTGTGAATAACACGTCTAAATGTTGAACAATCAAGGGATCAAACTGCTTGCCACTTTCTTCTCTAAGTATATCAAGGGCCTTTTGAGCTCCAAGTCCCTGGCGATAGGGTCGAGAGGATGTCATGGCATCAAAGGCATCACTGACCGACATGATTTTTGCGTGAAGTGTAATGCTTTTCTCTTGCTTTTCCACTGGATACCCTTGACCATCTATTCTTTCGTGATGATCGCTGACTGAGTCAATCACCAACTGTTCAAGGGGATGATTTTCAATCAGCTGTCGGCCTAGCACTGCATGGTGCTTCATCAAACTATACTCTGCATCCGTAAGCTTGCCGGGCTTATTTAGTATGGCATCCGGTGTCCCAATTTTACCAATATCGTGGACAAGGCCCCCAACTTCCAGGGAAAACAAAGCGTCAGCACTAAGCGCCATGCTCTTTCCAATCAATCTGGCATATTGGCCCACTCGAAAGACATGTCCGCCTGTATATTGGTCTCGGGCCTCAATCACAGACCCCAGTGTCACCAATGATTTGAGTAAGTTTTTATCAATTTCCAACCGTTTATCCATTTTGTCCCCTTTCATACTCATAAAATCAAACTAGACCATTAGGACTTTGATTCTTCCTGAGCAAGCTTAGTGGCTACATCTGGCACAAACTTCATAGAGTCCATGGGTGGTCTAACATACCCAGCGTTTTTCTGCCTAACTGGTAAAACTAATTTCTTTTGTTTTAGGGTTTTATAAGGAATAACGCTTAACAGATGGGTGATGCAGTTGATACGGGCATTGCGTTTGATATCTGAATCGATCACAAACCAAGGGGACATGGGCTGATCAGTATGTTGGAACATCATATCTTTGGCTTTAGAAAACTCCACCCACTTAGAGCGGGCTTGCAAATCCATTTCACTGAGTTTCCACTGTTTTGTGGTGTCATTAATACGTTCTTGAAACCTTGATTCTTGCTCTTCATCGCTGACTGAAAACCAATACTTAATCAAAATGATACCTGCCCGTTTAAGCTGCTCTTCAAACTCTGGTACAGCTCTAAGGAATTCCCAGTATTCATCATCTGTACAAAAGCCCATCACACGTTCAACCCCAGCTCGATTATACCAGCTCCGGTCAAATAGAACCATTTCACCAGCACTTGGCAGATGCTGCACATATCGCTGAAAATACCACTGGGTTCTTTCCTTTTCGGTTGGTTTAGCAAGGGCAACCACACGACAGACCCTTGGATTCAAGCTTTCTGTAATCCGTTTGATAACGCCACCTTTTCCAGCTGCATCTCTTCCTTCAAAGATGACAACAACTTTAAGGCCTTGATCGACAACCCATTCTTGTAGTTTCACAAGCTCAATCTGCAATTTAGCGAGCTGCTTTTCGTAAGCTTTTTTTGATAGTTTTTCATGTTTTGACATATGAGCCTCCGTGGATCGTTTTAAGATGTACTTATCATCTTATTACCCGTTTCAAACAATAAAAAGCAGATGATTCATCACCATCTGCATTTATTGATAATTATTAATAATGTTTAATTGTTAGCTGCCAACATTCTTTGCACCTGTTCCACATCTTTATCACCTCGACCTGACAAATTCACAATAATTATGTTGTCTTTTGATAGGGTTGGCGCTAATTTTTCAACATAGGCAATCGCATGTGAGCTTTCTAGTGCTGGAATAATGCCCTCCCTACGGCTTAGGTTTATAAGGGCTGAAAGTGCTTCCTTATCAGTGACACTTTCATAGCTTGCCCGCCCCAGGTCTTTATATTGGCAGTGCTCTGGTCCAACACCAGGATAGTCAAGTCCAGCAGCAATGGAGTGCACAGGTAGCGGTTGGCCATGGGAATCTTGTAGGGTATAACACTTAAAGCCATGTATCACACCGGGGGTACCCAGGGTTAATGATGCAGCATGCTCTGTGGTTGATAGGCCCTGTCCAGCGGGTTCAACCCCTATCATTTTTACTGAGGAATCCTCAAAGAATGGGTGAAATAATCCAATGGCATTACTACCGCCACCGACACAAGCCACCAGATAATCTGGCAATCTCCCCTCTTTCTCAAGAATTTGTGTACGAGCTTCTTTACCAACCACACTCTGAAATTCTCGGACCATCAGTGGGTAAGGATGGGGACCAACTGCAGAACCAAGCAAATAGAAAGTGGTATCAGCGTTTTCTACAAAATCATTTAGGGCTGCATCTACTGCATCCTTAAGGGTTTGGCGGCCACCTAGTGCTGGAACCACTTTTGCGCCTAGCAATTCCATTCTAAAAACATTCAGTCTTTGTCTTTCCATATCTTCTTTACCCATATAAATGGTGCATTCCATACCAAACAGTGCACACACAGTGGCTGTTGCAACCCCATGTTGACCCGCTCCGGTTTCTGCAACAATTCTATGTTTGCCCATCCGCTTTGCCAACAACACTTGCCCAATGCAGTTATTAATTTTGTGGGCGCCAGTATGATTTAAGTCTTCACGTTTAAGATAGATTTTCGCACCACCAAGTTGTTCAGTTAAGTTTTTTGCATAGGTTAAAGGATTGCTTCTGCCAATGTAATCTCTTTGTAGGGCTGCAAGGTCCTCCAAGAAATCTGGATCATTACGATATGTTTCAAAAGCCTGTGCCACTGCAACAAGTTTTTCTTCAAGTACTTGGGGTACAAAAGACCCACCGTATTCACCAAAGTAGCCGTTTCCTGAATAGCTCAATTGAGTTGTCATAATAAATTCCTCCTGATTGTTTTCTTGTTTGGTTTGGTTTAGTTTACATTCAATACTTTGGTTACGTTTTACTTTTACATTATCATTTACTTTTACAATTGCATTTGCATTTACATTTGCATTCAATTGGTTTTTATCTGAGTTTCAGTGAAATCCCATTATGCCCCCCCCTTCTATTTAAACACAAAAAAGCCCTCTACACGGGTTACGTGTAGAGGGCGATAGCTCGCGTTGCCACCTCTAATACCTTCATAAAATACAACAAAGGATCTCAATTACGTACAGACCTGAAGGGTCGATACGCTATCTCTATAACGGGAGAAGCCCGTGTCACCTACTATTATTTCGGTTTCCGCTCAAGAGCCCATTCAATGTCCATTGCATCGTCGATCTTCCACCAGTGATCAACTCTCTATCCATGCGCAAGCATTTACTCTTCTCTATCATAGCTTTGTTTGATGAAGTTATTAGAATCTTACTACAACTCATAGGACTATGCAAGGAATTTTTAGAAGTTTTCTGAATTTCTTTACCAGTCATTACACTTTGCAACACCTCTGAAAAATCGAAAAAAGACCACAGCATATGCTGTGGCCTTGATTTGTATCTTATTTGTTGAAGTAAGCCATAGAGAAGTCAATTGTTCCAAGAACTGAACGTTCCCAGCCAACAAGATTTTCTTTGACTAGCATTGTTTCAGTGTAGTGGTAAACTGGAAGAATTGGCAACTCAGCCATAAGGATTTCTTGCGCTTTGTACAAGTTGTCAAAATGCTCTTTGCCACGTGTTTTTGCAGAAGCAGAAAGCAACGTGTCGTATTCAGCATTTTCAAATTTAGGATCGTTGTAAGCATTGCCTTTTGTGAAGATAGAAAGAAGACCACTTGGATCCATAAAGTCTGTTAGCCAACCACCACGAGCCACTTCGTAGTTACCAGCTTTACGTGTATCTTGGAAAACAGCCCATTCTTGGTTTTCAAGCTTAACGCTAAGGCCCAAGTTAGTTTTCAACATTTCTTGTACAAGTTCTGCAACCAATTTATGGCCTTCAGAAGTGTTGTACATGATTGTGAATTCTGGGAAACCTTTACCATCTGGGTAGCCAGCTTCAGCCATTAATTTCTTAGCTTCTTCAAGTTTGCTTAAATCAGTTGGAATGCCAAGATCTCCAGCAACTTCGTTAAAGTCTTTGCCATCTGCATCGATAAATCCAGCTGGAACAAATGAAACTGCAGGGATTTGACCCGCGCCCATTGTTTCGCAAATTAACTCTCTGTCAATTGCAAGGCTGAATGCTCTTCTAACTTTTGGGTCAGCAAAGAATTCTTTTTTAAGGTTAAAGTTGTAATAGTATGTGCCAAGTAATGGGAAAATGTGGAATTGCGGATCTTCTGCGATTAGACGTGGTACTTCAGCTGTTGGTACTTGTGGAATAAACTGAAGTTCGCCGCTTTCAAATGCTTGGTAAGCAGTTGAAGCTTCATCGATGAAATTAGCAGTAATAGTTTCAAGTTTTACATTGCCAGCATCCCAATAGTTAGGGTTCTTAGTTAATGTAAGACCTTTACCAATTTCGTAAGCTGTCAACGTAAAAGGTCCATTAGAAACAGCTAGAGCTGGATCTTTTGCCCATGCGCCATCAGCTTTTGCTTCTACAGCTGATTGCTTGACTGGCTTAAAGTGGTAGAAAGAAAGTAAACTAACGAGGTATTCTGTAGGTGTAGAAAGTTTAAGTTCAAGTGTGTAATCATCAAGAGCTTTAACGGCTACAGCATCAAGGTTACCAGATGTTGTTGCATCAAATGCGCCTACGATGTTTGTATATTCCCAAATCCATGCATATTCAGATGCTGTCTTAGGATCCATACCACGTTTGAAAGAATAAACAAAATCATTTGCAGTCAATGGCGTGCCATCAGACCATTTTGATTCTCTCAATTTGAAAGTCAGTGTAAGACCATCTTCTGATACTGTCCAAGATTCAGCGATACCAGGATAAACGACACCTGCTTTTTCTCTAACAAGACCTTCAAAAGTATTGTTGACAACATTACCGCTATCGCTAGCGCCACCAAGAATTGGATCTAGTGTTTTTGGATCTGAACCAATGTTCCATTTAAGTTCTGTTGAACCCATTACTTCAGGAGCTGCAGTTGTTGCTTCTGTCTTTTCTTCTGTTGGCGTCTCTTTAGCTTTTGGTTGGCATCCAGCAAAGGATGCGATAACCATTAGGGAAACGAGAAGCAGAGCTAAAATTCTTTTCATTTTTTCCTCCTTGATATCATGTTTTATATTGATTGCCGCGTGATACGACAACAAATACCACAAATAGTAGTTCAGCAAATGAAATGGTAAGCTATTTTAAACCCTGGAATTACAAGCCGTTGATTTCCTTCACAAAGTGACAAGAAGTAAAGTGATTCGGCATTGCTTCTAACATAACTGGGGTTTCAACATCACAACGGTCTTTTTTATAGCGGCAACGGGAAGCAAAACGACATCCTGGTTTTGGATTGATAGGACTTTTAATATCCCCTTGAAGCACAATTCTATCGCTTCTGTTGGCTCTTGGGTCAGGAATTGGAATAGAGGACAATAGGGCCTTTGTATAGGGATGTAGTGGGTGCTCATACAAATCATCACTGGTTGCGACTTCCATCATATTGCCAAGATACATAACGCCGATACGGTTTGAAATGTGCTTAACCATGGAAAGGTCGTGGGCAATAAAGAGATACGTCAAGCCCAGTTCATGTTGCAAGTCTTCAAGCATATTGACTACCTGAGCTTGGATGGAAACGTCCAAAGCTGAGATCGGTTCGTCACAAATAATCAGTTCTGGTTCAATAGCTAATGCTCTTGCAATACCAATACGCTGGCGCTGACCACCAGAAAATTCGTGGGGATACCGGTTTGCATGTTCCTTCTTAAGACCGACACGGGTCAGTAATTCATGAATGCGCTTCATTCTGGCTTCGCCTTTATGGTCCGTATGAATATCTAGGCCTTCGCCGATGATATCAGCAATAGTCATACGGGTATTAAGGGATGCATATGGATCTTGAAAAATCATCTGTATCTTTTTTCTATAAGGCAGCAATTGTTTTTCCGAAAGTTTTGCGATATCAACACCATCATAGATGATCTCGCCACCAGTTGGTTCATAGAGACGTATGATACAACGACCAGTGGTGGATTTCCCACAACCAGATTCTCCTACCAAACCAAATGTTTCACCTTTATGAATAAAGAAATTAATATCATCTACCGCTTTAAGTTTGTTTTTTTCCTTTTGAAACATTGGGGTTGCGACATTGAAGTATTTTTTCAAGCCGTTAATTTGCAATAATGGTTGTTTCTCAGCCATCGATCTCACATCCTTTTTTGAAGCCTTCTGTTGCCGGCGCATCTTGATGCAACATCCAGCACGCTGAAGTATGTGTAGGTCCTATACGGAATGCAGGTGCCATTTCTTCAGTACAAATTGGCATTGCATATTTGCATCTTGGTGAAAATGGGCATCCCTTTGGAGGGTTCATGAGATCTGGTGGTGAACCAGGGATAGGAATCAATCGACTCTTATCTTTTTTGTGGGTTTTAGGGATAGAATTCATTAGACCAAGTGTATAAGGATGTTGAGGTGAATGGAAAATCTCATCAACTGTACCTTTTTCCATGATCATGCCACCATACATTACAATTAAATTCTTACAAGTTTCTGCGATAACCCCTAAGTCATGGGTGATAATCATAATGGAGGTATCGATTTCGGTTGCTAAACTTCTAAGGATATCCAGTATCTGAGCTTGAATCGTAACATCAAGGGCAGTGGTTGGTTCATCGGCAATCAAAAGCTTTGGATTACAAGAAAGTGCCGTTGCAATCATAGCCCGTTGTCTCATACCGCCTGAAAATTCATGGGGATATGACTTGATACGTTTTTCTGGTTCTGGAATACCAACCATACGCAATTTTTCAATGGCAATTTTTTGGGCTTCTGATTTACTGACCTTTTGATGTTTCATGATAACTTCTGTCATGAGGTTTTCAATGGTAAATACGGGATTAAGAGAAGTCATTGGGTCTTGAAAGATCATCGAGATTTCGCTACCGCGAATTGAAGACATTTCTTTGTTTGATTTATTTGAAATCAACTCCCCATTAAAAATAACTTCCCCTGACACAATACGACCAGGATGTTCAATCAACCCCATAATCGAAAGTGCTGTAACGCTTTTGCCACTGCCGGATTCTCCAACGATACCTAAGATATCGCCTTTTTCTATAGAAAAACTATTGCCTCTTACAGCCTTGACTTCACCAAGATGGGTGAAGAATGAGGTGTTGAGATTTTTAACTTCTAAGATTTTACTCATTAATCAATACCTATCCTTTTCTCAAGCGGGGGTCAAGAGCATCGCGGAGGCCGTCGCCTAAAAAGTTGAAGGCTAAAATCGTCAAAGCAATTGCAGATGCAGGGAAAAACAATTGATATGGATATGTGACAAAGCCTTTTAAAGCGTCATTTGCAAGTGATCCCCATGATGCCATCGGTGCAGATACACCCAATCCAATAAAGCTCAAGAAAGCCTCAGTAAAGACTGCTGTTGGAATCATCATCGTCATTGATACAATAATCGGCCCAATTGCATTTGGAATCAAGTGTCTTAAGATAATTTTAATTTTCGGGACACCAATGACTCTTGCCGCCAATACAAACTCCTGTTCCTTTAGTGAAAGCATCTGACCACGGACCAGTCGTGCCATACCTACCCAATAAACCGCGCCCAGAGCGATGATGATGTTGGTAAGTCCGTCATTCTTTTTAAACCAAACCATTAGAAGGATAACGAAGAGCAGCAGCGGAATAGAGTTGATGATATCCACAATACGCATCATGATCTCGTCGACTCTACCCCCTTCATAACCGGCAATGGCGCCATAAATGACACCAATAAAAAGATTGACCGCTGTTGCAATAACTGCAACCATCAGGGAAATTCGAGCACCATACATGACTCGTGTTAGTATATCACGACCAAGCTCATCCGTGCCAAAGATAAACGACGCATTTCTGATTTTACCAGTGGGCTGTGTAAAGATTTCACCTTTGTATTCAATGGTGTAGTCATAATCATAGCCTTGCTTGGTCTTCAAGAGATTATAGGAAAAGTCCAATACGACCTCTTCTTTAGTATCTTCATTTAACATGAAGGTATAAACCTTATTGATAATATCTTTCTTGCCCTTAACGATATCCAAGCGTTTCTCCATAATCCCCTTATCAGAAACTAAGAAGAGATTATAGTCTTTTGAAAGGTAGATATTGACCCCTTCTGCAACTTTGAATATTTCAAGTCTTGGCGGTAAACTTCTGTATTCGTTGAACTGATCTGAATACTCATACTTAGAGAACATGGGACCGACGACACCAAATAGTACAATTAATATAATCATACCGACACCAAACATGGCTGGTTTATGTTTCTTTAACCGGCGCCATGCATCTTGCCAGTAAGTTAAACTGGGACGGGAGACTTCTGAGTCTTCAAAAGTTTTATTAAGAAATTCAAATTGTTTATTAGACATGCAGCGCTTACTCCTTTCCAAGTTTGATACGTGGGTCTATAAAACCATAAGTGAAATCCACCAATAAGATCATGATGATATAGAAAGTAGCATAGAATATTGTCATGCCCATAATGGTTGTGTAGTCGCGGTTAGTAACGCTTTTTACAAAATACTGGCCGAGACCCGGTATGGCGAAGATCTTTTCGACAACAAATGAACCTGTTAAAAGAGCTGCAACCATGGGTCCAATATAAGTGACAACGGGAATAAGTGCATTTTTTACAGCGTGTTTGCCAATGACTTTGAATTCACTGAGTCCATTTGCTCTCGCTGTTCGAATATAATCCTGTCTTAAAACTTCCAACATACTTGAACGGGTTAGTCTTGCAACAAATGATAGTGAATAACCAGCTAATGCGATGACTGGACCAACGTAACCCAGCGGGGATTCGATACCAAAGGTTGGAAGCCACCCCAGTTTGCCAGCAAAGAAGTAGATAATCAATGTGGCAACTACAAAGTTTGGTATGGTAACCCCTAAGGTTGCCATAAACATGACCAGGTAATCAACAAACTTGTTTTGTTTCAGTGCTGAGATAATGCCTAGTGGAATACCAATGGCAATAATGACCAGACTTGCCATTAGGCCGATTTTTCCAGACGCTGGTACACCGTGCCAAATCAATTCGTTGACGCTTGTGCCGATCACTGAAAATGAAGGACCGAAATCGAACTGCACAAAAAGACGATACATGTAATCGGTATACTGCTCATGCAAGGGTGCGTCTAAGTTGTACTTTTCATTTAGCGACTTCAAAATTTCTGCCGGTACCGCTTTCTCTCTTGAAAATGGTCCCCCTGGAATTGAATGCATCATGGCAAAAGTCAAAGATGCGATTAGAAAAACCGTCACCGTTGCAGCCAGAATGCGTTTTACGTAATAACTAGCATTCCCCACTATAAATCTCCTTTCACAACTTCGAGTATTATGTTATCAACTTCGATACCCACTTTGGGATTTCGAAGGTATAACCGTATCGCGCCCCATAAAAAAATGCCCGCTGATTTGGAAACGATTCATCCGATTAAGAGGATCCAATTCAATAGGCATTCGCGATTCTTTCATAAACTGTTCTTTTAGTTAGAACTCTAGATTTATCTACTAACATAATAATCCGATTTTCTGAAAATTGCAATTCATTTCTCAAACGTAACAACATTGTTATTTCTATCATTGCGAACTCGAAATGTGTTGCAATTCCTTAACATTTGATTTTCCGTCATATTAAAACCCATTATAAAACCCCATTTCGAAGGAAATGGGGTTTCACTATACATGCAAAAAATATACCTATAAATAATTCTTGTAATCTCGTTATCATGTATTTCTTTTTCATTAAATATCACATAGAAGTGGATGGGGGTTCTTAACCTTTAACGATACGATTTCTACCTAGGTTTTTAGCAACATAGAGAAGCTCATCCACACGTTTTAAGAGAGCATCCTCTGATTCACCATGATAACAAACTAACCCACCACTGATGGTTAAATTGAGACCCACCTGTTCGTATCTGTCTGCTGCCACAGCAATCCTAATCCTCTCAGAAATACTATAAGCGTTCATGAGATTAGCTTCGGTGAAAATCACGACAAACTCTTCGCCTCCGTATCTAGCTACAATATCAGAGGTTCTGGTTTCTCTTTTTAGTAAAAGGGCGAACTGTTTTAAAACGTCATCCCCTACCAAATGGCCAAAATTATCATTGACGAGTTTAAAATGATCAAGATCAATAAGCAATAAGGAAAAGACTTTACCGTACCGTTTTGCCTCATCTACTTTTTGAGTTAATGCCTCCATAAAGTAGGCCCGGTTGCTGATCCCAGTCAAGACATCTGTCAGTGCCAAAGTTGCATAGCGATCTTTCTCTTCTTCCAGTCTTTCGTTGACCACTTCTAGTGCTTCGTTTGCTCTGGTTAATTCAAGTGTTTTTGCCTTTACCATATGTTCCAACTGATTACTGTAAGTTTTCACTGATAAATTTGACATCCTCAGAGAATAATTCATGGCATTTAGCTGATCGGCCAGTTCAGTAAATTCATCCTTGCCCGGTAGTTTTACCTCTAACTGATAGTCACCAGCTGCGATGCCATTAGCACTTTGTACAAGAGCTCGGACCGAGTTTGTAATCCGAGTTGTTAGTCGATAGAGCAGAATAAAGACCAGTGAAATGGTAAAGCTAAACATAATCCAATAAGTTTTCTGGATACCGATTAGAAGACGATTTGCATAACTTTGCTCCGAAAGTCGTATTTGCAACAATAAATCCGATAGTTTCGATAATTCTTGGTTCAGTGTAAACAAATAGGTCTGGTTGATGAGATTCATTTGTTCAATTGCCTCAAATTGCGAAAGACTCTTTAAGGCAAGGGTTTTGAGACGTTTTGTATACAGTTTGATTTCAAATGCAGAGTTTTGTTGATCCGTTCGATTGGCAATATCAATGATTTTATTAAGTTGTTCAATGGCTAATTCAGAATTCGTCTCTTCATATTGGCTGAATAAAAGCATGGCGTTCAATAGCCCTTCAGAATAGACATATTTCACATTTTGAGCTTGGGTTTTAGGGAATTCTTGAATCAGTTTACTGAGACTAGAGATAACCTTGCTTTTCTCGGTGCCTATGGCATGAAATTGATCGTTGGTACTAATAAAGATTTTTAGCTTATCCTTATAGATTAAGTATTTGTCTGATATTTGTTGCAGTGAATCCTTGTTCTTTGAAAGCAGTTTAGATTGCATCAGATACCTGGTTTGGCTAGACAACTTCAGAAGTGTTTCTTCTATAGAGGTTAAATAGCGTCTAGAGTTAACCGCTAAATAGTATTCTTGATCTTGCTTAATACTCTGAACACCCTCGGTCATTTCATAAATAAGCGCTAAGTTTTCATTTGCACGCACTAAAGAATCATATACCATGCTCTGGTATACAGCAAAGGAAGCGAGCAATATAATGACAACAAAGAATGATAGCAGCAAGCGACGCTTAAGATTCATAGATTAGCTCCGTTAATTGTGAGTTTTATTGTTACTTCAAAAGTGGTGCCGATTTTTGAGCCATTTCCGTTAATAGCGCTTGATAAGCTTCCGGAAACTCAAGGAATTCAGAGAACAGTTGCAATCCTAAATCAGCAACTTCTGGCAATGTGGCTAAATCATAATTAAAGGCCCAAAACTTCTGATTCTTAATGCTCTTAAGAATATCCTGTTGTAAAACACCATAGGTATTTGAGGGGACCTCCAAGGAAGGACTAAGCGCCCCGCTGCCTAAAGCCATGGATTTCTGGCTTTCCAATCTTGCTAGGTAGGCTATTGCCTCTAGGGCACCTTCAGGATTTACCGATTCTTTAGGGACAACAATACCGTCTATCGGTCCCAGTGCTGTTTTCTCTATCGTTAAATCAATGATTGGAAAATCAAAATAACCAAAATCTTTACCAGCTACAAGGTTTGACTGACTTTCTAGTGTACTAATCATCCACGTTCCCATTAAAGTCATGGCGATATCACCACTTTCCAAACCTTCAAGGGGGACTTCATTCCACTCTGTTTCGTTTGGCATGGTATTGAAATAACCTTTTGTGATTAAATCTTGCCACTTTTCAAAAGCCAAAATCACTTCAGGACTATCATAAGCCAGTTCACCACTCATTAATGCTTCTCGCTTTTCATAACCAGCTGTTCTTAACAAGATATAATCAAACCAAAATTGTGCAGGCCATTTACTTTTGCTACCTAATCCAATTGGTGTCACACCGGCTTCTTTAATGGTTTGGCAAGCTGATAAAAACTCGGGCCAAGTTTTTGGAATTTCAATTTTCAAAGTCTCAAAGACCTTTTTATTATAAAAAAGAGTGACATAATGTTGCGTAATTGGCAGTAAATAATAATGTCCATCAATTTTACTAGCAGAGCTAATGATAGAAGGGCTAAACCGCTTCTCAAGATTCTCAGATGCCCATATGCTATCAAGAGGCTGTAGCTTATCCTTAACAGCTACGGTTTTAGCACCAGCCCAATAGGAATAGAGTTCAGGAGGATTGTTTTCTTCAAGTCCCTTAATAACGCTGGTCTTAAACGCTTCATGATCAATAGGAATTGCCTCCAGTTGGTAAATGTCTTGTTCCTGATTAAAACCACCCACCAAGGCATCAATCCCCCCACTAAATACACCAGAAAAGTAATGGAGTAATGTCATGCTTTTCCTTGTTTCAATAATTGGTTCTTTTGTTTGCTGGCACCCCGTTAAAGTGACACTTAAAACAATACTCAGAATAACAATTATCAAAGCTGCAAACAACCATCTTTTAGACATACAATCACCTCTTTCAGAGTGGCAACATTTAATACAAATTGTATACCCATTTATCCATATGTGCCTTCATTACATATCACGGGTTTTTTCAGTCCCAAGGATGGGCATGATCGCTTTGTAGTTAGGACAAAGCTTTCCTACTAATCGCCAGAAGGACCGATCATGATTTAAGTGTTCTAAATGGCAAAGCTCATGGATGACCACATAATCGATGGCCTCAATTGGAAATAAGATCAATTTCCAATGAAAGGTTAAATGCCTTTGAGAATTACACGTCCCCCATTTAGCTTCATGACTTTCAATGGCAAAGGACTTGTATTTGGTTTTGATACTTGGTTGATGGAACTTGAGCCGTTCCTCAATGAATTTTTTTGCAGCCTTTGTATAGAACTGCTTCAGAATCACATTTAGAGCTGCCACATCCCCATCGGCGCTGGTGAATCGAAAAGTTTTTCCGTCAAAGTTGACATTGGGTTTGGTGATTGATGTATCAATCACGATTTCTGTGGGATAGGTCTTTCCTAAATAATAGCACTGTTGCTGTGACATATATTCTCCATGACTTGTTTTATGGGGCACTAACTGTTTAGAGTCCTTTTATCGCTTCTGAAAGACTGCAATTTGAACAGCTACAGTCACATCAATATGGGATAGGGAAAGGAGTTTTTCTTTGTTCTCTGTTTTAACACGCCAGAAGTGGGGTGTCATAAATAAGAGTCGACCAATATCCTCATTATCAAGGGAAATGGGATAAGTCACCACTGACTCTGAAACCAAGCACATCCCATCTTGCTCTTGCTTGTACTGTTCATATTCTTTTACTTTAATCTCTGGATAAATGATTTCTTTGATTTCCATCAAGTGACCGACTTGTGGGAAAACCCGGACTAAATAGCCCTCTTTATTAAGCATGCGAGCACATTCTGCTAGTTCAATCGGACTAAACACGGAAAGAATCAGCGCCAAGGACGCTTCATGAAAAGGTGCAAAAAAGCTGTTCCCCACAAGCCATTTGGCTTGTTTGTTGCGCTTTCCAGCAACCTTGATGGCCATTTTAGAAATATCCAACCCAAAATAACTTGGGCTGTAGTGACCCTCACGTAAAGATAATACTAGGCGGTCTAAGTAATAGCCTTCGCCACAGCCTAAATCCAAGATATTGGGATGAGTATCCCCTTGATCCATTAATAACTGATTCACTGTCTCATTGATTTTATCAGAAATCCCCTGATAATAACCCTTAGCTAAAAAGGCCGTGCGGGCTGTTACCATTTCTTTGGAATCCCCTGGATTTTCACTTTTCCTGTCATAACTCATAAGGAGGTTGATATAACCCTCTTTTGCTTGGTCAAAACTATGATTTGCCGGGCACCTGAAAGTCGACTTGTCTTTTACGAGATCAAGTGTTTGTTGACAAACTGGGCACTGTAATGGATTGGACATGGATGTCTCCTTAAAAATTGTTGTGATACTCTAGTATACACTAATTTGGCGGTTTTGGACCGTCGTTCTACTCTTCAAATTGTTGCGCGCTATGGGTCCACTGAAAAATCCAAGGCAATTTCAACAAGATAAGGCCATCCATTGGGTTAAGAACCACTTTCTGAGTAATCGCTCCTGAGTTAATCTCAGGGACCTGTGTACCGGCAATATGTTGATAATACTGATCAAGTTCAACAGTTTGAACCTTATCGGTAGGATTCACCAAGACAAGGCCCCTTTGAAATTCCCTCGTAAAAACACCGGCTGTATTTTCTGATGCCTTTGATTTTGGAAAGCCTAAATAGCCAACCTGCCCCCGACCTAAATCGTATTCGTCAAACCACATGAGACCCAAGGCTCCATGGCCATTGGTATTCATTTCATAGCTAAAATACCCATTTCCCAAAAGAGCTGATGTTAAGCCAAAGCGCATTCGCTGATAATTGGGTTTAAATCCTGGCTGGTCGGCTGGATTTTGATAGGCCCCATCACCACCGGCTTCAGGAGCTTGCTCATCTTCGTAGACTTCAAAGAGCTGCACTGCCTCTTGTGGCCATTCAAGATAAGCTGATGACCGATCTAGTTGTGCCACTGAAGTTGATGAAACCACTAATTCCCGCCACCACTGTGTGGTTGGATTAGACCAGCCAAAGGTTTCGTATATTTGACCCATAAATAAGGTTTGATCTTCTGATAGTGGGTTATTTCGTATAATGGGCATCTGAGGAAATTCAGAGTTTAAAAGAGAGATAAACTGCCGTGTCCCGGCTTTCCAAGAAGCATCAAAGCCGCCTCGCTGGGCGGAGAGATTATTTTGAAAGAGATCAAGTTGTATCTCAGAACCTGGATTTACCCATTTCAACCAACTCTGTTGATCTTCAAATCTGTCAATAGCAATGCCGTCATATTGATGGCTAAAGGTCAGTGTATCAGCACATTGGATGCCTTCAGAATAGACCCCAGGCACCTTTCCGGTGATCAATTTGAAATAGTAATTAATATAATTGACGGGCTCTTTTAAACCAGTTACTTTTTTGTTTGGGCAAGCCTCGGTAACATTCATCACCCAAGTACCAGGCCAAAACTGGATATGTGAAGCGATTTTTGTTCCTTGTGGATGTCTGTTACTGGGTCTAACATACCCCCTGACTACCCTTATGGCCTTTTCTTTCCATAGGATTTCAGTGACCTTTGCAGACTCTTTCTCACCAATGGCAACCTCAGAACCAACACGGAAAAGAGGCACCCCATAGCCATCATATAACTGATCCACATAAATAAGGTCCGTGTATTGATCTACTGAATAAGTGATCTCAGTACCAGTTTGAAGGAGAAAGAATCCCGCTGGTAAATGGGCTATTTCTGGATTGGCGACCTCTTTACCAGTTACGCAATTGGTTACAAACAAGGACCGCTCTGATGGACTGATGGGCTTATAGACTTTCTGGTGAGGGGTAATTCGTTTAATTTCTTTGAGTTTCCCCTGAAGTTCTGGGGTGTCAAAACTATCAATCAACAAGTGATACCTAGCCATGTCTTTCACCGAAGCCTGATAAGGATCTAACCACCACATGCCAAGACGGGGAAAAGCTTCATTATTGTAACGCCATTCTGGTAAAAATCGATTAAAGGCAAGCAATAGCATGGTCACTACGGCGATGACCACTACCAAATAAAGCATCAGATGATAAAGTCTTTTATTTTTACTTTTCATTGGCCACCTCAATTTACACTTAGCATTCTCTTGGTTATATGCTATACGTTTTCACAAAAAAAAGCAAACCCTATCATCTGTTTTCAGAGTGTTTGCTCGCTATTTAGAGACAATCTAAGGGATTAAGCCTGTGGAAACCAATGCTTTGTCTTATTTGCAAAACCAACCAATAAAAGCATGACAGGCACCTCAACCAGTACACCAACGATGGTGGCAAGGGCCACTGGGCTTGTTGCCCCAAATAGGGCGATGGCAACGGCCACTGAAAGTTCAAAGAAATTGGATGCACCGATCATGCCGGCTGGAGCTGCAATGCTGTGTGGCAATTTCAACATTCTGCTGGCAAGGTAAGCAATTGCAAATATGAGTAATGTTTGAATGGTCAGTGGTATCGCGATTAAAAAGATGTGCAGTGGGTTATTGATAATAACGGTTCCTTGGAAAGAAAAGATGATTACCAGGGTTAACAATAAACCTGCAATGGTGACGTTATTGAACTTTGGTATGAATTCCTTTTCAAAATAAGTCACACCCTTTTGCTTAGAAATCAGGTGTCTGGTTGCAATACCAGCTACAAGGGGAATCACCACAAATAAGACAACGGATAGAATCAAAGTATCCCATGGGATTGAAACACCTCCAACTCCCAAAAGGAATGCCACAATGGGTGTGAAAGCAACCAAAATAAGCAGATCATTTGTGGCTACTTGTACCACTGTATAAGCTGGATCACCCTTTGTTAAGTGACTCCAAACAAAAACCATGGCTGTACAAGGGGCAGCCCCAAGTAAAATGGCACCAGCTAAATAGGACTTTGCAAGATCCGCTGGTATCAAGGCTTTAAATATGACGAAGAAAAATAAATAGGCAATTCCAAACATGGTGAAGGGTTTAATTAACCAATTGGTCACCCAAGTGACATAAAGGCCTTTTGGATTTTTACCCACATTGACAATACTGTGAAAATCAACTTTCATCATCATGGGATAAATCATCAACCAAATCAGGATGGCAATAGGCACTGAAACGTTGGCATATTCAAATTTAGCTAGAAACTCAGGTATTTGCGGGATATACTGGCCGATTAAAACACCTGCCACCATGCAAAGGGCCACCCAAACCGTTAAGTACTTCTCAAAAAAACTGATGCCTTGGAGCTTTTGCTTTGACATAACAACCGTCCTTTTTACCCTTAACAAAGGGTTTTAGTAACGAGCCACTCTTGAAGACGCTTTGTATCTTCTAGAAAACTCGGTGTATCCGAAAACTGCTGACATAGATAAGCCAGAAGCTGCTGATGTTCCTCTTTTGCACTGGCTGATACTTGATAGTAGACCCACTGAGCTCTTTTTGTGGTTGAAACAAGTCCTACTTGCTTTAGCTTGGCTAAATGCCTTGATACATTGGTTTGAGACATTTCAAGGACTGTTTCAAGATCGCAAACGCAAAGTTCTTGTTGTAAGACCAAGTGAATCAGCCTAAGGCGATTCTCATCCCCTAGGACTTTAAAAATTTCAGATAGAGGCTTCACTGGCATCACCCGTTTTCAGACAACGTCAAAGTTCCTGCTTTTACTGCATCAATCAGAGCTTGGCATTTTTCAGCAATGGCATCCCGTGTGGCTCTGAAATCTTCAATGGGTCCACCTGATGGATCTTCTAAACCCCAATCTGCAAAATAACGATTTGGCACAAATGGACACTGAACATTACATCCCATGGTAATCAGAAGGTCTAGTTCACTAGGAATATCTGTGAGCAATTTAGGAAAGTGACCGGACATATCAATTCCCAGTTCTTCCATCACTTCAACAGCACCTGGCTTTACTTCTGGATAATTTTCTGTCCCCGCTGAATAAACATCAAATAAATCCGATCCAAGATGTCTCATCATTCCTTCTGCCATTTGGCTTCTGCATGAGTTATGGACACAAACAAAGGCAATTTTTAATTTCATAAGATAGGCTCCTTTAAACGCTAGTGGCATTTTGTCATTGTATATGCACGGATTTGAATATACGAATATAGTACCACATATTTACCCCCCCGAAAAGACGATTTGTGTTAAGTTTTTGGCTTCAGGTTTTTTTGATGGCATAATAAAAGCTCCCACCGTTTTTTTCGGCGAGAGCTTTTTACATGTCTTTTTTAAGGACTGCGATAATGATTTGAGGCTGATTAAAAAGCCTTTGAGGAACGATACTATTGCCAAGTCCCCTATTGACGATCATATGAGTTTTTCCCTTTGTATAGAGTCCGCTGTCGTACTCAGGGTAAAACCCTTGATCTGGGGCTACCAACCCGCCAATAAAGGGTAGACGCACTTGACCCCCATGGGCATGACCAGTGAAGATAAGATCAAAACCATTTAAGACATATTTATCAAATAACTCTGGTCGATGGGACAACACAATTTTATAAGCTGTTGGATTTGAAGCAAACGAATCCTCCAAGGATTTCCACTGGTTATCATGACTAAAATCAGGGTCATCTAGGCCACCTAATAAAGCGGTTGCGCCTTTATGTTGGATCACCACAGAGTCACCTCGTAAAATAGTCCCCCCTGCCGCTTGGAGTTTCTCTAAAAAACCGCCGGGAGAATCGTCCACACCAGACCAAGCCTCGTGGTTACCAAGGCAAATATAGACTGGCGCTAGGGCTGATAACCCTTTTACAAGTTCGATGGCCGGTGCTTCGTTATAGTGATTCCCATCTACAAGGTCACCTGTTATCACAATCAAGTTGGGTCGTTGCTTTGTGACCCCCTTGATCAAGCGATTTTGATGCTTGCCAAACCAGGCGCTGTGAAGATCCGATAACTGGACAATCCGATAGTCTCCAAAGGCTGCCGGCAAGGTTTCTGATGTCACTAAAATTTCCGATGTGACTAGCCACTGATTTTGGATAACCGAGAATGGCACCAGTAAAATCAAAATAATCAAAAGAATGATGACTCGTCGTTTGCTTTTTTTAGTCCATGTCATGTTGTAACCATTCGATGGCACTGGGCAGCCGCCGGGCCCAATCTTTTTCGTTGTGAATCCCGTTTTCTTCAATGACAATGCACACGTGAGACTCCTTAACCCCCTGTGCCACTAGGGCCAGACCTGCGGCTAGAGTACCGTCCACATACCGCTGGTTAAAATCTGGGATATCAGTATTACTTGTCTCATGGGTCCCCACATCCAGGTACCATCTGGTCTTATAGCTAAGATTGACTTTCTCAATGGTTTCAATGAGGGAGGCTTGAGCAAACCAAACTGCTGTTGAAAAAGCCCCTATCCGGCTGAAAACATGGGGATAAACAATCCCTAAATAGAGGGATATAAAACCGCCCATGGAACTGCCCATCACCCAAGTGGCTTCACGGTCAGGCATGGTTAAGAAATTGGCATCGATATAGGGTTTGATGGTCTCTACCAAAAACTGACCATAGGCCTCTCCCTGGCCACCCACAGTGGGATGATTCTCGGGTAAGCCTTTTAAAACCCCTGCTTCAGAGCTGACCCAAGGGGAATACTCATCAAGACGTTCTAATCCTGGTCCATTGTCTATCCCTACTACGATGGCTCCTTGGAAGATTTGTTCCCCTTGCATACTTTCTATGCAGGTATGTACATCCCATATTTCACCATAGGCTGAAGTGCCCCTATCAAATAGATTTTGGCCATCGTGCATGTAAATCACAGGGTATCGACGACCATCTTGTTGATCATAGCCCGGGGGACACCAAATTCTGATTTGTCGATTCTTTTGGAGCTGGGGGCTCCAAAGATCCACCACTTGAAAGCCTTTTAAATCAAGCCACATAACCCCTAAATCACCATGCCTCTGGATTTCATTAAACCCCAAGGCCGTGTACATTTGAAATGTGCCCCGATACGATTTTTCAATTGATTCCTGTGAATTGACTGGCAATCCCAATACTGCATCGTACCCTTGTACCCGAAAATCAGAGATTGCCCGTTCTAAGAGAGCCTTAGCAACCCCTTTTCTTCGGTGCTCTGGATGAATTACAAAACAAATCACAACCCCAACTTTTTTTCCTGAGGTAACAGGGGCCATTTCATTTTGTAATCGTATGTAGCTTTTAGAATCATTGGCATTGAGCCAACCAATACATTGGTCCCCGTCAAAAGCTAGATAGCCTTTCATCTGACCGCTTTGTATGGTCTCTAAAGCCTCTTGTCTATTGACTGCCGCTGTTCGCGATGTCCAATCGGCCATATCGCAGTCCGTATGGTAAAACCGACAAAAGCAACTGGCCCAATGGGGTGCATGTTCAAATGCTAATTCCCCTATAAAATCCACATAAACTGTGGCGAGTTCTGGGGTCAATGGTTTTATTTCAGGATAAAATTTCATAGCAACTCCTTTACGATATCAGTCGTCCTCGCCATTGCTATAAATCTCCACTGCATTTTCACCATCAATGGACAAAACTTTTACGCTGACAATCTCTTTTTTACTGGTGGGTACATTCTTGCCCACATAATCAGCTCGAATGGGCAGTTCCCTATGGCCACGGTCTACTAAGACAGCCAATTGAATGGATTTTGGTCTACCGTGATCCATCACAGCATCCAAGGCTGCTCGGGCTGTGCGACCAGTATAGATCACATCATCCACCAATACCACCGTCTTGTCTTGAATGTCAAAATCAATATGGCTTGCAGACACCACCGCTTCCCCCGACACTGTGGATAAATCGTCACGGTAAAGGGTGATATCAATTGAACCAACAGGCACGCGAACCCCTTCAATGGCCTCAATTTGGTCGGCAATTTCGTTGGCAATGGGCTCCCCACGGGAAAGAATCCCTATTAATACTAGGGATTCCACACCTTTGTTTTTTTCAATAATTTCGTGGGCCAATCGGGTTAACGACCGTTGCATACCTTTTTCATCCAGAATCTTTGCTTTGAACAGCATCGGTTCACCTCAACCTTTGAAGTAATTTCTCGAAGTTAGGGGGCAAAGGCGCACTAAAAACCATACGTTCCCCAGTTAGTGGATGATCAAATCCTAATACTTTTGCATGCAAATACTGACCAGAAGCCGTTAACTTTTCTTTTCGAGTGCCATACAAGGGATCTCCCACTAGGGGATGTCCAATGGATGCCATGTGCACACGGATCTGATGGGTTCTTCCTGTTTCTAGGCGACATTCTACTAAACTAAATGCCCCAAGTCTTTCAATTAATTGGTAATGGGTGATTGCATGTCTGCTATTCTGATAGGTGATGGCCATTTTCAGGCGATTCTGCGGATGTCGTCCGATAGGCGCATTAACCGTGCCTTCTTCAACATTGAAGCCACCGTGAACGAGGGCTGTGTAAACCCTGTCCACAGAGTGTTCTTTCAACTGGGCAGTTAAAGAATGGTGAGCTAGATTTGTCTTTGCAACCATCAAAAGTCCAGATGTATCCTTATCGATGCGGTGGACAATTCCTGGGCGAATGACGCCTCCGATATCCGAAAGGTCTTTCACGTGATACATTAAGGCGTTGACCAGGGTTCCTGTGTAATTACCAGGAGCAGGATGGACCACCATCCCCTGTGGCTTATTAATCACAATCACATGCTCATCTTGATAAATAATATCAAGGGGGATGTTTTCAGCCAATATATCTAAGGTTTCTGGTTCTGGTAAGTCCACAGAAATCACATCCCCTTTTTCTAGAATGTAATTCTTTTTAAGGACTTTACCGCTTTCAGAAGTGATCAAACCATTGACAATCCACTTTTGCACTTGTGATCTTGAAACCCCATCAAGTGCATTAGTAATGTATTGATCGATCCGGATACCAATTTCGTCCGGATCGATTTCAAACGTCAACCGTTCCATTACATCCCCTCAAGCATTGATAAAACAATGTTAGACGAATTAATGGCGGCCTGCTTGCTAAATGTTTCAAAATTTACATGAGCCGAACCATCAGCTTTATCTGACATGGCTCGGATAATCACGAATGGAATGTTGTTAAGATAGCAAGCATGGCCGATTGCTGCCCCTTCCATCTCCGTGGTGGTTGCATCGAATTCAGAGAGTAAAAAATCTTTTTTCTCCACAGAAGCCACAAATTGATCACCCGAAACAATTCGGCCTTCGTAGACCTTATGATCTGTGACATTTTTCTTTGTAGCCGTAAGCGCTAACTGTCTTAGAGCCTCATCCGCTATAAAAGTGGAGGTTGCCATCCGTGGTATTTCACCAAATGCAAAACCACCAAATCCAGTGACGTCAAAGTCATGCTCCTTTAAGTCAGTGGAGATTACAATATCACCGACCTCTAAAAAGTCTTTAACAGCACCCGAGACCCCAGTATTGATCATATGCGTAACACTGAATTCTGAAGCCAGAATCTGTGCGCATAAAGCGGCATTGACTTTACCAATGCCTGAAACCACTACTACAACGTCTTTTTTATGCAGCATACCCTGATGATAAACCATTCCGGCAACTGTCTTTTGTGAGACATTGTCCATGGCCTCAACCAATCTGGCCACTTCATAATCCATGGCCCCAATTATACCTATTTTCATTAAATGTCCTCTTTCTGTTTATGCTTTAGATCAGCGATTGATGTTTATGCTTTTACAACAGAGATTGCTGTCAACTCGCCATTAAGTTCGAATGATTCAAATGTACCCTCTTTTGTTAATGTCAAACTCTTAGCCAGGGTTTCACCTTTGATATAGTCCTCATACAAACCAATTGCTTTTTCGAATATTTCAGTTGAGTTGTAAGTGATATGAATCTCATCCATGACTTCAAAGCCACTGGACTTTCTAAGCTGTTGTATTCTTGACACAAACTCCCGGGCATACCCTTCGCAAATTAAATCTTCATTTAACGTTGTATCTAAAATCACAAATAGATTGTTTGCCATTTCTACAGTGAAACCCTCTTTAGAAGCAATAATCACTTGAACATGTTCTTGATCTAGAGTAAATGATTCACCATCTAGTGAAAGTGTAATTGAGTCGCCGTTTTTGAATTTAAGTGCCCACACCGCAGCATCTAATTCTGTCAGCGCTTTTCCGAAAGCACCCATGCGTTTTCCGAGTATTGGGCCTGCTGTCTTAAAGTTAGGCTTTAATGAGAAATTCATAAATTGATCAAGGTGAGCTTCAAAGACGACTTCTTTAACATTCAATTCTTCTTGTATCAGAGCCACTAAGTCCCCGATCAGCGCTTGGTGGGAGCCATCTACAAGTACCTTTGCAATTGGCTGACGCACTTTAATTTTAACCCCTTCTCGGGCAGCACGGCCAAGACCAACTAATTCTCTGACTAGATCCATACGCTTTTCAGTATGATCATCGATTAAATTCAGATCCACTTTTGGATAATTTGCCAAATGGACCGACTCTTTTCCAGTTAGATTTTGATAGATTTCTTCGCTGATAAATGGCACAAGAGGTGCAATCAATCGCGCAAGGGTTTCAAGAACCTCATAGGTTGTTTTGTAAACAGCCTTCTTATCATCTGTCAGTTCTGTAGCCCAGAATCTTCTTCTGCATCTACGGATATACCAGTTTGAAAGGTCTTCCACAACAAATTCTTGAATTTTTCTAGAAGCACGGGTTAAATCGTAGACAGCAAAATCTTCTGTCACTTCTTTGATCAAATTGTTGAGTTTTGAAAGCATCCAACGGTCAACTTCTGGTCTACTTGCAACTGGCACATCAAAACTAGCCACATCCAATTGGTCTGCATTGGCGTAGAGGGTGAAGAAGGCATATGAATTTCTTAATGTTCCCAAGAATTTTGCACTGATTTCTCTTAGGCCATCTTCGTCAAATTTAGTAGGCTGCCATGCTGGTGACACGTAATACATGTACCAACGGGTGGCATCTGCGCCGTATTGCTCAAGCAATTTAAAGGCGTCGATGGTATTGCCTTTAGATTTCGACATTTTTTTACCGAATTTATCAACTACTAGGTCGTTAACTAAAACATTCTTATAAGGAGATACACCCATGACAAATGTTGAGATGGCCAGTAGTGAATAGAACCAGCCCCTTGTTTGATCAATACCTTCGCAAATAAAATCAGCAGGGTAAAGGGAATCAAAATTCTCTTTGTTTTCGAATGGGTAATGGTGCTGTGCAAACGGCATGGCTCCTGAGTCAAACCAGCAATCAATGACTTCTGGCACTCGTGTCATATGACCAGAACACTTTTCGCAGTGGAGATGGATATCGTCAACTGCTGGTCTATGGAGGTCAATGTCCATGGTGACCGTTTCAACAGCGTTATCAATCAGCTCTTGTCTTGAGCCTACTGATCGAATATGGCCACAATCGCAGCGCCAGATGTTAAGTGGTGTTCCCCAGTATCTGCTTCTTGAAATTGCCCAATCATTGAGGTTTTCCAACCAGTTACCAAAGCGCTTTTCGCCCACATAATTAGGGAACCAATTTACGGTATTGTTGTTCGCAATCAATTGGTCTTTCAAACGGGTCATTTCAATGTACCAGCTTGGTTTTGCATAGTAAAGAAGTGGTGTTTTGCATCTCCAGCAGTGTGGATAATTGTGTTCAATACGTTGCTTTTTAAAGAGTTTGCCTTCAAGGGCTAACCACTTAATAATCTCGATATCGGCATCCATAACAAACTGGCCTTCCCAAGGGGTAGCCGTGTATTTGCCTTCTTCGTTAACTGGCTGTAGCACTGGCAAGCCGTATTTTAATCCTAATTGATAGTCGTCCTCACCAAAAGCCGGTGCCGTATGGACAATACCCGTACCATCTTCTGTGGTAACATAATCACCCAGCGTCACATAGAAGCAATCCTTATCAGCTGTGACAAATGGCATGATCTGCTCGTATCTTTTATGTTCAAGTGCAGCACCAAGCATGGTTTCAAGGACTTCAAACTCACCCTCTAGTACTTTAGGTGCTAGATTTTTTTCAATGTAGTAGACTGTTTCTTCAAAGCGTACTTTTAAATAGGTCTCTTTTGGATTGACCGTCAAAGCAACATTGGCCGCAAGGGTCCAAGGGGTTGTGGTCCATACCAAGAAATAGGCATCTTCATCCACTGCTTTGAACTTTGCAACAACTGTAGTTGTCTTTTTCTCCATATACCCCTGGGCAACCTCGTGGGAGGCTAGACCTGTGCCACACCGTGGGCAATAAGGCAAAATTTTGTGGCCTTCGTAGATATAATCTTCCTTGAAAAACTTGTCTAAAATCCACCAAACCGACTCGATATAATTGTTGTCTAAGGTGATATAAGGGTTATCAAGGTCTACAAGATAGGCCATTTTCTCTGTCATATCACGCCATAGGCCTTCGTACTCAAAGACAGAGTCTCTGCAGGCTTGATTAAAGTTGCCGATGCCATAGGCTTCAATGGCTTGTTTATCTTCTAGACCAATGCGTTTTTCCACTTCAATCTCAACGGGTAGGCCATGGGTATCCCAGCCAGCTTTACGCTTGACTTGATAGCCTTCCATGGTTTTAAAACGGCATACAGCGTCCTTTAGAGCCCGTGCCAAGACATGGTGAATGCCCGGTCTGCCATTAGCAGTCGGGGGGCCTTCAAAAAAGACAAAGCTTTCTTTACCTTCACGTGTTGTAATGCTCTTTTCTAATAAGTCAATTGTTTTCCAATACTCAGCAACTTGATGTTCCGATTGAGCAACTGGTCCTTGTTTTAGTTCTCGATATGCCATTATAACGCCTCCTTAAAATAAAAAAGTCCCTGAGCATCTGCTCAGGGACGAATTAACGCGGTACCACCCTAATTACGTTTAAAAATCAAACGTCACTTAAATAGCCGTAACGGGGACCACCGATGACTCTTACTGAAATTTCAAAGTCATAGCTCCGAGGGGATCTTCAGTACTGGCGTCCATCGATTTCCACCTACCATCGACTCTCTTAAGAACACTTAATACCTACTTGCCTCATCAACGCTTTTAGATTGCTAGTAAGATTTGAATGTCAGCAATCGCTGTGGCATCCAAATCCAAAATGCATGTAATTGTTCACATTATAATGTAAAGGTCAGGTTTCGTCAAGGGCATACACAAAACCCATGCCCCCCCCATACAAAATCCCTATGCTCTACATGACTAAATATGGCCATGTAAGATTCAATTTTAGACAGAACGAGTCAACTGCGACTGTGCTTGATGCTGATTCTGTTGGTGTGATTCCGGTTGCAATTGCGGCTGCGGTGGTTGCACTTGTTGTTGGGGCTGTTGTACTTGCTGCTGTGTCGGTGCTTTTGCATGCAATTGAACTTGGGAATGTTGCTGTAATTGGGGTTGGTGATCTATATCCCCTTTATAATGAGAGACAACATCTAATTGCGCCCGCAGCAGGGATTCCATTCGGAGTCTGAATCCATCCAAATCCTTTTCCATCATCATCCGTTGTGTTTGAAGCGCTTGTATATCACGTCTTGTCTGCTCTTCAATGGTATAGGCTTGCAACTTCGCACTGGCGATAATCTGTTCAGCTTCTTTTTTTGAAACACTGATTAAATCATCAGCAGCCTTCTTAGCAACGATTAAAGTTTCTGACAAGGTTGTCTCTATGGCTTTGTATTTACCGACTTCGTCCATCACACGAACCATACGTTCTTTTAGTTCAGCATTATCGTTGATATGCTTCTCCAAAGATTGCCCTACTTCCTGTAAAAAATGATTTACATCTCTTTCACTAAAACCCCTTAAACTTCTATTGAATACTTTTTTTTGAACGTCTAACGGTGTGATCATCTGGGCTCCCTCTACGGATGGTTTGAGTGTCAAAAGTAAGTCTTGCAATAAAAATAAACATCTAAACTTTAATCAGTATCTTCTCACCAGCTATGCGTAATTTCCCTTTTTTAGAAAAACCTTGACTCTCACCAACATAAAAGCGACCCAACCGTCTTGCGCTAATCAAGTCTTCTGGGACCACATGGTAATCAACTTTATCCATGACACTATAATTCAACTTGACATAGCCTTGTTGAATATAATTGACAGCTTGGGTACGAGATAAATTAAAGGCACCAGCCACCACAGCATCTAATCGCAGGGAAGGTACTGAAAAACAGACCGGTATCCGCTCTTGAACTGGGGGCTGCAATAATTCAAGTGGCAATTCTTTTAAATTGATACCCATGTGCTTGACTTGATCAAGATGACTCTGAACGTATTGCACTAAGCTAGACTTAACTAAAAATTCAACATGACCCAAATGGACCAATAAATCGCCAAATACTTTTCTTTCAAGGCCTAGGGACATCAAAGCCCCTAATACATCTTTGTGAGCAATGGTACCAAATTGAGTTGTATAATCGAATGCCATGAGTGTTAATGGAAACTCAGCTTGTGATGGCTGTTCGTGGCTAGGAAAGACGCCAAGCATCTGATACTCTGCATCTTTATAGCCACCAAAGAACATAAGAGTACCATCATTCTGAGAATTTAACTTTTTCACAAAGTTTATAGTCTCTGGATCTAAAAATGATGTAAACTGTCTTTCGTGAAAACGGTCACATCTCTCAATCGCCTGATAAGCAGCCACAAATCCATCTTGACAAGATTCTGGAACCATCAGAGATTTCATAATTTGGTGACAGCGACTAGAGTCCGGCATTATTAAGAGCCACTACAATCGCTTGTGTGAGAAATTGAATGAGTAAAAATGTTGCAAGGAAAGAAAAGTCGATGCCCCCACGATTGAGGCCAAGTTGTGTAAATAATTTCTGCATGGGTGTCAAGAGTGGCTCAGTCAACTGATAAACCAGTTTTACAAAAGGGTGACTGTAATCTTTTACAATCCACGACATAACTGCCCTTACTAACAACAAATAGATAAGGACCTGAGAAAAGATCATAACCGTCATGCTTAGCATTTGAACCTACTTTCTACTTAAATTGAAAGAACGTACTTTCAATGAGATTTTCGTCTGTATTGACTGTGCCTTCTGATGTGATTTTTCCATTGATTTCAACATTTGTAGGCGCTAGCAAGAAAATGCCTCTAGAAATTTTTTCTGCTTTACCGTCTATGGCGCAAAGGGCCCCACTTAGAAAATCAAATATTTTTCTCGCTAAATCTGATGGAATCGCTTCTAAATTGATAATGACTGGTTTTTTTGCTCGTAAACATTCAACAATTTCAACAGCAGCTTCAAAGGTTTGCGGTTGAAATACTTCAATTTTCATATTGGCATTGCTGTGAATATTAACAACACGATTCTTGGATTGGGGTGTAAAAAACGAAGTTGAAGCAGGGGTATAAACAGGTGCTTGCGTCTCTTTTACCACTTTTTCTTCAATAACTTCTTCTTCTTCTTCTTCAGCTTCTTCAAAACCCCAAAAATTCTTAAATGTACTCAATAATTTATTAGCCATATTAGCCCCCTTGATAGTTTCGCTTGCCATACAGACCCGTGCCAACTCGGATGATGTTAGCACCTTCTTCGATAGCGATCTTAAAATCATGGGTCATACCCATGGATAAATATTTCATTGTCATTTCATTATACGCCATTTCTTTCAGATGTTCAAAAAGAGATTTCATTTTTTTAAAATAAGGACGAACGTCCTCCGGATTATCAAAATAGGGTGCGATGCACATCAAGCCCTCTACTTGAATCCCCGCAACCTCAGCAATCAGTTTTGATTGGGATTCTAATTGGTCAATGCTGATACCATTTTTTTGTCCTTCATCTCCAATGTTAACTTGAATCAAAATCGGCATAACAATACCAATTGCCAAAGCTCGCTTACCGATTTCTTCTGCCAGCTTAAGACTATCAACAGATTGAATCATCTGAACTTTATCGATAATCATCTTTACCTTATTCCCCTGCAGATTCCCAATCATATGCCATTTGGCCGGTTGATCAATCAGAGGAAACTTCCGGAGGATTTCTTGTGGTTTACTTTCACCCAAGTTTTCGATACCTATTTTAAGCGATGCATTCACCACTTCAGGATCAATAGTTTTTGAAACACCTATCAAGGTGATTTCACTGATTTCTCTCCCAGATCTTTGACAGGCTTCTAGGATTTGATGCTGAATTTCTTGGAGATTATCATTAAGCCATTCCATCTTGCACCTCTTGCTTCCTATTCGAGAATATCCCCTTCAACCCGATTACCAATGGTTCGTAGGATTTGTTCGCCTTCTTGTAATGTCTGTATTTGAATGGTTTCACCTTTATCGTTTACACGGGTAAAATGACCTTCGATGACAATGTAATCAGACTCCTTAGATGCAATAATTTGAACGGGTTTAAAAACGACCTGCCGATTCCGATTAACGCTATAAACCCCATCTTGCCCATCTTTTTTAACCAGGGAATCCTTTGGCATCAATAAGCCTTTGACTTCATCGCGGACTAGGGTCACAGCCACTTTACGTTGATTATGCATCATGGAAGCTTGTTGTGTAAGGCGTAAAATCAAGACCCCATCTTGCCCTGAAGCAAAGGTCTCCTCGACCCTTGCTTCAACTTGCTCAGTGCCTAATTGAACCGTTACTTTAGCTTCACGCTTAAAAAGGTCAAATTCATTTAAACCGATTTGACAGGCTAAATACCATACCTCAGGACTGACAATTTTAAAGAGCGCTTCTTTGGGTTTTGCACCTAAAGTCTGGCGGTTCTGAGTGGGAATTTCACTTTTAAACAATTGTTCAAACATAATTTTATAGCGATTTTCGTAATGGAGTTGCGCCTCCATCTGATCAAAATAATAAGTGACAAGCCCCGACTCAATAGCTTGAATTGGTATAGTTTGTCCAGTTGAAGCACTTTGACTACCAACAGAACCCGTGCGATTGGCTTGTAAATAGAAAGCATTTGCACTTGACTCTTCCTTCAGACGTTTTAATCTGTCTAATTTAAAGTTGAGCTCTTTTTTCATATTTTCAGCTTCTATAAACCGCTTGCCCTTCAGTGCTTGAATCAAAGTGTCGTAAATGCCTCGCGCTTCTGTTTCCAAAGTTTTTTGATCCACAAGAACCGGTTGAGTTCCTATCACATCCGGTATAACAGATGGAGCTTCTGCTGTTGGGGAATCATCTGTTTTAGAAGCTACCTTTTCATCCACAACTAGAGCACCAATTCGTTGATTCTTTTTGACCCGCTCACCATCGAGAACTTCCGGCGTAAAGACACCGGCATTCATACTATAAACGACCACCTCATCCCGAAGAATGATACCTGCATGTTTTGAAGTTAATTGCACCGTCCCAAACCGCAATTGTACCAGTTCAGTCGGATTTTTAAAGTAACTGTACAAACTATAGCCCGCAACAGAACCGATTAAGAGAATCATTAACAGGCGATTTAAGAATTTATGTCTGTTGACTTTGCTTTTCTTTTTTGACCGGGTGGATTTAGCAGAAGGATGATTATCCAATTCAATTTCAGACTCGTATTTAGACATTTTTCACTCCATAGCCCCTTAAAAAAGACGCCCGTATTTTGTAACCACACTTAGTTTATCAATTGATCCCACCTGAACTTCCACAATTTCATCTTTGGCGGTGACCAGGCAAAGGGCATTGGCATTCTTTTTAGCGCCTAAGACAACACCACGAACAGAATGACGATTCTTTAAACGGACGCGTATTTCATCGCCCACAAACAACTTGACCCGACCAAGACGAAACATCTTCAAGTCAATTTCATCTAAGAGTCTTTGTGTGACAGCCTTACTTTTAATCACGACCCTTTGATGCATTAAATCCAGTCTCTCACGAATAATCGAGAAGAAATAACCTAAAACAGTGACGCATAAGAGAACCGTTAAAATTGCAACGATTATTTGAATGTTTTCATTATTAGCCATTATTTTATCTCCAATAAACAGAATAGAACACAAAAAAGTCAAGGCGTGAATGCCTTGACTTTCATTATACAGCAGAAACCCTAAAATTTAAAGTTTTCAGTATCTTTATGACCACATTTCTTCAGAAACAGCACCTTCTACTTCGTGTTTGCGCTGCCTTAACATCAGTGCCATAACAGCTTCTTTCGGATCCCCTGCTTCGTATAACACTTTATACAGTTGACTGACGATGGGCATTTCAACAGAATAAGCTGACATCAACTGATGTGCCGCCTTAACGGTTGCAACACCTTCGATTGCCATACCGATTTGAGCCTTAGCCTCTTCAAGTGTAGCCCCCTGACCAATCAACTTACCACAACGGCGATTGCGGGAATGCTGACTTGTACATGTCACAATTAAATCCCCAATACCCGCTAAGCCATCAAATGTTTGCGGCATGGCACCCATGGCAACACCTAATCTTTTCATTTCAGCAATACCACGGGTAATGAGGGCTGCAATGGCATTGTCACCATAGCCCATACCATCGCAAATACCTGCACCCACTGCGATAATATTTTTCAAAGCGCTACTAATTTCCACCCCAAGTACATCTGGGTGGGCATAAACTCTGAGATACGGGGTCATAAATAAGTCCTGTATTTTTTCACTAATCACCCTGTCTCTGCAAGCAGCCACAAGGGTGGTTGGTAATTTTAAAACGACCTCTTCAGCATGGGATGGTCCTGATAATACAGCATAGGCTTGATCTGGATAGTAAGTCTTGATAATCTGTTCAATGCGCTCTTGAGTCCCAATTTCTAAACCCTTTGCCACATTGATAATCACAGTTTCTTTCCCCATAGAAGGAGCAGATGCTATTGCAGCCCTAATAAATTGAGTTGGTATGGCATTCACTACAAAATCCTTATCAGCCACAGCTTCTGCCATGTTACAAGTATAGTTGATGTCACCTTTCAATTTGAACCCTGGCATAAAACCAGGATTCTCCCCTGTTTCTTGAAGGGCTAGCACCTGAGCAGCTTCGTGACCCCACATCGTGATGGTATGGCCATTCTCAAGCAATATGCTGGCAATGCCAATCGCCCAACTACCTGTACTTAAAATACCTATCTGTGCCATAAGCTACCTCACGAAGATTTCTCTCTAGTTTGAATGATGATTGGTGAGCCTTCAAAATTAAAGTTCTTACGAATGTGATTTTCCAAATATCTAATATAAGAAAAGTGAGCCAGTTCTTGATCGTTAATAAACAAAACAAAGGTTGGTGGCTTAACACTAACTTGTGTCATGTAGTAAATTTTCAGACGCTTACCCTTGTCAGAAGGCGGTTGGTGCATTAGGATTGCCTCTGAAATAATATCATTAAGAGTCCCAGTCGGTACTCTTAGAGCCGCTTGATTATTGACATAATCAACCATATCAAGGACCTTATTCACACGCTGACCAGTTTTAACAGAAATAAATTCAATTGGGGCATATTGCATATAAGCGATTTCATTGCGAATCACTTTTGTGAAATTAGCATAGGTATGATTGTCTTTTTCCAACAGATCCCACTTATTAACAAGAATAATGGTTGCTTTACCAGCTTCGTGGGCATAGCCAGCCACTTTTTTATCTTGTTCTGTGACGCCTTCTGCTGCATCGATCATCAAAATACACACATCCGCTCTTTCGATGGCCGTCAGTGCTCTTAAGATACTATATTTTTCAACGTTATCATCCACTCTTGATTTTCTGCGAATACCTGCAGTATCAATCAACACATAGTTTTTTTCATCATGGGTGAAAGGGGTGTCAATGGCTTCACGGGTGGTACCAGCAATCGGGCTAACAATAACCCTTTCTTCGCCCAATATGGAGTTGACTAGGGACGACTTGCCAGAGTTCGGCTTACCGATAATCGCTACTTTAATCACATCTTCTTCGTAGTCATCAATTTTAATATCCTTGAAATGGCTTGTAATCTCATCTAGAAGATCACCTAGATTTAGACCGTTGACCGATGAAATGGCAATTGGTTCGCCAAGTCCAAGTGTGAAAAAGTCGTAAAAATGTCCTGGCATCCGTGCTGTATCGATTTTATTGGCTACCAATACGATCGGTTTGTGGCTCCGTCTCAAAAGTTCTCCGATTTCTTCGTCAGCAGAGGTTAATTCATCCCGTCCATCGATCATAAAGAGAATGACATCAGCATGATCAATGGCGATCATCGCCTGATTACGCATCTGCGATAGAATCAAATCATCAGAATTTGGTTCAAGACCACCGGTATCAATCATTGTGAATTTATAGCTCAACCACTCAACATCAGTGTATACACGGTCTCTTGTCACACCAGGTGTATCTTCAACGATGGAAATACGCTTACCGGAAATGCGGTTAAAAAAAGTTGATTTGCCCACATTCGGACGTCCAACAATTGCTACTATGGGTTTTCTCATAAAGCTTTCCTCCTTAACAGGCAGTCGACCAAGGCCTTGCCATTGACATCAACTAGGTGAACAGGGATCCCCAGAGCCTCCTGAAGATCTTGCGGTGTCATATCATCCAACAAAACGCCATCTGTATTCACCAAAACACTGGGCAATAACAAGGCATCAGCATCAATCCCCTTCTCAAACCCACGTAAAATATCTTTTCCAGTCAATAGTCCAGCCACGGTAATGGCGCCGCCAAAGAAAGTATTCTCAATGGCTACAACCTCTATGTGAATTTGGGGATGTAATGCATTTAGTTGATTGCAACATTTTTTTATCATTTGTTCGGCTGCTACAGAGGTTCCAAGTATCACGCTTCCCGGTATCACCGGCCCTTTATCCAGAGTTAGGGCTTCCAAGAAGGTGTCTTCAAATTGTCTGAGCAAACCAACACCATTTTCTATTTGAACGTAGCCTTCGTAGGCGCTTGCTTGGGGTACGTCAAGTTCTGCTTTGAGATAAAACTCATCTGCCGCAAAAACAAAACGGGTACCAATCCGTTCAAGTAAAATTGCTTGCCATTTTTCAATTTTCTTGATGATAGCACGGGCTATTTTAAAGTCCACAGGAGTGGCTTCAAATAAACCCTGGCGATATTTAGTGAGGCCTATGGGAACAACGGCCATAGAAAACATATAGGGGTATAAATGACTCAGTTCTTCAATGGTTTCATCTAAATAAGCACCATCGTTAAGACCTGGGCATAAAACAACCTGACCATTCATTTCAATACCAGCTTCTTTGAGACGCTTTAGACGATCAAGGATATTGCCAGCAAAGCGATTCCCCAACAATTTTGTTCGAAGGGGTCCATCCACTGTGTGGACTGAAACATTAATGGGACTTATGCGGTAATCAATTAAGCGCTGAAAGGTAGCATCATTCATATTGGTGAGGGTCACAAAATTCCCCATCAAAAACGATAAGCGCGAATCGTCATCTTTAAAATATAGGGTGTCTCGCATGCCTTTTGGCAACTGGTCAATAAAACAAAAAACGCATTGATTGGAGCACCTCTGGGCCTGATCTAAAATTGGATTTTCGAAATTGAGGCCCAGTACCTCGTCAAATGATTTTTCGATTTCCAACTCCCACACTTCTCCATCAGGTTTTTGAATGACTAAATCAATCTCGTCATCATCCATAAAGTATAGGAAATCCATAATGTCCACAACGGGTTTGCCGTTGATAGCGACTAACCGATCTCCGGCTTCAATGCCCAATTCATGCGCAACACTATCGGCATCGACACTTTTAATGCGATTATCCATGGTTCCCTCCCCATACTGTGCTTAAGACTTTAGCAGAGCACATCAATATATCATACAGAATTTACGCCTATTAGTCAACCTAATTGCTATTTTGTGATTACAGCGACCATGCGCCCAGTTTGTTGACCATCCCGACGATGGGAAAAAAAATAATTTGATTGCCCGTAGGTACAAGCAGACGATGACTGGATTTGTTCAGGGGCCAGGCCCTTCTCTATCAGGGTGATCAGCAGGCATTTATTTAAATCCAAGTGAGGGCCATCTTGACGGTTCTCAACAACTGCTTGCCCGAATTTGTCGGTGAATCGGTCAGCTAGGGTTTGGTTAACTTGGTAGGCATCAAGTCCAATGCCAGGTCCAATAACCACCCGAATTTGTTGCATTTTGGCACCTAACTTGTGACACATGGCCTCAAGCAGGCCTTTGACAACCTCTTTGAAAACCCCTTGCCATCCTGCATGACACATACCCATTACCCCTGTTTTTAAACAATAGGCAAAAACCGGAAAGCAATCGGCGTGATAGGTCATAAGGGCTACATCGTTATATGAACTAACAATAGCGTCATACTCCCCCACTAAGCCAGTCACTTTTCCATCGTCGATATAGACAGCATCACCGTGAACTTGTTTTGCAAAAATTAGACGTTTGGGACTACCAAGTCCACGCAAGAGCCTCTCTCTATTTTCGCAGACATGGTCTGCTGAGTCCCCTGTAGCGGTGCTCATATTTAAGGACGCAAAAGGCCCTTGACTGATGCCACCTAATCGCGTCGTAAAATAAGCCTTCACAATGGAAGGCTTAAAAAAATCAGAATAATCGACGACAGTTATCTCGCCAACTCTCTTTATCATCATCATTAAACCAGTTTCTCTTTCTTGAGTTTTTCTAGCTCATCAACAAATGTATCAATATCTTTGAACTGTCGATACACCGAGGCGAATCTCACATAAGCGACTTCGTCAAGTTCTTTGAGCCCTCTCATAATTTGAGACCCGATATTTTGTGTATCCACTTCTTTGATCATGGAATTATTGAGATTGCGCTCGATATCGTCAACCATCCGTTCCATGCTTTCCAAGGATACCGGTCTTTTCTCACAGGCTCTGATTAGACCATTGACAATTTTACTTCTGTTAAAGGCCTCTCGATTGCCATCTTTTTTGACGACGACCAAAGGGATTTCTTCTACTTTTTCGTATGTTGTAAACCTGTTTTTGCACGCACCACACTCACGGCGTCTGCGAATTGCATGGCCGTCGTCAGTTGGTCTTGAGTCAATGACTTTTGAATCGTCTTCTGAGCAAAAAGGACACTTCATAATTCCTCCACGGGTATCGACTTGGCACATTACAGTGATAAACCTATTATACCTTTTTTATGGGCAATATGCACTTTTTTTTACTTACTCTACAAGCCTTGAAAACACAAGAAAAGTCCTGGAATTTTCACATTCCAGGACCTTGGTTTTACATTCAGCTAAATAATTTTTTTACCTTATCAATGAAGGATGACCGTTGCTCGTAGACTTCATCTCCCATGGAAGCGGCAAAATCCTTAAGCATTTGCTTTTGCTTCTCATTAAGATTCTTAGGTGTCTCTACCGTCACCTTGACATATTGATCCCCACGGCCATAGCCATTGAGAACCGGCACACCCTTACCTTTGAGTCTAAAGACTGTACCAGATTGTGTACCTTCTATAATTTTATACTTAACTTTACCATCCAGTGTCGGTACCGTTAACTCATCCCCAAGAGCTGCCTGAACATAGGTAATCGGCATTTCACAAATGATATCTTGGCCCTCGCGCTTAAACAAATTATGTGGTGCAACCCGCATCACCACGTAAACATCGCCCCTAGGACCGCCCTTAGCGCCCAAATTGCCTTCTTGTTGAAGGGTCAGCACTTGGCCTTCATCAACACCAGCAGGTATCGTAACCGTTTGTTTCTTACGTTTTTTAACGATACCATGGCCTTTACAAGTGGTACAGGCCTGCTCATAGGTTTTGCCAGTACCCTTACACTGATCGCAAGAACGAGAGGTGATTTGCTCACCAAATAAAGTTCTTTGACGATACTTCAAAGCACCCTGGCCATTACATTTTGAACAAGTATGGGTCTTAGAGCCAGGCTCAGCGCCAGAACCGTTGCAGGTTTGGCAGTCTTCTGTTCTTAGAAATTCAATTTCCTTGTCAACGCCAAAAACCGCTTCTTCAAACTTCAAGTCCAAAGGAATTTTAACGTTTTGACCCTTTTGAGGACGGTTACCGCTTTGGCCACCAAAGCCACCACCACCGCCGCCAAAGAATTCACTAAGGATATCATCAAAGCCATCAAATCCACCAAAACCAGAATATTGGCCGCCACCGCCGCCACCGCCATAATTAGGATCCACCCCTGCATGACCAAATTGATCATAAAGTTGTCTCTTTTTAGGGTCTGAAAGCACTTCGTAGGCTTCGTTGGCTTCTTTAAATTTGGCTTCCGATTCTGCATTATCTGGATTACGGTCTGGATGGTGCTGCATGGCCTGTTTTCTATAGGCTTTTTTAAGCGCGGCCTCATCAGCCGATCGATCGACACCTAATACTTCATAATAATCTTTCTTGTTGCTCACAAAAGTGCCGCCTTTCCATTTGTTTTACGCATTGTCATAGAGTGAGCACCTCGAAACACCCCAGATCACTGGGGTGCTTCCAGAAGCCATTGGTACTATTTATCTTCTACAACTTCGTAATCGGCGTCGACTACATCATCTTGTGGACCAGCTTGGCCTTGTTGCGCTTGACCCTCTTGCCCTTGCTCTGCTTGTGCTTTTGCATAAACTTTTTGAGCAATTGGCTGGAAGGCTTCAGAAACTTCTTTTTTAGCAGCTTCAATCGCTTCAATCGTATTGGTTTCGATTGCTTTTTTAAGGGCTTCGACTTTTTCGTTCACATGTTTCTTTTCATCTTCTGTTACATTTTCTTTTAGGTCATCTAGAGATTTTTCGATTTCGTAGATTAAAGATTCTGATTCATTCTTGGCATCAACTAATTTTCTACGCTTCTCATCTTCTTCACGGAACTTTTCGCCTTCTTCAACTTTGCGTTTGATTTCTTCGTCAGACAAGTTAGTAGAAGCTGTAATTGTAATGTGTTGTTGTTTGCCAGTGCCCATGTCTTTTGCACTAACGTTAACAATACCATTGGCGTCGATGTCAAATGTCACTTCGATTTGTGGCACACCACGTCTTGCTGGTGGAATACCATCAAATTGGAAACGGCCAAGTGTGATGTTATCAGGTGCCATTGAACGCTCACCTTGAAGAACGTGAACATCTACTGCTGTTTGGTTATCTGCAGCTGTAGAGAAAATCTGGCTCTTTTTAGTTGGAATTGTTGTGTTTCTTTCAATCAATTTTGTAAAAACGCTACCCATTGTTTCAATACCCAATGAAAGTGGTGTTACGTCAAGTAACAAGACATCTTTAACTTCGCCAGTTAGAACGCCAGCTTGGATAGCAGCGCCAACAGCAACACACTCATCTGGGTTAACACCTTTATGAGGCTCTTTGCCTGTGACATCTTTAACTGCAGCTTGAACAGCCGGAATACGTGTTGAACCACCAACCAAGATTACTTGATCAAGTTCTGATGCGTTAAGGCCAGCATCTTGAAGGGCTTTTCTCATTGGCTCAACTGTAGCTTTGACTAATGAGTTTGTTAAGCTATCAAATTTAGCGCGGGTTACATCGATGTTTAAGTGCAAAGGACCATCTGCAGTTGCAGTGATAAATGGCAAGTTAACATTTGTTGTATTAGTAGATGATAACTCTTTTTTGGCTTTTTCTGCAGCTTCTTTAAGTCTTTGAAGGCTCATTTTGTCTTTTCTTAAATCAACGCCGTGCTCGCTTTGGAACTGATCAGCTAAGAAGTCCATAACGATTTTATCAAAGTCATCGCCACCAAGGTGGTTATTACCGTTTGTTGCCAAAACTTCAAATACACCATCGCCGATTTCCAAGATAGAAACGTCGAAAGTACCGCCGCCTAAGTCATAAACCATGATCTTTTGTTGGTGATTTGTTTTGTCAAGGCCATAAGAAAGGGATGCTGCAGTTGGCTCGTTGATGATACGCTTAACATCAAGGCCTGCAATACGACCAGCGTCTTTAGTAGCTTGTCTTTGAGCATCTGAGAAATAAGCAGGAACCGTAATAACAGCTTCTGTTACTTTTTCACCAAGGTATGCTTCAGCATCTTGCTTCAGTTTTGTAAGGATCATTGCTGAAATATCCTGTGGCGAATGTGTGACACCATCGATTTCAATTTTGTGGTCTCTACCCATTTCACGTTTAATAGAGATGATTGTGCGATCTGGATTTGTGATGGCTTGGCGCTTAGCAGTTTCGCCAACTAATCTTTCGCCGTTTTTAGCGAATGCAACGATAGATGGCGTTGTCCGATTTCCCTCCGCATTTGGAATGACGACTGGTTCGCCACCTTCTAATACTGATACGCAAGAGTTTGTTGTTCCTAAGTCAATACCAATTACTTTTCCCATGTTTTTATCCTCCTATAATTTAAATAATGAGTTTTATATTTATTCTGAGACCTTGACCATCGCATGTCGGATGACCTTGTCATTCAGCAAGTACCCTTTTTGTAAAACAGCAATGACATAGTCGCTGTCATAACCTTCTTTAGCTTCTGTCATAACAGCATGATGTTGATTGGGATCAAAGGGTTGATCCATGGCTTCAATGTCTTTAAGACCTTCTTTAGCAACCACTTCCATCATGTTCTTAAAGACCATTTCAACACCGGAGACAAAAGACTCTTTAGAGCTTTCTTCTGCATGGCTTAGAGCCCGCTCCATGTTGTCGATCACCGATAATAGAGAGACCATTAAACGCTCATTAGCACTCCTATAGATGTCCGATTTTTCTTTTTCAACACGTCGCTTATAGTTTGCAAAATCCGCAGAAAGACGCAAGAATTTTTGTTCGTGCTCCTTCAGTGCTTCTTGAATTTCTAGGCTAGCTTGTAAGGGTGCGTCCTCGCCAGTCTCAGTAAATTCATCATCGATCATAGCCGCTTCTTGATTGTGGACCGCATCATCCACAATGGCTTCAGCTTCTAGATCAAGTTCTTTTTCACGCTTTTTAAATGCCATGCTTTCCTCCTATATACTACACTTTACAAGTGAATACCCGAAAAAATAGTGGTTAGGGTATCCGCTATATAACTAACCGTTGTCATAACTTGATCATAATTCATACGCATTGGACCAATCACGCCGATTCGGCCATCATTAACACCATTAAATTTATATGGTGCAGCAATAACCGTTAAATTCTTGAGTTCATCAAGAACATTTTCTCGACCGATGCGAACGATCATTTTTTCGTTTGCATCTTCAAGGGCTCTATAGATTAAGTCTTTATCGCTCATCATATCCAAGAATTTTTTTGCCGTAGAGATGTCATTGAACTCAGGTAGTTGAAAAACCGAATTCACACCATCTACGTAGACCTCAAAATCTTTAATATCCTTTAAGGAATCTCTAAGAATCGGTATCAGATAATCAATCACGTCGCCATATTGGCCAAAATTCTGCTTAATGGCAAAGATTTCTCTCACATTGATGGCCTCTATGGCCGTGCCTTTAAAACGGGTTAACAGACAATCGACAATGGCATCCAGAACTTCTTGATTTAAGTCGTCAATACCTAGGGAAATGTTTTTAACAACCCCTGTATCTGAAACCATGATCAAAAGCGCTTTTTTGTCATTGATTTTTACAATCTTCATATTCACTAAATTGCTCTTTTTAAACAAAGGCAAACTGATGACGGTGGTTAAACCCGTCAACTTTGACAAAAGTGATACTGCATGGAGGATAATATCTTCCATCTCAATGATATTGGTTACCAGAAGGGATTGAACTAATGCCTTTTGGTCTGCTTTTAAATCATAGGCATCCTTCATAAAATCAACATATAAGCGATAGCCTAAATCAGAGGGTATACGCCCTGCTGAAGTATGGGGTTGCAATAGTAAACCAAGGTCTTCTAAATCAGCCATTTCGTTTCGAATTGTGGCTGAACTGACTGCCATGGAGGGCTTTTTAGAAATCGTACGAGACCCGACCGGCAGAGCAGTATCAATATAATCGTCAATAATGACTTTTAAAATACGCAATTTTCTATCGCCGAGTTGCATCTTCCACCTCACTTGTTAGCACTCGTCAACAAGGAGTGCTAATACCTCTATCCATAATATACTACCCTTTGTTTCTCTTGTCAAGAGTCTAAGTGGATTCAAATTGCATCAAACATCTCTATAAGTATGGCATTTTCAATTCCCATGCCCTTACGTGTTAAGTAAATATGGGAGTCACTTTTGTCCATCAAGCCTAGGGCCATGTATTTTTTGATATACCGCTCAAAGAGCACTTCAAAATCCACGCCGAATTTAGCTTCAAATCCCTTTAAGGAAATCCCCTCTGCTAAACGAAGTTCAAGCATCAGTGCTTCTAAGAGCAAATCTTCTTTTCCTAATTTTTCCTGTGACTCGATGGGTAATATCCCGGCCAAGCCACTCTCAAAGTAAGCAGAAAAAACGCTAAAATTCTCAAAGCGCACACCATCTACAAGATAAACGGCTCCCATCCCTGCCCCCAAAGTATTATTGCCATGCCAATAGGCCAGATTGTGCTTGCTCTCACACCCACTCTTTGCAAAGTTAGAAATCTCATAGCGGCCATAACCAGCAATAACCAGGGTATCAATCACTAAATCCAGCTGATCAGCCACAAAATCATCCACAGGCAATTTGAGCAATCCTTGTTCCGAAAGTTTACCCATGGGTGTTTGTGGTTCAAGTTTTAAGGCATAGGTTGAGATATGATCGGGGTTTAGCCCTAGGACTGCCTCAAGACTCTCGGTGAGTTCGGATAAAGTTTGCCCGGGGATGCCATAGATTAAATCCAGGCTAAGATGAGGAATACCAGCCGCCTTGATGAGGGAAACGGCCCTATGCACATCTTCAAAACGAGAATGGCGCTCAAGCACCTGCAGTAGATGGGGTTGTTTGGCTTGCATGCCAAGACTCACCCGGTTGACGCCAAGTCTAGACAGTGCTGCAACCTTTTGCGGGGTTACGGTTTCTGGATTCATTTCTACTGTCCACTCTTGTGATGGAGTCCCGTAAATCCCTTTAACTTGCTCTAGTAAAGTAAGAAAATCACCCTCACTAAGAACTGACGGGGTACCACCACCGATATAAATGGTTTTAAGCGGCCAAGGATACTGCTTATAGAGTAGCCGTAATTCTGCGTAAAGCGTCTCCAAATACTGAGGTATGTGATCTAGACGAGATGATGAAACAAAATCACAATACCCACATCGGTGGCTGCAAAATGGAATATGAATATAAAGATGTGACATCAGCTTTCCCTTCTTATGATTAAAGTAAAGCTGCCTTCAGATGAAGACAGCCATTTTGTTAATTATCGTCGTATAAGATAAACGTCGAAGATTTTAATTATCGTCGTATTTGAGGACTGCCAAGAAGGCGTGCTGAGGTACTTCTACATTACCCATTTGACGCATACGCTTCTTACCCTCTTTTTGCTTGTTGAGGAGCTTTTTCTTTCTGGAGATATCACCGCCGTAGCACTTGGCTAAAACGTCTTTACGGAGGGCGCTGATGGTCTCTCTTGCAATAACCTTTGTACCCACCGATGCCTGGATTGGAATCGTGAACATTTGTCTTGGGATTTCTTCTTTTAGACGTTCACAGATTTTTCTGCCACGGGCATAGGCTGTGGTTTCATGGGTAATGAGAGAAAATGCATCAATCAATTCTTTATTGAGTAGAATATCCAAACGGACCAGTTCTGCTGGTACATACTCTTTGAAATCATAATCTAATGAACCATAGCCACGGGTTTTTGATTTTAAGGCATCAAAGAAATCATAGATGACTTCATTCAATGGCATTTCGTAGTGCAACTGAACCCGGCGCTCATCCAAGTAGTCCATTTTAATCATCACGCCCCGTCTGGCTTGGCACAGTTCCATCACAGTACCCACATAATCTTTAGGCAGCATGATGTCGCAGTTGACTATTGGCTCTTCCATCAATTCAATTTCACCCAGTGGCGGTAAGTTTGAAGGGTTTTGAACCATCAAAACACTACCATCAGTTTTTGTTATACGATAAATAACACTTGGTGCCGTTGAAATTAGATCAAGGTCAAACTCTCGCTCCAAACGTTCTTGAATAATTTCCATATGGAGGAGTCCAAGGAAACCGCATCTAAAACCAAAACCAAGAGCAACCGAGACTTCTGCTTCAAATGTCAGCGCCGCATCATTGAGTTGCAGTTTTTCTAGAGCATCTCGAATCACTTCAAAATCCTGCCCCTCAGCAGGGTAGACACCACAATAAACCATTGGGGTTGCAGGTTTATAGCCTGGTAGTGATTGCGGAGTTGGGTTCAAACTATGGGTGATGGTATCACCCACGGTACAGTCTTTAACATTCTTGATACTGGCTGTGATGTATCCGACATCCCCTGCAAAAAGCTGTTTGATTGGAGCCATTGCAGGTGTGAAAATACCGACTTCAGTGATTTCATACTCTGCGCCAGTGGCCATTAGTAGTATTTTATCGCCTTTTTTAGCCGAACCATCAAAGATTCTAACATAGGCTACAGCGCCCTTATAGGAGTCATAATAAGAGTCGAAAATCAAAGCTTTTAATGAAGCGTCTTCATCACCGGTTGGTGCAGGAACATGTTCAATAATCGCTTCAAGAACAGCTTCAATATTCTGTCCCGTTTTAGCAGAAATCTGGGGTGCACCCTCGGCAACGATGCCGATGATGTCTTCAATTTCTTGAATCACTTCTTCTGGTCTAGAACTCGGCAAGTCAATTTTATTGAGAACCGGTACGATTTCTAAATTTTGCTCAAGGGCAAGATAAACATTTGCAAGGGTCTGGGCCTCTACTCCTTGTGTGGCATCAACCACTAGCACAGCGCCTTCACATGCTTTTAGGCTCCTGGAAACCTCGTAGGTAAAGTCCACATGACCCGGTGTGTCAATTAAATTAAGCACATACTCTTCGCCGTTTTGTGCGGTGTATACCAATCTTGATGACTGCAATTTAATGGTGATACCCCGTTCGCGCTCAAGATCCATGCTGTCAAGCACTTGCTCACGCATTTCCCGTTTGGTCAATGTGCCAGTAATCTCAATCAGACGGTCAGCTAATGTAGATTTACCGTGGTCTATATGGGCGATAATACTAAAATTCCTGATATGTTCTTGTCGTTTCGACATACTTACTCCTTCACTTTATAGACTCAAAACGGCCATAGCAAATAGATGCCGTCTAATAATCAAAATTACAGTAAATTATACCACGAAAACTAATGACATGTAAGCTTTTTTATGATACTCTATGAAATAGCGTCGGAAGTTTATCGAGGCGAGTTATTTTTGTGCTTGCTATGATGGCAACATCATGATAAAATACTTTTGTTAATCTACCTATAAGGGAGGTGTTATTGTGGCAAATATTAAATCTGCAAAGAAGAGAGTTCTCGTCATCGCAAAGAAGACTGAAGAAAACAAGTCTAGAAAATCTGCGATGAAAACAGCAATCAAAAAAGTGAACGAAGCTATCGCTCACAAAGATTCAGCTTTGACTGCTGAAAAACTTGTCGCTGCTCAAAAGCGTATCGACATGACTGCTACAAAAGGAACAATCCACAAGAAGAAAGCTTCTAGATTGGTTTCTAGACTAGCAAAACGCGCAAACAAGATCGGCTAAACCGTCATTTAGCAATCTGTTCAGCGTAAAAGTATTCCCTAAACGTGTCCACAAGCGTACCTTTATAGGTACGTTTTTTGTTTTTTGTTTTTGTAGCAACATACTAAGGGCGTCAAAAGTAAATTTCACTTTTGACGCCCTTAGGACTATCTATGTCACGTTGTTATAACAGCATTATTTTATCAACATGAGCTTCACCACAACCCATTCTAAAAGGGTTGTCACTGGTGTTGCACTGGATTTCATATACCCATCGGTCCTTTCGGTTAAAAAAAGCATTTCTCGCAGTTGTGGTAAGGATAACCGGTTGCAATGACCCAGACTTTTTTTCACGACAAAAGATTTCAGACTGAGCATTTCAGAAATAGTTGCTTGGGAAAAGCCCTCCTGGTGGAGTTGCTTGACTTTTAAAAGCTGTCTAACATGGCGCTGAAGCATAAATAGTAACTTAAGTTCTGCCTCGCCACTGGCAACCAGTGCCTGAATTTGTTGCAGGGCAATCGTCTTTTGACCCTCAAAAACAGCATCCACCAATTTAAAGACATTAGCTTCCACCGTAAACTTTAAAATATGATCCACATCTTTTTTTAGAATTTCCACATCCGAGGTTTGATGTAACAGAGTTTGTAGCCACCCTAACATGCAATAAAGATCCACTTCAGAATCTTGGTGATAATAGCCCGACCGTTCAATTAAATGGGTGGCAACAGTGGCACTTAATATTTTGCCACCTTTTTTCACCTCTTGCCGAAGCCACTTATTGAGATCACCTTCATCTAGGGCATCAAAGGAGATGACATCTCCGAATTTTGCAATTTCCTTGAAGATTTTTTTTCGTTTATCAATGGTTGGAACCCAAAGGATTGTTGTCGTAGTACAATCAGCCACAGTGTGAAATTGAAGGAAGGATTTTAGGGACGGCTCATCCCAGGATTCTTTTTGTATAAATAAGGGGTTTTTGAAAACCACAATCCTCCGGGTATCCATCACTGGCAACATTTCAACCATTCCAAATGCCTGTTCAAATGTAACGTTATCCGATTCAACAGTAGCATAATTGAACTCCACAGTTAGAGAAGAAAGGCACTTTTCTCTCGCTTGTTCAAGCATTCTATCGATCAATAAGATTTCTGGGCCGTAAAAAACATAAAGTGGCTTCAATGTATTTTCACTGACGGCTTGATAAAATTCTTTATACGACATACCAACCTCTATTCATTCACTTTTTTTAGTGGCGTTTCTTGATATATATGATCCATAATAAAGCTCGCCTTGTTCCATGGTATCATAAAACTCAATCTTTGCGTCAGATAAATCCTCTTTTGCTTTCAACTTATTCACCCGTTTTCCCCTACCACCGGTAATCCAAACCACATCCGGGGTAAATGTAGACAATAGCCGCGGATAATCCGCAACATAACTGCCGTGATGGGGCACCTTAAAAAGATCCACATGACCACTATAGTTTTCTAAAAGCCACGCCACCGCTTTTTCTTCAAGGTCACCTGTCAACATAAATCGCTTGGCATCAGCGCTGCTAATATCATCCACCTCAAAAGGGTTTTGAAGTCCTCGATAGTAGCCATCCACTACAATTGAACCTTCGTTTAGATCATCAGTTCCCGAATATCGACCTAAATGCAACTCAAATGAACCTTTGGTAAGGGACATTTCACCTTCGCATGTGCTGATGATGTTACCAACCTTATATCTCTGTACGAGTTGTGGCAGTAACCCTATATGGTCTTGATGAGGATGACTAATAATAACACAATCAATCCCATCCACACCTGCTTTATCAAGTAGCTGAAGGAGTTGAGGATCATTGCCAACATCATAAAGCGCCACCAGTCCTGGTCCTCTGATCAAAAAAGCATCCCCATCCCTAAGTGCAAATGATCTAATGGATAGACCCCAATCCACTCGGTCTATCAATAGCACACCACTCACTAGCATGACAGCCATTAGCATAGTCCCTAAGATTTGCCTCGAATCCATGGACCTCCTAACTCTAGGCATGGACCAAAAAATACAGATTACCCAAATGGCCACCTGGGCCACCAAAACCCACCGATGTGATACGGCTGCTGTCAAAGTACCAAAGCTCTGTAAAGTTGCTAGCATCTCAAAGATGAATTTAGAACAGAGCTCTACCACATGAGCAAAATAGGGGGACACAATTGGCAAAGGCCAAATCACCACCCAAATGGCACTGAGCCAAACAAAGGCAACCACAAGGGGTGTGGCAAGGACAGTCAAGGGGATTTGCAAAACGTTGCTTGATCCGTAAGCATCCAGTACAAAGGGCAAAACAGCTATGTAAACACATAAGCTCTGCATAAATAAGACAACTGTTTGCGGTAATGACTCACCCTTAACAGTAACCGTGGCAAGGTGTTGTCCCGTAACAATTACGATTGCCGATGCCAAAAATGTAACGATAAAACCAAATTGCGAGACCACAGTAGGCCTCACAAAAATAGCACATAGCATTACAAGTGCTAAACCAATATGACCACTGATCCGTCGTTTTGTATAAAACCCCATGATCCCTAAAACAATTGACATCAAAGAACGCCAACTGCCAACCCCCCCAATAGTAGCAAGGTAGTAAGCAGTCGAAGCTGCCACCAAAACAACTTGTTGCCATATATAGCGTTTTTTAGTCAAAGGACCACTTAGTAAACTGACCACTGCCATCACCACAGAAAAGTGAAATCCCGAAACCACAAATAAATGTAACAAGCCTAATGACTGCAAAGTTGCTTTAAAATCCTCATCATCTGACAGGATCCCGAGGAATAGTGCATTGTAGAGCATCGCAGTATCAGGGGTTAGATCCCCACCTCTTTTCAAGAGTTCAGTCCTAAAGAAATAAGAAAGTCGTCTTAATAGATCGGGATCTTGCCCCAGCGACACACCCACTATATCCACAGCTTTTGCCTTTACAGCCCAGCGATACCCCTTAGCCACCAGAAATCTTTCTTGATTAAAACCATCTTGATTGACTGTTTCAAAAGCGTAAGGCTTGATTTTACTGACCTTAACAGCCAGCCCTTCAAATTTCTTAGGCATTTCAAAAACATAGACCCTCACCTTTTCCCACTGTTTATTTTTAAACGTATAGACATCACAGCTGTTCTTTTGAACATTGTAGCAATAGCCTTCAATGGTTGTTGCTTCCTTATTTAAGTTATACTTCTGCAATAACCCCTCTTCTTCAGTCGAGATATTGCCATACCAAATCATGCAAACTACAACCAGTAAAGACACCTTCTGTAGAATGGGCCGACCGGTTTTAATGAGGAGTGTTAGCAAAAGGAGACCTATTTTGGAGAAAAAGCCGACATCAAGTGTCAATAAACCTACAATCACCAGAACCTCAATCATCTTAACCCACCTTTCCACCCATGGCATTTGTTTGCATTCTACCATTTGAAAATTCATTTGTATGGAAAAATGGTCAAAAATCAGTGTGCAGTTTGCACAATCTCAAAAAATGGAAAAGCACACGAAATTTAATCTCGTGCGCCCTCTATCTATCTGAAAAACCACTTATTAAATACGATATTAATTGATTTCATTTATCTGCGAATCACCCGGCGTAAATTTTCTATACGTCTCCATAATCTCTTCCTCAGTGATATTGAGAAATTCCCCGAGGTGATTAATAAGAGAAAACAAATGACCGTAGGCTTTAAGGCCTTCAAAAAAATCATCCTTCTCAATATATTCCTTTAAGATCTGTACTGACTTGAAAATCTCCAAAATTAAGGGCGCTAAACCCATATGCGGTATTGTTTTTTCCATATTTTCATCGACAATCATATTGAATTTATGTTGAATACCAATGCTTAAAAAATACTGCAAGATTTCTAAATAGCGGCTTACTATTTTACTTTCCTCAACTTTCACGGGTTTACCAGTGAATTTATAGCATTTTGTCACATTGGCTAATTCCGATATTTTTACATAGAGTGCTAAAAAACGCAAATCAGAACCGCTAACGGAACCCAGGTGATCCCCTTGGACTCCTGAGAGTTCAATGATTCTAGCTTCGAAAATCGCCTGTTGATCGAATAATTTTTTTAATAACATATTCTCCTCCAATGATTAGCACCAAGTAATAAAACCACGTCACAAAACAAGTGATGGTTAAATATAACACAGCTATTGAGGTCTGTCAAATCACCGTTGGCGATATTTGAACGTTGTTGCGTCCTTGCTTTTTACCTTCAGAAGTTGCTTCATCTGCTAAAACCACAGTTCTATCAGCACCATAGCCATATTGATATTCAGAGATACCAAAAGTAATGGTCACATGAAAGCGATGAATTTGTGGCTTTCGATCTTGATTTAACCACAAATACTGAAATAGTTTCTTTTCTATATGAAGGCGCATACGTTCAGCCATTATGTAAGCCCCATCAGCATTGGTATCTGGCAACAGTAAAATGAACTCCTCCCCACCCCATCTCCCGACGGTATCACCAACCCTTAAGTCGCTTTGAAGAGATTCACCGATCTCTTTTAAAACATAATCACCACATTCATGGCCATAGGTATCATTGATGCGCTTAAAATTATCAATATCACCAATGACTACACAGAACTTATGCCGTTTTCTAGCATATCGCACCACTTCATCTTCAAGTTTTTTCATCATAAACCGATGATTATTGAGCTGTGTTACAGAATCTGTCATGGACACTTTTTCAAAAGCTTTCTGCAGTACCGCGTGTTGCTGGTTCATTTGATCAATTTCAGCCAATGCACGACTGAGTTTTAGTTGATTTCCAATGCGAGAGGTAATTTCAATGGGATTTAGGGGCTTTGAAATGTAGTCAGTACCACCCTCTTCAAATCCCTTGGCAATAGTGTCAGGGCCTGCTTGGTCTGCCATAAATACAATTGGTATCTGTGCATAAGCAGGGATGTCTTTAATTTGTTGGCACAGGGAACCATCCTCTTTCCCAGGCATCTTGAGTGATAACATAATAAGATCAGGGCTTTGAATTTCAAGGGCTTTAAAAACATCCTCTGCACAGAAGCTTTGGGCCACTTCATAATTTTGCGAACCTAATATTTGAGAAAGTAAATGACTATCCTGACGATTGTCATCAATCAACAAAATCCTTGCACCATCACAAAAACCACTTCTTAGCTTTTCACCCCTTTCAACCTCTCCTGATTTCTCAATCTCTTCAATAACCGTTTGCATAACATTCTCCTTCAACAGATTCAAGCTCATCCCAATTATGAAATTCATAGGTTATTTCTATATGTACCAATAGTTTTAGCACTTAAACACAAAACCCCATTCTAGGCGCACAAAAAAACAAGTCTGCAAAATAGGCAGACCTGTCAAGTGTCGTTATACGATAAATTTACTAACCTTATCCATCATTTCTTCTGCCATGCCACTTGTTTCTTGAGCTACCTGAGTTAAACTCTCCGTTATAGCAGATTGCTCCTGGGCTCCAGCCATAATACATTGGGTACTGGAAGCAATATTGCTTGCCATTTCCTCAATGTTATTCATTTTCGCTTCAACTTTCACCACGATGTCACATTCCCCTTGATTTGCATACAGAACAGCTTCATTCAAGGCAATCATGCTTTCAACACCATAGTAAAGTCTTTCCAGTGCATCTTTGGTTTCAACAATTTTTTGAGAGCCACTATCCACTTCAAGTTGCATTTGATCCACAATGACTGAGGCTTCTGCAACCGTTTTTTGAATACCAGCAAGGGACTCCGTAATTTGTGTTGACTCATTGGTAGTTTGCTCTGCCAATTTTCTAACTTCATCGGCAACCACACTAAATCCTCTACCATGTTCCCCAGCTCTTGCGGCTTCAATAGAAGCATTCAGTGCCAGCAAGCTAATTTGACTAGCAATTTGTTTGATAATTTCTGAAACATTTGAAACCACAGAGGCCTGTGTCCCTAAATCATGTAATTTGGAAACCGTGGTATTGGTCACCGCATGAATGCTGGTCATACTCTGAAGACTGGTCTCCAAGGAAACTCGACTTGATGCAGCTTCCTCAGTGCAAGATTTGGAGGCTGCCAAGGCATCTGAAACCAGTGCAGCAGATGTCATAATTCCTTCGTTCAAACTAGCCATATCCTCTGAAGCAGCTTGGGTCACATGGACCTGAGCATCAGTTTGATTGGCGATTATGCTGATTGAAGCTGTGATTTCTTCGCTCGTTGCAGTGACTTCTTCAGAAGAAGCAGTCAATTCTGCAGCCATTTGATTTAGCTGGCCAGAAGTCTCTTGCATTTCTTTAATTAAAACTTGCTGCTTATTGATCATTTCCAAATAAGCGAGAGAAGCTTGGGCAATTTCATCCTTCCCTGTGACGGTAATCACTTGAGTCAGATCCCCTTCTCCCGCCCTTGCCATGGCAATTTTAAGTTTATTGAGGGGGGTCGCTATGACTAGTTTTGAAAATATATACGTTCCCATAATTGCGAATAGAGAAATGACACCCGCAATGATAAGCGTTAAGTTTCTGATTTTATAAACCGGCTTTAAATAATCTTTTTCGTCTGCAGTCAAAGCGACAATCCAATTGCCCACTTTTTCAAAGGCAACATATTTTTTGATACCCTGGTAAGTATACATACCATCACCGCTTGGCTGGGCCATCATTTTTTCTAAAAAGATTTTAAACTCGGGATTAGTGGCTGCCACCTCGTTTAAATTCATCTTCATTTCATTCTCTGGTTTTTTATGGCTCAGTACCAAACCTGATAAATCCACCATATAACCATAGCCATCAGTGCCAACTTTAACCGCTTTAATAATACTGCTGATTTCTTCGAATTTTACAGTTGCCAGTACTGCACCTGTAACCTCATCACCGGATAAAATAGGCATCGCAACCACTACAACAGGTAAATTGCTAGATTTAGAGATGACGACGTCGCTAATGACCGATGCTTTTGTCTCTTGAAGCTGTTGGAAGTAAGGCCGTTCTTTAATGTTGATTTCAAGGTCAATCGATTGATTTGAGAGTACGGTGTCCCCGTTCTGATCAATCAACAATGCCATTTCAATTGTGCCATTGTTATCAGTCACAATTTGATTAAAAAACGTCATTGTTTTGTTAAGCAATGCTTCATCCCCACTGGCCTCTGCAAGCAGGGCTTTAACATCTTCAGTTTGTGCCATAATGGCTGTGATGGCAGTCAACTTGTCAAGCTTGAGCTGAATTTGCTCAGCCCTAAGACGGGTCTCGGTCTGAACTGCAGTCTTGATTTGCTTTTGCATGCTATTGGATGTAACAAGGTATGAACCCGTTCCCAATATAGCAGCCATTAAGCCTACCACTAAAAGCATTTGAAGCATTAACTTGGTCATAATTCTCATTCGATTAGCCTCTTTCTGATCAATTAAATTTGAATGTTATCAGCAAGGATAAATCCTTACAGAACCCCTGTTCCATTGTACATGAAAGTTTAAACGTTAAAACATTTTTTTTTAAAATATGTACTACTACAGCGAACAAAAAAATGCCTATCCATGCTAAAACCCCATGGTTAGACATTTTTTTAGCCTATAACTGTTTATAAACAACTGTTAATATTTTGTAACATTTGCTTTAAAGGCAAGAAGTGCTCTTTTCCTTGCGAATTCCCCATCCACACAAGGGGCGATATATGGGGCACCAAATTTTAAGGGTTGGTGAATTCGATTGTGGGCCACCCCTTCTAACATCTCAACCTCTGACTTTATAAATAAACCATAGGGATCAAATTTCTCACTTTGTCTGATTGGATTAAAAATTCGAAAATAAGGAACAGAATCAGCCCCTGTTGATGCAGCCCACTGCCAGCCCCCGATATTCGATGCTAAATCGTAATCAATCAGGTGTTCCTTAAACCACTCCGCACCTTCGCGCCACTCAATCAGCAAGTATTTAGTTAAAAAACTGGCCACCACCATCCGAAGACGGTTGTGCATCCGCCCTGTACGGAATAGCTTCAACATGGCGGCATCCACAAAAGGATAACCCGTTTGCCCCGCACACCACATTTGAAAATCCATGGCGTTGTTGACCCAGGTAATGTGATAACGATGACTAAAATTAGCCGTCATTGAGTCTGGAAATTGATCAGCGATCATGATATAAAAATCCCGCCAAGCCAGTTGGCGCCTAAAGCCTTCAACACTATGTGTGGGTGGCAATTGTTGAAGATGGCTTAAAAGATCGTGGACGTTTATGGCCCCATGGTTAATCAAAGCAGAGGCGTGGGAAGTGGCCTCTAAATAGGGAAAATCACGGCCATTTTGATACCGCTCAATATCCTTTGTCAGAAAATTAGTCAGTTTTTTAAGGTCTTCTGTAATCTCGCACTGACAGCTATCAAATGGGGGATTAAAAGCAATGGGTTGCTCTAACCATGTCATTTTAGGGTAGTTAGCCGACAGTGGTGACAGTTGCTTAAGCCAGTGATTATAAAAGGGGGTGAATTTAACATAGGGTGTCCCGTTTTCCTTAAGGGTCCTTTGAATGGGTACCCCAGAATAAGTCTCTAATAGAATCAGTTTAAGATTAGAATCTTCAAGAGCAGCCTTGAGCTGAGTTTGAAATTCTTTTTCTCTCGGTTCAAAATGACGGTGCATCACTACTTCAGTCAGATGATGCAAGGTACATAGATTGACGATTTCTTCAATCTCACCGTCCCCCATCAATAAAGCGGAGCCCTCGGGCAACACATCATCATTAAATCGTTTTGCTAGGCTCATGCGGTAACGCAAACTGGGGGTATCATCAACATCTTGATTAAGGTATTCTGACCATAGAAAAAAAGGCAGAAACGCATGGGTTTGTGCCATTTTTCTTAAGCTGGGGTGCAGGGATAAATCTTTATAAAACACGTAGAGTGCTCGAATCATAATTTCTCCTAGTGATGCGTATGCCAGTAATCATGCATCTTTATCAGTCTAGCAGAAACCAGTCACATTCTCAAGGTTGAAAAAAAATTTAGGCACTTTTAAATAAAATAGGTGCTGGTGACAAACTATTTCTCTTTCATCAGTAAATTGGCACTAATGCGACCTGACTCAAATATGGTAGGTAGACCTGAACCCGGATGGGTGCCTCCCCCCACTAAAAAGCAATTATCAAGGTCTTCAAACCGATTATGGGGTCTAAACATGAGCATTTGTTTAACATCGTGGGATAAGTTAAAAACGGCACCATTATAAACCGATTTTTCATTTTCCCAGTCAGGGGGGGTCATGATTTTTTCTGTCACCACATGGTCTTTTAAGTCAGCCAACCCTAACTTATGCTTTAAGACAAAATAGACTTTGTCACGGTAAAAAGTCTTGGCCTCTACCCAATCAATATGAGAGCTATTATTGGGTACCGGCACTAAAATATAGAGGGTACTGTGTCCTTTGGGGGCTAGCTGAGGGTCGGTAATGGTGGCGTGTTGAATGTAGATTGAAGGATCTTGTGAAATAACTTTGTCTTGTGCGATTTCTGTTACATTTTTTTTATAGTCATCTGCAAAGGCAATGGTGTGGTGAGGTAAGTCATAAATCTTGTCAACACCTAGATACATCATAAAGGTAGAGCATGAGTACCGTTTTTTTGCAAGCTTTGCATCTGTGTATTTTGGTCTAACAGTTTCTGAAACATGGTGTTTCATAAAATGTGCAAAGTCGGCATTGATAATGGTGTAATCGCTGAGCACCGGCCTTCCATCTTCAAGTAATACGCCGGTAGCTTTGCCCCCCGCAGTCAGGAGCTCCTTGACACCAGTGCCCAGGTGAATGCGCCCCCCCAACTCTTCCACCACCTTCCCCATGGCTTTGGTCAGTTGGTTTAGACCACCCATCACGTGGTAGATCCCTGTTCCATGTTCGATGTAAGAGAGAATGCTAAAGGTTCCAGGGCAAGTCCAGGGGGACATGCCCAAATACTTAGCTTGGAATGTAAAAGCCATTTTTAATTCTTCATTTTCAAAATACCGTCCTAAAACATCCATTAGGGAAACATGGGCATCCAAATAAGGAATGGACCGCAAAAATTGCTTTTTGAAAAGAGACCCGAAATTCTCGTAGGGGATTTGTAGACAAGGAACAATGGTTTCGTACCGCTTTTTTTCTTTTTTCAGATACTTGAGATAACCTTCTTCGTTACCAGGATAGAGCCTTTTTATTTGCTCGTACATCTTGCTTTGATCCCTGGTTGGGAAGAAGGTTCTGCTTTTGAATTTCAACTGATACATGGGATCGATTTCTTTAACCGTCACATAATCCGAAAGTTTTCTCCCAGTCAGTTCAAAGACTTCTTCTAGGATATGGGGCATCATCAGGAAAGTGGGACCAAGATCGAAAGTATAATCCCCAAGGGTCACAGAGGAGGTACGGCCCCCAATATAATCTTGCTTTTCGTAGACATCCACCTGATAACCAGCATGGGACAAAATCATTGCAGCTACCAGACCACCGGGGCCTGCACCGATAATGGTGACTGTTTTTTTCATAACGTCCTCCTGAGAATGTATTGTTCGAGTTCGGCAACAAAGGGTCTCATATCTTTCATGAGAATGGCATCTGGATTAGAACGGCGGACCATGCCATCCAAATACATCAAGCTTTTAATGATTGGAAACATCCCCTTAGAAAAGGACATGCCGCTGTGAACCCCTAGTTGAATTGTTTTCATCATTTGCATGGTCAAGCTGACTTCTGAAACGGTTTTTGATGCAAAATCCTTGTATAGAAACAAGAATTTTTCTTCAAACTTTGTATAAGCCTCAGGGGCAAGGGCCACTTCACTCATGGCTTCTAGACTCTTTGCGCAACGCACAAAATCAAATTCACTTAAGTGCTTCATAAAGTAGAAAAGTCCTTCTCTTAAGTCTTTCTCTACACGACCAATAGCCCCACAATCAATAAAATAGATGCGATCGTGCCAAAGCATGACGTTACCAGGGTGTAAATCACCGTGAAATTCCCCTACTACAAATACATAAAAACCATGGAGATGAAAAAGTCTTAGTAAGACATCGTAGGGGAGTTCACCTGCATTCAGTAGAGTTTCAAAGGTGGCGCCCTCAATAAAATCAGAGACCAAGATGCCCTTGTGGCTAAACTCAGGGTAGAGCTTTTGAAATGCCATATCCGATAAATCCACTTGATCGCAGTAAGCGCTGTAGGTATCCCGAAGCAGCTGCTGATGTTGATATTCCCGTCTTAAATCCAATTCGTTTAGGGTATCCTGTTGGATCATCTCCAGTAGGGCAACGGGGTTGGCGACTTTTCTTAACTTCGGATAAAAAAAGATGGCAATTTTAAATAAGCCGATGACCTTTTTAACATCCTTTTCAAAACTTTGAACATAATCGTGTTTGAGAATCTTCACAGCCACCTTATCCCCTGATGGAAAAGTACCCAAATGGACCTGGGCCACAGAAGCACTGGCAAATGGGATTTTATCAATGGTCTTTAGGGCCTTTAGCAGATGGATTGTTTCATAGTTTTGAATCAGCTGGTCAAAGGGGACATCGTCAATTGTGGTGTTGTTTTGCAGTAAAGTAGACAACTGAGTGCATTTTTCCGGCGATAAAAAATCAATGCGCAGGGCAAACATCTGAGCGATTTTTACGGCCAATAAACCCATGCTCTGAATTTTTTTGATGTCAGCTGGGGCCTTCTTAAAAATCTCGACCATCAGCCATACAAATGAAAAGGTCCGCATAATAGCCATCTCCCCCCAGCGAAGTCACTAGAACAAAAAAGTCGTCCTTTAGACATTGGCTTATATCGTAATGATACTCACCTTATATCCAAAGAACGACTACTTAAACAAGAGTCTTGATGGTAGAACCCTCTTGTGTTGGCACCACTAAAATTTTAGCGCCGATCCGTTCCTTAAGCTCCGGAACATGGGAGATAATCCCCACCAAACGACCAGTGGCCTGAAGGTCCATCAGGCAGTTAATGGCCTGATCCAAAGACTCAGAATCCAAGGTGCCAAACCCCTCGTCTATCAATAGGGTATCCAGTCGAACACCGCCGGCATGGGCCTCAACCACTTCAGAAAGCCCAAGGGCCAAAGCTAAAGAAGCCTTAAATGTCTCCCCACCAGACAGGGTCTTCACGTGGCGAGTTGAACCCGTATAAGCGTCAAAAGCCGCCAGTTCAAGCCCAGCTTGCTTCCCTTTTCGGTTGGCATCTTCCGTGCGCACCAAGTAAAATCGCCCTTCAGTAAGACCCAAGAGCTTGCCATTGGCCTTTTCTAAAATCGCATCCATGTACCGGGTCAATACAAACCGCTCCAAAGTCAAATTCTTAGGGTTTTTTCCAGAAGTCACATCGGATAAATGGGCCACCTCTTGATAACGGGCCATTAATGCCTCAGACTGCAGATTATTTTCCAATAAGCCACGGTGAATTCGTTCATGGTTTTCAAGCAATCGCTTTAAATCATTGACTGACCCCATCAAGTGGTCCCGAGTGCTTTCGCAGACCTGAAGGGCTTCAGTTAGGGGCTCTAATGCTTGGTTGGTACTTTGCCCCACTGCGCTACGGAGAACTTCCAGTTGGGTTTGCACACCTGTCAATTGCCGGTCAAAAGCCTCCAGTTCTTTGCGGTAGGTGTTGACGGCACCATCCTCCAGATGCTTTTCCCCAATCTCTTGAAGGGTCATGGGTTTTAAAGGGTCTAAGCCCTGGGACATCCGGGTCTTCAGCTCACTTAGATACTGATTAGTTTCTATAAGCTGAGCTTGAAAATGATCTTTGATACTGCTATCACTTTGACAAGTTGCCTCGGCTGCAGATAGTCGCTTTTGTAGCTCGCTCTTTAGGTTCAGCTGGCTATTTAAGTTGGCAGACTTTTGGGTTTGCAAGGTTTTTAGGTCAGCTGCCAGCCTGGACCAAGAAACCTCTTCCCCAAGGGTCCAGGCTGAATCCGTACTTGGCTGCTGAGCGCCGATGGCCTCTTTTAAAGAATTAGATTGGGTTTTTAACACCTCTAAGTGTCCAAGGGATTGCTGGGTCTCGCTTTCAAGTCCCATCAGTTCCTTTTCAAGTGTTTTAATATCGGCTTGAAGCTGCTCTTTCTTTTGTGCCCCTTTAAGGGTGGCTTGGATTTCTGAGACTTTTAAGGCCAGTGCTGCTTTGGCCTGCAAAAGACTGGCTTGGTAACCCTCTTGCTGGGTTTCAATGGCTAAAAGCAAATGGGAGAGGGGTTGAGCAGGTGCTGCCACGTCTATGGTTAGGTCCTGTAAGGCTTCGCTTTGCCTTTGGACTTCCTTTTGGTGGTGGTATACAAGACTTTCAAGGGCGATCTGCCCGCTGCGGTAGTCATCCTCCAATTGCGTCAGCACCTGGGGGGCAATTGCCTCCACGGCTACCGCGGGCTGTGGGTGCTCGCAGCTGCCGCACACTGGGCAGGGCTCAAGGGGCACCAACAGCCCCGAAAGCAACGCCGCTTGGTTTAGGTGGTAGCGGCGTTTGCCTTCGATCCAGCGGGCTTCTAGGCCAAGGACGTCAGCCTTTTGGGTTTCAATCAGGGCCCTTTCAGCTTGAAGGCCCTCTGAGTCTTTTTTAAGATTCAAAGCCTGACCCTGAAATTGGCCCCAGGTTTTTAAGCTTTGCTCCAGTTTGCCAATTTCAGCTTCCAGTGTAAACCGCTGCTCCCTCTGCGATAGCAGCATCCCTTCCAATGGACCAAGGGCCTCCCATTCTTGGGTAATGGCTTGTATCTGCTTCTGGACTTGCCCCTTTGTTGCCTCTTTTATGTTTAAGGTCCCTTGAGCGGACAAACTTTCCTTGGCATTCTCTTGCAAACTGGCCAAGAGTCTAAGTGCCTGAGCCACGGCTTCTATTTGGGTGGTTAGGCCCTGAATACCTGCCTCAAACTCACCCCCTTGATAGACCAAAAATTCTTGGGTCAAAGCTTCCAAATGAACCTTTGCCTGATTTAAGGCTTGAGTTTGGCGGACCATCTTTTGTTCTAGGGCTTGCTGTTCTAAGGTTCTCTGATCCTGCTCTTTTGAGAGGTTAATTATTTCACGGTAGCTTGGGTTGATGGCAAGTTGCTGGCGCAGGGCTTCCATCCCTGCCATTTCAGCGTTTAGTGTCTCTTGCTTGTCCTTGAGTGCCTCAATTTCTATGATTTGCTGATTGATCTTTTGGGCTTGTTCAATCACCAGGACCTGTTTCTTAACCTGATCGTTAGCGGTACCCAGGGCTTGCTCCTGCTGTTGGACCTCTTGCTTTATCTCTTGTGTGCTGGCTTCAAGGGCTGTTATCAAGCTCTTGACATCCGGTAAATCTGCAGCTTTAAAGGGCTCTGACTCCAGTTGCGGGGTGCTTTGCAACTGAGAAATCAACTGCTTATTGGCACGAATGGTATCCCCAATGCCAATACTCAGGGCCTGGCTTTCTTCTTGTAACTTCTGGCGAATCAATTCGTAATGACCAGTGCCAAACAGGTTTGATAGAATGGCTTCCCTGTCCTTGCTCTCTGCTATTAGGAGTTGTCTAAACTCCCCCTGGGGAATCATCATAATCTGTCTAAACTGCTGGGCGTCAACCCCTAAAAGTTTGTAAATGGCTTGGCCCACCTCTTTGATGCCGACAATAGGTGCCTGCCCTTGCACCAGCCCTTGGTCTTCCCCCTTTCCAAGAGGCTGCCCAGAAAGGTCTTCAAAGGTGGCGTCCCCTTTAAAATCTGTGAGCCCTTCTCCTCTGGCCTTAGGTCGATCTTGTCTTGGGCTTCGGGTAATACGATAGGTCCGTCCCCTTAACTCAAAACTGAGTCGGACCTCTGTCAATAAATCCACCGGTGCGTGGTGAGACCTTAAACTGTCTACAGGCCGCAGGGCACCGCTACTTTCCCCATAAAGCACAAAGCAAATGGCATCAAAAAGTGTGGTTTTCCCAGCCCCTGTGGGTCCTGTGAGTAAAAACAGACCCACTTCATCAAAGACGGAAAAGTCCACAGATGTTTGTCCTGCATAAGGCCCAAAAGCCTGCATTTCCAATAGAATCGGTCTCATGCTAGGCCTCCTTGGCAGGTAGGGTCCCTACCAGTTCGATAAATGTCTTCAGTCGTTCCTCAGAAACCTCTTCAGTTTGTACGTGCTGATAAAAGGCACTAAAAAGTTCTGGTAGGCTCATGGCTTCTTGGGCCGCCACTTGATTTTCTGGGGCAGCCATTCCCTCTATTCTTACCCGTTCCATTTTCAGGATATTGGGATAGACACTTCTCAGGTGGCGCATGGGCTCGTATAGGGCTCCCGTATCGGTCAAGCGAGCCATCAGATAGTCGTCCACTGGGGTACTAGGAGCCTCCATCAACTCTTTCAGGGTCCCTTCAATAATCCGCAGGTCCCTCAGGGGGGTAAGGGTGGAGTGGGCGATTTGGGCCAGGTTTTCATCAGTGGTCTGGATTAACTCTTGGGTTTCTCTCGGGTGGATGGTCACCCAGGTAAGGGACTTCACCTGGGGGGCTTCTGAAAAAGAATATTTCAGGAGGGAACCGGCGTAGCGCACCTGATCCCTGCCCACCTTTTGGGGACGATGGAGATGGCCTAAAGCCACATAATCAAATTGATCAACATGTCTTGCGTCTACGATTTCTGTACCGCCAATGGCCAAGGGTCTTTCTGATTCGCTGGTTTGCCCGTCGTGTCCAATAAACCCGTGGGCCACGAGGACGGAGGGAATGCCTGGAATGCTGTTTGCCGCCCAAATTTTGGAGAAATGGGCAAAGACATCGTCGTGGGTTTCAATGGGCTGATCTGCTATGTAGCGGACCATGGCAGGCTCTAAAAATGGCAATAAAAACACTTGGAGTTTTTGGCCTGAGCACTCTATCACCACTGGGTTTAAGGCATCTTGATAGGTGGTGGCAATATGGAAATTCGACGATTTCAAAAGTCCTCGGGCAAACCCCAAACGGTCGGCACTATCGTGGTTACCGCTGATCATGCAAACTGCGCAGTCGCTGACTTTACGGAGCTCTGAGAAAAACCAGTCGGCTAAAGTCACTGCCTCAACCGGTGGCACAGACCGATCAAAAATATCCCCCGCCAATAGGAGAACATCGGGCTTTTCTATTTGAATTTGCCCGATTAATTGCCCCAGCACATGGCGCTGATCTTCTGTCATGTGAATGCCGTGGACCCTTTTGCCTAAATGCCAATCGCCTGTATGTAAACATTTCATTGCTGGCTCCTTTTGAGTGGGTATATCAGTAGGTGTATCAGTTTCAACCTGAGTTTGTTATGGCTTACTTTCCATATACTCTAAATAATCATACCATATTTTCCATGTGAGTTGTTCTTACATTCATCATCAAAAAAGCCGCAAAGAAATTTCTCTGCGACTTTTCTCTATTCACTGCCATAACCCATTGGCGTTGTGTCCCTGTGTAGTGTTGTGCGGCAACACCCATCTGCTACCTAACAAAGTACATCTGCATGTCCCCTTTGCCTTTGACAGTTAACATGTCTCGTTTAATGGTTTGGAAGTCCCCTTCCACATGGGCAAAGGTGGTTTCAGAGATGTTCACGTGCATGGGCTCTGAGTTGCTTTCCATTCTGGAAGCAGTGTTGATGGTATCACCAAACACATCGTAAATATATTTTTTAATGCCCACAATGCCCCCAACCACGCTGCCAGTGTGAATGCCAATGCGAATTTCCCATTTAACAGGCGAGGCATCGTTGCGAGCTGCCAGGGCCTCTCTAATTTTCAGGGCTGCTGAAACCATGCGCTTGGCATGATCTTCTCTGGCCACGGGCATGCCGCAAACGGCCAAGTAAGCATCCCCAATGGTTTTAATCCGCTCGCAACCATGGGACTCCATAATATTATCAAACAGGGTGAAGATAGCATTGAGTTCCCCAATTAAAAATTCAGGCTCCAAGGTGGCGCTGGTTGTGGTGAAATTCACCACATCGGAGAAATAAACGGTGACGTTTTCAAAACGCTCCGATTCTGCTTTGCCATATTTTTTTAACTTGTCTGCAATTTTCTTAGGCAAAATATTGAGAAGCAGTTTTTCTGACTTCCGCCTTTCTTTGGCCACTAGCACCAATAGACCACTAATCACAAGTCCCGCTACTGAAATGATAGCCACAATCACCATCAAGCGGCGCCTCTGAGCTTCCACCAAGGCTTTGGCCGCCTGTTCAGCAACTAGGGCCCGTTCTTTCTTCTCGGTTTCGTGAAGTACTTGCTTATTTTGAGTCTGGGCCTGAATACTTTCTTGGAGTAAATAATCGTTGAGCTCCAGATAAGTGGCCATCATCTCATTTGCCTTTTCTAAATTGCCAAGGGCCTGGTAATCCATGCTCAAATTTTTAAGGGCGGACAAAAGCCCTTCTTTATAAGTCATTTCCTGAGCCAAATCCAAGGCTGCCTGATGAGCCTCTAGAGCCCCTTGGTAGGCCCCTTGAAGGTAGTAGACTGTCCCCATATTGTTCTTTGCAGCGGCTTGTCCCTCCAAATACCCCACGCTTTGATAGGCAACATCCGCCTCTTGATAGGCCTTTAAAGCCCCTTCCAAATCTTTCTCACCCTCTAACAGCGCGCCCCGGTGTAGGGCTACATCCCCAAGACCAGTCTGGTCTTTTAAGTCAGTATATATCTTTTGGGCTTGATCAAAGAATTCTCCTGCTTGCTCAGTCAGTGTTAGCTCAAGGAAGAAAGCGCCAAGGTTATTGTATGCCGTGGCCATACCTCGGCGGTCATTGACCCTTTCAAAGGTTTCAAGAGCAAGGGTATAATAGGTAATGGCATCTTCTTGCCGACCCATTTGAGCATTAACAGACCCCAAATTGCTATAGGCATCTGCCAACTCTTCAACTTGCCCCAGGGCTTCAAAGGTATCTATGGCCTCTAAATAATGGCTGACCGCTTTGTCAAAACCACCCACTAAGGCATAGACAACCCCTAAATTGAGTTTTGCCTGGGCAACACCCCGGCTGTCACCGGCTGATTTGAATAATGACAGAGCACTGTCAAAGGCATCCTGGGCCCGCTGAAAATCCGATAGACCCAACCAAAGTTGACCATAGGCATTTTTTGCCTTTCCCATCAAAATAGGATTATCAAGAGGGGTCAACACAGTTACCAAACCATCAAGATCTGTGATGGCCTGTGCATATTGTTCCTCTATAATGGCTAAATACACAAGATGCAATTTCCCTGCTAGAGCCCCCTCTTGGTAGCCAATGGTCTCAGCTAGGGTAAGGGCCTGATCGATATACCCGACGGCAATGGTCCGGTCTCTTTCAAGCCACTTTTCAACTAAAAGATTAAGGCGGTCCACTTTAGCCCGACCCTCTAATCCTTCCAGTTGGGCAGTTAGTACTTCAATGGACTGGGCAGTCACCGGTTGACCTTCGGCAGGAGCCTTAGCAAACACAATTGATGCAGATAACATTACCATTACCATTATTACCATCAGGCAGCTTCTCTTTACGTCCTTACTTGCTATATGGCTATTTTTATTATGTTTTTGTTGTGTTTTATGCCTTAGCTTCATTCTAATTCGGCCTCCTCACCAAACCGCAGGGTTAAGCCTTCTCTTGCCATGGCAATCCCTGGCTGGTGATAGGTTGTCATCAAAGTCTCTAGAGCTTCAGGTTTTCGGTGGGGTGCATGATGGCCCAAAAAAATCTGAGCGATAACGGCTTCCCGCTTTAGGTGAATAGCTGCTTCAATGGATGAGTGACCCCAACCGGCAAACCGTGGCTCATAATATTCAAAAGGCGTAAAATGGGCATCAAAATATACCATATGTGCTCGGTGGCAAAGTTTAACAATGGCTTCTTGATCCGATTTTTCGTAGTCTAAATCCGTTAAATAAACGGCCCTATAATTGCCATCGGTGATGCCGTAGGCCATGTTTCCCCCAGGATGCGCTGTTTCGCAGGGTGTCACCTCTAGTCCCCCAACTACAAAGTTTTGTTGGGGCTCGACCACGTGATACACCATTTTTGCTTGGACCTGATTGATTCCCATGGGCAAATAAGGGGGTTGAAAAAAACCATCGATGACTTGTTCAAGTGTTCTACCCTCTAGGGTGGGTCCATAAAGGTGTACCGTGTGTTCTGGGTGATAGAGATAGGACCAAAAGGGCAAACCCATTAGGTGATCGTAGTGATAATGGCTAAAAACCACATGCACTTCCAGCTTATCTTTTGTCAAACTCCTGGTGTGGACGATGCCGGTGCCTGCGTCAAAAAAAACAAGCTCTTCTTCACTTGCCACGCTCATGCAGGATGTGTTTGAGCCGTATAGAGCCATTTCCGTACTTGCACCTGGCATGGAACCCATAACCCCCCACAAGGTGATTTCAAGCATGACGGTTGGCCTCTCTTTCTTCAATCATTTGCCTAAAAATTGGTACAAGTACTGGATCTAGGGCCCCTCGAGCCGCTTCTTCATCTAATATGGCAAGGGATTTATCCACTGGAATTGCTGGCTTATAGGGCCTGTCCTTTGCGGTTAGGGCATCAAAGATATCGGCAATGGCCATCACCCGAGCATCTACAGAAAGATAGGCAGCTTCCAGTCCGTCGGGATAGCCTTGGCCATTGAGTTTTTCGTGATGTTGAGAGGCTATTTCTGGCACTCTCAGAAGATCTTTGGTCCATTTGATTCCACTGAGTAACTCAAATGACTTCTTGGCATGACTATTGATTTTTTGTCTTTCTGAAGACGTTAAGTTGCCCCGTTTAATGGTCATCTGCTCAACTTCTGTGGCTTTGAGAACTTGAATTGGATGGTCGTCGCAAATGACAGTCATCTCACCTAAGGCAACAATTCTTGCTTCATCAGGGTCTGGTAAGAAACCAGCGCCGTTGATGCGGTTTAACATGGCTAGGTCCTCTTGCCAATGGACTAAAAGATTTTGTTCTGAGGGGTTAAGTGTCTGAGTTTGGGACTTCACAGTTAAATAAAGAGACAAGTATCTAAAGCGATTCTCGATGGCATCCATTTCTGAGTCTGAAAGCTTATGCTCTTTCATCAGCAAGTATTCTGGGACTCCGATTTTACCCACATCATGTAAGAGACCTGCGATGTGAATTTCCCTTAGGCGGTCTTTTGTAAACTGATAAATCAGTGGTTTGACGGATGGAAAAGCACTTGATTCAGCGCCAGTGGGGGGCTGCCACTGGTTAAGGTATTCACTCAGCGCTAGAGCATAACCTGCCACCCGATTAGAATGACCCGCCGTGATGGGATCCCGTTGGTCTAGAGCGGTTGCTAAAGAACTGATCATGGATTCCAGGGTCTCTTGAATGGCTTCGTATAAACGGGTACGTTCTATTAGGATTGCCGCTTGAGAAGCCAAAGCACTGATGATTTCTTCATCCGGTTTAGTAAAGGGCACAATACGCTGGTAATCTTCATCCACAAGTAGTAACCCATCATCTGATTTTTTATTGATTAGCTGCAAAACACCGATGATGTCTTCTTCGTAGTTTTTAAGGGGCAAGACCAACATATTCATGGTATGGTAGCCCACGGATTCATCGTAGGAGGTGTTATGCTTAAATCCAAGTACTTCAACGGTTTCTTGCATCCCTTTAAAATTAAAAATTTGACCCGTTACTGCGCAGGCCCCTGCTATACTATTTTTATCCAGTGGCATAAAAAATCTTTTAAATGGAAAGTCCACGGATTTATTTTGGGTATACTTGAATTCTAACTGCTGCTTTTCTCCATCTCCATCAATAAAGTAAATGCTTCCTGCATCGCAGTTGGCGATGCTCATGCTCTCTTTCAAAATCATTTCCAGTAGGGCATCAATATCTTTTTCTGCAGAAAGCTCAATACCGATATGACAAAGCTTATGGACCAATTGATTCACTTGAATTTCTTTCATGTGTGCCTCCCTATATAATCATAAAGTGTTCTTTTCTCTTTGAATCAGTGATACCCAAATTAATAGTGGACTATCGCAAAGTAATCACATGTCACCACTAAAAAAATGCGTATCTACAGTACAAAATGGTATCTATATAATACTAGGGACTCCTATGTAGATATACTAAAGCAACAATTGATTGGTTAATATGAACACATCATTTTTTTCGAGTGTTATAAGTCTGTATTTTGATAAGAGGGGTTCGGGATATGAAAAGACATTGGCGCAGTGTGATACTTATGTTTGTTTTAATGACTTTTCTCTTGTTTTTAAATAGTGGTGTATTCGCAATTATTCCACCACCAACTGTACCTCCAACGACTGCACCACCGACTACTGCACCACCGACTACTGTGCCTCCAACTACTGCACCTCAAGCTACTTTACCGGTCACGACTACACCTATTATAGTCCCTTCAACTTCAGCAACTACTGAAGCCCCCCCTGAAAAAGAACCGACAACCCAGGCCCCAAAATTGGACACACCTTTGGAAACCCTGCAAAAAACAGTAGTGGAATTGAAAGATCTTTTAACTGGCACAATTACCTCTCAGACATTCCCTGAGATTAGACTGGTCAATCAACGGTTGGTTGAAGGACTCAATAAACTTTCAAACACTTCTGATGTAGATGTGGCGATAACGGTTCTTCAAGATGCACTGGTTGCCTATCGTATTGCATATGTCAGCACAAAACAAGATGTCATGATTGATCATGCAAACACGTTGACAACTTCAATCGCCCAAAATACCCAACGTCTAGTTGCACCTGAAGCGATTCTCTTAAAGACAAGAGCAACTTTAGTCACTTTGAAAACCATCGATGCTGTGCTTTTATCATCGGATAAACGCATCGAAGTTGCTGCTAAACGCCTGATTGATGCGTCAAATAGAACCGTGTCTACTGAACGCATTACTTTTACGGTACTTCAAAATAATAATCGTAATTTCACCATAGATCAGATCAAAACCATGCCAAAAGCCAAGGAAATTAGTGCCTATCACAATGCTTTGCAAGCGGATTTGACCACTTTTTTCGGCGTCAATAATGTCCAAGTGCTAGACCGGCAAGTGATTTTTAAACTGAACACCCCAAAAGAAGATTTAGGTATCAAGGCCACCATTGCCACTGATGTGGCTGCAACTCTAAAGCTCTATAATCTCAACAAGTTGGCCATCTCACTGAATGATACTACCGTTACCATGCCCCTTGATCTATTTAACGATAACAAAGTTGTGGATCTTATCATGACCTTCGATTATGCCCTAAGACCAGCAAAAGTACCTCAAGGGGGGTTTGCCGAGGGTTATGTCGCCGATATCACTTATTATGTGGATCATAAGATGGTCAGTACTCTAACCTCCCCGTTAACACTGGGTTTTCCAATTTCAAAATATGTATTTGAGGGTCCAACTAGCCCAGATCAATTGGGAATTTACCGCTTTAATATTGGGAAAAATGCTTGGTTGCCTGTAGGTGGTTTATATGACCCAATTGGGAAAACACTAACCTGTATCAGGGATAATTTAAGTCAGTATACGGTTTTGAAATCCACTAAAACCTTTAGCGACATCAAAAATACCACTGCTGAAAACAGCATCAACAAGCTTCTCAATAAAGGTGTGATTCAGGGCTCTACAACCTTTAACCCCAAAGCCAATATCACCCGTGAAGAATTTGTGGGTTGGATTGCTAAGGCCTATGGCCTAGAAAACAAGGGGACAAAACCACTGCCATTCACAGATGTCAGTAAAAGTAGCCCCTATTATGATGCTATTGTAGTGGTCTACGGACAAGGAATAGTCGGAGGTAAAACCGCCACGACCTTTAATCCAAAGGGCACTGTCTCAAAACAAGAGATGGCAAAGATTCTCAGTACCACTCTTCAAAGATATCAAGATAAGAAAGTGAATGTGGCCTTGTCCCAAAAGCTCCAGGCCTCTGCAAAAAATCTACCCTCATGGTCTTTGGGGGGGATGTCATTAATGTTAGAGCTTGGTCTTTACTCTAATGCTGATATCAAGACCAACACCGCATTTGTGACTAAAGAGAATGCTGCCAACGTCTTTGGCAAGATTTACTGAAAACGAGACAGGGGGACGTGCACTGTGTCTCACCAATCAATGGTGAGACACAGTGCACGTCCCCCTGTCTCGCTTATTACACCAGTGCGTACTCTGCTAAGAATGCATCTGGATCTGCTGCTTTTAAGATCTCAGCCAATTGCGCCGGCTTATCCGATGCAATCAGCGCATAATTTGTATGGACAATGATTTCAAACTCAGCATTGACCACTGCATCAATGGCTTGGTTAGAGGCTCTTACATAGTAATACTTTTTAGGCACTGGACCAAGGGTACCTGGTCTAAACTCAGGTTGTCTTGCGGCTGCCCTACCCTTCAAACGAACCAAGTCTGCCACCATGGCATTTGCCGTAGGCAACTTGCCAGCCCCAGGACCCTTCAATGACAATTCATTGAGGTGACCATGTTTGAACACCACACAGTTATCAGCAAGGAAGGTTTGACCAAAGGCTGAATTTTTTTGAACCACCACCGGTCTAGCGGCTAAATAGAGGCCACTGTCGGTCTGCTCGCAGCTCACAAGGTAGCGAATGGTCGCACCAAGCTCTGCAAGGGTTGCAAAATCCACCGGACTAACGTTTCTAATACTTGAAATAAACAGATCCGAAAGAGTAAAATACTGGCCGTGAATAAGGGCCGTGAGAATTAGAATTTTTCTTGATGCATCAAAGCCGTCAACGTCATCATCTGGAATGGCTTCTGCATAACCCAGTGCCTGGGCTTTAGCCAAGGCCTCAGCAAAAGACCAGCCATCCGCCTCAACTTTAGAGAGAATAAAGTTACCGGTGCCATTTAAGATCCCATGGATACCAGGGGTTTCCCCAAAGAGTAGGTGATCTTCCAAAGTGGAGATAATTGGAATGCCGCCACCCACTGAAGCTTCTACTGATAAGGTCACCTGGTTGGCATTAGCTAGGGCTTGAAGGGCTGGATAATGGGCTGCAATCACGGCCTTATTGGCAGTGATGACATGCTTCTTGCCTTCAAGAGCGCGGGTCAGGTAAGCAAAGGGCACATCAATGCCGCCAAGGGCTTCAAAAACCACATCAATGGTTGGGTCATTCAAGATATCGTCCGCATTTTCTGTGACAATCCCTTCAAATCTTGTACCGGTGTGGTCTTTCACATCTTTTACAAGGGCTTTTGCCAAGATCACTTCTTCACCTATAAGGGCTTCCAGTCGCTTTTTTTGATCCGTAATAATATCACCGATACCGCCACCGACTACGCCAAATCCTAGTAAACCTATTTTCATATAAACTCCTTTTTTTAGGTGCTACCCTTAAGCCACTGGTTGATGATGCTCGTAGCTTGCACATGCCAAGTATTGTCGATACCACCCTGGGGATTGTTATTCCTATAATACCCCTTTGGCATGGCGATAGGCAAGCCTAATTTAAGATCCCGCTGATATTCTCTATCCAGTGCATGGGTGTCATATTCCATATGCCCTGTCAAATAATAAAATGGCTTTGTTAAATCCTTTACCATAAAGACCCCTGCCTCATGATCGTGAAGGAGTGGTACCAGTGCTGCCACCGACTGAACATCCTCAAGTGCGTTATAAGTATGCCGAGAATGGGGTGCCGTAACGGACTTGCATAATCCCTCTAAAATGGGATCTTCATTTAATTTGCGATGTTGAAATACGCCAAACATTTTTTCCCCTAATTCGTATTTAGGGACTTGATGAAAATGGTACATTGCAGCTTGCGCCGCCCAACAAATATAAATTGTTGGACGGTTTGCACGCGCATTATCTTCAAATATCGCTTGGAGTTCTTGCCAGTAAGCGACGCCCTCAAAGGGCAAGTGTTCAATGGGGGCTCCGGTGACAATCAGTGCATCCAAGCCGTCACGGACTGCTTCGGCATAGGTTTGGTAGAAAGCGTTCAAATGATCCGCAGCCACATGTTTGCAAGGACGTGTTGTCTGATGGAGCCACACAAGGTCGCACAGGACGCTGGCTGGCGTAAAAAGGTCCAGATATTGAATTTCGGTTTGAAGTTTGTTGGGCATTAGGTTTAGGATACCGACTCGCCTGACGTCGGCCCCCATGACTTTAGCCTTACTCTCTTTAAAGACAATCGGTTGCCGCTTAAGGCTCTCGTTCGCCGGGTGTCCCAGTATTCCCACCACTGCCATTTTTTCTACCTATGCCTTTAGAGCCTGGTCAAGGTCTTCCAGTAAATCCTCAATGTTTTCAATGCCAATAGAAAGACGGATCAGCTCTGGATTAACACCAGCTGCAATTTGCTCTTGCTCGTTTAATTGTTGGTGGGTTGTTGAAGCCGGATGAATCACCAAAGACTTAGCATCCCCCACATTGGCAACGTGTGAAAACAACTTAAGGGCATTGATAAAGCGAATTCCCTGATCAAAGCCCCCCTTGACACCAAAGGTCAGAATAGCGCCAGCTCCTTTAGGCAAATATTTTAGGGCACGGTCATGGTTGGGGTGTGATTCAAGGGAAGGGTGTTTAACCCAATCAACCTGTGGGTGATTTTCCAAATAAGTGGCCACGCGCAGGGCGTTTTCAACATGTCTTTCAACTCTTAGGGACAAGGTTTCAAGACCCTGGGCAAGGAGAAAAGCGTTAAATGGGGAAATGCAAGCTCCAAGGTCTCTTAAGAGTGTGACTCTGAGCTTGATGATGTAGGCTATATTACCAAGGGCTTCGCTGTAGACCAAACCGTGATAGCTAGGATCAGGGGTTGTGAAATCGCTGAAACGACCACTGGTCCAGTCAAAGTTACCACCGTCAACCACCACGCCACCAATTGAAGTGCCGGCGCCACCAATGTATTTAGTAGCAGAGTGGATCACGATATTGGCACCGTGCTCAAAGGGTCTAAAAAGGTAAGGTGTGGCAAAGGTGTTGTCCACAATAATTGGCAATTTATTGGCTTTGGCAATGGCTGCAATCTGCTCAAAATCAGGAATATTGATCCCTGGATTGCCAATTGACTCAATAAAAATAGCTTTTGTTTTATCGTTGACTGCTGCTTGATAACCAGCAAAGTCATCTGGGTCTACAAAGCGAACGGTGATGCCAAGTTTTTTAAAGGTGTGGGTAAAGAGAGTTGATGTGCCGCCGTAAAGTGTTTTAGCGGCGATAATCTCATCCCCCGCCGAGGCAATATTCAGGATTGCATAAGAAATAGCCGCCATCCCCGAGGCCGTAGCCACCGCGCCAACACCACCCTCTAGAGCAGCAATGCGCTTCTCGAAAGCATCATTGGTTGGATTAGTGATGCGGGTATAGATGTTACCAAATTTTTTAAGGGCAAATAGGTCCGCTGCATCCTGGGCATCGTCAAAGGCAAAGCTTGATGTCTGGTAAATTGGCAGGGCTCGGGCTTTTGATGCGCTGTCAACCTCTAGGCCTGCGTGGAGTTGTAGGGTTTCAAATCTGAAATTTTCGCTCATGGGTAATGCCTCCTTGTAAAATTAAATGGGTGTGTCAACTCCGGCAACTAATTCTCGACAATAAAAAAACTCCCTATAGCATGGCTATAAGAAGTTTGACGACTTGATCATCACTTATCTGCCAGGCGTGAACCTGCTGGATTTAGCACCTTGGCTTTCGCCAGGTTGCCGGACTTCAAAGGGCCAGTCCCTCAGTCGCTCTTGATAAGTATTAAGTTAACTGAATTATAATCGCTATTACTTTGGTTGACAACCCCATTTTCAGATATAAAACCGATATATATCTTGTATATCACAAGTGATGACAAATTCTTTGCAAAAAAAAGTGTTTTTTCGCAGGTAAATGCAATGATCTAACAGGACGAAGCAACAATAAACAGGAATAGGTAATATGAAACAGGAAAATGTAAAGCGCGTGTGGGTAACTGCTTGGAAACTCAGTTTAATCCACAATTAAGGCACTTAAAACCCCTTCTTGCTGCTGATTCAAAGTCATGAGCCCCATTTTACGGGCAGCCAGGAGGGCCTTCGCCGTAAGTAACCAGCCATTTGCAGTATGTGCAGTAGCCAATCCCAGAGGCATATTAATGCCCCCAACCACCCAGTCCTCTTCTCCCTCTTCAAAAGGTACAAAGGTCACAGTTATATGGACAAATCCCAAATCATCTTTTAGGGCATAGGTACCGTGCTTCAAACCCTTTGTCACAACCGTGTGTTCTTCTTCTTGGATAAATTGGTCAAAGGCCTCTTTATGCTGGAGTGGCATCAGTAGGTCAATGTTGTCACGTCTCTCAGAGAGGGTGCCCATGTAATGAGAAAGGCTGTAAGAGAAGCCCATAATGGCCCCAGATTCATAGGTAGTTAGGGCTTCTAACACCCGCAAGGCCTGTGGATTATCCGGTGTAATCCATTTGCTTTGATAGATAAAATCATACTGACCAATGAGGCGCTTTAGCCCCTGGCCTAGGTCCAGTTCAACCAGGGCAAAATCCAGTTCTTCAAAGGGTTCAAGGCCCATACCTTTGCGGCGGGAATCCATTGTCAAGGGTTCTTCAACTGGCCATAGGACGGTTTCACCAATGGCGTTAATATCCCACTGGGTGCCGTAAACTTGAGGCTTGCGCTCAAAGTAGGCTATTCTATCTACTAGATGGGCATAATAGATTTTTGATGCCGTGTCTTTTGACTTTTGGAACTGCTGGCAGGCGTATCTCATAAATTCCGGTTGGCTGATGCCATTGAGGGCCACCATAAAAAGGGCGTCGTAACCATCATCCCCGATGGTCTTAAGGGTAGGCCAGCCTTTTTCTTTGACGGTGTTTTGAACCCAGGCCACCTGCTGTTCGTGGACGGCTCTAAGCTCTGGATGATAGCCAGCCATGAGCTCACCACGGTTAATAATATCTTGTCTCAGTGTTTGTTCTTCTTGCTCCATTTGGAGGAGTTTCTTTGCAAATGCTTTCATAGGTTTTCCCCTTCCTGTGGGTCATATACCCATATCATAGCACGGGCCAGTGGTAAATTCAAATATCACCGTGGTCAATGGGCCCTAAAACGTGCTATAGTAAGGGGACAATACACGGAGGTTTTAAAACAATGGATAAAATCACATGGAAACCTGGCACCATGGTCTACCCTGTTCCCGCGGTTATGGTCTCCTGCGGGACATCACCTGAAAACTATAATATCATCACCATCGCATGGACAGGGACTATCTGTACAGACCCTGCAATGGCTTATATCTCAGTGAGAAAATCCCGCCATTCTTATAATTTAATCAAAGAAGCTGGTGGGTTTGTCATCAACCTTACCACTAAAGACTTGGTATTTGCAACGGATTATTGCGGTGTCGTTTCAGGTAAGGACGTCAATAAATTTGAGAAAATGAAGCTCACACCGGTTCCGGCCACCCATGTCAATGCACCCATGATCAAAGAATCCCCTATTTGCATTGAGTGCAAACTCAAGGAGATTGTAGAGCTAGGCACCCACGATATGTTTATTGCTCAGGTTATGGCAGTACATGCAGACCCAAGCCACATGGACGAAATCGGCAAGTTTCACCTAGACCACTCTGATCCAATTGCCTATAGCCACGGGGCTTACTATACCCTTGGGGAGAAGCTAGGGACCTTTGGGTATAGTGTGAAGAAACCAGTGAAAAGTAAAAAGGGAAAAGATGTGAAGGCAAAAGAAGTAAAAGCTGATACGAAAGCCACAAAAGCTAATACAAAAAACGTTAAATCTAAAAAGGCTCGCTAGTTTGATAGCGAGCCTTTTTACTAGTCGTCCTTCATAATAGGTATCATCTAATTTTAATTATTTTCATGATTTAAAGTTTTGCATCGATATATTGCTTAAGTATTGTCTTTACCTGAAGTAAATTATTAACTTGAAAATTACTTTCATCACTTTGATTTTTGATAAAAAGGATTTCATCTTTTATGGCAGATAATGCATCTACCACTGCAGGATCAAAATGACTTCCCTTTCCCTTTGTAATGATAGCCATTGCCGTTTCCACTGAATAGGCTTTCTTGTAGGGCCGCTGAGAAGTCAATGCATCAAAGACATCGGCAGCTGCCACGATACGGCAAATAATAGGAATTTCTTCGCCTTTTAATCCATAGGGGTAGCCACTACCATCCCATTTTTCATGGTGGTATCTGGCTATAATTTCACCAACTTGAATAAATTCTGCTGTTGAACCCTTCAAAATTTCAGCGCCGATTACAGGATGCAATTTCATGATTTCCCATTCTGTTTCGTCTAGTCTATCTGGCTTCAACAAGATTGTGTCGGGTATCCCTACTTTACCCAAATCATGCATGGGTGCTGCATAAAGAATTAGTTCGGTGGTCCGGTCGTCCAGTCTCATAAAATGTGAAATGGCTGCAGAATAAAGGCTCATTCGCTGAATGTGTGCACCGGTCCCAGAGTCCTTATACTCTGAGGCCACCGCCAGTCGCTGAATGGTCTCAAGTGATGCAGCCTGTATACTTTCTAACGCCTGGTTTAATTCCTCTATCCTGAGGTTCACCTCGATCTCAAGCTCCTTTTGATAGTTACGAATCAAATCATTATAAGCTTTAACCTTCAGCATGGCTCGCACCCTAGCTTGAAGCTCAGTCTTGTCAAATGGCTTGGAAATAAAGTCGTCACAACCGGCTTCAATGCCGTTGATACGATCCTCGCTACACTGAAGTGCTGTCACTAAAATGATGGGTAGATGCTGGGTATCATCATTCTTTCGAATCTGTCTTGTCACTTCAAATCCATCCATATCTGGCATCATAACATCCAGCAATATGAGGTCTATTTCATTTGAAGCCAATTTCTCAAATGCCCCGGCACCGCTGGTTGCAGTAAGGATTTCATACCCCTGATTGACAAGATACGCTTCAAGTAATTCTATGTTCTGTAACTGATCATCTACAATCAGTATGACGGATTTGTCCCTCATAAGAGTACCTCACAGGGTTTGATTTGAAGCGATGATCACATTCATTTGATGAATGTACTAATCACTTTTGCAAAGGTTCGGGTATTGATGGGTTTGGCAATGAAACTGCTATTGGGGATATTGCGAAGCACTTCCTGTTCATTCTGCATGACGGAAGCCGTTACAAAAACTATGGGAATGTTCTTTGTCTCTTGCTGCTCACGGAGTATTTTAGCGGCTTCCATGCCACTCATATCAGGAAGACGTGCATCCATAATAATAATATCTGGCAATTCTTTGTAGGCAACCGCTATACCATTGATAGCATTTTCTGCTACAAATACCTCAAATCCAAAAACCTCTAATAAATCCTTTTCCAACAATAGATTATTGTCATTATCATCAACTACCAGTACTTTCTTTTTCATTAGTTTGCACCTTCATTCGATATAATCGGTAGCGTAAATCTGACGGTGGTACCTTGATTCAACCCGCTAGAATGGACCGAAAGTATGCCGCCGTGAAGTTCCACTAATTTTTTGGAGAGGGTGAGCCCCAAACCTGTGCCCTCTGTGACTCGGGAATAAGGTGTATCAACACGAAAAAAACCTTCAAATATTTTCTCAATATTTTCTGGAGCAATCCCCATCCCACTATCTTGAACGATAACGACAATCTCAGAGTCCAATACTTTTGCCTGTATCAGGATTTCCCCCTCTTCTGGTGTGAATTTTACAGCATTTGAAATCAGGTTATAAATGATCTCTTTCACCTTGAGTTCGTCTGCCTGAATGCTGGGCAGTGCTTCGTCAATCTCTAATATGAGTTTGAGTTTTTTTTTGCTGACCATATCCATTACTAACAGTGAGATTTCATTTAATAAATTTTTAGTTTGAATGCTCGATAAGGTAAGATGCATCTTTCCAGATTCTACTTTTGCCATATCAAGAATCTGGTTAATGAGCTGAAGTAAATGCTTGCCACTGGTGGAAACATTCTGAACATATTTTAGCTGCTTTTCGTTAAGAGGACCGAAGGTTTGGTCAAAGAGCACCTCAGAAAATCCGATGACAGAGTTAAGAGGTGTTCTTAGTTCATGGGACATGTTGGCAAGAAATCCCGACTTTGCCGTATTAGCTCGGTTCAATTCTTTGGCTAAAGCCTTTAAGTCCTCATTGGCTTTCTCCAATCCTTTTTCAAATTCCTTGCGGATGGTTATATCTTCAATAGACAAAAGGATAATCCGCTCTTTTCCCTTAGCACGCTGAATCTGCCGGGCATTGAGAAGCATAATCCGCCTTCCGATAGTAGTGAAATCATGTTCGACCTCGTAATCATCAAAGGTTGCCTTTTGGGGAAGTATGGTCTCCAACAAGTCCCTCAGTTTAGGAATATCCCACTGCTTATTGCCAAGGTCGTAGATTAGTTGCCCCACCGTTTCGTCAGGGTTCACCTTAAAAACACTGTAGAAAGAACGATTGGCGGTAACGACTCTTAAATCCTGGTTCAAGACAATCAAGGGTTCTCGTACGGTATCGATGATATTCTCAGAGTACTCATGGGATTCATCCTCGGATATTTTGATCGCTTCCAGTTCTTTACGGGCTTTTTCCAAGCCGTTTTCTACCGCTTTACGGTCCGTGATATCTTCTATGGCTAAAAGGATGATACGCTCTTTTCCCATAGCTCGTTGAATCTGTCTAGCATTGAGGAGCATAATACGCCTGCCAATTGCCGTAAAATCATGCTCTACTTCGTAGTTTTCAAAGGTTGCCTTCTGTGGGAGGATTGTTTCCAGAAGATCCTTGAGTCTGGGGATATCCCACTGCTTGTTTCCTAAGTCATAGATTAGCTGCCCCACTGTTTCTGCTGGCTCCACTTTAAAGACACTATAAAATGAACGGCTTGCGGTAACGACTCTTAATTCCTGATCCAAAACAATCAATGGTTCACGGATGGTATCTATGATACTCTCTGAGAATTCCTGAGCTTTTGTAATCGTTGTTTTTCTACGCACTTAGGCACCTTCCTTTTCGGATGACCCGCCCTTACAAGTTCCTTTATTTAACAGATGAAGAAAGTAGGGTACTCCATTTGGTCTGAATATACCCACTCCATTGGACCTGAATCAGCTTTCGGCCCGGGATCAATCGTTAGCCAGCTGACCTATTCTTATGCCTACAAAAGAAGCTACTGCCTATCTAATTTGCTAGATGGACAGTAGCTTCTTTTTTGATTTTTTTAAATTTTTAATTCTGGACTTCACTAAAATAAGGCATTGTGCCCTCTACCACATGGAGTGATAAATGGTGCATGGCACGGGTCATGGCCACATATAATAGTTTGGCATCTAGTGGGTCAATGGCATAGGTCTCATGGATGGTTGTCACCAGTACAGCATCAAACTCAAGGCCCTTTGCAAGATAACTTGGTACTACCACTAAGCGGTGGTTGAAGTGCTGAGAACTCTCATCAATGAGCATCAGATCCACCAAACCAAGGGCTGTTAATTTCTTGTGCATCCACTTGGCTTCTTGGGAGGATTTTGTGATGATGGCCACGGTGGTGTAGCCCCCATCGCTGAGCATTTTAAGGGTTTTAAGCATGCCAGGGATCAAGGCCTCTGGTGTTTCGTGGTAATAGACCTGAGGCGTATCGCCGTGGCGCACCACGGGCTTAGCCATGATCAGGTCTGGTGTCATGGACTGAGCCAAGACTTCATTGGCTTTTTCCATGATTTCAACGGTGGTTCTGTAACTTTGCTCCAGGGTCAAGTAAGTTGCAGGTGTTGTAAAGACATGCTCTTGGAGCAAATCCCAATTGTCGATGGCACGGTACATATGAATCCCCTGTGCCATGTCACCCAGTATGGTGAAACGCTCTGTATTAAAGAGTTGCTTTAACACATAAAATTGGAAAACGCCAAAGTCTTGGGCTTCGTCTATCACAGCATACTTCATTTGGGAATCTTCCACCCCAAAGAGTTGTGCTTTTAAATAAACCAGTGGTGCTAAGTCTTCCAGTTCAATTTTCTTACTGGTGACCAAAGCATTATGGGTACTAACAAGGGCTGCAATCAACTGACGTCTTTCTTTAATGATCTTTTGACCTTCCAAATCGTCGGTCATATCCACTAGGGTCATGTCCTCAAGTTCTGGTGTCATCAGCTGCTCAATCAATTCTGGATTAGACATGAGGGTTTTGTAATAACCCATGGCGTCATCTTTTGGAACTTTTTTAATATACTGAGCCACAGCTGTTTTGGCTGCTTGCTTGATTTCTAACACACGGGCTTCCCGTCTGTCCATCAAGCTCACTACTTTTGCCCGTCTTTCGTCTCCTGGTGTTTCTTTGAAGAGTATATTTTGAATCCGTGAACTCACTCGGTTTTGAATGGTTTCGATGGCATCTAAAGAGGTTGCCTTCACCGACTGCGCCATATAGCGTCTAAGGGCGTCTATCCGCTGGTACAGCGGCAGATATGCGTAATTACCAAAGTATAAATTGGCGATAGATTCCTGGTTAAGCACCAACAAATTATCTAAATTCAAATCCTGCTCTGGTAGTAAACGGCCTTCAATATAGGTAATATAGCGGTCTAAAAGGTTTTTCATCCCCATGCCGTTCTTAAATGCTGCCACTTGAGTCAGTGTTGCTAGGTCCTTAGGATTTTCCATGTGAGAAACCAAGCGATTGAGCTTTTCGTGGGTCCCTGTGACGCCGTAGCGCTTACCAAGCCACCCGAGCATTAAATCTGTATAAGTTACCTGTTTAACTTTATCAGCGCCTAGTTCTGGTAGAACGCTGGAAATATAATCGAGAAACAGGGTATTGGGGGCAACGATAATAAAGTCTTCTGGGAGAAAACTCTTTGCATAGGTGTACATGAGATAAGCGATTCGATGGAGGGCAATGGTGGTCTTACCACTACCGGCAACCCCTTGGACAATGAGGGGTTTGTGAATATCTGCACGGATAATCACATTTTGCTCCGCTTGGATAGTGGAGACGATGTCTTTAAGCTTCTCTCCTGCGTGCTGGCCAAGAGCGGCTTGCAAGAAGGCATCGGAGGTGGAAATATCCACATCCATATAAGCGATGAGCTCAGCATCCTCAATGGTATATTGGCGTTTAAGGGAGAGCTCCACTTCAAGTTCATCTGCTTCAACCCGATAAGTTGAAGGGCCTAAACGGCCATCGTAATACAGGCTGGCAACTGGGGCACGCCAGTCTACCACCATTGGATAGGGCATGGTTTCGTCGAAAAGGGATATCTTACCGAGGTAAAGGGCTTGAACATCCGGTTTTTTAGGATTTTTTACATCAATCCGCGCAAAATAGGGTTTCTTTCTGGCGTTGAGCAGTTGATCAAAGTGTTGCTCCAAATTATCCAGCAACTGAGCATTGAACATGATGGTTGCGTACGAAGAGCTGCTATCACTGGGGTCCAGATGCAAATAAGCTTCTTTCATCTCCGTATTTGAGCGAATACGCTTCTCAAACACCGTGGCGATGGTGGCCTCAAGATAGGCTTTTGTGTCTACCAAACGAAGGCTTTCAGTATCAAAATCCGGTGATTTTGGCATTGGTGCTGGTTGTGCTTTTGGGGAAATTTGTGAAAGACTTTGAGGCATGTTAAACTCCTTAATGACAGCTCCGATACGACAATTTCAGGTCAAAAATAAAACAGACAGAACCTTCGTCTGTCTGCAACTGAATGTACTTCTATCATACCCCGAAAAGGGGAAATAAGCAATGTTTCTATCTGAGGGCATCTTAGTGCTACTTAAGCACTTCTGAGGGCTTCAATCTGCTCTAAAATCCCCTGGCCGTTCTCCTTTGGCATGCGTACCACTATTTGAGCCCTGTGGGGTTGTGTCACATAGAACTTAATCTTTTGTAATGATTTAGAATCCACTTCACTGACAACGTGCCAAGGATAGAATTTAGCCCGCATAAAGGGCAATCCCTGAGAAAACAGGCCTTTATTTGTCACATGATAAAACCTTGGTAAATTGGCGATATTGTAAATCACCGCTAAAGACCAGAATAACAATTGGATGGTTGATTCGTAGTTTGAGGTTGGTGACATAAAAAATTCATAGACTATAACCATCATAGCCACAAGACCCATTGCCAGGGCAAATAACCGAAATCCAGTCATGACCTTAGTGGCTTCCAGTTTTATTTTTGTCTCTCCATAATACATTGTTTTTTTATCTTTGCTGGCATTCAAAAAACTATTGACTAGGATTACCACAAAAATCAAGGAGCAAACGGTATAAAGCATTGTTAACAAACTCATATTGGCCTCTTTCTGGTAAACTAAAGATTTATTTTTTTGTGGTATCTTTGATTCTTAAATCTTTCATCAGCTGTGCATAGGCAACTGGATTAATCAGATACTGACGAAGTCTGACTTTAACAGCGCCATTACCATCTAATAAAACCAGTACTTTCTTCTCCATTTTAAAGCCTTTAATCTGTCTTTTTTCAAAGACCGTTTTCCGATACAAGTAGGCAATTGTAATGGTCTTTTGAGATATTTCCACATATCTAATGATGCCGTTATAGCCAAATGCCACCACTAGAATCAGCATGGCAAAAGGGACAGTCAATAGCAGGTTACCTGCATCGTCTTTTAAAATAAATCGGTTGATGTAGACGCTCATCATTGGTACCACCACAATTACAAAAAACCAATACACATAATTTCCATTATACCGTTTCATGATCTTATCCTTTTCTTAATGAAACAGGGGGACGTGCACCCTGTCTCATGGTCTATTTAGGAACTCAAGGGTAATGCGCCTTGAGTCACAGTCTATTTTAAATTATCGCTTGTTGAGAGGGCTGTGTCAATAGGGTGTTCCAGATAGCCTGCAAGGCTTAACTGTTTGAATAACCATTAAGAAGCTAAGCCATCCATTGGCAATTTCACAGTGAAAGTAGTCCTTCCTGGAACACTGCTAAAGGTCAACTCGCCTTGGTGTTTCTCGACAATCTGTTTGGAGATTACAAGACCGAGGCCACTGCCCTCACCCTGAGGTTTTGAAGTGAAAAACGGATCAAATACCTTGGATTTAATCTGTTCTGGTATTCCCGTCCCACTATCGGTGATTTCAATCAAAACAAATCTACCCTCTGTCCGTGTCTCGATTTCAAGGGTTCCTGTGTATGACATGGCTTGTAGGGCATTATGAATCAAATTGGTCCATACTTGATTGAGTTCATCTGGAAAACAACTGATATTTGGAATTTCTCCATAGCGTTTTACCACCGTGGTGCCCTGTTTGATGTTGTGGAGATAGAGATCAAGCACAGTCTCTAATCCTTTAACCACGTTATCGATGATTGGTATGTTACTATTGTCAAAATGAGCGTAGTTTTTAAGTGCATAAATCATTTTAGAAGCTTTGCTGATGGCAATCTTCATGTTACTCGTATTTCTGAGTATCCCTGAAATTTCATAGCAAACTTGCATGATAAATAGGCTATGAGGCGAGGTGATTAGGGGCTTATATTTTTCTATGTTCTCATAAATACCCATATCAATCATATTGTCAGCTAGTTCATAGCTATCCTCAATACCATAAGCCTTAAATTGTCGAGTCAGCTCTTTTTTTAAGATCCTTTCATCCTTACTTGATGTACTATCTTTCTTTTCGGTGGTTTGTTTCAACATGTCGGTGAAAAGATTATACTCACTCATATCTAGCAGTTGAAAAAGTGCTGGAAGTTTTTCAAGGATTGTATGTTTCGAGTATTCAGAGATATTGTTAATACTGGCCTGTATGGCACCGAGGGGTGTATTGATTTCGTGGGCTACACCAGAAATCAATTGGCCCAAAGCTGCCATCTTTTCACTATTAATCAGGTGGGCCTGGGTATTCTTCAAATTATTTAAGGTTTCTGACAAGACTGTAGCTGCTCGTTTAAGCTCTTCAAGCTTTAGGTAGTTATTCAGGGCAATTGCCATAAAAGAGGATAAAGCTATCAGGGTCTCCACTTGACTCTCAGAATAGGCATTCTCTAAATAACTTTGAACGGTGAAAATCCCAATGACTTCCTCTTCAATCATCAAAGGGATATAAACCAGTGAAAGTGGATCTTGATCTGCCAATTCAATATCTGCAAGAGGCAAATACTGGGCATCTAGACCTGTGGTTACAGTATCGTTGCAAACAATTGCTTTTTTCGCCCTAACACATTGAGTACCATAGCTTTTTTCCTCATTCATTTCAGTAACAAATCTAGGGACCCGAGCCCCACATTCAATAAAGTATCTATAATCCAAGGTTTCCGTGGCTTTATCATAAAGTCCTAGGCCAAAAATATTGGCATCTACAATCTTGTTCATATCCTCATAGATCGTATTGACAATCAACTCAATATCTTGGGTTGCTGTAATCTTTCTCCCGATTTCACTGATGTATTCAATGCTTCGTTGAGACTCTTCCAAATTAATGGTCTTCTCAATCAAACTATCGGTCGCGTCTTTTAATTCAATATTTCTTAGTCTGTAAATTTCAGAATCCTTCTCTGCTTGTTCCAATTTTCTAACAGCATCGATAACCTTCAACTTTTTTTCTTGTATCTCCCCAGTAATAGCTTCACTGAGCCTTAGATAGATTTTGTAATGTGTCAATGCACCCTGAAAATCCTGTTTGAGTTCGTATACATCTGCAAGAGATTTGTAGACGTTTTTTTCCAGTGTCGGGGCCTTGATCATGATCGCTAACTCTAGAGCAATTTTTAAAGTTTCCAACGCTTTAGCTAAATCGCCTTTACTTTTGTATATTTCTGCAATTTCTGCAGTTACTTCGCCTAAGTTATACCTGAAGTTGATTTCTTTATATAGTGCTAGACTTTTTTTTAATCTGACCAGGGATTCTTCTATCTCTCCCTTGTCACGAAATACTTTTCCACTGACGTAGTTACAATGGGCTTCGTACACTTTGTCATTTGTGCTTTCTGCATTTTCTATTCCCATTTGCGCATAGAGAGACGCTTCGTCCAGTTTCCCCAGTTTTCTATACGTCTCAGCAATATACATACATAAGGAATCTAGTAGTTCATGTTTTGTCAAATCCCTGTTTTTTATCTCTTCAGCAAGCTTATAAGCCTCGAAAAACCAATAGAGGGCTTCCTTATCCATATTCATCAGCCCGTAACAATCACCTGTGTTGCTTAAAAAATACACCGCCATATGATGGTCACCAATGGACCGGGCTAATTCTAGGCCCTTTTGAAAGAACTCCAGTCCAAGTTCACCTTGGCCAAGTCGGGTATAGGCGTATCCCTTAGTATTCAGTGCTTTGATAATACTATCAGTGAGATTTAGCTTCTCCATAATAACGAGAGCTTCATTGCACTTTGCTAGTGAATCTTCATAATTTCCAGAATAAACATCATTGGTCGCTAATGCGACCAGACTTTCTGAAATGCCCTTTGGGTATTCTATTGAGGTTGAGAGTGTAAAGGCTTCCTGACAAAGCGCTAGAGAGCGGGGACGATCCAGTCTTCTGATTTCATAGGATAGGGAATTCATGGTGTCTATTTTGGTTTCTATGGTATTTTCCTGTTCCAGTTTTGCTTCCAAGTCAACTATATTTAGAATCATAAAACGCCCTCTCGCCTATCATTGGCAGACATTCTCACGCTTAATAATTTCAAAGATACTTCCATCTAAAAATCCACCATCAACTTCATGTTGAATAATCGCAAATGCCTCTTCCTTGGTTTTCTTTTTTCGATAAGGCCTATCTGGAGATGTCAGTGCTTCATATATATCTAGAATCGCTAAAATTTTTGACTGAGTAGATATTTCATTCTCTGACAAGCCTTTATAATAGCCCCCCCCATTGAGTTTCTCGTGGTGGCTGGCTGCTATGGTCGGTACATTGCATAAATTTTTTGGCCAAGGAATGCCGTTTAAAATTTCATAGGTGAAGACAACATGTTGATTGATGATTTCCCGCTCGCTCTTTGTTAATGTTCCGAATTTGATGGAGAGATTTTTAAGTTCAAAATCATCTAAAAGATTTCTTTCAATTCCAGAATCATCGGTGAATCGTATTTCAGCAATGACCATTAAGGTCTTTTCTTCATCTTCAAGAATATATTCCCTGCCATTCATTCCAATAATCAAGTCAATATAGGACTGTAATTTAGCTAGGTGGTCAATCTCATTTTCACCGAGGTCCCCTTTCAAGGATTTAATTTCAAGAAGCGCCTTATACCAATGACATTTGTAGACTATCGCTCGCTGTCTGTCTATACTAATTTTATTTGGCTTCAATAAAATTTGCTCACGAATACCTATTTTCCCTATGTCATGTAACAAGGCAGCATAATAAAGCTCCTTGATTTCATCTTCGGAGAAACACATCTCTTTATATTTTCCATAATCAACTCGATTGATGGCCTCAGCAGTTCTAACCGCATATTCTGCCATGCGCTTCGAATGGCCTGCTGTTGTAACATCTCTTGTATCCAATGTTTTGCCCATGGTCTCAACAAAGGCTTCTGTCCAAAGGTTTAATTCCTCATTCTTGGTAATAAGGTCCCTATTTTGAATTTCAATTTTTCGATCTTTCTCATAGCTTTTAACCCCTTCAGTCACCGCAAGAATGAGATCTTCATGCTCCCAAGGCTTAGAAATATATCGAAACAGATTAGCTTGATTGATGATTGTCTTAATACCGTCCAAAGTCGCAAGCCCTGTCAAAAGAATCTTCACAGCATCTGGATGTATTTTATGGGCCCGTTTTAAGAACTCATCTCCTTTCATACCAGGCATGATGTAATCCGATATGATAATAGGAACATCTTCGCTGTCATCCAGAAGTTCCTTTAGAATTTCTAGGGCATCTTCACCATTTTCAGCGACTTCTATATTAAAATCTGAACCAACTTGAGCTTTCAGTTGATCTTTAAGGCTATTCAGGATAAAGCGCTCGTCGTCTACGCAAAGTATAAATTGCTTTTTCATCTTTTAGCCCCCAAGTGTTAGTGCCCGTTACTAAGTATTTAAGTAGTTGCCACTACATTTTAACATTTGGTACACACCTATTCAACAACAATGATTTTGAATATTCTAACAGGTAGTGATTTGCTGTTGTGCGTCAACACCCATGTGATGCCTTGTCACCGGCTCTTTACCGTGGTAAAATACCCACACACGCAGTAGCTCACACGGCATGCCACTAGGCCAACAATAAGGCGGTTCATCATGAAAGTCAACTTCTCGCATCAACTTAAAATACAGGAAAGTAGGGTGTTTGAAGTCCTGTCTTTAATGATGGCCCTTTCAAGGTCAATGGATAATCCAAACCCTTCGGAAATATTAGATTTAGCGCCTTTTGAGGCTATTCAGGTAACCCATGCTAAAACCTTATCCCTCACGGGGGGTATCGGTCGATTGAATTTTAATTGGCTGGAGTTTGCACTGGTGGTCCATGAACGTCATGACATTGATGGTTTTTTCAACGCCGTCAAGGCCCTTGACCCCGGCCTACAGCTACGTTACTACTTCGGACTTGATATCACCCTGGAAGAAGCCCATCAAGGGCTTAAGAGTTTTAAGGCCATGGAAAAGCTCTTTGAAGCACTGAAAATACCTAAAACACCGACTTCTGAGCTTTTAATGGCAGGTCTTTTGCAATTTGATCAGTTACTTGAATCCTATAGGCAAATCACCCTAGACATCGCTAGGCATCCAGCCTTTAAAGCACAGCTGGCAACTCTTGCCGCTGAATCAGCGTATGCCTCCTCTCTAGCTCAATTTACCCAAGGCACCATGGGTGCCCAGCGTCACCCCCTGAGCTATGCCCAAGAACTGATGGGCAAGCCATTTTGGAACATTGCAGACTATTCACGGTACGAATTCATCCCCGTTTATTTTATGAGTCCTTATTCCCTAAGGTATATGGATGGGGAGACCATGATTTATGTGCAAGGGCTGAATCGGTTGCCAAAAGCGGACCTTGAGACCCCAGAGCAGTTGGGAGAGGCTCTTAAAGTGATTGCCGACCCTACCCGGCTTAAAATTTTGAGTTTAATCCATATGAAACCCATGTATGGCAAACAAATTGCTGATCACCTTGGGCTCACTACCCCTACGGTATCACATCACTTGGAAGTCCTGCGACTCCACGGCCTTGTCAATATGGAGCAGGACAAGCAAATCAAGTATTTCAGCGCGAATTTTAGGCAGATGCAAGGTTTATCAGGGGCCTTTACGGATTTTTTCAAGTCTTGACCTGTGGCTCATTTGCGGCTTAAGAGCAGGGGGCTGGAAAACACTCATAAACAGAATACAAAACGCACCCCCATTATGATGTGCCCCTGGTTAAGTAAACAGGGCCACTATCAATGAGGATGCGTTTTTTTATGTGCTTTTATAAAGAGCGAAACTATTTTTTAGTCAGAACAAAAATCGGGTAAAGGGTCTTGCCCAGTGTGGCGTTGACAACCATGGCCGCCGCAAGGTAAATCGCATAAGTGCCAGCCAACAAAAGTCCGTATGCTGGAATCACCTTGAAGGTTTTGTCCAGAATGCCAAGATCCAATAGGGTGATAAAAGGCAAGCTGAGGTCTAGCAAGATAATGATAGGCATCAGTGCCGTTCTGAAAAAAGCAGGTGTCCAAAGCAGCAAAGAAAGGGTCAAGACAATCCATGCATAGCCATCCACTGTGGCATCAAATGGCATGCCATTAGCCCCCAGGGTGTACTTCATGATCATTTCCAAACCACCGACCAACATAAAGAATGCTGCAAAAAACAAGAATGTGTTGCCGCCAGCATTGTTATTCATTCTAAGATCGATAACAGCCGCTGTAAACTGAACCACAAAACCGCCAAGCAACCAGCAACCCACAAGTGGCAGTGCTGAATGGTCCACACGACCACTGAGTAATGCAAAAAAACAGAAACATGCAACTGCCAGTGCAACCAATCCTGCAGGCGTTGGATTCGCCCATTTAATATCGTTCATTTTATCCTCCTAAATTGTACCCTGAACAGCATAACAGGTAAATGGCTTTTAGGAAAGCGTTTTCACGCAAATTGTTCTGATTTTAATTTTTGCTTAAGTTGACTTATGATAGGTTTCGTTGTATATTAGACGAGTGTCATATAAGACGAACATCGAATATACTCTGAAAGCGAGGTCATCATGGAACCCATCATCCAGGTCAAGAATCTCAAACGGACATTCAACACAAAAGTCGGTCTCTTTAGTCAAGAGAAAAAGGCTGTGGAGGCCCTAAAAGGCATCAGCTTTGACATCTACCCCGGCGAAATTTTTGGGCTCCTTGGCCCAAATGGCGCAGGTAAAACAACCACCATCAAGATCCTAACCACCCTACTGGCACCCACTAGCGGAGAAGCAAAAGTACTGGGATACCACGCTTTTGGCCAAGAAAAACACATCAGGCCCTACATCAACTTCATATTCGGCGGGGAGCGCAGCCTCTACTGGCGCCTCAGCGGCGAAGATAATCTCAAATACTTTGCCGACCTTTACAAAGTCCCCAGGGCCAAGCAGCCTGAACTATTGACAAGGTTATTTGATCAAGTGGGCCTCAGTGATGTTCGTGGTCAAAAGGTTGAAACCTACTCCAAGGGCATGAAGCAGCGCCTTCAAATTGCACGGGCGCTGTTAAATGACCCCCAGGTCATCTTTCTCGATGAGCCCAGTTTGGGTCTCGATCCCATCGGCGCTCGGGCGCTTAAGCAGATTGTGCGCACGATTGCCGATGCAGGGAAAACCGTGGTCCTCACCACACATTACATGCCAGAAGCTGAAGAATTATGCGATCGAATAGCCATTATCAACAAAGGTCAACTAATTGCCCTGGATACGGTCAGTGGCCTGAAAAATCGAATTGACGATGGGCTACGTCAGAAAATTGCCCTTGCCCGGCAGGCTGAATTGGCTAAGCAAACTGGCCCTGCGGTGACCCTTGAAGATGTTTATGTGGAGCTCATTGGTGGTGCTTATGCCTAAAAAAACAGGTGGAAAGGTCCGTGGGGAAATAGGACTAAGCCTTAGGGAAAATAGACCGCCCTTAATCCCTCTTAGCATGAAAGAAAGTAAAACTCAAACCATGGTCAATATCTTCCACGTTTTAACGGCCAGCGGTTGGCAACAGTTTCACACCTCCTTTGCACGGCCCATGTTTCGCTTTTGTGTGATTGCCCAGCCCATTATCTTTGGTTTACTACTGGGGCTCATGTACCTCAAGGCGCCCTCTCAGGATTTTATGCTCTATGCTGTTCTTGGTAGCGGGCTTTCGGCGTTTTGGTCTAGCATCTGTTTTTCGTCTGCAAGCGATATTGCCAGAGAACGTTGGTATGGCACCCTTGAGAATATCTATGCCGCCCCTGCTGGTTTTAGGTGGATTATTCTTGGCAAAATACTGGGCAATTCTCTTTGGGGCCTAGTGAGCATTTTCATCAGCGTTATGGTGGTGTCAGTTGTGTATCAACGGCCGATTATCATCGCCAGTGTGCCTTGGTTAATTGGGGGACTTGCCCTTATGACGGTATCACTGGTGGCCATTGGTTTTTTACTAGCTGGGCTCTTTACCCTTTCCCGCAATGCGAGAATGCTCATGAACTTTATGGAATACCCGGTTTACATTTTGTGCGGCATTCTCTTTCCAGTTGATTTATTGCCTGGATTTTTACAGGTCTTTGCTTATACTTTATCCCCCACCTGGGCTGTGCAGATCTTACGGTACGCCATTTTAGGTGGCAACCAGCAGGTTGCCTGGCAACAGGTTTACGGTTTGTCACTATTAACGGTGGTTTACGGCATCTCAGCCATTTACTTTTTCCATCAAATTGATAGACGTTGTCGCATTGATGCCACTTTGGAGGTTTACTGATGACACTGGATTCGTTTAAGCGACTGGGCCGAAAAGCCACCATCTCTTATCGTGGACTTTTTGGTGCTATGCCCTGGCAACAATATTTAATGGTTAACATATGCAGTCCCATCTCTCAAATGCTATGCTTCACTTTGGTGGCTTCCTACGCGTTCAAGAGTAAGGATATGAGCCCCTGGCTAATCGGCAATGCCCTTGTGCTCACTTACTTTAACGCCATTTTCGGCATTGGTTCCCAGCTCAATCAAGAGAAGAACGCAGGGACCTTAATTCTCCTGATCGCCTCCCCTGCAAACCGGTTGGGCATATTTTTACCACGGGCCATCTTACACATTTTTGATGGCCTCTTTACCATCTTGATTGGCTTTTTAGTGGGGTATTTGTGTTTTGGCTTTCGCATGCCCCTATCACAAATCCCCCCCTTGATCTTAGTGCTTTTAACAGCCTCTTTCTCCGCCATGGCTTTTGGCCTGATCATTTCCTGCATCAGCCTGCTAACCCGAGATCTTAATCTAGTCCTTAACCTGGCGGCCATGGCCTTGCTGGGACTAACAGGCGCTAACTTCCCCCTATCCTATTTGCCGGCATGGCTTGTCACCGTGGCCAACGCCATGCCCCTAACCCGTAGCATCCAGCTGGCGCGCCTCTTGCAGACCGGTGAACCCCTTGGCGCTCACCTTAACTTGCTCCTTGGCGAGTTCACCGTGGGCGTCGTGCTCATTGTCATTGGCACCCTACTCTTTAGTGCCATGGAGCGCTTGGCCATACGCCGGGGAGTACTGGAACTGGTGTAGGGAGCAACCTGGTGTTGCCGCACAACACTGCTTGGGGACGTAACAGCTTTGCTACCTTTTGCTCGTAAACCTTGCACTGCAACAGTATTTTGGGCATCAAAAGGGTGTTGCCGCACAACACTGATTGGGGACACATCTCACGACGTGTCCCCTTTTTTTCTATTATCACCTAAGGTCCATTTTTGCGACCCCTCGTTGTACCTCTTGAGTCTTCCTCCTGAGCCTTCCCCCTGAGCCACCGTGAGTCGCTTTTCTTACCTAGTGCCCCAAAAGTGAGCCACGGTGCACGTCCCCCTGGCTCGCTTTTCCTTAACTCGCCATCTCAGCCTCAAACTGACTGTTGTAAAGGCGAGCATAGGCACCGTCCAGTGCCAAGAGGTCCGTATGGGAACCCTGCTCAACAATATCACCATGCTCCATCACCAGGATCAAATCAGCATCCCGTATGGTGGACAGACGGTGGGCGATGATAAAGCTGGTTCTGCCAGCCATCAAAGCACCCATGGCCTTTTGAATCTGTACTTCAGTACGGGTATCGACAGAAGATGTCGCTTCGTCAAAGATCAACAAACTTGGATTTGAAAGAATGGCCCTTGCAATGGTAATCAGCTGCTTTTGACCCGCCGAAACATTGGAAGCCTCTTCGTTTAGCACCATGTCGTAGCCCCCTGGCAAGTTCTGCACAAAACTGTCAACATGGGCAGCCTTAGCCGCTGCTTTCACTTCTGCATCGGTGGCATCCAAGCGACCATAGCGAATATTGGCCATAATGGTGTCGTTGTAGAGCCAAGTATCTTGTAGTACCATACCAAATTGATCTCTCAAATTATGCCTTGAAACATTGCGAATATCCTTGCCATCCACAGCAATCATCCCACTATTCACATCATAAAAACGCATGAGTAGTTTGACCATGGTGGTTTTACCAGCACCGGTTGGGCCAACAATGGCAACCCTTTGGCCCGGCTTAATGTCAGCAGAGAAATCGTTGATGATGGTCACTTCTGGCTTATAACCAAAGTGAACATTCTTAAAGGTCACATGGCCCTTAACAGCTGATAAGACCTCAGGTGTAGCCGCTTCAGGCACTTCGTCCGCCTCATCTAAAAACTCAAAGACACGCTCAGCTGCCGCAGCGGTTTGCTGCAAGACATTGGAGATGTTGGCCAGCTGGGCAAGGGGTTGGTTAAAGCTTCTGACGTATTGAACAAAGGCTTGAATATCACCTACTTCAATGGTCTTTTTAGCCGCTAAAGCACCACCTAGGACACACACTGCCACATAACCAAAGTTGCCCACAATATTCATCACAGGCATCATCAGCCCCGATAAAAACTGGGCCTTCCATGCTGACTGGTATAAATCGTCGTTAAATTTGTCAAAAGCCTCGGCACTTTTCTTTTCTCCGTTAAAGGCTTTTACAATCACATGCCCAGAGTATGCTTCCTCTACATGGCCATTGACATGCCCCAGATGGGCTTGTTGTGATTTAAAAAACTTTTGAGACTGTTTAATAATCCCAATCACCGACAGCATAGATAGGGGTATCATCAAGAGGGCCACACCGGTTAGCATCCAAGAAATGCCCACCATCATAATCAAAACACCCACTACTGTGGTAAAAGACGTGATAATCTGGGACAAACTTTGGTTGAGGGTGGTACTCACCGTATCCACATCGTTAGTCACCCTAGAAAGGACCTCACCGTGGTTTGTGCCGTCAAAATACCGCAGGGGCATCCGATTGATCTTCTTTGAAATCTCTTCACGCATGTTGAAACTGACCTTCATTGAAACCGTGGACATGATATACCCCTGAATATACATAAAGAGGGTACTGACCCCAAAGAGCACCAGCAACGTAATCATAATGCCGCCGATATATTCAAAATCAATGCCTGTTCCAGTGCCAGCGATTTTTTCCATCACACCTTCAAACAAGCGAGTGGTTGCCTTACCCAAAAGCTTTGGTCCAAAAATACCGAATCCAGCACTGATGGCCGCAAATAAAACCACCACCACGAAAGACCATTTATAGGGGTTCAAATAGGCTGTTAGTCGTTTGAGGGTCCCTTTGAAATTTTTAGCTTTGGCGCCCCCCATCATCATGCCGCCGGGTCCACGGTGTTGCGAGCCTGTGTCCCCTGATGGTTTACCAACATTTGAGTCATCAGAGACTATTTTATTTTTCTTGCTCATGCCAGTTCCTCCTTAGAAAGCTGAGAATAGGCAATTTCTTGGTAGACATCGCAGGTTTTCATCAGCGAATCATGTGTACCAATACCCACTATCTGCCCTTCATCCATGACAATAATCTGATCGGCATTTTTGATAGTTGCCACACGCTGGCCAATAATCAAAACCGTACTGTGTCCCGTTTCAGCTTTGAGAGCCTTTCTCAAGTTGGCATCGGTTTTAAAATCCAGTGCCGAAAAACTATCGTCAAAGATATAGATTTTAGGTTGTTTTGCAAGGGCACGTCCAATGGAAAGTCGCTGCTTTTGACCACCGGACAGGTTTGTGCCCCCCTGTGAAATAGCAGCTTTCAGCCCCTCTTCTTTTTCTTCAATAATTTCCATGGCCTGGGCAATCTCAGCGGCCTTTAAGAGCTCTGCCTCAGTGGCATCATCTTTACCGTATTTCAAATTGCTTTCGATGGTACCGCTAAAAAGTGAAGCCTTTTGTGGCACATAGCCAATCAGGTTTCTGATGTCCGCTTGTTTCACTTCACGGATATCCACCCCATCAATGAGAATCTCACCGCAGGTGACATCGTAAAAACGGGGAATCAAATTGACAAGGGTTGTTTTACCAGAACCGGTGGCACCGATAATGGCAGTGGTTTGACCCGCCTGTGCCGTAAAGGTAATGTTCTTAACCACGTTCTGCTCTGCACCAACGTACTTAAAGCAAACATCCTTAAATTCCACAGTGCCTTTACCATTTGGATCCAAGACTTTTGGGGTCACTGGATCATTGATGGTCGGTACCACTTCTAGAACCTCAGCAATACGCCCAGCAGCAACAGATGCCCTAGGAATCATAATGAACATCATGGAAAGCATTAAGAAGGCCATGATAATCTGCATGGCATACTGCATAAAGGCCATCATATCGCCTACTTGCATATTAGCTTCCGCAATTTGGTGGGCACCTACCCAAACAATCAAGAGGGTGACACCGTTCATAATGAGCATCATCATAGGCATCATAAATACCATCACCCGGTTAACATATAAATTGTTAGCCGTTAAGTCCTGATTGGCTTTTTCAAAGCGCTTTTCTTCAAAGGCCTGGGTATTGAAAGCTCTAATAACCATCATACCAGTCAGATTTTCACGGGTTACCATATTGAGACGGTCCACTAACTTTTGAATCAACTTAAATTTTGGGAGGGCAATGGAGAATATAATGGCAATCAGGCCCAAGAGCACCAATACCGCCAGTGCAATAATCCAAGACATGGAATTACTTTTTTCCATGGCTTTTAAAACGCCACCAAAACCAATAATGGGCGCATAGACCAAAAACCGAATCATCATCACCATTAAGTTTTGAATCTGAGTCACGTCATTGGTGCTTCGTGTAATCAAAGAAGCGGTTGAAAACGTATCAAACTCCTTAAAGGAGAAATTAGAAACCTTGTCAAAGATTTTTTTACGCAGGTTCTTACCAAGACCAGCCGCCACACGGGAGGCAATAAAGCCAACAGCGATAGAAGCCACAGCACCAATTAAGGTAATCAGCATCATAATGCCGCCGATTTTTAAGATATACTGACTTTGCAAGGCATCTGTATCAACACCTAGAGCCATGTATTTGGTCTTAACAGCAGAGGCGCCTGCCTGGACTGTCATCTTATCCCCCATGGTTTCAAAGCGGGTATTGGCATCTTTTAAAAATTCCGTGCGCTTGTCAGCAGGCATTTGCCCCATCACATCAAATAAATTTGTTCCCGCTGGGAGTTCAATCTCCCCAAGCTTAATGGGTTTACCAGCATTTTCTGTCATGGTGGTTTCAATCCCCGTCAGGGTTAAAAGTCCCTTTGCCATCACCAGTTCTAAGGCTTGGGTCTCTTCTTTTGTAAGGGTTTTGACTCTGACAAAGTCTACTCCCTCTAATTTTGGATAGTCTATCACAAGTGTTTTAGCATCAGGGCTATCCGACGGGATCACTTGATACTGGTCAGACACGAGCTGATAATCAGACTCCGAGAGAACCAACTTCAAATGATCAAAATCATCTAAAGTCATGACCTCAGGAATGGTGCTTTCTATACCATTGCCCTGGATACCTGTGTTGACAATATCAGACATGTAATCTGGTAGTGCAAGATCGGTCACCGCTTGGCCATAAAGGAGGGCCACGGCCAAAAGAAGTGGTAATATGAAGGGTTTAAGGTGCTTAATCAGTTTTAGCATTGGTTTTTGCCTCTTTCTTTGCGCGCTGCATCACTTGGTCTAACAGTTGCATACCGTCTAGGATCCGCGCTGTTTCATCTGGGGTGGCCAGTTTCATTATAGCGATGATTTGGTTTTCTACACCACAGAATTTCTCTTTTGCAATTTCTCTAAACTCAGGGGATAAATCCACCATCACCACCCGTTTATCTTCTTCGCTTTTAATGCGGTGGACATGGCCTTGATTTTCAAGCCTGTCTAGAATACTGGAAACCGTGCTGTTGGATAGATGCATTTTATCACTAATATCGGAGATCTTTAAGGGCCCATGGTGGGCAAGAATCCCCACTAGCATGCCCTGGGGGCCAGTCAACTTTAAATCTTTAAACTGGGTTTCAAAGTTATGCCGCATGGTTTCTTTGACACTTTTAAAAACCCTTAAAATCTCATAACTGCGGTCCATTTCATTCATGGTCAGTTACCTTTCTTTTAAGTCAACAGATGGGTTGATGGGATACATCCCGATTGACAAGACATCCAAACGGACACCCGCCATCGAAATATTTCGTATACGATACTTCGTGTACGATACTTCGCATACGATGTTTCGTGTACGATGTTTCGTGTACGAAGCAATTATACTGCTAACTGCTATTGATGTAAAGTGCAAAAAAATAAAAAGATTCACAGAGCAAAATGCTTCGTGAATCCTGTGATAAATTGGTATATTAAGCTGAGTACAAAGGCTTGACAGGGAATGTTTCAATCTTTTTGACTGGCTCAGGAATTTCCATTTTGATCATAATTTTTTTCGGAGCTATGCATTTTATGACAACCCCTTGAATTGGACTGAAAGTCCATGAATACTGGAATCAACAGGGTTATTGTTGAGCCTCAAATCGTGATAAACCCCTCCGCCCAGTAAATCGTATCAAGTTGATATTCATCTATTTCAAAACCATCTTGATAAACTATGAATCCGGGCAAAGTTTTGAAATGCTCAATGATTTCCAATGCCTTTTTCTCTGTGCTGAACACCCCAATAATTTTGGTATCCTCAACCTCATCAATCTCATAAGTATGCTGAAGTAAATACACGCTGTTCATAATCTCATTTCCCCTTTCTCCTATTCAAAACCCCGATCTCCCCATTTTCTAATCTTATTAAATTCAGATTTTGGACCTTTTGTATATTTGCCCGGTCCATATTTTGCATCAAGCAATCTCTTGGCAAATTCATTTCCATTTTCATTCGCGAATGGTTTGTTTCCTATCGCCCAACTAGGTACATCTTTCGCCATTTCCTTTGCACTCTTACCTGAAATAGTTCTCTTGAATGTGGGAATACTATCATCAGCAAGCCCTAAAACTGCCTTCGTAGCCATTCTCCCCGCTTTAGCACTTACTATCGGAAGGAGAACGCAAATACCAATTACGACTTTTTCAATTCCTGTGAGTTTCTTATTTGTTATTAAATCAACACCAGTTAAAGCCTCTTGAATATCTTTTGCATCACCTAATCCAGGAACGAAACTAGAAATAAAGGACAAAGCATCACTCTCGCCGTGACTGTTATTGAGTAAAGCCGCTTTCTTCTTCTGCTCATCACTTACCCCTTTAATACGGACTGGATCATACCCACTCGGATCCACATATCTAAACGGATTATTAAGCCCATAAGCAAAGTGATTCAAGGTCATTGGCTTGCAAGTACACCCTCATGGGTGTCTATTTTATAAACCTTTGGATACAAATCTTGTAATCGGAATGAATTCCCCTTTGTCAGGGAAGAGGTACAGGCCCGCCGTAGGTAAAGGCGAGCCTGAGAGAAAGTGATGTATTGATATCGTTAATATCCAACCTTCGCAATGTGATTGTGTATGATCTCAAATGATTTGCTGTGATTCCAAATTTGTTAAAGCCATTCTAGCGTTGGTTCATACGACGCTAGAACATCAACAATAGAATCAACTGCAATAATTGAAAAGTGAATTAAGGATTCCATTTCTGATATCTTATAGGACTGTTCTGACAACCACTTAAGATATTCAGATTCTATGACCTTAAATGTCGACCATTCGCTATAGAACTCAGATCCATATTTACTTTTTAGCTCATATAATTTCTTTTGCCTGTAGCTTTCGTTAGTGCTTCTATATGCATGTACAGATTCTCGGAAAACAATCCTCAACTTTTGTTCCTCATGCACACTATCTGATAAAATTATTACCAACCCATCAATAGTGTCAGCAATTGAATCCACATAACATTTTCTAAACACAGTAATTTGACATTCCCATTTAGACCACGTTTCTGTCATTATGTTTACCTCACAATCATTCATCATATCTAACCTTAGTGCTACGTTGGCCATCAAATATCTCAAGAGTTGGGCGTCCATCCGAGCTTCCAATTCTTACATTAATCGTTCTTCCATCTGGTAACTTGCCCATCAAACCTCCTGGAATCTCTTCAATATCAGTTACATTAAGACTATCGAAATCATCCAACGCTTGTTGAAAACCACCTGGTTTGTTCCATAGAGTTGACTTACCCTTTGTAGCCCTTCCTGGATTTGCATTTAATAAAATGTCGTCAACTGATTTAAACATTGATTTCGTTACAACTCTCCCAGCTTTCGCACTCACTATAGGAATGAGAACACAAACACCACTTACAACTCTTTCAAGTCCCGTGAGTTTCTTATTTGTTATTAAATCAACACCAGTTAAAGCCTCTTGGATATCTTTTGCATCACCTAATCCGGGAACGAAACTAGAAATAAAGGACAAAACATCACTCTCACCGTGACTGTTATTGAGTAAAGCCGCTTTCTTCTTCTGCTCATCACTTAATCCTTTAATACGGACTGGATCATAACCACTAGGATCCACATACCTAAACGGATTATTAAGCCCATACGCAAAGTAATTCAAGGTCAGTGGCTTGGCAAGCATTCCTTCGTAGGTATCTCTACTGATAAACCTTTGGATATCACTATTGTAATATCTTGCACGCATGTAGTAAAGGCCATTGGAGTCCTTCTGAATCCCAAGTTGACCAGCGAATTGGAATCGCGGTTCGTAGGCTCCGGTTCTTGAGATTACCTCACCAAATGGTGCATAGGTGAAGGTGTCCGTCACAGCCCCTTGATCATTCGTCAGTGCGATTGTATTGCCCCTGCTGTCATAGTGATAGTAACGCTCAGTTGTGCCCTCTATTTCGCTAATCAGCCCTCGTCCATAGATGTAATAAACGACATTGTCCTCATCGTCGACGGTCATCAGCAAGCGACTTAAGGCTGAAGGGGTGTTGACAAACGTAGTGATGTTTGTGCCCTCTGTCATGGTGATGCGGTTTCCAAGAGCATCATAAGCATAGGTCACACCAGCTACGCCTGTTAAACGGTTCTTGGCATCATAGGTGTAGGTTTCAAATTGGCCATTCAGTGGCCCGTAAGTCATATTGCCGTCTAAATCGTATGTCACTGTAGTGCTGTCATAGGTGGCTATGCGATTGTCGGCGCCATAGGTCAGTGCAATGGCAGCGCCAGATGTTGCTTTAGTCTCGACATTACCGCCTGCATCATAATCGTAGTCATAGTGACAACCGTTCCTAAACCATTATCACTGACTTTCTTATTGATTGTTTCTAGATTATGGTCCGAGTTAAAGGTCAACGTAGTCAGTCGACCACCAAATTCAGAGATTGATTCTAAGTAGCCCAGTCCATCATATGTCATCGTCCTAACATTCCCATTCAGGTCAGTTATCGATGCCATTTCACCGGTTTCATGGTAGGTATAAGCGGTTTCAAAATCCTCCTGGTCTGTTACACAACGGAGCTGACCTTGACCATTATACTCAGACACAATGTCATAGCCATTTCTGTCAGTTTGCGTGGTCACAACAAGGCCGCTGGTACTCTCATCATAAGCATAGACAATAAGTCCATTGTCGGTTCGACCATCATCCAGCGTGGCCACTCGTCCATAGATGTCATAGGTGACTTTATAAACTTGTTTGCTATCAGGATCCAGTAGCTTTTCCAGTTTATTATTCGCTGTATAAGAGAACCCCCACACCTTACTATTGGCATCTGTGATGGTTTGTAGTAGATTGTTTGCATACGAAAAACTGACAGTTCTACTGGCACTGTCAGAAACAGCACTGAGTTTACCATTACTATCGTATGTTAACTTAAGGTATTTGCCTGTGATATCATCCGTGACATATTCGGCGCGACCGTTAGCATCGCGACTGACAACTATGGCTTGTCCATATTTATGGGCTATTTGTGTCAGTTGCTTTGAAGCATTAAAAGTATAGGTAGAAAAGTCACCCGTTGTCATGACAAAACTATTATCTTGCTGTTTTTCAATTTTAATGTTGCGGTTGGAATCTTCTGCACCCACAAAGGTGTTATGATAATAACCCCTCCCACCGTATGGTGATTTTTGGATTCGCCTGACAATAAGTGTTATATGGCAGAAATTAACAAAACCTGGTGGTAAAATGGGATGGGTATAGCGCTAAGGAAAAAAGCACAGGCTCATCTATGGTTTGGATAAGCCTGTGTGTACAATTGTCGGTGTGTTAAAGGGAAGATTAGTAATGTCGTTTGTAGAACTATAAAGAAAACGACTACTTTAGATTATTAAAGCCCCCTCTTTTGTTTACCGCTTTAAAGAGTTGATGAACTCGTCATACCAATCCAAATTGCGATTGTGAACTCTCTTTTCATACTCCCAGTACTCATAAAAAAGCTCAAGCGATTGATCAATTTCGGGGAACAAAGACCTATATGTTTCTATAAACTCACCATCCCCTCCAATCAGCGCATAATCCTCTTGAGATATGATGATTCCCCAATTTCCTTTCGATGAATAGATTGCATTTTCAAAAATCATCTGCGTTTGTTCATATTCTTCATAGGAGGTGTTTAAGTCAGTGACAAAATGTCTTGTTTTACATCGTTGAAAATGTGCAAATGGTGTAAGCTGTGCAAATGGTGTAAAAACATCGTCAATGGATTGACCCTCAATTTCAGATATGAATAGTTCTTCATTATCACCGATCACACTAAGAGTTCGCATTAAAGCGATATATTGATCTTTTGTTAAAATGAAGTTTTCCACTGGTAATAGCAAACTTACTTTTTCTATATTCATATTGAAACAATCTGTATTTGGATCAGTTCCAGAAAACACTTTAACATATGCTTCTTTCAACTTGACATATTCAATCTCAGCTATCTCTGCTATCATTCTATTACACCCCCTTATTCAAATTTTATTTTTAATATCCCAGGAACGCCCGTAACATTGATCGTTGCTGGCCCCATATGACTTGAAACCGGCCTATAGGTAAAGCAGACTCCATTAGAATCATATCCCACATAAGTATTAATACCTCTTAATTTAATCGACTTAGGATCTACTTGTCCTTTAAAAAAGCTCCATGCATCCTCTGCTGTACCTGACACACTTCTAATTTTCGAATTCAAACCAGGTTTGCCTATCGTCTTTAATTGTTCAGGACTTAGTTTATTTGCAACGACGTCTGGTGCTACATCGGCCTCAACCACAGCTTGAAGCACTGAAGCCACAGCAAGTACACCAACAGTATCTACAAATGATATACCATCACTAAAGCCTTCATTAAACATGAACTTTTCAGAAGCACTATAATTATACACCTCATGCATCACGTCATCAGTTGGCATTATGCCAGACAAGCCATACATTTGTCCTTCACTAAATGATCCGTCCATCTCAATCTTCGTGCGAATAAAATCTTCAATATCACCCTTCGAATTATAGAGTCGAGCGCCTTCTGCATAATGTTGACGGTATCGCTCCGACCAATATTGCATTGCAAATGAATAGCCGTCAGTTACAACTTCCGATTTGTACCCACTCGGATCCACATACCTAAACGGATTATTAAGCCCATAAGCAAAGTGATTCAAGGTCAGCGGCTTACTTAACAAACCTTCATATGTGTCCCTGCTGATAAACCTTTGAATATCACTATTGTAATATCTAGCGCGCATGTAGTAAAGCCCATTGGGGTCCTTCTGGATGCCTATTTGACCAGCGAATTGGAATCGCGGTTCGTAGGCTCCGGTTCTTGAGATTACCTCACCAAATGGTGCATAGGTGAAGGTGTCCGTCACAGCCCCTTGATCATTCGTCAGTGCGATTGTATTGCCCCTGCTGTCATAGTGATAGTAACGCTCAGTTGTGCCCTCTATTTCGCTAATCAGCCCTCGTCCATAGATGTAATAAACGACATTGTCCTCATCGTCGACGGTCATCAGCAAGCGACTTAAGGCTGAAGGGGTGTTGACAAACGTAGTGATGTTTGTGCCCTCTGTCATGGTGATGCGGTTTCCAAGAGCATCATAAGCATAGGTCACACCAGCTACGCCTGTTAAACGGTTCTTGGCATCATAGGTGTAGGTTTCAAATTGGCCATTCAGTGGCCCGTAAGTCATATTGCCGTCTAAATCGTATGTCACTGTAGTGCTGTCATAGGTAGCTATGCGATTATCGCCGCCATAGGTCAGTGTGATGGCCGCGCCAGATGTTGTTTTCATCTCGACATTACCGCCTGCATCATAGCTGTAGTCATAATCCCGAATCAGCTGCTGATTATTGTCCACTTCATCCGATGTCACCAATTGATACGAATTATCATAGCTATTGGTAGTACTTCTGTCAGGCCTTGCTTCAGCCAAGACATTGCCTTCATCATCAAGACCAAATAACAAGGATACAATCTTGTTTAGCGAAGCATCTATGTCTTCTAACGTTTTTAAATTACCATTGAGATCATAGGTGTAATTGGCATGGGTATCATTTGCCCTAGTCACCGAAACAACTTGATCATTAGCATTATACCCATAAGTCGTCACGTTTGACAGCCAATCTGTAACGGATGTCAATCTGTTACCTGGATCATAGGCATAGGTAACAACCCTATTCCCCGGATATGTGATTGTTTCAAGATTGCCCATATCATCATAGCTAAATCCGATAATATAGCCATTGACATCGGTGTAACTGATAAGTCGGTTTAAATTGTCGTAATCATAGTCTATTACGCCCTGGGCATTGGTGATGGTTTCCGTTTTGCCATTGCCGTTATAGGTGTAGGTTGTGGTCTGATTATTGACCGTTTCAATTTCTAATTGTCCTAAATTGTCGTAGGCATACACAAAGAGAGTTGAGCGGGCATTGGTCATTTCTTCTATAAATCCGCGGCTATTGTAATCGTAATAAATTGAACTCCCAGTTAAATAAGTGGCTTGTGTCATCTCACCAGATAAATTGTAGGCCAATGTCATCACATTGCCATTGTTGTCCACTTGTTCTTCCAGGTTCCCATCATCATCGTAGTCATGGGTACTGCTCACTTGATAGGGATCTGTTACAGAAGTCATACGACCCAATAAATCATAGCCGTAGGTATAAGTGTTCAGCTCCCTATCCGTGCCACTGATGAGTTGATTAGCAAGGTCATAAGCGTAGGTCGACTCATGCAAATAGGCGTCTTTTGTCTTGACGATATTATTCGCCCCATCATAAATGTTAGTCAGCATGCGATTGGCATAAGCATCATATTGATACTGCAAATTACCAGCGTTATCATATTCGCTTGTTACTGTGTGATTGTTTTGGTCTTTGACACTTAAAAGTAATCCACGGTTATCATAGCCATAGACAACCGCTTCATTGGCATCATTTTTAAACGTCTTGACCCGGTTTTCGCCATCGTAGGTATAATGAATAGTCTCGTTTTTATCATTATTGATGGTCTTGACATTGCTGTTGCCATCATAGGTGTAGGTCAGCATCTGGTGCAGACGGTCTTCAAGGGTTAAAACATTGCCTCTTACGTCGTAGGTCTTAATCACTTTGAGGGCATCATCATTGGTTTCTTCAATTAGGTTTCCAAGTGCATCATAGTCAAACTTAGTCACAGCACCAGTTGGGTCGTAAACCTCTTTAACCCTGCCAACCCCATCGTACACAAAGGAAGTCCTATGGTTTGCGGGATCTTCGGTATAGTCAAGAATCCCATTGACATAATGATTCGTGTAAATACCACCCCGTGGCATGGTCTCAGTTAAACGCTGTTTATCGCCGTTATAAGTGTAACTAAATGTCTTGCCCTTCCCATCAATCACTGAGGTAAGTGTTCGATCACTTCCATAAGCAAAAGTGGTAAGTTGTGTAACAACCGTACCTAAGCCATTATCACTGACTTTCTTATTGATCGTTTCTAAATTATGTGCTGAGTCATAGGTCAGGGTGGTCAGACGACCACCATATTCAGAGATTGATTCTAAGTAGCCCAGTGCGTCATATGTCATGGTCTTGACATTTGCGTTAGGATCAGTTATCGATTCCATTTCACCGGTGTCATTGTAGGTATAGGTCGACTCAAAGCCTTCCTGGTCTGTTACACTTCGGAGCTGCCCTAGACCATTATATTCAGACACAATATCAAAGCCATTTCTGTCAGTTTGCGTTGTGACTACAAACCCACTGACGCTCTCATCATAATCGTAGAAAACAAGCCCATTGTCGGTTCGACCATCATCCAGCGTGGCCACTCGTCCATAGATGTCATAAGTGACTTTATAAACTTGTTTGCTATCAGGATCCAGTAGCTTTTCCAGTTTATTATTCGCTGTATAAGAGAACCCCCACACCTTACTATTGGCATCTGTGATGGTTTGTAGTAGATTGTTTGCATACGAAAAACTGACAGTTCTACTGGCACTGTCAGAAACAGCACTGAGTTTACCATTACTATCGTATGTTAACTTAAGGTATTTGCCTGTGATATCATCCGTGACATATTCGGCGCGACCGTTAGCATCGCGACTGACAACTATGGCTTGTCCATATTTATGGGCTATTTGTGTCAGTTGCTTTGAAGCATTAAAAGTATAGGTAGAAAAGTCACCCGTTGTCATGACAAAACTATTATCTTGCTGTTTTTCAATTTTAATGTTGCGGTTGGAATCTTCTGCGCCCACAAAGGTGTTCAAGTCCGATTTTAGAAAGTGCATCTTTGTATTTTTATCGATATTCAGTTCCAAACCACCTGAACTCACATCACCAATTTCTAATTCATAATTGTGGCGCCAACCAAGTCCCATAGAACCATTTTTCAAAAGTAACGAATGGTAATTAATTGAAAACCCGAATGAAACGCCTCCATTTAAGGTCAACAAATCAATGCTTGAAGTATAGGCACCTAAGTTTTTTGCAATGGGACCTGGTTCTTGTTCACCATCTCTAATGGAGGCATCTACATCGCGAATGTATTCACTGGTTGCATCACCTGTAAGTGGCCGAGTGAAAATCGCACCATAAGCACCCCAACCGTGATTCCGATAAGCGTTTGATGTCACAGGGAAGGCACTCATCGACATTGTTTCTCCAAAAACATAGGTAAAACCGTTAGCGTCTAACAGTAGATTTGTCGCATCATCACTTGATGTGCCACCTAAAAAAGTTGAACTTAAGAGGGTCGCTTGCTCTTTGTCTAGTATGGTGTAAAATCCTTCGTTCCCAACTAGTGTACTGTCATATGCATCAGTTGTAATTTGAAAACTTGTAGAATTCGTCGCCCCAGCCAAATGCAAATAACCGGCCTGATCAATTGCTATGTCGTTAATATCATCTGTGCCAGTGCTACCAATATAAGTACCATAAACTTGTGTCACTAAATCATCACTTAATTCAATAACATAAGCATCATAGCCACCAACAATTGTGCTACGATAGGCATTTGAAGTAACTGGGAAATTAGTTGAATTTGTATCACCGGATACTATAATCGTACCTAATTTTCCGAGTGTTATACCACCGACATCTTCATAACCAGTTCCACCGATATAAGTAGATGCAACCAGTGTAGTTAAGTTACCATCTAATCGGCTAACGAATGTGTCATAAGCGCCACCAAATTTCGATTGAAATACGCCAGTTGTTGTGGGATAATCATTGTTTGTTGCTCTACCAGCAATAAAAATATCACCCGTTTTACCAATAACAAGATCCCTTGGAAACTCGAAACCACCAAACGCACCAATATAGGTAGAGCGTGTTAAGGTAGTTAAATCGTCTTTCATCTTGAATACCACCACATCAGTGTTGCCTGGAATGGTTGTTTTATAGGCATCACTACTTGTTGGAAATCCTTTTGCCCCTTCACCAACAATGACTATTACACCATTACTCTGCACTTCCAGTGACCTACCCAAATCGCTACCGGTGGAGCCTATAAAAGTCGAGGCACTTAGGGTTGTCAAATTTGAATTCAGGCGCGTAATAATCGCATCAGATTTTCCAGCTAGTTTTGTTTGATAAGCACCCGATGTTACAGGGTACATAGCACTATCACTTTTACCCACTATCACGACATCGCCCATTGAAAGCATTCCAATATCATAGCTGTAATCAGCTGAGGATCCCCCTATATAGGTTGAAGCTAATAGCTGCGTCATATTATGATCATATTTACTGATAAACACATCGTAATAACCGTTGTTCGTTGTGTCATAGGCACCTATTGTTGTTGGAAAAACAGTACTCGTTACGCTACCCGTTACATAAACGTTGCCATCTTTGTCTAGAACCGAACTGGAAGGTTTAACATAAGCTGATGACCCACTTATATAAGTGGCAGTCAAAATAGGGTCAATAACAAGTGGCAGACTATGGTTATAGCTACCAATATCAAAGCAATAAGTTTTATCTATAATTTGATTGCCAATATCAACTGATTTTTTTTCACCATCTACTATTTGATAAGCATATGGTTTTGAAAGTCCAATCTTTTGTTCGCCTTTTTCAAGTGTTAAAGAACCATCTTTAGATAATGTAAGTTCAGAACTCCCAGATACTTTCATACGAATTACATCTGGTGCACTGCCAGGCGCGACTGTAAATGTTTTTTCTACAAACTGGTCACGTACAGTTAGTGTGACATCAATGCCGTTATAGACTTCTCCCAAACTAAGTGATGTCGCTTGCCAACCGCCAATCACCCAGTCTGCTTTTTCATTCCCAATAAAGTAATTTTTCTCGGACTGTACCAACTCATTGGGTAGTATGGCTTTCACGTGGCCACCAATGAATTTTTCTTCAATGACGTTGCCTTTGCGGTTAATATCTTTTTCTTTGCTTTTTATATCTTTGCTTTCCGTACTACTTAGGCGATAAATATCATACGTTAAATCGCCGTTTTTCCCAATATAGACGCTTGAACCACTGTTTTCGTAGTAATAAGCCACACGCTTATCAATTTGACCATCGTTTCTGATAAACGGATAATTTTTATTCTGTTCACTATTGGGGCTGTTTTCTACAGTTTTAGAGATTGGTACTGGTAATTCAGCAGAGGTGTTTGCTGTGACTTTGGGTATAGTTATAGGTAGACCAGCCCCATAAGTTGTTGTGAAAAGTAGAGCAGCGATAAGGAGAAGGGATACGAAGCGTTTAACGGTGATTCGTTTAACCATTTTAAACCTCCTTGTGAAACAATTCTATAAATGGATTGAATTATCCAATCGAACTTTTTAGTGTATACCCCGATTTAGATTACATAAACTTATCTGTTTTCAATGGCAAAAGCAGATCATTCAATCAAGTGCAAAAAAACAAAAAGATTCACAGAGCAACTGCCCCGTGAATCCTGTGAAAATCTCTTAGATGAAACTACTTGCCAATGCTTAGTTAACCTTTAAAAACTTAGGCTCAATCCGTGCTGCATCAACCCAAAGTTGCTCTAAATCATAGTAACGGCGCTTTTCTTCGTTAAATACGTGAACAATCACATCCACGTAGTCAAGAACAACCCAATCACCAGCTCTGTGACCCTCTTTGTGATGGACAACAACGCCGCTTTTGAATAGCTCATGTTCAACATGGTCAGCAAGTGCTGCCGCATGTCGATCATTTAAACCAGTTGCGATGACAATAAAATCAGTTAGATTTGATTGCCCTCTAACGTCTAAAATTACAATATCTTCGCCTTTATTGTCATCGAGAATTGTCGCGATGGCTAATGTCATATCCTTATCGTAGTTCATTTTGTCTCCTTATGGCGTTCTAGCCATTCATTGTACACTTCCAAAGCATTTGGGTGCACGATGGCTTCAGAAGCCATCAAATGTTTAATTGTACTGACGCTGGCATGGAACATGGCTTTATCCAAGTTTTCCAGTGCCTTTTGGCGGAGCTTTGAAACACCGTCAAAATCTCGGCCTTCTTCGCAGTAATCTGCCAGGTAGATAATTTGCTCCAGGGGTGACATACCCCGTCTACCATAAGTATGGTAGCGTATGGCATTCAAAATGTCAGTATCGTGGATTGCAAATTTTTCGGTGGCTAATCTAGCACCGATTTCCCCATGGGCTAAGAAAGGATTCTTTTTCAAATAGGGATCTTCTAACTGATAGTGCTCCAGTGCCTCTTCAATTTGATGCTTATTGTAAGCTTTCGCGATATCGTGGAGTAATGCAGCGAGTTTTGCCTTTTCTGTGGATTCCCCGTGAATCTTAGCCAGCTTCTCAGCCAAGGCCACCACACCACTAGTGTGGGACAAGCGACTGGGTTTCATATGGGCTTGAAGATACTTTTCTATGGCAACCATTTGATCAGACTTCATAAAGACCACGTTCCTTGATAATTTCTAAAACCCCTTCAGGCACAAGATAATTGACCTGTTGGTGATTGGCTATCCGCTCACGGATCACTGTTGATGAAACATCCAGTCCAATTAACTGCAGTATCTTGATGTTAGCCCCGTAGGTTTCACTGAGACGACTAACCAATGTTTCTAGTTTTAACATCAATTCTTGCTGAGCATAATGGGCCTCTGGGCGATAAGCCGCCACAAAAGCCATCTTGCTAAGCAATAAATCGTAGTCTTTCCAAGATTCAATGGTTAAAAAAGAATCTGCACCGGTGATAAAGAAAAATTCATCACTTGGGTATAGAGTTTTTAAGCTCTCCAAAGTATCAATGGCGTAACTATAGCCTTCCCTATCAATTTCAAGGGAAGACACTTCAAATTTAGGTTCATGTTTAACTGCTGCAGCCACCATGTCAAAACGGTGGTGTTTGTCAGCCGTATTTTGACGCTTTTTATGGGGACCTAGTCCAGAGGGTATAAAAATCACCCGGTCAAGTCCAAAGACTTGCAGCGCTTCATGTGCTAAAAACAAATGTCCAATGTGAATTGGATCGAAGGTTCCGCCCATAATACCGGTTTTCATCGGGTAGCTTAAAGAATCGTCGAGCGTCTAGGCGCTTTCGGTGGCTTTGGCAACTCAATCACTGGATTCTTATTGTTTCGCTTGTAAATGACAAATTTTCTGCCTATGGCTTGAACAAATTCACTTTGTGTACGACCAGCAACCGTGCTTGCCGCTTCGTTGATTTCAATGTCGCAGCTCTCAAGGACGTTTACTTTAACCAGTTCACGCTTGGCAATGGTTTCTGCCACTTGATCGATCAATGCTGGGGTAATACCTTCTTTGCCTATTTGAATCACAGGTTTAAGGGGGTTAGCCAAACCTTTTAGATAACTTCTTTGTTTACCAGTTAACATATGTCACCTCATTTTATAGAAAAACAGCCTAACCATGGGGATTAATCCATAGTGGTATCAATTAGCATAGGACTATGATCAATCGTAGAATTCAAACTCGTAAGTCAGGATACGAACGGTCTGACCTTCTTCAATACCCATTTCACGGAGTCTTTTGAAAGTCTCACGCTTTCTAAGATACCCTTCAAAGCGTCGTAAACTTTCGTAGTCGTCAAAGTTGGTTGAGTACATTAACCGCTCTATACCCTCCCCTTCAAGGACATAAACATCATCTTCCAAACGGATGCGTATTTCAAATGGATTTTTCTTCTCCATAGCTTCAAGGGCATCAATATCAAAGAGTTCAACAAATGGCTCAACAGGGATTTCGTCCAACTTCTCTGTAACATAAAGCATCATGTCATCAAGACCCTTTTGGGTTGCTGCAGAGATTAAGAACAGGCGCAAGCCTTTACTTTCGATATGCTTTTTAAAAGCCTCTAATTGGTCGTGGTCATAAACCATGTCCATCTTATTACCAACCACAATCATTGGTCTACTGGCTAATTTATCATTATAGAGGGTTAATTCTTTATTGATTTGTTCGAAATCTTCAATTGGATCCCGACCTTCAGTACCGGATATATCAACCACATGGATTAACAAACGGGTACGCTCAACGTGTCTTAAGAAATCATGGCCTAAACCAACCCCTTCAGAAGCACCTTCAATAAGGCCCGGAATATCTGCCATAACAAAAGACTTACCACGAACCATTTCAACCACACCAAGGTTTGGTGTGATGGTTGTGAAGTGGTAGTTTGCAATTTTAGGCTTAGCTTTTGTTACAACTGACAAGAAGGTTGATTTGCCCACATTCGGGTAACCAACTAGGCCAACGTCAGCAATCATTTTAAGTTCTAGTTCGATTTCTCGCTCATCACCCTTAAAACCTGCTTCTGCAAAACTTGGTGCCTGTCTAATAGAGGTTTTAAATTCTAGGTTACCTCTACCGCCGTTACCGCCACGTACAAGGACTTTTTTCTCGCCGTCCACTGTCATGTCAGCAAGGATAACACCGGTCTTAACATCACGAACAATGGTTCCTGGTGGCACTAAGATGGTCAGGTTTTTACCGTCGCTACCAGAGCACCGTTTTCTGCCACCATCGTCGCCATTCTGTGCTTCGTATTTTGTCTTATAACGGAAGTCCATTAGGGTTCTCATGCCACTATCTACTTTGATAATAACACTGCCACCTTTACCGCCGTTACCACCATCAGGTCCCCCTGCTGGTACATACTTTTCCTTACGGTAAGAAACAACACCGTTGCCACCCTTACCTGCTTTTACGTATATCTTAGCGTGATCTACAAACATGTTAACACCTACTTTCACATAACAACTACAATCGTGCACCGGCTGTGCATACGCCTGTCTAACGCAGGCCCTTTTCGCTTTGGCTGCAGCCAATTTTGCCTCGCTGATAGGGACAGATACCCCATACTAAACTAACAAAACTCGCGGCAACCAAAGAGCTACCTCTTTAAGGTCTTCTATGGATTTTTCCTAGGAAAATCCCATCTAAACAAAAAACAAAAGTCCCTCAAAGGATTTCCCGTAGGAAAATCCCATTGATGGACTTTTCGCTCTCGTTTAATCTGGGTTAGACGCTCGCGTAGACACTGACTTGTTTTCTGTCTTTGCCTTTACGTTCGAATTTAACAACGCCATCAATTTTAGCAAACAACGTATCGTCGCCGCCAATACCAACGTTATTACCAGGGTGGACTTTTGTGCCTCTTTGGCGCACCAAAATGCTACCGCCACTCACGAATTGTCCATCAGCACGCTTAACGCCAAGGCGTTTAGAAGCACTGTCACGTCCATTTTTAGAAGAACCTACGCCCTTTTTAGAGGCGAAAAACTGCAAATTAAATCTCATCATCCCGCTACACCTCCCTCGTTTCAATAGTAACATGTTCGGGATACATATCAGCGATGCCTTTTAGGCCGATAACCATCTGCCCAATTAGCAAATCAGTTCGATCATATTGATCTGTAGATAAAGTCTCAGGCAAATCTACTTTGAGAAAGCCTTCTTCTTCATCTTCATAAAGCGCCACATCTATATTGAGTAATTCGTAAAACGAATTGACGCAGGTTTGCGACAAAATGGACACCGCAGCGCACACTATGTCAGAACCAATCTCATCAAAATACGCATGTCCGTCAAACTCAAATCCCGAGAAATGGCCTTCCCGTTTATACAAGTAAACTTTTGTCATCTCTATTATAGAGAAATACTTTCAATTTTAACTTGCGTATAAGGCTGTCGATGACCACGTTTAACTCTAGAGTCTTTTTTTGATTTGTATCTCATCATTAAGACTTTCTTTGCTTTGCCTTCTTTCAAGACAGCAGCAGCGACAGTAGCACCAGCTACGTATGGTGCGCCAACAGTTAAACCATTGTCGCTCGATACAGCTAATACTTTGTCAAAGTTCACCGTTTCACCAGCTTCAAGACCAAGCTTTTCAATAAAAAGAACATCGCCTTCTTGAACGCGGTATTGTTTACCACCAGTTTCGATAATTGCGTACATTTGAGCACCTCCTCAAATAAAATCTCGCCAAAGTCCAGGTACATTTTTACAAATGTTTCGACCCGATTTGCGCGGCTTCACAGATTAGAATAATATCATAATAAACGGGTCACGTCAATGTTTTTTATCTGAACATTCAAACCTAAATTTCCAGAATCCCTGGAGGCTTGATAATGCTGGGCAGATAAATAATTCACACACCCGGGCACTTGCTTCATATAAAGTTCAGGTTTGTAGTCACTGAAGAATTCTCCAATAAGCTGCTTATTGGCCTTTAGGGTCTGGAAAACCTCTTCACTGGCCTCAACCAGCCAAGCGTCCGCCCCCCACAGGTCCCCTTTAATCTCCACTAACATCTGATCAATCAGATAGGGCGCACTGTACTCCCTCACCCCCCGCAGAGTTGTGTCGGTACTCAGGCGGGCTTGCAACCCCAAACCCTTGCGCTTTCTGGTTAATTCCAAAATCCCTAGCCGTGTGAACCCTTTAACTTCAATCCCATCAGCACCTTGCTTAAATGTTTCCAAAATGTCTTTTTGACCCTCAGGGGTCATATTCACAAAGTCCACCAAAATCATCCCCGACACATCCCTAAGGGAAATGAGCCTCAAAATATCAGGCACCACCGAAGAGTTCATCTCAGTCACAGCTTGGGCACCACTCTGGCCACTGCCCTTATAAGCACGGCCATTGACATCAATTGCGGTCAGGGCTTCCAGTTGGTCGATGACCAGTTCACATCCCTTTTGGGTTTGATGGGTCCGAGCCAGTAATTCTCTGATTTTGTCGTCAAGCGTGAGGCCCTTAAAGGTGTTTTGAGTGCCTTTGGCAGCCACTGCACCGGGAAGAGACAACAAATACTGGTGAAAAACTTGCCACTGCGGGGTCTGTTGATGAAGGAGTCTAGGCTTTGGCTGGTAGAGCTGCCCTTCTTTGCCCCAGTGCCACCCCTCAACGGCCGTGGACAGGGCTTGGTATTCTTGATCTAAAAGCTCAAAGGACACTTGGGGTGCCTCTGTTCGCAGGATCACACCCCTACCCTTAAAGTGGGCCTGAGCCTCTTTGATCCAGGCCTTATCTTTAATCTTTTGGGAGATATGGACTTTGCTTTCCCCAGCAAGCAGCACCATGTGCTGACCTTGGAGGGTCAGCTTATTGGTAACCTTTGGCCCCTTTGAACCATGGGCTTCGTGTTTGATTTGAACAAGAACAGCATCACCCTCTTGAAGGGCTGACCCATCCCCTTTAGGGGCAATATCTGCCCCTTGTAGATAGCCAGGCAACTCCCATCCGATTTCAATAAAGAATGCATTTTGATTGGGAATGGCCTTTTGAACCCGCCCCAGATAAATTTGATCCACCTGGGGAGGCTCTATAATTGAGGAGACATATAAATGCTCTAAGCGTCCTTCTGAAATCGCTCCCACATACCGGTGGAAGCCACCTTCAATACAAAAGACTTGTGAGTGCCCCATAGGCTAAAATAAACGGGCGAGGGGCTTGTATTGACCCTCTTCTAGGTAGAATAACCCCGTTCTCAAAAGTTCGATGCTATCCACATCAAAGCCTTCTCGCCCTTGCAGTAAAACTTCTACAATTTGAGACGGTTTTGCGGAGCCATCTGGAGAGCTGCTGATTTCAATGCGATAAACCTCTTGGTTTTCATCGCTGCTCATTAACTGAAGGGTCTTAAGATAAGGCTTCAAATCCTTATCCACCCAACGCTTTTGCTTATTCTTCTTGCGAATCAAAATCGACTCTGCAGCAGCGTTCAAAGCTTCTAAGTCATATAAGGGTTCATCTTGATTTCTAATCAAGGTCACTTCGTAGGTTGAGAGTGCCAGGGCACTCATCAAGGACTGGGTTTTTGAAACCAGATAATACTCTTTAATATCGATGCCCTGGGGCATGGTGGCGTTAAAGCGGGCCATAAAATCATCGTAGTTAATTGGGCTAAGCAGCTCAAATTCCATAACTTCGTAAAGGCTGGCAACCCCTACTGATAAGGGGCCACCAAAAGTCATTCTCGGATGGGGATTAAAGCCCTCTGTAAAACCCAGCGGAATTTCCAATCGTCTAAAGGCCCGTTCAAACATACGCATCAGTTCTAAGTGACCTAGAAACTTCATATAATCGGTCTTTGTATAGACAACTCTTAAAATCATTTGCAAACACCTCCGACAGCACCGGTATTAACGCCGCAACCAATGCAATTTAAACGACAATCAATTGTGGTTTTAGCTTGTTTTGCCAGGGTGAATTCTTTTGCCAAGAATTGTTTTGTCACACCGCAATCAATAAAGTCCCATGGCAGGATTTCTTCCAAAGACCTTTCCCGGTGGGCATAAAAATCAACGTCAATACCAAGGTCTTCAAATATTGAAATCCAGGTATCGTACTGAAAATGATTGTCCCAGCCATCAAACTTGCAGCCACGTTCAACAGCTTCAATAATAGCTTTCCCAAGTCGTCTGTCACCCCTTGCAAAAACAGCTTCAACTCGGCTGGTCTTTGCATCGTGGTAATTGTAAGAGAATGGTGACTTTTTAAAGGACTCTTTAAGGGCTTCTTGTTTTTCTTGAACCTGTTCCATAGTGTCATGTGGCGACCACTGGAAAGGCGTAAAAGGCTTAGGCACAAAGGTTGAAGTAGAAACCGTCAGGGCTAACGGCTTGCGTTTTTCCCCTTGAGTCACTGTTCGGTAGTTTTTTTGAACTCGGTTGGCAATTTCATAAATGCCCATCACGTCTTCCATGGTTTCAGTTGGTAAACCCAGCATAAAGTAGAGTTTCACACGAGACCAGCCAAGTTCAAATACCCGACCCAGGGTCATATCGATATTCTCGTCGGTCACACCTTTATTGATAACATCTCTAAGTCTTTGTGTACCTGCTTCTGGTGCAAAAGTCAAACCGGTTTTACGCACTTTTTGAATCTCGGTCAACACTTCTACTGATAGGGAATCCAGACGCAGTGACGGCAAAGAAATCCCGATTTTTTTCGCTTCGTATTTTTCTACAAGGCGGGTAATTAAAGGCTCAATTTCCGTATGGTCAAGGGTTGACAATGAACTTAGGGAAACTTCTTCAAAACCAGTTGCTTGGAGCACAGAATCCACCACGGCTTCGATTTTCTCCGCGCTTTTCTCTCTAAGGGGACGGTAAATCATACCAGCCTGGCAGAATCTGCACCCCTTAGTGCACCCTCTAAATATCTCGATCACACCACGGTTATGGACAGCATCCCCATGGGGGACAATGAAGCTAGATGGATAATAAGCTTGATCCATATCTTGCTCAATTCGCTTGACAACTGTTGTTGGAACACCTGGAGCATTGGGCCCGAAGCTTGCAATGGTGCCGTCTTCATTATAGGTCACATCATAAAGTTCTGGGACATAAACACCTTGTATGCCGCTGACCCCAACCATAAACTCTTGGCGTGTTTTAGTGGCAAAGTTAGCTTGATAATAGCGGGCAAAATCAACCAAAAGGGTTTCGCCTTCGCCTATTAGGAAAATGTCCACAATATCAGCAAGTGGTTCAGGGTTATAAGCGCATGGTCCACCGGCTATCACGAGGGGATCTTCAGGTGTCCTGAGGGACTTCTGTGGTGACACCCCACCGAGTTTAAGCATGTTGACGATATTGGTATAGCTCAGTTCGTATTGCAGGGTAAAGCCTACAAAATGAAAATCTTTCATTGGTGATTTGGTTTCTAAGCTGAAGAGGGGAATGTTATGCTTGACCATTTCAGCTTCCATATCCACCCAAGGTGCATAGGTCCGTTCACAATAGAATTCCGGAACTTCGTTAAAAGCGCCGTAAAGAATGTGTGAACCAAGATGGGATACGCCCACTTCGTAGACATCTGGAAAAGCATGAAGATATCTCACACTGACTGTATCAAGGGATTTATTGACTGCGTTGACCTCATGGCCGATATACCGAGATGGTTTTTCAACGCGCTTTAAAAGTGCTTCTAATTGTTTCATCTTTTTACCTTTCTGTTGTTAATGCTTGAATTAAAGGGACCCGCCAATTCGTCTTCTGCGCATATAAACGCTCATCACCAGACCTAATGCCATCATATTGATGATCATTGCACTGCCACCATAACTGACAAATGGGAGTACTAACCCTGTGACGGGTAAGACACCCATGGTCATGCCGATATTCTCAATAATCTGGAAGGTAAACATCATGATTACCCCAATCACAATATTCGTACCAAGTTGATCTCTGGCTGAAAATGCAATATTGAATAGCCTTAAAACGAATATGAAATAAAGACCAATCAGGGCTATACCGCCGACAAATCCTAATTCTTCAACTAAAACCGCAAATATAAAATCACTTTCTTGAACAGGCAAATAGTTGTTTGCACTGAAACCACCTTGAAATAAGCCTGTACCTGTCACTTGCCCAGAACCTATGGTGATTTTGCTCATCAGTACTTGATAATTACCCACAAGAGTTGCATCACTAGGATTTAGAAAAGCATCGATACGCTGACGCTGATGGGGTTCAATAAAATTGTATAGGATAGGCAAGGACAATGCAACGGTTAAAATTGTAATGAGTACAATTTTCATATTAATACCGTTGACGAATGCTAAACCCGCAAAAATAAATAAAAATATTAGAACCGTTCCAAGATCAGGTTGCTTGAATAGCACTGCGATTAAGGGCAATAGGGCTAACACTGGAATTACTAAATCAGAAAACCGGTCTAATTTTCCAAAACGTTTTTCGAAGAGCTTGGCTAAAAAAATAATGGTGCCTAGTTTGGCGATTTCAGAAGTTTGAAAATCAATCACACCCAAGTTGATCCACTGCCTTGCGCCTGCGATTGTCACACCGACCCCGGGGATAAATACAATCAAGAGAGCGATAAGGGACAAGGCATAAAAAACAAGGTAAAGATCACCTAAAATACGATAGTCAATTAACATAATGCCCACGATTAAAACTAGGCCTATGACTAGACTTATAGCTTGCACCTTCACTTCACGAGTCAGCCCCACCTCATTGACATCGGTTGCACTGGCAATCATCACTAAACCCAATATTGAAATAGTGAGGATAATGGCTAACAATCTAAGATCTATATACTTATTTATCCATTTCATAAGGACCATCTCATATTCTTTCTTAAACCCATGTTTGGTTTGAGTGCCAATTGCTTATAAGACTCACTAAAACCCAGCCCAGTGAATGCACTGGCTGGGTTTTCATGTTTTTTGCTAGGTCTATATAAGAAACATTGCTTTGATCACTTCGTGATGAAACCCCTTGCTTTAGCTATGGCGTTTCATGTTTTTAATAGGAATATTGGCAATTAAAGCTGGTTTGCCTGTTTTTTCATCCACTGATTTTGTGATTTGAATATCGAGTAAGTCTTCATCAATATCCATATACGACTTGATTGCACGAATCAAATCGGCCTTTACTTGGTCGAGGAATTCTGGTGAACAATTGTTACGATCGTGAATTAAAACTAATTTCAATCGATCTCTAGCAATGTCCTTGCTATCTTTTTCACTTGCTTTTAGAAACTTGAGAAAATCAAACAAAGTTACCCCTCCCTCCTATCGAATATTAAAGAGTTTTTTTAGTCTAAAAACAAAGCCACCAGTTGTGTCAAGGTCCATATATGGCACTTCATTTCCCATGATCCGCTGCGTAATATTTCGGTAGGCTTTACCGGCTAAAGAATTCTCTAATAAAACTGCTGGTTCACCACGATTGGTGGTGACGACAATATCTTCATCGTCTGGAACAACGCCGATGAGTTCGATGGCCAAGATATCTTTCATATCTTCAATATTCATCATATCACCACGGCGTACCATGTCAATACGAATACGATTGACAATGAGGCGAGGATTGTAAAGTTCTGCTGCTTCTAACAAACCAATAATTCTATCTGCGTCACGAACAGCAGATATTTCTGGAGTTGTCACAACAATGGCACGATCCGCTCCTGCAATGGCATTTTTGAAACCCTGCTCAATCCCTGCCGGACAATCTACAATAACATAGTCAAATTCTTGCTTGAGCTCGTTACATAGATCTTTCATCTGCTGTTGATTGATGGCAGACTTATCCTTGGTTTGTGCAGCTGGTAACAAGTATAAATTCTCGTTACGTTTATCTTTGATTAATGCCTGGCGAGTTTTACAAACCCCATGTACAACATCGACGATATCATAAACGATACGGTTTTCAAGTCCCAAAACCACGTCTAAGTTGCGAAGACCGATATCGGCATCAATCACGACTACTTTTTTACCTTCTTTAGCTAATCCCGTCCCGATATTAGCTGTTGTGGTGGTTTTACCAACGCCACCCTTACCAGAGGTAACTACAATAACTTCTCCCATTCTGATCCTCCCAAACCCTTAAAGTGGTTCTATAATTATAAGTTGTTGCTTAACTGATGCAATTTCAGGATAATTCGGACCATGATGACCTTCATCAGGTGGTCTTGTAATCCATTTTCCTATACGCAATTGAGTTGGCTGTAGTTTTAATGCAACCACAACACAGGTGTCATCACCACCAGAACCTGCAAAAGCAAATCCTCTCAACGAGCCTAATACAACAATATTACCTTTGGCACGAAGCTCAGAACCAGGATTGACATCACCAATGACAATTAAATGCCCTTGGGAATCAAGCCTCGCCCCTGATCTAACCGTACCTCTGTGAAAAATCGTTTTATCTTCCAGAGCTGCATCACCAATCAAATGGTTTAGCGACTCTTGGGCATCCGCTTCATTTGGAAACTCTTGAGCATCCTCTTCATTTGAGGACTCTTGAGCATCCACCTCATGCTTGTGCTCCTTAGCATCCACTTGAATCTGCTGCTCTTCCAAAAGATCTTGATTGGATATCAAGGTTTCGTCTTGCTCAAAACTGATCAGTATTTTGCCGTCTTCTTTAGGCAAATTCTTTTCAAAAGGCTCAAGGGTTAAGACTTTCATACCAGATGATCGTTCGATCAATTGACTTAAGCTCGATTCTTGATCTGGCAATAGGGCAGGACCATCAACACCAATCATATGTGCACCCTGAAAAAAATCTTTTGCCTTACTTAGTTTTTTCTCAACTTGATCTCTTAACTCTTCAAAAGATAAATCATTTGCATAGTAAAGCACAATGCCATTCTTTGTACCTTTAAAATCAACTTTCTTACGTCCAAGCATATTAGCCCCCCGAAAGCCATTAATTTTCTCAATCTAAAAATTAGTATACCATACTTTTAGGTTTGGTTTCTATCTACAAAAAGATTTATTAAGGGTTTGGAGTTGATTTAGGCACCACCGCCGGCGGCACCTTAGCCATGGCAGGTGCTAAACCAAAGTATTTTCCATAGATGTCTTTCACGATTGCTGCACCATTGCCACCTTTGCCACCCTGAGGTATCAATATGGCAACTGCGATTTCCGGATTATCGTATGGTGCAAAAGAAACAAACCAAGTGAAATTATCATAATCGGCCTTGAACTGATCAATGATTTCATCTGTCAAAGAGTTTCCAGCAAGTCGTTTTAAAGCTTCTCGCATGGCATAACCCCGATTAAGGTAATCGGAACTTGCAAGATTGCTGATTTCGGCTCTGGTCGTGATGCTGACAGCTTCATCATCGGTTTCATTCATTTTTTTATAAAGCGCCGCGATGATTTCAGTCCGTTCTTTAAGCACTAAGGCCGTCTCAAGCTCAAGTTTGTTTTGAGTTATTTTAGGAGCAATCCGTCTTAAATAAGTGAGCAAATAAGCTTCTTCATCTTCTGGAGGTAGCTTGCCTTCTTTTTCTGCGGTGCCTGTTTTAGCGCCGACACTCATGGGGAAATTCTTGAATTGCGATGTGACAGAACCCCTTGGGCCAGCTGCCACAAGACGCATCCCCTCTTTAATATAAGCCATATACCCATTTTCATCAATTTGGGTGTATTTTTCACGGTCAACTGGTTCTCCATCGACACTTTTTATCAGTGTTAAATCGTAGAGATAACCCCCATTGGCAATGGCGGTGATGTACCTTGCCATCTGTACAGGGGTATAGGCGTGCCCACCTTGTCCAATTGCCAAGTTAAAGGTATCGCCATCAAACCAGTTCATTTGACTAAAGTAACTATACTTGATAATGTCCGCTAAGTTTGAGGCTTTCATCTCATCGGTGATTTTACCTTCTGTTTGTAGATAGCGAATAATCGTATTTCTTGAGGCACCCGGGTTATCTTTACCCATGGTCAATAGCCCCTCAGTAACTTGTTGATAAGCACCCTCATCGGAAATCAGAGATTCAGGGAAATAGTCAGGACCAATGCTCTGTAACTTATAGCGTAGCAAGCTTAGAAGGGTCTTTTGCTTATAAGCTGCATCAGGTACACCAGTTACCTTTTCACCTATTTCAATTCCTGAAGGATCATCTAAGCCAAAACGCTTTGCAGCTTCGATAATATTATCTGCATTCATATTGAATGGCAATTTAGTGCCTCTAGCATAATCGTATCCATTACCGATGCTATAAAAATAGTAATTACAGGATACTTCCAAGGCTTGCATTAAATTTACTAAGCCATGATTACCATGGCTTTTGTTCCATAGCCAGCAACCAAATGTTCGGCCATCTTTAGTTTCGATATATCCCGCGTCTCTATATTTGGCATTGGGATCAAGACCTGCTTGAAGCGCAGCAAATCCGGTTACCATTTTAAAAGTGGACCCCGGTTGAACAGCAGTCATTGTAGCAATATTATACAGGGGTCTTGGAGCCAATGGATTTCTCGTGGTAACATTCAAATCACGCCAATCTTCATTAGAAATACCTTGAGCGAATAAATTCACATCGTAATCAGGATAACTAACCAGAGAAAGAATTTCTCCGGATCTGACATCCACAACCACAACGGCCCCAGTATTTGCATTCTCATATTTGTCTTTATAAACAGTGTTCCCAAATTCAGACTCGTAAACACCACCTGTTTTAATGGCTTCCAGGGTCCGTAATAGATAATCACGAACAGCTTCTTGTAATTCAATATCAATGGAAAGTACAATGTCTTTTCCAGCCTGGGGGGTTGTGTTGGTAAACTTAAGATCTGAAATGGAATCCCCTATTTCTCTTACAAATCGTCCATTGGCATTGACTTCTATCCAACTTTCGCCATTGATACCTTTAAGAGCACTTTCAAATTTACCCTCTATACCAATCTTACCAACTAAGTCGCTCCTCAAATACCCAGAATCCGGATTGTATTTTTCGGTTTCATTTGTTGATGCAATTTTACCCAAGTACCCCAAAACGTGCGCTGCCAAATTACCCTGAGGATAATATCTAACAGGTTTAATTTCCACAGAGATATTTGGAAAGTGCATCCCTTGTTCTTGTATCAATACAGCTGTCTCTTTTGTAACATTGGTTGCTACTGAAATCGGTTCATACTTCAAGTAACCTTTTTCTCTAATGGCATGACGCATAATCATAATGGAATAGGCATCACGATCCGAAAAAGAAGTTTCAATTTTATAATAATCTCTAATTGCAATAAACGCTTGCTTAGCAGTGGCGTTTCTTGGAATAGCATAATAGTCTAGAAAAGCATTACGATTGAAGTCATAGGTAAAGACCATCTCTTTTACACGTATTGGCAAATACAAACCTTTCAAAAGAAAAATCTGTTGTGCACTATAAACATCTAAATCCGCAGCAATTTGCTCTTGTTCTTTGTATATCTCAAAAATTCGTCTAGCCGATATTTTCTGATCAAATCCATTTTCCTCAAGCCACTGGGCCTTTTGCAAATCAGCTTCAAAGGAAAAACCAGTTTCCGTCATGAGTATTGGTAGACCTATGTGAGCCTCTTTCTTCTGGTCAAGAAGCGCAAATAAATCAACAATCATTTTCTTTTGTTCCAGAGAAAATTGTTGATTATAGAGAAAATCTATGGAGTATGCAGTTTGATTCCCAGCTAATAAGACACCATTTCTATCCTTGATTTCACCGCGCTTCGCCACCTCAACCACTTTTTTCAAACGGGTATCAAGTGCTTTTTGCGACAGTTCCTGCCCTTCGATAATTGTCAATTGCGCTAATCTAAAACCCAACAGCACAAAAATTACAGAAAAGATGGCCCATACCCAAAACCTACGGTCGTTTAATCTCTCCAACATAAGTCACCTATCTCATATGATAGCCCATATAGAGTCTGAATGAATGGGTATAGGCAAGTACACCAATCACTAAATTATACATAATTTCTGGGATAACAATCCCAACTAACCAACGTACCAAATTAATATCACCCGTTGCAAAATAATCAATCACAAAGAAAAACACGTGAAAAATCACAGTCGTTGCAACTAATAGAACCATGGGTGTCACATAATTATCTTTAAAAATTTTCTCTTCTAGCAAAGCAATCATACTCGCAATGGCCAGATAGATTAAAAGATAAATTCCTAACCCTTTTCCAATTAGAATATCTGTAAAAAGCCCCGCATAAATAGCGGTTTTAATCCCCGCAAATCTCCCAAATAAAACTATTGAAATAACCAACCAAATAAGCATAATGTTCGGTAAAACTCCACCGATTCTCAACAACTGAAATACTGTGGTTTGCAATAGGACGATTACTAAACTGATGGCTATAAGATATCTGTCTTTCATTGGCCACCTACTCTATTAATGTGTTCTTTTGAGGAATCACAAATACTCGATCTATATTTTTAAAATCGACGTTGGGTTTTACACGAATGGTTTTGAGCAAAGTATCTTTATCTTCTACAACCTCGGTTACTTGACCAATCATGATACCCTTAGGATAAACACCGAGACCACTGGTTACCAATTGGTCACCAGCAAATATTTCTCCTTTGGGATCGAACAAGTGTCCTTCTAATGTATCCTCAGAAAGACCTGAGACAACGCCATCAAAATTTCTGACATCATCCAAGATCTGGAAACTCACCGTGCCACGGTTATCAATGACTGTAATGACCTTAGACCATTGGTCTCCAACTTCAAAAACTTGTCCAATAAGGCCACTGCCATTAAAGACCATGGCGTTTTCTGTGACCCCTTGCTCAAGACCCATATCGATGACAAATAAGCCATACCAGTTACCTGGATCTCTTGCAACCACATTGGCAGTTAAGTAGTTATTGATATCATTACGCTGGGCATAATTTAGTGCTTTTCTCAATTCCCTTAAATCATTATATTCTTCTTGAAGCATGGTTTGACGAATCAATTCTCTTTGCGTTTCGAGTAACGTATCCTTCAACACTTTATTTTCTTTAGATAAATGAAAGACATTGCGAATTGGGTATGTTGTTTCAGCGACATAATTAGAAGCTTGAATTAAGACCTTTTGGATGGGTCTGACAACATTCCCAAGTGCATTTTCCACAACGCTAATGCGATTTCGCCCATTAACGGAAACACCGATGGTGATTAAGAGTAACATGACCGTCAAGAAAATTAACCAGTTTCTTAAGTGCGGATGAATCGTCATTGCCTTACTCCTTCGACCTATGTTAGTCTATTTCTTCGATTAAAGAACTCGAACTTATAGCATGCGTTTGCTCTTCATAAAGACACTTTTCAATGTGTCATAATGTTCAAGCGCTTTACCTGTACCTTCGGCAACACAGTCAAGCGGATTCTCTGCAATATGGACAGGCATCTTAGTTTCATCTTCAATCAATTTATTCAAACCGTGAAGCAATGCGCCACCACCAGTCAACATAATGCCTTGCATCATGATGTCAGAAGATAGCTCAGGTGGTGTCTTTTCAAGGGTTGATTTAATCCCATCTAAAATCGCAGCAACCGGTTCCTTAAGCGCAACCATAATCTCATGGGATTTAATGGTCATGGTCTTTGGTAACCCTGTGACTAAATTTCGGCCTGTAATTTCCATGACTTCTTCTTTAGCCTTAGGATAAGCACTGCCGATTGTCACTTTAATGAGTTCAGCTGTTCGCTCACCAATCATTAAGCTATACTCTTTTTTAATATAGCTTGCAATGGCTTCATCCAGTTCATCGCCACCAATACGAATTGACTTGCTAGTTACAATGCCACCTAAAGAAATTACAGCAATTTCAGTGGTGCCACCACCGATGTCAACAACCATGCTACCAGTTGCTTCAGAAACGGGTAACCCAGCCCCAATCGCAGCAGCCATAGGCTCTTCAATTAAGAATGCCTCTTTGGCACCAGCTGCGATAGCCGCTTCTATTACCGCTCTTTTTTCTACTTCTGTGACACCTGATGGCACGCCAACAAGTACTTTTGGTGCAAAGAAAATTGATTTCTTAGGATAGGCTCGTTCAATAAAGTATTTTAGCATCCGCTGTGTGACTTCAAAGTCAGCAATAACACCATCTTTAAGTGGTCTGATTGCGACGATATTACCCGGGGTACGCCCAATCATTTTCTTCGCTTCTTCACCCACCGCTTTTACTTCTTTTGTGTACTGATCGATTGCTACAACGGATGGCTCTCTTACAACAATCCCCTTATGTTGAACATGAACCAGTGTATTCGCTGTGCCCAAATCAATTCCCATATACCTTGTAAACATACTTTTGAAAGCCATTAGACGATCTCCTCTCACATGTTGTCATTTGCTTTAAGACTATAATACTGGCTGTTGCCTACAATAATGTGGTCAATGACTTTTATCCCCAAAATTTCACCGGCTTCAACCATTCGTTTGGTCAATACTAAATCTTCACGACTAGGCTCTACATGACCACTGGGGTGATTGTGAACAATCACTACACCAGCTGCGCTTTTTTTGATTGCCCAATTAAAAACTTCTCGCGGATGTACCAGGGTTTGGTTAAGCGTGCCCACTGATACAACATGCCTACCGATAATTTCGTTTTTGGTATTGACAGCAAGCACCATAAAATGTTCACGATTTTCAAATTTCAAATCACTGTGAACATATCTAAAAACATCTTCCGGTGACTTAAATGCAACAACTGCACTGGAGAAAGATCGGTCAAAACGTCTGGCTAATTCAAAGCTGGCCATTAACTGACAAGCCTTTGATTTACCAACCCCATGTATGGCCATCAATTCTTCAGAAGATGCACAGCCAAGTCCAGCAAGACCATCAAGTGATTTTAACAATTGGTTTGCTAAACCTAACGCAGACTGTTGCCTTGTACCAGTCCCCAAAAGAATTGCTAATAATTCTGCATTGGTTAATGATTTAGTACCACTGAGCCATAACCGTTCTCTCGGTAGATCCTCAACATACATGTCTTTCATTCTTAAATGCATCACTGTTCTCCTTAAGAGAGAAACGCGCAATCCAATAGCTGTCTATTAATGAGTGATCAATTCCATATGATTTAACCACTCAAAGATCAAAATGCGTCACGAGCGTTTCATAAAGTTTGTTTACCGGTAACCCCATGACAGTATAGTAATCACCCTCGACACGCTTGATAAAACGCGCACCAAGGCCTTGAATACCATAGGCACCTGCTTTGTCCATAGGTTCTCCGCTCGCGATGTATTGTTCGATTTCCAGAGGGGTGAGGTGCTTCATTTCAACGACTGTTTTAACATAATCGATGATTTTCAAATCAGTTTTTGCCCGTAATACACAATAGCCAGTATAGACATGGTGCTTAGAACCGCTTAGATGCATCAGCATTTTTCTTGCATCATCTTCTGTTTCAGGTTTCCCTAAAAAACCGTTATGATACACAACTGTATCCGATCCTATCACAATATCATTCTCTTCACATGTTTTAGCCACTTCGAATGCCTTTTGAAAGGCAAGGGCCATTACTGCAACACCTGGTTGATTTGAGGGATCAATAACTTCTTTAATATTTGCAACCCTCACTTCAAAATCAGGTTGTATCAGTTTTAGTAATTCTTGTCTTCTTGGTGATTGAGATGCTAAAATCCAGCTCATGTTTTTTCCTTTTCTTTAGCGCCACGAGACACGAGTCAATCCCTTAGATCCGCGAGTAGACGAGTCAATCCTTTAGATCCGCGAGTACAAAAATAGGCCGATAAATAAGCCTATAATGCTAGCAAGGTTAATACTCATTTGAAATCCTAAAGTGATTTTTAAAATCGCTAAGTCTAATGTGAAAGGTGCAACACCAATTGATTTCCCATAATTCAATATAGGCAGCCAACTTTTAAATAGGTCACCCAGTATACCGCCAAGCACCAGTCCAATTAATAGGAACAGTACTAATGCTACCGTATTTTTTTTCATGCATTCCTCCAGATGGCTCTGATAGACTACCTCAGTTTAGCACTTGTCAAGGGATAATTCAATAGAAGACACCGTGCAATAATGCAACTTGCATTATAACACGGTGTCTTTAAAATTGTAAGAACATTTTAGTGAAGACCAAAGCTAATATTTAGAGATGACCAAAGCTAACATACAGTAATGACCAACGTTTAGCATTCAGCCTATCCGATAATCGCCTTAGTAGGACATTTGGTAACACAAATCTTGCACGAAGTACACTTAAGGTAATCAATGACCGCTAGGTTATTAACCACGTGGATGGCATCATCTGGACAACTTTTCTCACAAATGCCACAAGCAATACATGCAATCGAACAGTCTTTTTTTACATGACCGCCCTTTTCTGTATTATTACAAGTCACAATGACTTCTTGTCCATAAGGCACATACGCAATCACATCCTTAGGACAAGCTTCAAAGCAGAGCCCACAAGCCGTACATTTTTCTGGATCAATCTGGGCGATGCCATTAGCGTTCATTATAATGGCATTAAACGGACATACTCTCTCGCAAGTGCCATAACCCAAACAACCATATCGACAAGCTTTGTCACCACCATGCAACAAATGGGCTGCCCTACAATCTGTCACCCCAGAATAGTCGTATTGCATCCTAGCTTCATTTTTACCACCCTTACAGATGACAAAAGCGACCTGTTTAGCATCGGTCGATACTTCAATACCCATAATGGCAGCTAACTTAGCAGTGCACTCTGATCCACCAACCGGACAACCATTAATTGGTGCAAGTCCCTGAACCACTGCATTTGCAAAAGCGTCACAACCTGGATAACCACATCCACCACAATTGGCAGCTGGCAATGCATCTCTTACAGCTAGAGCCCGGGGATCGATTTCAACGGCGAATTTTTGCGAAGCATAAGCCAGTACCACACCGAATACTAAACCCATACCGCCTAAACTAACGCCTGCAATGAGAATGTTTTGATAGTCCATGTCACCCTCCTATACAAGTCCGGCGAATCCGAAAAACGCCATAGACATGAGACTTGCTGTAATTAACGCGATGGGAAAACCTTTAAAGGGTTCAGGGATATTAGAAATCTCAAGTTTTTCACGAATACCTGCAAAGAGCACAATGGCCAGTGTAAAACCAAGGGCACCACCGACTGAATTGACAACTGTTTCAATTAGATTGTATTCGTACTGAATATTTAATAGTGCTAAACCCAGCACAGCGCAGTTAGTGGTGATTAGTGGTAAAAACACACCAAGAGCCTGATAGAGTTTGGGCGACATCTTCTGCAAAAATATCTCAACAAACTGAACAAGTGATGCAATGACTAAAATAAACGCAATGGTTTGAAGGTAGCCAAGTCCTAGGGGGATCAGTATTGTATATTGAACCACCCAAGTTAAGATGCCTGCAAGGGTCATAACAAAGGTTACTGCCATCCCCATCCCTACTGCTGTTTCAACTTGTTTTGAAACACCAAGGAAAGGACAAATACCTAAGAATCGGCTGAGAACAAAGTTGTTGACCAATACAGCCGATATAAAGATTACAAATAAACCACCTATGTTCATAATCCCTCCTACGCCTTCTTGGCTTTTCTTGCTTCAAATACATTTTTCAAGGCCAATAAAAGACCGAGTGATAAAAATGCACCAGGGGGCAGTATCATGATAAGAGCTGGCTTATAAGCTGCTCCAAGAAGTGCTAAACCATAGATTGAACCATTTCCCAACAATTCTCGAACGGAACCTAAAATCACCAGTGCCAATGTAAAACCTAATCCCATGCCAATACCATCCAGGGTTGAATCCACCACATTATTCTTGAAGGCAAAAGCTTCAGCACGGGCAAGGATCAAACAGTTAACAACGATTAACGGAATAAACAAACCCAGAGATTCAAACAAGGCTGGTACAAATGCTTCCATAAGCATTGATACGATGGTAACACAAGTTGCGATGACAACGACAAATCCAGGAATACGAATCTTATCTGGTATAAATTTTCGAAGTAAAGAAATTAAGATATTTGACATAACCAAGACTGCCGTTGTAGCAAGACCCATTCCTACGCCATTCTCTGTAGAAGTAGTCACGGCTAATGTTGGACACATACCAATTAGTTGTACAAAAATCGTATTTTCTTTAAATAGACCGTTGGTCAAATGTTTAAAATTCATGTTGACCCCCCTTATTTCCCTGTCAGCAGTGCAGCAACCTGGCCGGCAATATTAACGCCATCCGTAACTGCTTGACTCGTAATTGTTGCGCCGGCAATTGCTTGAATTTCAGTTTCAGAACTTTTGGTTTTATTCACTAACAGAGTGGTAGCCACTTTACCATCATATTGGGTATAGAATTCAGGCAGTCTTGCTTTAGCACCAAGACCTGGCGTCTCATTGTGTTTCCCTACCCGTAGACCAGTTATAGTACCCTTAGCGTCTACCCCTGTAACCACTTCTACAGCACCACTATAACCTGATGGCATAGTCCTAACAACATAGCCTACTGTTACACCATCGGCTTTACCCACAAACACATCTGCAACAAGTGGGAAATCAGCAACGATACTTTGTAATTCTTCTGGAGCGAGTAGTTCAAAACTGGTGGCACTAGGCAAAACATCTTTTCTAGCCAGCTCATTTTTTGCATCCTTTTGACCTTGAATCAAATCCTTTGTAACACTATTGGTGACCGCAAGTGCTAAAGCAGCCACTAAGCTGATGATTAGGAGAATAAGCCCAAGTTTAATCATTTCCTTCATGACTTAGCACCTCCAAACACCTTTGGCGCAGTGTATTTTTCAATAATTGGTGTTGCGACGTTCATTAGCAAAATCGAGTAGGAAACCCCTTCTGGCATGGATCCAAACTGACGAATTAAAATCGTCAACAGACCACAGCCAAAGGCGTAAATAAATTGACCTTTCACAGAAACCGGTGAGGATGCATAATCGGTAGCCATGAAGAATGCGCCTAACATCAAGCCACCAGCTACAATTTGATATAGAGCAAATTGAAAGTCGAATTGATTAAAGAGTATCGCAAAGACAAAGACCGTTGCAATATAAACCACGGGAATACGCCATGAAATCACACCGCGGTACAATAAGTATAAACCGCCAACTAGTAAGAGAATCGCTGAAGTTTCACCAATACAACCACCAACGCTACCCCAAGCAGTTTCCCAGAAAGAAGGCAGCTGATCCAAGGGGAGACCTTCTTTAATAATACCCAGGGGGGTTGGTGCAGCTACTGCGTCTGGACCAGGTGTTACCCATGTGGTCATTTGAACAGGCCAAGATGCCATTAAAAGTGCTCTCGCTGCCAGTGCTGGATTCATAAAATTATGTCCAATACCACCAAAAGCGTGCTTGACTATGGCAATAGCAAACATAGAACCTACAATCGGAAGCCACAATGGTGCAGTAGAGGGAATATTTAACGCCAACAATAACCCTGTGACTACAGCGCTTAAATCCTTAATGGTGATGGGTTGCTTTCGTAAATATTTTTGTATAAATGCCTCAGTGGCTACTGCAGCTACAATAGCTGCAACAATTAGCATCAAAGCATTCATTCCAAAATTAATCACCCCAAATACAGTCGCAGGGAATAATGCAATTAGAACGTCGCGCATAACGGAATTAACCGTTTGTTTAGCTCGAATATGAGGCGACGACGATACAATCAGTCGTTTTTCCATCTTAACCTCCTCATCATTTCGATTTTCTTCGCTTAGCAAGAATTTCTCGCTTAGCAACGCGTATGGACGGCAATAGATGTCTTTTTGAAGGGCAAATATATGAGCACGAGCCGCACTCTATACAGTCCATGGCACCAAAGTTCTGAGCCTTATCAAAATTATCAGCTAATGCGTAAGCACTTAAATAAACAGGTTGCAAAAATGCTGGACAAACACTCACACATTTACCACATTGAATGCATTGAGATGTCGGCTCTAGAGTTGCTTCTTCCTTGGAGAAGACAAGAATACCTGATGTTGTTTTGGTTGCAGGCATCAAATCATGGGGCTGAGCAAGTCCCATCATGGGGCCACCTAAGATCAATTTACCTGGCTCCAAAGCATAACCGCCACAGGCATCAATAATCTCTTTGATTGATGTCCCGACACGAATCAGGACATTTTGAGGTGTTTTGACACCAACCCCTGTCACTGTACATATTCTTTCTATTAATGGCATCCCTGTTTGAAGATAATGAGCAAGCGAAGCGGCTGTTGCAACATTACTGACCACAATTCCCACATCCATTGGCAATCCACCAGAAGGGACTTGTTTTTTTGTACATGCAAAAATTAGTTGTTTTTCGGCACCTTGAGGGTATTTAGTATGTAACCCCACTACTTCAATTTCATTATAAGGCTTTGCATGCTCTCTTAATTTTGCAATGGCATCTGGCTTATTATCTTCTACGCCAATATACCCTTTCACAACCCCAAGGGCTTTCATCATAGCTCTTATTCCATAGATAACGCGTTCAGGCTGTTCAAGCATCAAACGGTGATCTGCAGTTAGGTAAGGTTCGCATTCAGCGCCATTTAAAATAATGGCCTCAATCACCTTTTCTTTTGGGGGCATCAGCTTTACATGGAGTGGAAAACCAGCGCCACCCATACCCACTAAACCCGCTTCTTTAATGTAGCCTAAAATATCGGTATCTTTTAACTCGCCTATTTTCGCTTTAGGGCGAACTGATTCGTGGACAGCGTCCGCAAAATCATTTTCGATAACAATACACAAATCAGATCCACCAGAAGTGTCTTTCTTTCCAATTTCTTTTACAATACCAGAAACAGAGCTGTGAACTGCAGCAGACACAAATGATGGTGGTTCCCCTATCAATTGCCCCACTTTTACGTAATCCCCCACTTTAACTACTGGCTCACATGGTGCACCTATATGCTGCCTGAGAGGAATCGTAACTATACTGGGTGTTTTTATGCGAACTACTTGTAATTGTTCGGTTGACTTCTTGTGATGCGGCGGATGGATACCACCAACAAACGACGAAAGACTCATCAAATACTCACCCCTTTAATTTGAAATCATAGTTTGTTTAAGCAAACAATGTGTCATAGCTATTTATAGCAAACGTTTTCCGGAGCTAAAAAATAAATACCTTAGTATCCAAAGGACTATGGTCTCTATGACAAAGCACACTTCTTTGATATACTGTTAACAGAGACTAAATTTTTGCTTTTTATGCTCTTTGATACCCAATGTCTGTATATTTTGAAATGTCACTCAAGGTATATTGTATACACAATAAGCTCAAAAAAATATTAAAACATCAGATGTTTCATTTATTACAACAAATTAATTATACCACAATATCAGCTAATTAAAAGAGTTAAACGAGATTGATATTTTTTCGTCAATAAGTGTTTTCAACTCTTGCAGCACTTAGGTTTCATAAGTTTTAAAAAACAGGAGGAACACCATGCGCATCGTACCCATCAATAGCGTCTCAAGTGGTGTTCAGCTTGGACAAAACATTCATTCAGTTAATGGCGATATCTTGTTAAAAAGAGGCGTTGTTCTCACGGATCAATTATTAACCCGGATTCGTAATAATGATATTTACACTATTTATATCGATGAAGGCTACACCGATGAAATGATTGAAGATATTATAAGACCGGAAGTTAGACAAAAAGCCATCCAAGCCATTAAAGAGACTTTTAAACAAGTTGATAGCTTTAGTCGCGACAATTTAGATGATTCTCCTGACTTAAAAAAAAGGCTTCAAGCCAAGGGCATGGAAAAATACATGCTAAAGCTTAAAAACATTTGCGATTGCATCGTTGATGACATTAGCCATACGCAGCACTTAATGGTGAACCTTGTCGATATCAAGAACTTAAGTAATCATCAGTATGAGCATGCACTGAGTGTTGCCATTCTTTCAACGGTAATCGGCATCGAAATGAAAATCGACCGCCACCAGCTCTACAATCTATTTCTCGGCGCTATTCTCCACGACATCGGAAAACTCTTCATCTCCAAAGAATTATTAACCCAGAAAACACCATTCACCCTTGAGCAACTCAATCAAATACGTCAACATACACAGCTTGGCTATCATTACTTAAAAGAGAATTACCATTTTGAAGCACCTACGCGGATTGTTGCGTTGCAACACCACGAATGTTGGAATGGCACAGGGTACCCAAAGGGCACATCTGGTGAGAATTTACATCTTTTTTCGAGAATTGTCGCTGTGTGTAATACTTATGACAACTTAGTTTCAGATAAACCGCTAAGTCCAGCGGTTTCAGCCCATGAGGCCATTGAGTTTATTATGGGTAATGCAGGACAATGCTTCGATTTTAAAATTGTAGAGGTCTTTACCCGCAAAATCAACCCATATCCCGTTGGCACAGTGGTACATTTGAGTAATGGGCTATATGCGGTTGTTATGAAAGAAACGCCTAATTTTCCCCTTCGTCCGCTTGTGCAAGTCGTGGATCCCATTTTGAAGAAGCTGCTAACAGCACAATACGACTTAATGATAATTAAGGATTTGACTATTTTAGGGGTTTTGAAATAGTTGCATTTTTTTCTGTACAAAAAATTATTGCATTTTTTGCTGTACAAAAAATTATTGCATTTTTTGCTGTACAAAAAATTATTGCATTTTAGCTTCGCTAAAATTACCGCATTTTAGCTTCGCTAAAATTATTATTGACGAAAGTGTTGAAATTAGGTAACTTATAGGTAAGTCAACTATCCCAAACGGAGGTATTACAATGGGTTTTAATAGTCCTGGGCTACGTGCCCTCACCAACATCTATGGTCCATCCAGCATCGAGCAAAAGGTAGGCGAATTCATCGCAAAGAACATCAAATCCTTTGTGGACGAGATAACAATTGATAAAATGGGCAATGTCATCGCCCGCAAAAAAGGCGACGGCCCAAAGCTGATGATCGCAGGTCATATGGATTCCATCGGCATGATGGTCACCGACATCGACGATAAAGGCTTTATTCGCTTAACCAACATCGGCGGCATCAATCCTTACATCACCCACGGGGAGCGCCTGCTATTCAAAGATGGTACGAATGGTATTGCGTACGCTGAAGGTTCTGCTGATATGGCAAAACTCACCTTGGAAAAAGTGTTTGTTGATATCGGTGCCAAAACAAAAGAAGAAGCGATGGAGTCCGTTAATATTGGAGACATTTGTGTCTATGCATCCCAGTATATTGAGTCAGATCACACCGTGACCACAGGCTCAATGGACGATAGAATCGGTTGCTTTGTTATGATGGAAGCCTTAAAACGCTTAGAAAAAGTGGGCAATGACTGCTATTTCGTATTTACAGTTCAAGAAGAAGTTGGTACAAGAGGTGGCCACATGACAGCCTATACCATCCAACCAGATGTGGGTTTGGCCATTGATATCACAGCCTCTGGTGATACCCCGGGTGCTAAGCGCTTCGCGGTTAAGCTGCACGAAGGTGTCGCCATTAAAGTTCGCGATAATTCCCTGCTTTCTCACCCTGCTGTGAACGCGCAGTTAATTGAGACATGCAAAGCCAACAATATCAAATATCAAATGGAAGTTCTTGAATTTGGCGGAACAGATGCCGGTGCCATCAGCTTAAGCAGAGAGGGCATTCCTGCAAGCTGCCTGTCTATTCCGACCCGTTATGTTCACAGTGCTCACGAAACCGCTTCAAAAACAGACATCGAGGCGGCGATTCAACTCTTAACTAAAATTGTAGAAACACCATTTATCATTTAACAAAAACGAGACAGGGGGACGTGCACCGTGTCTCATCCAAACGAGACACGGCGCACCGTGGTTTTCCCTTATGGGGCTGTTGCAAATCTGGAAATCTGGATTTCCAACAGCCTTTTTTATCGCTATCAACAACCACTTAAACAAGAACAGCTGAGGATAATATGGAATACGAATACATCACCCATCAGAAGGGCCTGCCCTTTAAGCTGTTTTTGGTTAGCATTGGCTTTCGAACCTTTCACCTACATGCTGAGCATGAATTGATTTACGTCTTAAAAGGCAGCATCGATATTTTACACAATACCCACACAACCAAGGTTGTCCAAGGGGATTTTGTTGCCATTAACGGTTACCACGTCCATGGGATTCAGCAAACAGATACCGAAAATCTATTGCTCATTATACAGTTCAAGCCCCAGACCTTAACCGATTTAGAAACCAATCGTATTCTACCATCATATCCCCTGACGGTTATCGGCCAAGATACCCCCTTTGCACTCAGTATGGCGACGCTGATCAAACATATGTATTTGAAATCCCTGCACCAAACCCAGGGCTCACGGATGACCTTAATGGGCTATTACTACTTATTAGTGGGAAACCTCTTAGATTACTTAGAAGCAACTCAGACCACCCCTACAGAAATCGGTCTGACTGGAGACGATATCAATCGCATTTCACAAATCATTGACTTTGTAGAGTCCAACTTTCAAGACAAAATTGGCTTGCAAAGTTTATCTGATAGTCTTCATATCAATAAATTCCACCTATCTCATTTCATCACAAAAAAAATGGGCATTAGTTTTCAGAATTACTTAAACTCCGTCCGACTCTCCCATGCTCTGAATCTCATGAGCCGTGGGGATTTAAAAATACTGGATATCGCCTTGAAATCAGGATTTTCAGATCACAAGTATCTCAACAAACTGATTAAGGATACTTTTAATTGCACACCAAAAGCGTATCAAAAGAAGATCTTATCCTATGCATTTGATCTTCCAAGTGCACCCATCGGTTCTCTTCATCTGCCCTTTAACGAAGAAGAAGCTAGGTCTCTGATTTCGACTCCAGTTTAAGATAGAAAAGAGCTAATAATCGCAACATCGTCATATTTTATAGCCAACTTGGTAAAGGTTTTCACAGCCTCTTTCATATAAGATGATAACAGCCACACTATCACTTATACTCTAGGAGGTTTTTTTGATGACTTATTTTCCATCAGTGACACAAATCCCGTACGAAGGTCCAAATTCAACAAACCCATTGGCTTTTAAATGGTACCAACCTGAAAAGATGGTGGCTGGTAAATCTATGAAAGAACACATGAGATTTGCCATGAGCTACTGGCACACCCTCACCGGTGGCGGTCAAGACATGTTCGGGAATGCCACATTTGTTCGCCCATGGGATAACCTTACGGGTCTTGACCTGGCAAAAGCAAGGGCAGATGCCGCTTTTGAAATGATGACTAAACTTGGCATCGACTACTTTTGTTTTCACGATCTAGATATTGCCCCAGAGGGCAACTCACTTCAAGAAAAATTCGATAATCTGGATATACTAGTCAATCACATCGAACAGTTAATGAAAAAAACAGGGATCAAACTCCTATGGGGAACTACAAACGCCTTCTCTAATCCTCGGTTTGTTCACGGGGCCGGCACAAGCTGCAATGCAGATGTATTTGCATTTGCCGCTGCTCAAATAAAAAAAGCCATCGATATCACCCACCAATTGGGTGGTGAAAACTACGTATTTTGGGGTGGTCGAGAAGGTTATGAAACCCTTTTAAATACAGATATGAAGCTTGAACTTGACAACTATGCCCGTTTGTTGAAAATGGCCGTGGATTACAAGCATAGCATCGGTTTTGCTGGTCAGTTTTTAATCGAACCAAAGCCAAAAGAGCCTACCAAGCACCAATATGATTTTGATTCGGCCACGGTTATGGGATTTTTGAGACAGTACGGACTTGAAAACCATTTCAAACTCAATATCGAAGCAAACCATGCAACATTGGCTGGCCATACTTTTCAACATGAACTCCAACTATGCCGCATCAACGGTATGTTGGGAAGCATTGATGCCAATCAGGGGGATGATCATCTTGGATGGGATACAGACCAATTTCCGACAAACCTCTACGAAACAACCATGTGCATGGTAGAAGTCTTAAAAAATGGGGGTATTGCCCCAGGCGGCCTTAACTTTGATGCTAAACTAAGAAGGGGTTCATTGGATGATGAAGATATTTTCATCGCTTATATCGTCGGTATGGATGCCTTTGCAAAAGGCCTATTGTCTGCAGTAAAATTGACTTCTAACGGTGCCTTGGACCAATTTGTAGCCAACCGTTATGAAAGTTATACCACTGGCATCGGTGCAGAGATTGTCAACGGCTCAGCTACATTTGGAAGTTTAACAGACTACGCCCTTAAAAACGACCAAATCAAAAATTCATCAGGAAGACAAGAATACTTGGAAAGTCTTATCAATCAAGCTATCTTTTCTTTCTAGGAGGTTTGCATGCACTATTTAGGAATTGACCTAGGCACCTCCTCAGTCAAAGTCATTGCCATGGCTTTAGATGGCACAATCACAGCTGAAGCCAGCTGTGATTATCCTCTGAGTTATCCCAAGGCAAATTGGGCTGAGCAAAATCCCGGGGATTGGTGGCAAGGCACCGTAACCGCCATCAAAGACCTACTGGCAAACGCTCCTGAGTTAGGCAAGACAATTGCTGCCATTGGTTTTAGTGGCCAAATGCACGGTCTTGTTGCCTTAAATCAGGAAGGTGAAGTTTTAACACCTGCCATACTTTGGTGTGACCAAAGAACACAGTCAGAATGTGACGACCTTACAAATTATTTTAGCTTCCAGGGTTTAGGGGATTTAGTGGCAAACCAGGCCTTGACAGGCTTTACAGCACCTAAGCTACTTTGGCTCAAAAGGCATTTACCTGCTATATTCTCTCAAATCAAACACATTCTTTTACCAAAAGATTATATCCGCTATCGCCTAACTGGTCTTTTTGCAACAGACTATTCAGATGCCTCAGGGTCACTTTTACTAGATGTTCAAAACAAATGTTGGTCCCAACCTATTTGTGACTACATTGGCATTTCAGCTGATGTGCTACCGACACTGGTAGAATCCTACCAACCCACAGGTTTTGTGAAGTCAGAAGTAGCAAATGAACTTGGACTTTCCGGTGAAATTTTGGTGGTTGGTGGGGCTGGTGATCAAGCGGCTGGCGCCATTGGCACTGGCGCAGTAAAACCAGGGATATTATCAGTTGCGCTTGGAACTTCTGGGGTGGTTTTTGCCCCCCATCAATCCTTTGAAAAAGATAGCCAACTTAGATTACATGCTTTTTGTGATGCAAGTGGTAAATATCATTCTATGGGGGTGATGCTCTCTGCGGCTAGTTCTTTGAAATGGTGGCAGGAAGCCCTCCAAATAGCTGATGTTACGATGATGACAAAGGAAGCTGAATCAGTAGAGGCATCGGAAGAGGGCTTGTTCTTCCTCCCCTATTTAATGGGCGAACGTACGCCATATGCCGATCCCCATGCTAAGGGCAGCTTTATTGGCATGACTACCACCACCACAAGAGCAATGCTCACCAGAGCTGTGTTAGAAGGTGTTGCCTTTGGATTAAAGGATTCACTGGATATCTTGACGTCCATGGGTGTTCCCATTACGAGTATTCGACTAATAGGCGGAGGCGCTAAAAGTCATCTTTGGCGTCAAATTGTAGCAGATGTGTTTGGCTACCCAATTGAGAGCATTAACACGGAGCAAGGTGGGGCATTGGGTGCCTGTATTCTAGCAGCGGTTGGTGCAGGTGCTTTCCCTTCTGTCCAAGAAGCTTGCAATCAAATTATTAAAACCACTGAAGTGATTCAACCTAATTTGACTAAACATCAGGGGTACAAGGAAGATCACAAGCGATACAAGGCACTTTACAAATGTCTAGAACCTTGGTTTAAACAAACAGAATCCCTATAAGCTATACGACAAAAGAACCGCTTAAGATTTAATCACTCTTAAGCGGTTCTTTTAATGACTTTAGGATTCATCTGAAGACTGTAAAACAAAGCAATCACCTTGTGTTAAAGTGATTACTTTGTCGTTAAGTGATTACTTTGCTGTTTTGACTTTTGATTTAGAATAGACATCAAAGGCTACTGCAGCAAGCAATACTAAACCTTTGACTACCTGTTGCCAGAAGGTTCCAATACCCATAATGGACATACCATTGTTGAGAATACCCATGATGAATCCGCCTATTACAGCCCCCATCACTGTTCCAATACCGCCAGTAGCAGAAGCGCCACCTATAAAGCAAGCTGCTATAGCATCAAGTTCAAAGCCACCACCAGCTGTTGGTGATGCAGAATTCAAACGACCAGCGAAAATGATACCTGCAACTGCTGATAGAAGCCCCATGTTGGCGTAGACCCAAAATAAAATTCGCTTTGTTTTAATCCCCGAAAGGGCTGCAGCTTTTGCATTCCCCCCCATGGCATAAATATGTCTACCAACAACGGTCTTATTGGTAATAAACCCATAGATACCAATTAGCACACCGAGAATGATGAGGATATAAGGCAAACCATTTGCAAGGGCTAACCAATAGGCAAAGAGGATTATGATCAATGATACACTTAAACATTTAGCAGAGAAGCTAAAAATTGATTCCACATCTAGTTTACTTTTCTTTTTATTATTTCTGCCTATTATAACCACAATCGAATAAACAAGTGCAAAGGCAATACCAATAACAATGGTTGTTACATGGAGCTTAGGATTATTGCCAAATACATCGGGAATAACCCCTGATGCAATACTGGTGTAGAGTTCTGGTAGCAAGACTGTTTTACCATTCAAAATGATATTGTTGATCCCTCTAAAGAGCAGCATACCTGCTAGGGTTACAATAAAGGGTGGTATTTTAACATATGCAATCCAAAAGCCTTGCCACATACCAGCTAATAAACCAGCTACTAATGCCAATATAATCGAAATCCAAACTGGCAATCCCCAACTGACACTGAATACAGCAGATAAAGCACTTACAAAAGCCACAATTGAGCCAACTGAAAGGTCGATGTTGCCTCCGGTTAAAATAGCTAAGAGCATACCAATTGCCAGGATTAGAATATAGCTGTTTTGAAATATAAGCCTTGAAACGTTAATGGGTTTTAGTAGAATCCCACCAGTGAATAGCTGAAACATTGCCATGATAACAATGAGTGCAATCAACATGGAATACTGTTTTAAATTGTGTTTAAAAGCAATTTTAATGTTTTCCATTTTGTCCTCCAGATTAATTAATACTTCTTAGAATGCATGCCATTATGGTTTCCTGAGTCGCTTCTGATCTTGGCATTTCTCCTACAATTCGACCTTCGTTCATAACGTAAATTCTATCGCAAATCCCTAGGACTTCTGGTAGTTCTGATGAGATAACAATAATGGTTTTACCTTCATTGGCAAGTCTTTGTATGATGGTATAAATCTCATATTTAGCACCAACATCAATACCTCTGGTTGGTTCATCCAAAATTAGAATGTCTGGATCCGTAAAAATCCACTTGCTTAGTATGACCTTTTGTTGATTACCACCAGATAGGTTTCCAACTTGCTGGTCAATACTAGAGGACTTTATATTCATTTGTTTTCTAAAGTCCTCTGCAATGTGACGCTCGGCATCCCGATTGACAACACCAAATTTGCTTATTTTCTTTAGATTGGCCATTGTTATATTTCTCTTAATATCTTCAATTAAGACAAGCCCCGCGGTTTTTCTATCTTCAGTCACATATGCCAACCCATTTTCAATGGCTTCAGACACATTTTTGAGGTGAATCACTTTACCATTTTTGATGATATCCCCTGAAATATTGCGACCATATGATCTACCAAATAGACTCATTGCAAGTTCTGTGCGTCCTGCTCCCATGAGCCCTGCTATACCGAGTATCTCCCCTCGTTTAGCGTGTATGTTAACACCGTCAATCCGTTTTCTAGTTTCATCACCAGAATCGAAAACCGTCCAGTTTTTAACCTCAAACACAGTTTCACCTACATTGGCTTCACGAACCGGATAGCGATTGACTAAATCCCTACCAACCATGCCCTTTATAATCCTGCTTTCTGTTACCTCATCCTCTTTGCAATTTAAAGTCTCTATGGCAGTACCATCTCTAATGATGGTTATATTGTCAGCTATCTTGGTAATTTCGTTGAGTTTGTGGGATATAATAATACAACTTATTCCCTTTTCACGATTAATTTTCATCAGTAGGTTCAGTAAATGGTCTGAGTCATCGTCATTTAGTGCAGCTGTAGGCTCATCTAAAATCAGCAATTTGACCTCTTTTGATAAGGCTTTTGCTATCTCAACGAGTTGCTGTTTTCCTACGCCAATATCCCTAACTAAAGTGCCATGGTTTCCTTTAAGACCAACCAAATTCATGAGTTCAATTGCCTTGTTTTGAGTTTGATGCCAGTTGATAACCCCATTTGTTGCTTGTTCGTTACCCAGAAAAATATTTTCAGAAATACTCATGTAAGGACTAAGGGCCAGCTCCTGATGAATAATCACGATACCAAGTTTTTCGCTTTCTTTGACATCTTTAAATGCACATACTTTTCCTTCAAAAATGATTTCCCCAGTATAACTACCGTGGGGGTAAATACCACTGAGCACACTCATCAAAGTTGATTTTCCAGCGCCATTTTCCCCCACTATGCCGTGAATTTCCCCTTTTTTAACCTCTAGATTAACCTGATTTAAAGCCTTGACACCGGGAAAGGTCTTGGTGATGTCTCTCATTTCTAATATATTATCCAAGTTTCTACCTCCTTACAAAGGACATGCTGTGGCAATAGTTCACCACAGCACGCAATTTTTTCTTGAATTTTATTTTAATTGGTCTTCAGTATAGTAGCCTGAATCAATTAACAGCGATTTGTAGTTTGTAACATCTGCAAATACAGGTTCACACAAATATGAAGGAACAATTTTTACCCCATTATCATATGTTTTTGTATCGTTTACTGGTGGCTCTGTACCTTTCAAGAGAGAGTCAACCATTTCAACCACTTTACCAGCTAATGTTCTGGTATCTTTGAAAACCGACATAGACTGCTCACCAGCAATTAGCATTTTTACATTTGTTGTATCACAGTCCTGACCGGTTAAGATTGGGAATGGCTTATCTGGGGTACCGTATCCAGCCGCTTTAAGTGAAGCAACAATACCTTGAGCTAAACTATCGTTTGGTGAAAGGACAACGTCAATCCCCTTATCCGCATAGTTAGCCGTTAATAGATTATCCATTCTTGCTTGAGCGCCTTCAGATTTCCAACCCATAATTGCGATTTGCTCCATATCAACTTGACCAGACTTAATCACTAAGGCGCCATTATCAATATATGGCTTTAATGCATCCATTGCGCCGCCGTTAAAAAAGTAAGCGTTGTTGTCATCAGGGGATCCGCCAAACACTTCCATTGCAAAGGGACCCTTAGCGCCAGTGTCAAGACCTAATGCCTTGATGATAAAGTTGCCTTGAAGCTGTCCAACTAAGTAATTATCAAATGTTGCATAGTAGTCAACATTTTCGCTGCCTCTAATTAATCTGTCATAAGCAATGACTTTAATCCCATCTTTTGCTGCATCTGCAAGGACGCCTTTTAAGGCTTCACCGTCGATTGATGCTATCACCAAAACTTTAACCCCTTTAGTAATCATGTTTTCAATATCTTTGATTTGTTGATCTACAGAATCATTAGCATAAAGCAATTCAACTGCATACCCTTTTTTCTCAAGTTCTGCTTTCATATTAGAACCATCTTGATTCCATCTTTGAAGGGACTGGGTTGGCATTGAAACACCAATTTTGTCTTTTCCGGAAACGTTACACCCTGCCATAAGCGATACAACCATAACACACATCAACAACAAAGCTACCAACTTTTTCATACTGGAATGCCTCCTTAAATGTTTAGAAAATCGTTTTCATTTCCTTAACTCTATTCTACTTATAGTCACTTACCAGTTAAATGGACTGGATTATAAACATCTAGAGTATTTTAATATTTATACAAAATTAACAAAATAAAACTGGACAGGTTTAAAATTAAACCTGTCCAGTTAGTTATGGGCTTGCTATTTTTGATGGAGCCAAATTAAATCATTAATCTATCGGTGTCACTTTGGCCATTTGTCTTCTGGTACATTCCTAAATACGTCTTCTTTCCTATGAAAGCCCCCATTTATAATAACATCGACCATCGTTTCAGATGTAACAGCTATTGGCTCTAATTTCACATAGGGTATATAGGTTTCTTCATCATAAATCCGATCATCAGACTTTATGTCTTTACCATGTGCCAAGTCAATGGCATATTCAGCGGCTGCTTTAGCCAGTTCTTTTATAGGCTTATAAATGGTCAACATTTGTGTGCCTTCAACGATCCGCTGACAGGCAGACAGATTTGCATCCTGTCCAACTACCATGACATCGCTGGCAAGTCCTCTCTCCAACAATGCCTTTATTGCCCCTTCTGCCAAATCGTCATTAGCCCCAAGGATGGCATCAATTTTAACATTTTGATTCAATGCACGATTGACAGCGTCGTAGGCATGTACTTCTCGCCAATCAACTGCCCAAATATCTTCAATGATTTGAATATCCCCCTTGTCTATGGCAGGTTTTAAAACACCGTCATATCCAGACTTAAACATATAAGCGTTGTTGTCCTTAGGAGACCCATTAATCACCAAATAATTACCCTTTGGTACCCTTTTAATCAGCTCAGTTCCCATAAGCTGTCCCACCTTTTGATTATCAAAGGAAAGATACAAGTCCACCGAGGATTTCATGGGGAGCCGATCATAGGCGATAACCCTGATGCCGTTGTGCTTTGCTTGTTTTAATACGCCACTCAGACCCTCTAAATCAGATGGAATAATGACGATAACGTCAATCTTTTCGTCAATACAATCCTTGACTTGCTTAATTTGAACCGATAAATCCTCATTTGCACTTTTAATGGTCACCTCTGCACCTAATTCTTTAGCCCTGGACATAAATATATCTCTGTCCTTTTGCCACCTTTCAATCACAAGAGAATCCATCAAGAATGCAATTTTAATAGGCTGATTTTCTTGGGCGTTCATTTCTGTTTTAAGGTCTCTGTTAAAAAAGTATACAAGGGAAAGACAGCTCAAAATAATTGCTGAGATGATTATAATCGCTTTTTTTCTAAACATGGATGGCTTCCCTCTCTTCGATATCATGAGAAAATCCATTAAGGCCCCGAGCATATTCGGTGGGGTTAAGACCTATATGCTTTTTAAATACCCTTGAAAAATAGTTTGGATCTGTATAACCAACCATAAAGCAAATTTCTTTTATAGAAAGTGTCCCCTGTGACATCAGCCGTTTTGCCTCTATCAATCGAAGGTCTGTTAAATAGTCTATAAAAGTAACACCAATCTGATCTTTAAATAGTTTGCTCAGGTATTGCGGACTTATATTAATGGTTCTTGCCACCCCTTCCAAGGTGAGGTCCGTGGCATAATTGGCCTTTATTTCTGCTCGGCACCGGTCCACTATATAGCTATAAGAGGTTTCCCGTAGAGTTCCCATCTTGCCAGCAATGTGCCTTATTCTAGTCACAATCCATTGGTTTAGTATCTCTGTTTGATTGATTGCCACTGCGTCTTTTAAGTAATCATTATAGTTCAATAGAGAGTCTTCAGGAATTTCTGCCTCTGAAGCCCCGTGATAGAGTAATACAACCAACTCCATAATTTTTTCGTTACGGTCAATAATGATTGGGTAGAGCCTATCAAAATAAAACAATGCCAAGTCGGTTTTACCTGCTGTCACACTTTGCAATAACTGCATTTTAAGTTTGGTCTCTTCTAAATAATGACAATTGTCATGGTATAAGTCTGCAACATGACAAATCCCCTCAGAACCACTCCTTAAGAGGGCTTTTAGAGACTCTTGAAAACTAAAGCTCCCATCTTGTATTGAATGACAATTGCCTATGCCCAAACCACACCTGTAACCCATTTTGGAAACGAATTTTTCTATTTTTTCAGCGATGTCCATGGTTTCTAAACGGATGTCGTATTGAGATTTTATCGGATCAAATGCCATAAAAAACAGCATTCGATTTGTCATCATAGGTCCAACTAAGGCCGGGGTTATCTCTTTGATGTAATGCCGTATGTTCTGATAGTCATTCTGACTAAGTAGGACTCCCCGTGGCTCAATGGGACCCTCATTGAATGGGTTGTGGGCCAAAGTTAAATCCATGGTTAAAAAACAACCGTACCCCACTTGGATATCCAATAATGATAGTTGGTCCAGGATTTCATCCGAATTATTTCTAGGCATAATAAGGGTGTTTATAAATGACGACTCCATAAATGGTAGCATCCGATTGAGTTTATGAATATTATCGATTTCTCGTTTTTTCTTGGTCCGTTCACTGTCTATGGTCTTGATTAAAGTGTCGAGGATATCGTTTACCTTTTGCCTGTTAATTGGCTTTGAAATGTAGTCTGTTACAGCCAGTTGGACCGCTTGCTTTGCATAATCGAACTGCTCATAGGCAGAAACAATGACAAATTTGGTGGTAGGGAGTGTCAGTTTTATTTCGGTTATGGCATCAATGCCAGAAAGACCAGGCATCCGAATATCGATAAAAATAATATCTGGGTGACTGGTAATGGCTTTTTCTATGGCTTCACGACCAGATGTTGCCGTTTCACAAACAGTCACTTGATCGTTGCGTTTTTTGATGATATAAGACATGGCATCTAATACAATTTGTTCGTCATCTACAACCATCACTTTATACATCTGCAACCTCCGCACCTTGGAAAGGCATCACAATCTTAACTTTTGTGCCCATGACTGAATTGCCCGGACTTTCGATGGCAATGGTGGCCAAATCCCCATACATGAGTTTGAGCCGCTGGATGACATTACCTGCGCCTATACCAGAAGAATGGCTGCGTTTAGGGACCTGAATAGACTCGGTACCACTGGAATCTTTATTAAATATCCTTAGAATTTCATCCTCCGACATTCCCTTGCCACTATCGGTTACATTAAACTCAATGGTGGCATCATCGGCATCCACATAAATGGAAACATGGCCCCCTTCTTCACATTTTCCGATGCCATGGATAAAGGCATTTTCAACAAGGGGCTGCAAGATCATTGGCAGTATTAGCTGTTTTTTGACTGTTTCTGATAGGTTGATGTCGTAGGACACCTTTGAGCCAAAACGGATTTTCATAAGCTCACAATAGGAACGGATGTGATGGATTTCATCATCAACACCCACCAATTCATTAAGGGGTCTTATATTACACCTAAACAAGGTGGACAAATTCTCAAGGAAAACAAGGGTTGTATCAGCCCCTTCCATCATTGCCAATTGCACACCAGCATTTAATGAATTGAAAAGAAAATGGGGATTGATTTGGGACTGCAAGGACCTTAATTCTGCATCATTTAACAGGGTTTGCATCTTTGCATTTTGGAGCTCTTTTTCAATCAACTGGGTTTCCACTAAATTGGCATGGTTTAACTCATCAATATAACTGACGATGTTTTTTTTCATTTGGTTAAAGGCATCTGCCATTACTTTTATTTCATCATTGCCATCAACGACTACTGCTTTTCCACTAAAATGACCATGGGCGATTTCGTCAGCTGCCTTGGAAAGTTGAACGATTGGCGTGGTCATCTTTAGGGTCATGTCATAAACGATGAGCCATGTTAGAACCATCATGGCTAAAACCATTAAAACATTGAAGAAAAGAACCCTTTTACCATTGATCTCAAGATACTTATAACGTTTAATATTTTGGTTTAACTGCTCAAGCTTAAGATTATCAACCACTTCTTGAATCAATACTTTTGTATCAGTTGCTTTTAAATAGGATTCACGGCTACCAGAAATATCCCTGCCACGCTTTGCCAATATGGCGTCGGATCCAAACTCGATATAACGGGCAATCATGTTGCTTATATTTTTAAGGGGCAACTGAGAAGGGGTATAATCGTATTCATCCAATAGTTGGCGACTTGATGTTGAAAGGGTTTCAATGGATTCCATAAATTCATTAAGGGCTTCCAGGGACTTTAGTTCGATGTACATGGTCAACGTCTGATGGGCCTTTGACGACTCTTGTTCAATGCCATCCAATTGAACAGACAATTTAAACATGGCTTCAATTTCAGACAGTAGCACACTGGAGCTATAGGATGTATATAAACTGACAATACCGGACATGACGATTACCAGTAGGGAATATAACATCATACGACCCCTAATACCTGCCACTGAGCTCTTAAATAATTTGATTAACTTCATCATAAGTCCCCATCAATGTCTATCAGAAATTCAGAAAGATTTTCTTTAGTGATGATTTCAAGTGGTATTTCAATGTGCTCAATCCCATCAACCTTGCCATCATTGCCCTTCAAGGCTATTGAATTTAATAATCCAAGGGCCTTATTACCCATTTTTTTTGGATTCTGAAACAAGGTGCCAACGATCACACCCTTTTTAATATAGTCCACAAGTTGTGAGTTCAAACCCGTTCCCACTATTTTTACAGTCCCTACACGGTTGAGATCAACCACCGCCTGGGCGACCCCAAGAGTATCGTTTAAAGTTGTGCATACGACGCTGCCAATTGGTTCTCCTTCGTTTAAAAACAAATCTGACAACCGTTCCTCCGCGCTTAGAATTTCTGATTTTGAGCTTTCATCAATGACCACTTGCTGAATCCCTTTACTCTCTAGGCCATCTCTAAACCCCATTAATTGAAGTTTTGACACATTGTCCTCAGATCCTGATGAGACGCTTTGGGTTAAATAGATAATCTGTCCAAGGGGAATTTCATTGTAGGCCCAAAGTGATGCACCCTTTACACCCATTTCAAAAGGATTGGTACCAACGAAAGCATCCCTCTTGACGGTTATCAAATCAGTATTGACTAAAACCAAGGGGATTTTTTCTTCAACCACCTGGTCTAGAGTCTGAGCAAAGGAATCTTCATTTATCCCTTGAGTGATTAAGCCATCTATACCAGAAAGCATTAACATCCTGATTTTCGCCTGAGCCTCATCGGTTGAATCCATGATATAGTATTCAACCGCTATGTTCATGGTGCTCCTTAACGCCTCTATTCCCTTTTGTATTTCCTTAAAAAAACCTTTTTCGGTACCCACTAAAACCACAGCATAATGGGCATCGTAGGGTACCTTGTTGGTCATACTACTTGAAAAACCCCTCATTTGATTGGAGTAATATAAAGACAATACAAAAAAAATCAGTAGGCTAATAGCCAATAACTGCTGAAATATTTTAGACATGGTGACCTCAGTTAAATAAGATGGCTTCAAATCCCTTACTTCTATTATAGTCGTAATTATCCTCAATACACATAGCAAATTCTTAGGATTAAAATAATGCAGAGTTTAGGGGTTAGAGCAAAAAAAAGAACCAGGGGACATGGTAGATCCCGTGGCTCACTCTGATTTACTTTTGACAACTGGCACAGCGACCAAATACCTCTAACTTGTGCCCTTCTATGATAAAGTGCTCTTGCTTAGCCATTTTCTTTAGGGTTTCCAAAGGGCAAAAATCGATTACCGTCATCTTGCCACAGGCTACACAAATCATATGGTGGTGGTGATGTTGATGACAGGTTAACTTAAAATAGGCAGTTTGATTATCAAACAGGGTGCGGTGAACCACCCCGATGGTTTCAAGGGCTTCTAGATTTCGATAAATTGTGGTGAGATTCACACTTTGGTGAACCGCTTTAACCAAGTCATAAAGATCTTCTACCTTTAAAAAGCGGTCTTGAAAACGGCATAGAATTTCGATTAAATAAGTCCGTTGACTGGTGAGTTTATAGCCGTTGATCTTCAGCTGATCAAGGATTTGCGCCACCTGTTGCAAGTCGTTTTTCACGCAGGAATCCTTTATAACTGGTGGCATTTCACCATCTAACTTTGGCTTTACCTTCATTATCTCACCTGCTTATGGCGCCGATCATCTAATTGTCGCTTGACCCGCTGATAACCTAAAATCAAAAGTAACTGCCCCACAGCCACTAGCACAATGGTACCCCCAGAAGCCAACTCAAATATATAGGCGGTGACCATACCCACTAGCACCGCAATTTGTGCAAAGACAACGGCATAAACCATGGCTTGTTTAAAACTCTTTGCCACCTGTAAACTCGCGGCCACTGGTAACACCATCAGCGATGACACTAGCAAGATACCCACAATCCGCATGGATAAAGTAATGGTAGCAGCAATCATCACAATAAAAACAAGGTTAATTCGCTTGACGGGCATCCCAGATAAGCGGGCACTACTTTCGTCAAAAGCGATATAAAACATTTCCTTATAAAGAAGGACAACAGCGACTACAATCCCCACACCTAGGGCCAGAATCAACTTTAGGTCGGCGGGCATCACGGTGGTGATATTGCCAAATAGGTAGCTATAAAGGCTGGCATTAAATGATTTTGCTAAACTGATCAGGACCACTGCTAGGCCAATACCAGTGGAAAGCACAATGGCAATGGCCAGTTCGGCGTACTCTTGAAAGCTTTGTCTGAGCTTTTCGATGGCTAATGCTGCCGCTACGGAAAATACCAAAGCCACCGCAACGGGATAGGTTCCCATTAACATACCAGCGGCTACCCCAGACAGGGCAACGTGTGAGAGACTGTCCCCTATCATGGACATCCGTCTTAATACTAAAAATATGCCGATTAAAGGGCAAATCACCCCAATAATGATACCAGCTAAAATTGCCCGTTGCATAAAACTAAATTGGAGCATTTCGATCAAGACGCTCATGATTTAAAATCCCCCTCTTCCAGTTCAACCAGGGCTGGTTTTTCTCCGTGTAACTGCTGTTGCAGCCCACTTACCCCCTTGCTTTGTCCGCCGCCACGACCGCCATTATTTGGATGATTATGTCCGTGATTATGGACCATCAGTTTCATGTGGTCACCATAGATGCCCTCAAGAAACTCAACCGCAGGCACTGCGCAACAAGCGTCGTGGCTAACCACTTCACCCTCGGCAAGACAAGCAATACGATTAACCTTTTCAGTGATAACCCCAATATCGTGGGAGACCATCACAATGGTCATACCTAGCTCACGGTTAAGCTTTTCAAGGAGTTCATAAAACTCCAACTGGGAATTGGTATCGATGCCAACCGTTGGTTCATCTAAAAAAATAATCTCAGGATCACTGACTAGGGCCCGAGCAATAAAGACCTTTTGCTGCTGGCCACCGGACAATTGACCGATTAAACGGTCCTTAAAGTCCTCCATCCCAACTACTTTCAAGGCTTTTGTCACCGCGTCCAAATGCTTTTTACGAATGGGTTTAAATAGGCCTATTCTCGCATACAGGTTGGCTGCGACAACTTCTTGGACTGTGGCAGGGAAACTGGTGTTAAAGGCGTTGGCTTTTTGGGCCACATAGCCAACCCGGTGCCAATCCTTGAAGGTTTTTATGGACTGGCCAAAGAGGAAAATCTCGCCACTTTGGGGTGACATCATCCCCAAGGCCAATTTAATCAGTGTACTTTTAGAGGAACCATTGGGACCAATCACACCTAGATAATCTCCCTTGTAAATTGAAAGTGAAGCTTCTTTTAGCACATAGGCGGCATCGTATTTGAACCAGATATTTTGCATGTCAACGATTGGCACTTGTTCAGTTGAAGATGGCATTTTAGGGTCGTTTTGTATGTTAAGCATTGTTACTCCTTATTCGAGAACTGTCAGTACTGAAAAGTCTTAGTTGAGAGCGCTCAGTAGGGCATCTAGGTTTTGATACATCAAGGTAAAATAATCTTCACCCTGCTCAAATTGATCTGCAGTCAGGCCTTCCAGAGGATTAAGCACTGCTGTTTTAGTACCCGTTTCTGCAGCAATTACTTCAGAAAATTTGGGACTAGCCAACACTTCGTAAAAAATCACGGTTACGCCGTGCTCTTTCACCAACTGACTCATCTCCCCAAGCTGTGCAGCACTGGGTTCTTCCAGGGGGGAAATTCCTGATATCGCCAACTGTTCTAGGCCATAACGATTGGTTAAGTAGCCAAATGCAGCATGCCCTACTACGATTTCAGTGCGAGTGGTGCTTTTTAAAGCATCACTAAAGTCCTGATCTAATTTTTCCAGTTTGGCTTTTAAAATTTCAAAGTTAGCTTGGTATGCTGATTGATTAGCTGGATCTTTTTCAATAAAGGCATCTAACACATTTTGTGCTTGTATCAGAGCTCGCTGAGGATCAAGCCAAATATGGGGATCAGCAGAACCGTCCTCGTGGGCTGCTTCCCCCTCATGGTCATGGGCAAGCGCCGCTTCAATGGACAGTGTTTCAACCCCATCACTGGTGTTAACCGTAAGGACACCCTCACCAATGGAGCCAATCAAGCTATCCATCCAATGCTCCAAACCTAAGCCGTTATAAAGGAGCACATCTGCACTTTCAATAGCACCAACCAGTTTTGCAGATGGTTCAAAGTCATGGGCATCAGTTCCTGGTGGAATAATCATCTCCACCGTCACAAGATCCTGACCAATTTGTTTTGCGAATTCGTAGAGGGGGTAAATGCTGGCATAGACCTTTAATGAGGTTTGTTCTGCGGCAAGGGTTGTCTCTGCACCCGTGACATCATTACTCTCTGGTTTATCCGCTACAGGGTCCTTTGATTGGCAACCAGTTAGTGCTAAAGACATAAGAGATAGGGATGCCAGTAGTCCAATTAGCAACCATCTTGATTTACCTTGCAATCTAGGTTTAGGGTATATTTTTATCAGTGACCTAAAATAAGCTTTCATATCGACCTCTTTTCTTAATGCAAATAATTTGCGTTATCAGTTACTCTCATTATGCCACAAATTCTAAGAATGTCTAGTAAAAAGTGACTCAGAGTCTTGGCAGCTCAGGGGGACGTGCACCGTGAGTCGCTCTGATTCAAAAAAATAAGAAGTCCCGATTAGTGTTAATCGGGACTTCTTATTTTTTTGAATTTTGGTGCGGCCGGTGGGATTTGAACCCACACGAGTTGCCCCGCTGCCACCTGAAGACAGTGTGTCTGCCGTTCCACCACGACCGCATGTGATGCTCCTAAAATATACAATATTTTAGGGGCTCTGTCAAGTTAGTATCCATTCATTGATATAAATAATGGTATCTTTACCAACTATAAAAAGTTATAATTAATTTGGATAACCGACTGTCATTTTCATGCCTACTTCCACATTAGACTGGAGACCGAAATGTTCAAACTCAAAAAAAATATACTCTGCCTCACCCTATGCATGGCAATCTTACTCCAACCAAGTTTTGCAATGGCATACGACAGACAAAGCTTGATATACGAAATCTATCAAAATGCCACAGCCATGAATACAAAATTCACCGTTGATTATTATGGCACGATCAATAACATGGGTGATGTTGAAACCGCCCTCTTAGAAGCGCTTTCTTACGATGATTACCTTCGCTCTCTGGACGATGCCTATGGCTATCAGATGACCAAATCCCTGTCCGATAATGAAATAGGCATGAGTCAGGTGGCAGTTGACCTGATATGGCTCTCAAGCCGAGAACAAGAAAATGTCGTTGATCAATACGTAGAAGATCAATTAAAAGCCTTGAAACTAGAAGGTTTAAGCGACTATCATCGGGCCTTTAAAATTTTAGAATTTATTGACCAAACATTCACCTACGATAAAGAATTGAAAATTTACGATGCCTATACAATGATCCAAACTAAAAAGGGTGTTTGCCAAGCCTACAGCGAACTCTATTACAAAATGCTTCAAGGCGCAGCCCTAGAAGTCGAAAATCAAGAGGGTCAAATTACAGGCAATCACCTGTGGAACTTAGTTAAAATAGGCGATAATTGGTTCCATGCAGATGCAACCAATTCACATGCCAGCGATAACTACTTTCTTTTCTTAAAAGGCAATCAAACACTTAGAAATGAGGGATTTAGTTGGACACAATTGGACAAGCCAGTTGCTGATAGCAATTTATCTCCTGATCAATCCGTAACCACGGGCAACTACTTGGAGAGTACAATCAGAGAACGACTCCTATCAAAGGAGATGCCCTTAACCCTTTCAGAAGAAGGCAACAAAGCAAAAGTAGCTTACGAACTTTTTCTAAAAAGCCAAGAAGCAACTCTTGCTTACGAGGCGCAGTTACAAGAGGCCATGACACTCTTTCAACACCTAGAAAACCCCAAAACCTACAAAGTACTGAGCGATCTTGTGGCAAAGTCAAGTAATCAAGAAGGTGTATTAGAATTAGCTGCTTATAGCATCTTGCTATCCGCAGCTGATAAGAACAACGACCGCATGTCCGATTATTACCAAAACTATTACAATAGCCGCGCAAAATTAACTACCATAAAGGATGAAAGCAGCGCCTTAAAGGTTATCAAATTAGGAAAAGACACCATTGCGAAGATAAAGGCTGAGACATACTACGACATTGACATAAATAACTACTTAACCAATATTCAAATGAACAATAGCGGTGTTGCAAATAACCTATGCCTATTCTATATTTCCAACGTTCAGAAGACAAAAAATAAAGTTCTCAAAGCCAAAGCACTTGCTATTGCCAAAGAGTACAATCTGAAAGACCTTTATGCTAAAGCCTTAAAACTAAAGGTCAAGTAAGAAGTAACATTGAGTATAAATAACATCAATTTAGATGTAAAGGGACTACCGTAAATCGAAATTGATTTACGATAGTCCCTTTTTAATGTGAATTTTGGTAGATATCTTTAAAGTGAATTTTCACCAGATCCCATTGATATCCAAACTGCGTGTTCTGTCATCGACTATTCAGGTTTCATGGTACCTGTCTTCAAAAACCGCTGGTGCCACGAGAGGGCCTCATCTAGCAAATGACTTTCGTACCGAATGGGCAATTGCTCAGCTCGCTCCAGATAGCTAAGGAGCATTGGTCTATAGTCAGGATGGGCGCAGTTTTGAATAATGGCCCGGGCCCGTTCGCTTGGGGATAAGCCGCGAAGATCTGCAAGTCCTTGCTCTGTCACCACCACTTGAACATCGTGCTCCGTATGATCCACATGGGAGACCATGGGTACGATGGATGAAATATGGCCATTCTTTGCAGTTGAAACCGTTGTAAAGATTGAGATGTAGGCGTTACGGGTGAAATCACCGGATCCGCCAATGCCATTCATCATCTGGGTGCCCATGATATTGGTTGAATTCACATGGCCATAAATATCGATTTCGATGGCGGTATTCATGGCAAGAACTCCTAGTCGTCTTGCCACTTCAGGATGATTGCTGATTTCCATGGGTCTCAGAATGCAGTGTTTTGCATAATGGTCCATATTGGCGTTTAGCCGTATCAAACCGGCTTCTGAGGGGGTAAAGGACGTGCCAGAAGCAATGGTCACTTTGCCAGCATCAATTAAATCCAATATACAGTCTTGAATCACTTCGGTATAACAGGTTAACCCTGCAAATGGCGAAGAGACTAAACCTGCCATAACTGCATTGGCAACGGATCCAACCCCTGATTGCAGAGGGAGAAGATTTTCAGGTAAGCGCCCTTTGACCACTTCATTTTGGAAAAATTCGATGATCAGTTGCGAAATCCTTTGGGAGTCCTGATCCAGTGGCGCCAGGGGTCTTACCTTGTCGGGAATATCTGAAAAGACAATGGCTACTATTTTTTCTGGATCACAGGGTATGTAGGGGGTTCCAATACGATCCCCTGGGTGCGTTATGGGAATGGGTTTGCGGTGTGGCGGTTTCTCCGTCATATAAATATCGTGGACCCCTTCCAAATGAGTGGATTGGGCTGTATTAATCTCGATGATCACCCTCTTGGCGTTGGCAATTGCCTGGGGTGAAATGCCAACCGAAGTGGTGGGAACAATGCCACCATCTGGATTAATGGCGATGGCCTCAACAATGGCCACATCAATTTCCCCAAAGAAACCATAATCCATGTATTGGGGCACATGGCTGAGATGCATGTCCGCATATTGAATCTGACCCTGGTTGATCAAATTTCTCATAACGCAATCGGTTTGATAGGGAAAACGGCGCTTAATAACCCCTTGGGCTGCCAGTTCACCATCCAGTTCGGACCCCACCGACGCCCCTGTAATCAAGGTGATTTCAATTTTCTCGCCGGATTTTGACCGCTCTGCCAAGGCCAGTGGAACAGCTTTAGGATACCCCGAAGGGGTGAAGCCGCTGGTTGCAACCACATCTAGATGGTTTATTTTTAGGGCTGCCTCTTTGGCAGTCATGACTTTACTTTGTAGGATTAAACTACGAATTCGATTGAGATGGGTTGTCACATATGCCTCCATAGATTAACCTGCAAATAGATCAAAGCTTAATTTTAGTACAAGGCCAAAAGACACTAAAACAAAGACGGGTTTAATAAACTTGGCGCCTTTCGTAACGGCCAAATGGGTTCCCACTTTGCCGCCGATGATCATTGAGATTGCCATGGGAATGCCATAGCTAAACATGATTTTACCGTTGACTAAAAAAAGCACAAGGGATGTCACATTACTAGCAAAATTCAAGAATTTTGAGTTAGCAGAGGCCTTTCTAAAATCGAATCCAAAAATATGAATCATACCGAAGATTAAAAAAGACCCAGTGCCTGGTCCGAAAAAACCATCATAAAACCCGAGGCCCAAGGATAATCCCATTGCCTGTTTGATTTTTTTACGAGTCACTTCATAACCGTGATTAATCAAGCCTAAATTCTTTTTGAGTAGGGTATAAAGTCCAATCACCAAGACCATCACAATGATAAAGCCCTTTAAAAACGAAGGGTCGATGGCCAAAACAGCTAAGACACCAAAGGCTGAACCGACAAGGGACAGGGGTATTAAAAACTTCAATATCGAAAATTCCACTTCACCACTTTTATAGTAGTGATAGGCCGCGCTAATGGTTCCAAAGGAGCTGGCAAATTTATTGGTCCCCAAGGCTAAATGGGTGGGTAAACCCACCGATAAGAGTGCAGGAATGGTGATGAGACCACCGCCACCCACTATGGCATCCACTAAGGCGCCAAAAAAACCCGCTAAACAGATGATGACAATTGACATAAGCACCTCCACCTTGGATAGTGTAACACATTTATACGGTGACCGCATAGACAACAAATCCCCCACACCATTTGGCGCGGGGGATTCTAGTATGCCATATTATTTTGTCAACTTTTCTGTCAGTGTTTTTTCGTCTCTTAGGATACAGTTAGGAAATACAATGTGGCCGCCTATGCTTTGAATTAACAAATCTAATGTACTTGGGTTCATGGTAATCCTCCTTGTCGTTATGCAAGCTTATTTTGCTTTGCATACATAAAACGTACGACAAGAGAAAAGTGTCCAATTAAAGTCCTTCTGCCCTTGCATAAACGATCTTTTTAATGCTATTTGCGGCCAAATAGAAGGTTTCAGCCAGTTCTTCTATGGTAGTGCCCTGGTTAAAAGCCAAACGGATTTGGGCATTGCGCTCCGAGAGTTCCCTTCGTGTACCTGACTTCTCGCCCCACTTTTTACGTGAACCATCTGCCTTGGGAACATAGAGATATTCACCTTGAATGTACTTTTGAAGCTCCTCCAAGAGATCATCAGGCAAAATCGTCTTTGCGTTTTTTTTATCCATGGTCCCCACCTATTGACCTTTATAGTCTTCCATAAAGGCCTCAATAGATGAAAATTCTGCAATCTCCACTTGGTGCTTTTTAAGCAAGGCCACCAATGTATTCTCAAAGTCTTTAAGGGCAGCTTTTAGGGTCGTAAAATCACCACTGCTGATCAACGTCATCAAATCAACTTTGAAAATGGCTTCAAATGGCGCAGAATAGGCACTGTACACATGGCGATCATTAAACCAAATCCCAGTTTGAACCTTATTTAAAAACTGGCTAAGCTCCTCGTGGAAGTAAGCCCCTATCATAAATGCCGTGGTGGTATCCTCTTGATCACATGCCCGATGCATTTTATTGATGACCGATTTTAATTCTTCATAGTAGCCAATAAAGAGGGTCTCGAAGGGTTCCTTTTCTGCAAATTGGGCTGTCTGCTCCTCTAGGAAACTGCGGGTATTTTTTAAAAGTTTCTCAGTAGCCTGAATTAAATCCCCGTCGGAGGTTGCCCCAATCATAGCTAAAACTAAGGGTTTGTAATCGGTTGGCAAAAAGGAGAGCTCAAAGGAATCGTGGACTGACTTGCCCATCCCCCGCTTATAGTAGGTCTGATTGGCGTAGGCAACCGCCATCACCACCTTAGAAATAACCTTGCTGGCTTCAATACGTAAATCCAGCATACCCTTGGCTTGATGGGTCATATTGTACCAGTAAATATAGGTTTCGTTAAAAAACTCATAGCTCTTATTGAGCATCAGCTGTGCCCCCTCCGGGCTACAGAGTCTGAGCATGTTGCTTCTAAGCCCCTCGTACCGTTCCAGGTCTTCTTTGGAAGCCGAATAGACTACCTTGGACTCGGTAATCACAGCTGCCAGTGGCGAATCAAAGGCTGCAATCTTGAGGAGTCGCTCCCATTTAATAGGGAATAAATCATAGCCAATGCCGTCGATGATAAACTGATAACTCAGTGCCATGGCCCCTTCTGTTTTTGGTATAAAGAAGAAGTCCACATCGGACATGGCGTCATCAGTACCCATGGCATAGGAGCCATACACTGCGAAAATGGCCACATCGTCCTTGTAGGATTCTTCTATCCGTCTTTTGATGGTCTCAATAATGTTTTGCTTAGGGTTCATTTGTAACCTCCCAATCTACTTTTTGATATGTTGTATTTGCTGTTTCCCTAGGTTAGTTTTATTATATACAGCTCTCACTCAAAAATATAGGCAGAGAATGGATGTGTACTGTTTTATCCGATGGCTACTGGCTTACTAAAGGAATCATGGCGATCAGAATAACAAAAAATAAAACTGACGCGATTAAAAACTTAATCACGACAATTTTCGAATCACTTTTTTGTTTTTCTTTAGGCGAGCCACGGCGCACGTCCCCCTGGCTCACTCACTTCGCCTCTAAACGGGCTATTTCTCGGTTTGGATAGTCGATCATTTCCCCAAAACGGACATTGTACTCTTCCTTTTGAAGGGTGATGATGTCCTGCCACTTCTCAATGGCTTGCTCCTTCTGACCTAGAATTTCATAAATATGGGCCATGGCCTCAAAACCATCATAATAGCGAGGCTTGGCTTGTATGTCCATGGACTTTTGAAAGTCCAAAAGCGCTTTGTCGTATTGCCCTGCCATGGTAAAGGCTTCTGCTCGGTTGGCCCACACCAGCCAATTCTCTGGCTCCCGCTGTACCATGGTTTCTAAAAACTCTGAGGCCCCTTGATGATTGCCAGCCGCCATTTCAATTTTAGATTGGTAAAGTGGGACCAAATAATTATCCCTAATAGCTTTGAGATTTTCCAGTGCTACCCTGGCTTCATCTAAACGACCATCTGCAATCAAATGATCCATCAACCACAGATGCCCAGAATAATAGTCGGGATTAGCCTGTGTGAAGTCCTGATAGAAGGCGCAAAGTTTGTGATGATTGGTGTAGTTCCAATCACTGAAGACCCCTCTGGCGGATTCGACGAAATTTACGTGATAATCTTTTACGGTTGGATCTAGGGCAATTGCCTGTTTAGCATGTTCGTTGGCCACATCGTGGGCATGGCGTGCCTTGTGATTGTAAAGGCCCGCTAACATGCCGTGAGCCTTGCCAAGTAGCACATGGTTGTTTTCCACGCTCAGCTGGACCATGAGATCCGACAGATATCGCTTGGCGTAGTCTTCTTCTTGGTCGGTGAGGAGACGCTGATTTTCAAGCATGTTCTCAATCCGTTCCAAATGGGCATCCTGCTCAAGTGTAAAGAGTTCATCAATGGTGACGCCAAAGTAAGTTGAGAGCTTTGGGAGCAGTGATATATCCGGCATAGCCGTGCCATTTTCCCATTTGGAAACAGCCTGGAAGCTAATGTTCAAGTACTCGGCCAATGTATCTTGGGTAATGCCTTTGTAGGTGCGCAGTTGTTTGATTTTCTTTCCTAAGTTCATGGATTTGATTCTCCCTCTAATTGTTAATTTGTTTTATGAATTTCTAGTAACTTGACCGGTCAATTACAGTATAGGGGATAGCAATGGAAGGAACAATAACTGGCTAAGGGAGTGTTATTCAACTGAAGGTTGACTCTACATCATCTTTTGATAATGATTTACAAATTTCCAGGTCATAAAGTGATAGGCCCCGTAAACACCAACGATTATAGCTGTAATCAACAGGGGGTAGCCCATGTAAATGCTGATGTAGGCTATTCCTAGGATGCCCCATTGGGTTAAGTCAGCTGCTGAGGCTTTTGCTCTATGGGTGATTTGCTGATTGCGCTCATCTTGCTCTTCAATTTGCTGGGCTTTGGCGTAACTTGGATTTTTACGGGCATAGTTGTTTCCCAATACTTGTGATAGTCCAACTCCAAACAGCCCCATCCCCAATCCTAGGCAAACGCCCAAAATATTTTTACCCAGGGGTAAATTCGGGAGAAACGTTATGGCTATTAACACGGCGCCAATCACCATCTTTGCCACTGCACTTAAATTATAGTTTTTCATACTTGATCCTCCTCATAAATAAAAATCGCTTCAATTGTTGTATCGAAATATTTGGCGATTTTAAAAGCCAATAAAATCGAGGGATTATATCGCCCCGACTCTAAAGAGCTGATTGTCTGCCGGGATACTTCTAGGATTTCGGCCAACTCATCTTGCTTTATGCCTCGGTCCTTGCGCATTTCTTCTAGCCTGTTTTTCACGGGCACCACCCTTCTTATACTTGTTTTAGCAAATACCTTTTGTGCCACACGATGATACGATAGAACGTAAAGTTAACTTTACATTTACTATATCATGGTTTTTTAGATATGTAAAGCTCGCTTTACAAAAATACAAAAACTTATATCAGGCATAAAAAAATTGTCGCAATTAAAAACTTAATCACGACAATTTGTCACATCACTACGATATTGGTTTATAGTAAGCCCTGGTGCACATTCACAAGGCTATCGCTACCTAACTTTAACTAATTTAAAGAAGAAATTTCTATACTCAATATAAAGGTCACCATTTCCACTAAAAATTAATCGTATTCCCTCTTTTTTGTTTTCTTCATCTTTATATTTGCCGAACACCTCTATAATAGTAGGTTCAAGTAATGCATAAACCGAGAATCTGTAACTATATTTATCTTCAGCAGTATAGACCGTAAGACTTTCACTATCAGCTGATAACATCAAATTATCTTCATTAAATCGAATTTGCTTTCCTAAATATTCCTTATGCTCTTTCTCGTAATCTGCACGTAGTTGCTCATCATTTTCTTCACTAGTTGGGTACCAGGCTAAATTGATAAACTCAGAAAATATCCATTCGCCCTCTAAGTAATCATAAATGTTACTGACCAGTTTATCTTTATCTTCATTCAGGATTAATTGTTGACTCTCCACTTTCTCTAATCGAAAAAATTCACCTTCAACGACTAATGTTACAATACCATCGCTATCTACTAATAAATCCATGGTATTATCATAATCTTCAAGACTAATTGAAATACACACAAATGGGGGGGATATGCCACTCCAAATGTCGGGCGGTTGTCTATATATTAAGAATAAATCTTTCAATGTTAAAACACGATAGCCTAATTCAGTAGGTGGCGAGTAATCTATCAAACTCATTGAGCTGATAAAAAGTTCTTTATTTAAGTACTTTTTCTTACATTCATCAGTTGCTCTTTCAATATTATTTTTCTGGTCATCTGTAATCGCACGAGACCCTTGAGAGTCAACAGCTCTGCCTAAATACCCTACAATCTCCCAATTTCCATAAATTAAATCTGATACAATAGCATCGTTTATATGCGTAATCAAAACATGATTTTTAACCATTGTTGGTTGCCTACATAAACCACCGCTACTAAAAAACGCACCATAATCCGACCATATTATAAGGTCCGATCCCTCTGATAGGAATTTCTTTGTTTTAGTATCATATTCATTTCTAGTAACCCGTTTCCCCTCAAATACATACAGATCATCACCGTCATTATCATTCATCGTATTATATTTTTCAAAAGAAGATTGTGTGATATTATGGTCTGCATCTAATTCAGTGTATTTATATGAGATATGTTCAGGACCGCCTCCTGGCCTTAAGTATAATAAAGCACCACTGTTCAATAACTTTTCATAACCTGAGCCGTCATAAATGATTGATAATTTCTCTCTATTAGGTTCCAGTATTAAGTATTCTCTCATTGATGATAGATGTAATTCAGGAATGCCGTTGCGATTAGAATCAAATATTGTATATTTGTTGCACTTTTCATCTCTCAGAAATAGCTCTTCTATATTGATCTCACTGCTTTCTTCCCCATTGCCATCTAAATTGGCACAAATTTCTCCATTTAAAAAACTATCATATAAACGTAAGAGGTTTTGTGTTGTTCCATTTTCATCACTATGGATTTTCCCGTCTTCTACGATGCACCCCACTGAAACAACCATTAGGAATAGGGCCAGCATTAGTAATTTATTCATATCAATCCTCTCCAAGTTTTACAGCCAATTAGTACTGATAGTCTCTATTGAACAATGAATTCTTGTATCTTCTAATTTATATCCTGTGATGCAGTGAGTAGTTGGCTATCTTGGCATTAGATCACCAATCACAATATATTTGTTTTTGTCTAAGTTATCGGTGATTCAAGTAGAAAAGCACATGCTCAACAAAAATGCTGAGCATGTGGGCATCTGACTTGGTGCGGGTTTTATAGTAAAACGACTGACAAATAACCGATCCTCTTTTCAGTGACCATTATACATATTCAAAAGTTATGTTGCTTATAATATCATAAGCATCCATTCTAAATATTATCATTGCACCTTCGTAATAGTTGCCCTTTATTACATCTATTTGATCAGTCCAAGGTATTGGCAATTACCAGTTTTCTGATAGATAGGATGGTGCAGTAGCTGGCACTACACTTTGCTATACCTTTTGTGCAATTTATTTTTGTAATGTATCAGCTTCCATTTTATACGCATTTTATTAAAAGACAAGTATTTTGTTTTTACTTTGAAGACCATTTTAAACAGTGATTATCCCGAATTATTCATAGCGATTCTAAATTAGAAGGGATCCCATAAAGAGATA
>CAZFST010000002.1:0-263451 GCA_964522015.1 uncultured Fusibacter sp. | reverse complement strand
TTATTTTGTTTGATTTAGTTTGATTCAAATGCAGATAGTGTGTGGAATAACAATAAGGTTAAAACAGTGTAAACGAAGTTATAACTAAAGGAGAATACTATGAAAGAACTTTTTAAGCAAAATAGAATTGAAGATAGTGCTGATGTTGCACCTGGTAGAATTTGTAATTGCCAAAGTGTCTATTGTAGAGATAATTGGGATAGCGCAATGAATCAGGGTCTTTTAGCTGGTATGAACGCCAAGTATGGCTTCGATACAATGTAGCAATAAGTAAAAATCGCAAGAATCCCTAAGTGAAAATTATTGTACTAGCAAATAGAAGTTACTAAACAAAACGAGTTTACACTGTCTTGATATAATGCATCGACAATAAGTCGGTATCAGCTCATTGAAACTAATGGGCTAATACCTCTTTTTGAGTATTGTCAAAAGGTAGCAAAAGTGAAATAGTGAGCAGTTGAATACATTAATTAAAATTAATGTGTAAATATATAAAAAGGAGGGATATGTGCTATACATTATAAGTTTTGAACTAAAACGTGCTTTTCGAAGCAAGTTGCTGTGGTTTGCAATGATGCTAATGCTACTCATTTCTTTTGTGATTATCAGCGAAATTCAAGATTTGGAGACCTTAAAAGGCCAAAGTTGGAGCGGGGGCTTTGAAGGTAGTGAGCCAGAGAGTGATACTTCATTTTTTATGGGGCTATCAATAGAACAGGTTGCACAGATGGAACCCAAGTATTATCCAGCGCTTCAACTACAAAATAACTCCATAAAGGCGATTAATTTGGCGAGCCAACGGGGTGATCATTTTGAAGTGCTTCGCCTCAACACGCTACTTTATCTCATGCTTGCCAAACAAACATGGTATGGCGAAAAGATAAAAGAAAACTATTTTGATACAGTGGCGCGTCCTATATGGGACAGCCTCAAAACAGGGCTAAATTATGATGATTATGATAGAGGGCAGTTTTCGTTCCCTGCCATTCGGAGCTACAATAATTTTAGATCATTTCAGTATTATGCGTTGTTGAACGAGAAGCAATACTTAAAAATTGAAAAGTGGGATGTTAATACCCATACATATACCAGTTCCTACTTTAATAAATACTTGCCAATTTGTATTTGTGCCATTACGTTGGTGTTTACCTATAATAGCATCAACAAAGAAAAGGGGATGGGAAGCCTGAAGCTACTTTTAACACAAGATAAAAGACGCTATACCTATTACCTTGCCAAATGGATCAGTAACGTGGCCAGTGTGAGTTTGGTAGTGCTACTGCCTTGGATATTAGTGACGAGTTTTTTATGGCTGACATATGGTGCTCAGCCCATGGATTACCCTGCTTTAGGTTTGAAAAGTGGGATGGAAAGGCTTATGCCAATTAGTAATTTGGTAGAGAAATCCCATAGAGATTATGAAGGTGATTTTATGTCAGGTGAGGTACTTGCTCCGATGCCGGCCAAGGATCTTTCAGAAATTGATGTTTATAAAGCAGATATCCATCCAAGGATAAGCTGGCTCCCCTTCTATCAGTACATGCTAACAACCATGATATTGACATTACTTTACATTGGTTTTATTGTGGCCCTGGTGCTATTGATATCGGCCCTTATAAATCATCAAGTGCTGAGTCTTGTTGTTGCCGCTTTGTTTTGTGTGATTGGTACTGCCTTGAGTTGGCCTTATACCCAGGGTACGCACTTGAATATCAGCCCCTTTGGAATGAATAACGGCTTTAGAATAGTCAACGGGAGTTATAATACAACATCTTTAATGGCCATATTGGTATTAACAGTAGCTACGGTAATGCTGTTAGTGTGCGGTACGGTTTACTTTAAAAAGAAAGCTATTTGAGGTGCGGGTATGCGAGATATGATGTTGTTTGAGTGGCGAAAACTCTGGAGGAGCAGAAAGAATCAAATCATACTGCTGTTGTTGCTTTTAGTTGTCATTGGGACTTTTGTCCATGCCCATGTGATGGAAAAAGACTATATGCGCACAGAGAGCAAAAAGTGTGATTATATGATGACCTATCTAAAGGGGAGGATGAAATCCAATAAGGGCATATTGAGTACGGCGCAAGGTTTGGCTACCCAACAAATAATGAGGTTACAGGCTGAAATTGACTATTGGTCTTTCGAATATACGCAATATACCGTGATAGGATATTTTTACAAAGAAGGTTCTGAAAAGGCTCAGAGTGATATTTTAAAAACACAGAATAAATTATATGAAAAGCGATTGCTACTTTTAGATGAGGACCCTGTGCTGAAAGATGCAATTATGCTTCAAATGGGGAAGTTAAGCGCAAGAGATTTTGAAAAGGCAGTGATGCTCAATAATGATATACTCAAGAACAAGATAACCCCTGATATTAACCCCTATCATTTAACAGGTTCTAAGGCGTGGGTGATGTTTTTTAAGAGCAGCAATGTTATGCTACTATCACTTTTGGCAACACTGATTGTGGTAGACGGATATCTTGGCGAATTGACAGAAGGTAGTTATAAGTTAACCTACACCCAGCCTTATACCAGAAGGCAGGTTTACTGGGGTAAAGTCATTGTATTGTTAGGTGGGGTGCTGTGTATGTTTTTATTGGCCATGGCTCTTGCGGTGATTTTAGGAGTCATTTTTAACGGAGTCGGTAATTGGAGTTATCCTATCAGTACAAGAGTTAGCTTGTTTCAGTTTTCGATGGCGAGCTTATCGGCACAGGCGGCGCTGCTACCGCTGTGGCAATATTGTCTTTTGGCAACACTGATGCTCTTATCAGTGGTTTCCTTAGCGGCAATGGTGACGCTATGGATATCCCTCGTTACAGATTCTAATAGTATTGCGATGGGTGCAACTGTGCTTTTCTTAATGATGGCTGTGGTCTTTTCCTTATTTAGTAATAGGAACTCTCTATTGCATCTGCTGTACCCTTATATGTATATGGGGGTTGAACGCATCATGGCTGTGGAAACACGGGGCAATTATATGCTTGGGTTATCCTCAAACTTCATGGGCATTGTTGTACTACAATTCTTGGGACTGAGGTATTTTGTGAAAAAAGACTTACTTGGGGCAAAGGAATGAGGAGTGAGGTATGAAGAATGAAGAAATTAAGACGAAAAGGAAAAAAATGTTACGCACAGCGAATAGTCGGTATACAAAACGGCTCTTAACAGGGATACTCTTGCTTTGCTTATTGTGTTTCTCTGGCTGCACCGGTAAACCGAGAATAGATGCGGATGGTTATTTTAACCCTGGAAACTTGACTTCAGAACAAGTGCAACTGCCTAAAAAGGGTGAAGAAATTGCTGTGATTACCACCTCGAAAGGCATTATAAAGATGAGACTTTTTGAAAAGGTTGCACCAAAGGCTGTGGCTAATTTCATGGCACTTTCCCGTAAGGGTTATTACGAGGGATTGAAATTTGACGTCATTGTTCAAGATTTAAAGATACAAGTGGAACCTCCAGCAGATTTTGATTATGAGAAAGCCACAAACGAAGAGGCCGTGGCGATTGAAACAGATTTAGACTACAGATTTTATGATGGCTGTGTCGGTATTGCAAAGAATAAAGGAAATCAAATAATGAGTTGCTTTTATATCATCTGTCAAGATGAAATAGACCCAGAATATTTTGAAATGATGCAAGAGATGGAGGACATCTTCAGTGAAGAAGTTCTCAAAACCTACAAGGCACTGGGCGGCATACCAAGATCGGATATGGATTATACGATCTTTGGGCAAGTGTTTTATGGTTTAGATCTGGTAAAGACAATAAATAGCGTTGAAGTTACGGGCGACAAGCCTATTGATCCCGTCGTCATCAAAAAGATAGAAATAGTGCCTTTTGAGGGGCGCTGAAGATCTAGTGTTGCGTAGTGAGTAAAAACTTATGAGTAGAAATAAGAAGGAGAATCCCTATGGCAATAAAAACAAATGTAGAAAATAAGGGTGCTACCCCTGAATATGTAGTAGAAGTCCAAGGTCTCAACAAATCTTACGGCAAGCACCAAGTGCTAAAGGACATCTCATTTAACGTGATGCCAAACGAAATAGTAGGTTTTATTGGGCCAAACGGTGCAGGTAAATCAACTACCATGAAGTGTTTGTGTAACTTGATCTTTCCCGATAGTGGTAGCATTAAAATTAACGGATTTGATTTGTTTAGGCAGCGAGAGCAAGCACTTTCCCATCAAGCGGCCTTGATTGAAGCACCGGGCCTCTTTCTTGATATGAGTGGGCGAGAGAATATTATGCTCATTGCAAAGCTGAGAAAGATTTCCAAGGCGCGAGTGCAGGAGATTGTGGACTTCACGGAGATTGGCAAGGCCTTGGACCGCAAGGTGTCTGGCTATTCTATGGGCATGAAGCAGCGCCTTGGGCTTGGTATTGCCATTATGACAAAGCCCAAGTTCTTGATTTTGGATGAGCCCACCAATGGCCTTGACCCAACGGGGATCATCCACCTCCGTCACACCCTACAAAACTTGATAGCCCAGGAAGACATTTCAATTCTGTTTTCATCCCACCAACTTGGAGAAGTAGAAAAGTTAGCTGACCGTATTATTTGTATCAATAAGGGCCAATTGATTGAAACACCTAAGGCCCTTGGTGAAAAGTATAGTTATATGATTCAGGTTGTGGATCAGGCTCAGGCACTGGTAGTACTTGCTGGGATTGTTGCTCCAGAACGTTTGCAAGCGATTGGCAAGGATTCTGTTCGTGTGGAACTAGAAGATGCCGGAATGCTCAATAGCCTTTTAGGGGTCCTTTCTGGGAACCGTATTGATGTGTTAGACCTTTATAAGGATAGCATTGATGTGGAGTCGGTTTATCGTGATGTTTATGGGGCATAAGGGGTTTTTTCACACCATGACACACGGTGGCAGGGCCCTTGTTTATGTCTTTAAAAAGGTACCGCTGCTGTGTTTTGGCAATCTTCTTTTGTCGGTTTTGATGGGTTTCACACCGGCACTTTCTATCTGGGCGATTCAATTGCTTGTTAATACCATGTCTCAATTGGCGGTGACTTATACGCAAGTGGGGCATCAGGGGGCGCTGTCGTACCAATTGGTATGGCGTGCCCTTTTTGTTGTGAAAACCCCTTTAGTGGTGTTGTGTATTTATGCGGGTATTCAGATGCTGATATTTGTGATCAAGACGGCTTATGGTTACTTGCAAAACAAACAAAATTTGGTGCTGGACTACGCTGTGGGCATGGACGTTCTTGAAAAATGCGTTGCACTGGAGCTCCAGGATTTTGAAAATAGTGAGATTTACGATACCATTGCCCGTGCAGATGGGGAGGGGCGCCAGAAAGTAATGGCAACCTATGGCAATGTGCTGAGTTTAATTAATCAGATGACGGCTGTGATTTCTGTATCCATACTGATGACCGCTTTAATGGTGAAGCTCAACGTCTTTATTTTTATCTTTATCTTTATTTCACCACTGCTATCCACTTATGTTCAAACGCAAATTGGCTATAAAAACTACAAAATGCGCATGGCCCGTATGGGCGATGTGCGAAAGACCGGTTATATTAGTTACCTATTGACCAACGATATTGCCTGTAAAGAAATTAAGGTCTACGAAACCGGTGCCTATTTAAAAGGGATTTATTCAACCATCAAACTCAAGATTCAAGGACAAGATTTACATATGTTCCGATTGAAATCAGGGTGGGACTTGGGTCTTAATCTCCTGGAAGAAGTGCTTAGTATAGTAGTAATTGGGCACATTATGATACTGACGGCAATGGGGCAACTACTGATTGGCAGTGCAGTGGCCTGTGTGGACAGTCTTAGTACAATCCAATCCAGTGTGGGGTCATTTCTACGGATACTGGCAGCCCTTTATAATGACGCCTTATATGTGGAACAGTATTTTAAGCTAATGGATTTAGAAACGCCTATTCAAAGTGGGGTGGCTATTGAGCGCATTTCCCATATTGAATTTAAGCAAGTGAGCTACCGTTATCCAGGAAACGAGGCATATACCCTAAAAGATTTTAATTTATCTTTGTCTTCAGGTGAAAAGGTAGCGATATTAGGCGAAAATGGCGCAGGGAAGACGACTTTTATTAAATTACTCTGTGGTTTATATAGTGATTACGAGGGTGAGATTCTCTTTGATGGGGTTGAGCTTAGGCGATTAAACAAAACCCTGTTACGTAGAAAGATGGGCATTATCTTTCAGGATTTTAATCGCTACGAAATGACCCTCAGAGAAAATATAGCCTTTGGCGAGCTAAGCTACCTAAAAAACGATAGCCGTCTTAATGATGTACTGGAAAAAATTCATTTGCGATCAAAAATAGAGAACTACCTATTGGGTCTAGAGACACAGATGGGCCATTGGTTTGGTGGCGAAGAACTGTCAAAAGGACAGTGGCAGCGGATTGCCCTGGGACGTGCTTTTTTGAGAGATGCCGATGTGTATGTGCTAGATGAACCAACCGCTTCTTTAGACCCCTTAGCGGAGAGACAAATTTTCGAGCTAATGGCTGGTCAAAATGAAGACAAACTGTGCGTGTTTGTGACACACCGTATGGAAAACCTTAAACTCATCAATCCTAGAGTGGTGGTGTTGGGGGAAGCGCAGATGCCAGAAGTTGATGCAAGTGGACACCAAAGCCAGAGTATTGGGGAATTTGTGGCTGTTTTATAGGTTTTAAATTTCAACTCTGAGTTGACTATCATATAGAAGCTGAACATAATATCGATATGATAGTTTACAAAAGGAGACAAGTTTATGAATATCAATTCTAAAATTTTTCATGAGATGATTATGCATAATGGCATAATTACCACATCGAAGGTATTGAAATCATGTTATCGGAATCGATTTCCATATGATCAAAATGTTATATTTGATGGTCAGTGATCATGAGTTAAGGGAGCAGGCAAAAGCATATAAATAATAGATGTGAACGGCGCAGTTATCCAAATGCATTTCCATGTCAAAAAACGACACTTTCATGCAAGAAAAGGTTGTAGTGCGATTAATTCTGTTATCATTTAAACGAGCCGCGATAAAATCAAAAATGTAAAACACAGACGCTGGCTAAACACAAACGGGGGTCAACATGAAAAAAATGAAGAAAGTAATGAAAGTAATCATCACAGGGTGTTTAATAACAACAATGGCAACAAGTCTGATGGGTTGTACTGCTAAAGCCCTAGTCAGTAAAGACACAAAAGTGGATGTTGTGATGTGGAACAGCAGTAGTTCTCGTTTTCCCAACATATCAGGACAAAATATGATCAGAGACGCGGCGTTGGCATTTACATCAAAGGAAGGCATTAATGTGAATATCATCGTGATTGATGCACCGACACAGGAGGCTTTCTTCACCAAGCGTAATGCCCTGATGCTTCAAGATGATGGGCCAGAGATCCTTATGTTTAGCACCTCCTATGCTGATGAAGTGTTGCAGATAGAGGGTTTAGCTGACTCCTTGCTGCCAGTTGATCAGTACCTTGAAAATTCAGATGATGTTTTAAAGGGTCTGATCACAGAAAATGTAGTGGCGGTGGCTAATTTAGCAATTGCATCACCAGTGAATAACGCAGTAGGCGATGTGTACCTGCCTTGCTACACCAGTTGTATTGTTAAAAATGAGATGCTAAAAACTGCCATGCTGAAGTGGGCAAAAGAGTCTGAGGTGCCTTTCAATTTGGTGGATTTGATGGGTTACGAAGGTCTATTTTCAACAAATCTACTGTCGGTGACAGTGCAGAAAGTAACCATAGATAAGAATCAAACACTCCAATCTATTAAGGAAGCTGCTGAATTTGCAAAAGTAATGCCGAATAAAAAGACATTGACGGCAGAAGAGGGCGTAAAGTATCTGACACTTCAAGATAAAGCAGTTTTAAAAGATGAATTTAGTGAATATGCCTCAAATTCAAATTCAAGGATTTTGAAGTTAAACACGGCTAATAGTGTTAATGCAATGAATTCAATCAGCCTTGGTCAACATAGCACAAAGTATGAAACGCCAGTCATAGTAGAGGATGCCATAGACTTTAGAGCGATAGGCTTGTCAATCGTGGACAATGACTCGGATGCCATAGAGGGGGCTAAAGCGTTTGCCAATTACTTATTAACCCCTGAATTTCAATCGAAGATGCCTACACTAGCCAGCGATACAGGCGCCATGAATGGCTCTGTTTTAAAGTCAGTCAACCAAATGCAGTTGGAGCAAGCTCGTAAAGAAGAGGTTTTAGCAAATGGTAAGCCCATTCCAGAGGGCATGCTGATACTTAAAGAGTCCTTGATAAAGGCCCTCGATACACCCGACGCCCTGCGTACAATGGCGTATTCATCGGCATCAGAGAAGTTCAGCCAACAGTTTAGCAAATGGGTAGCTGAGTATGTCTATGGCGTCCACACTGACGACGCATATTTTCTAGAGCAGATGAAGCAACTGGAAGAAGACTTGAATCTAATGCTCAACGAATAGGAATCAGACCATGACGTTTAAAAGAACATTTAAAAAATTACCTAAAAAGCAGGGTGCATCCCACTTGCCTTCGGTAAGAATCAATAAGGGGCTAGTTTTTTTAGCCCCCCATTTTTTTGGCCTTTCTCTGGTATACCTCCTGCCATTTGGTTTAAGTCTCTGGCTGTCCTTGCAAAAGAGTCCACTCCATTTTAGAGGCCTAACCTTGAAACACTATGTAGCAGTCATCCAAAATGATGCCTTCCAGATGGCTTATCAAAACAACCTGATTTTTATGGCCTTGGCACTGCCCCTGGTGATGGTCTTGGCATTTTTGATGAGCTATTGGCTGTGGGAACTAAAGGCGAGCCATTGGTTGGTGCTGGCCTTTGTGGTACCGATTTGTCTGCCATCTGCATCGGTGATTGGCTTTTTTAGGGGCATCTTTGGGGCTGGGTATGGGAATCTGATGGATTCTCAGTGGGCCATGGTTGGGGTATTAATCATCTTTTTATGGAAAAATACAGGCTATGGCATTTTGATCTTTATGTCGGGGCTTGGTCAAATTGCGCCTTCCCTTTATGAGAATACACGGATTGATGGTGCTTCAAGATGGCAGATTTTAGGGTATATCACCGCTCCGGAACTAGTGCCTACGGCCGCCTTTGCCTTTGTGGTGTCGGTGCTCAATAGCTACAAGGTATTTAAAGACATTTACTTATTGCAAGGCAGTTACCCCAACCTGAAGATCTACATGCTGCAAAATTATATGAATAACAAGGCCGTGAAATTTGATGTTGCGGAACTGGCTGCGGCATCTAATCTATTTTTGGCCGTGGTACTGCTTGTAATTGGCGCAGTGCATATGACGCTTGTGGTTAGACGATTGAGTCAAGACAAAAATAGCCGCATTCAATCAGGGGAGGTCCCTTCTTGAAAACTCAAAAGAGCTTTGGTACTGAGATGGGACTTTGGTTGTTTAGAGGCTTAGCGCTCTTGTTTTTACTCCCGGTGATCCACACGGTTTTAGGAAGCTTGATGGACGCCGCCCAGATTGAAAAGGGCGGACTGCAGTGGCTGCCAACCCTACCATCACTGGGCCAATATGTTTCCCTAATTATTTTTAAGGCACCCTATGGCAAATTCTTTATGAACTCAGTGCTGATCACGGGCTCAGTCCTATTGTTTCAGGGGACCCTTGCAACACTTGCGGCCTATGGCTTTGCAAAATTTAGCTTTAAGGGCCAGAACATCCTGTTTTCAGTGTATGTGCTGATGCTGCTCATGCCTTTTCAGGTGACTTTCGTTCCCAATATGCTGATGTTTGATAAGATTCAGAAGCTGCTTCGCATTCAGATTTTGGACACCCACTGGGCCATTATTCTACCGGGGGCATTTTCGGTGTTTGGGGTCTATCTCATGACCCAATTTATTCGGAATTTGCCCGACGAAATGATTGAAGCGGCCCGGGTTGAAGGGGCTAGCGAGTGGTATGTCTTTTGGCATGTGGTGCTACCCAATGTGAAGCCAGCCCTTTTCAGTATGCTGTTTTTACTATTTGTGGACTACTGGAACTTGATTGAGCAAGCAGTGCTCTATTTGAACACACCAGCTAAACAGCCACTTTCAGTCTTTCTAGAAAGCATTTACTACCAAGATGCCTCTGTCTTTTATGCAGGCGCAATCTTTTACATTCTGCCTGCGATCTATATTTTTATCAAATGTGAGCGCTACTTAAAAGAAGGCATTGGCGATTGAGGCCATAGATGAAGCAACTTAAATGGGGTATTTTTGGACTAACCGCCATGGTGGTTTTAGCGTTTATATTTAATCAATCCATTATCAATCATTTTTTACCCAAGGTTTTTTATATCAGCCCACGGTTGAATACGACTTATACAACCAGCGTTCCCGCCAATGGCCGGTTGGTCCCAAGGCAAGAACAGGTGCTGAGTTTAGCCAAAGATGGGATAATCGAAGAAATTTACATTCAAGCTGGGGAATATGTTTTAAAGGGTACGCCACTGTTCAAGGTGAATACGGACTATGCTTTAGCGCAAAGTAATCCTGAGGAGGTAGCTCTCAAGGAGTCCCTAGCGGCCCTAGATGCCAGTATTGCCTCTGCTAATTTACAAGAGAAAACATTAGATGTGGATATTAAAGGGGCTGAAGCGGGGCTTTTAGCAGCACAAAAAGAATATGCCCGGGTAGAAGCACTTTACAAGGCCCAAGTTGCAACCGCTATGGAATTAGAGGGGGCAAAGGATGCAATTGCAAAACAGCAGATGGCCCTTGATCGACTGGGGTCGCAGGTAAAAGCCTACCAGCTGACAAGTGCACAACTGGCTCAGACAAAAACCCGAAAGCTTGCGAGTCTTAGTGCCAATGAGAAGGCCCGCTTAGCAGTGGCTAAGCGATATGTAAGCCCCGATTCACAAGGGATTATTGTGGCCACCGCTGATGGTATTATGATTGAAGCCCCAGGGCTTCCCGGAGAAGTTCTAGCTGGCATGCCCTTTGCTAAAATGGGAATTGGCAGAGACTACAAAGACTTAGATTTAGAGCTTTTGGTCAACGAAAACGATTTGTCCTATTTCTCTGTTAACCGAGAATATACCTTCAAATCACCAACCTTAGGGGATGCAATGGGTATGTCCGGTGGTATGGAAGTTATTGTTAATAAAAAAAGCTTTATAAGTGAAAATGGGATGGTCAGAATGCTATGCAGCGTAAAAAATGGAACTGGTCAACCCCTGCTATATCAAAAATGGGAAGGTGTCATTAGCCAGGATTCAGAAGCAGTTAAGATGACGATTCCAAAGCACTGTGTGTTAACAGCGGATGGTAATTATATGCCAAACACTTTTGGAACAGCCTATGCCGTAAGGGTCAAAGAGGGTGTCTTAGGTAATGAGTTCATTGTTGAGGAATTGGAAGTGCGCATTTTAGCCGTTGGCGATACAGTTTTATCGATAGAACCCTTTGATGAAACGGTCAACAGCGGTAAATTGCCCATGATCATTTCCAACTTTGGTCTGAATGTCAAACCAGGGGCCCGAGTGCTGGCTGTGAGTGAGTAAAATGGGAGAAAAGAAAAGCACAAAGGATCGCTGGTGGGGTAATATAATGGGTTCATGGTTAACAATCATAATGGGCTCACACAAACGCCTGATGATGATCATCGGGTTGGTGCTTTTAGTGGCTACAATCAGTTATGGCATGACCGCGGTGATGGGCGCCCAACTGCCAAGGGAAGGGTTTGTGATGGTGCTTGAAGGGCAGCCATTCCGTGACTCATTTAAAGTTTTAAAAACCAAATTCGCTGAGAATTTGAAGTATGCTTTAACTTACGATTATTTATATGACCGGGAGCGATTACGCATGGTCAACGGCGCCATTGGCTGGCAACAATCCATTGTTCTTCTAGAGGGGCGACTGGATTTTTCTAGGCCGGAATATGTGGTTTTAAGCGAGGCCAAGGCATTGCAAGTATTTGGACGTACCAATTGCATTGGCCAACCTGTGATGCTCTTAGGAAAAATGCGACAAGTTGTGGGTGTTATTAAAGGCAATAGCGCTGAAGCTGGTTCACTAGTGCCCCTTGTAAAACTGGGCAATGGCCTAAGTTATATTGGGTCACTCCCTACAAAGTTTGTTGTTGGGAATTTAGGTTCAGGTAAAGGGATTGAGTCCACTGGCATAGGGATATCCGAAACCGGGGTACAAGCTGTGGAAATGGGTTCGGCTGCCATGATGCCTGCAGAGTCGCAGATTGATGTATGGCTAGGATATGACGACGAGTTGCTATCCCAGCGCCCCTGGGTGACCAGTCTATGGGGGCGTTTTGATGATGGTTCGGAGCAGATGCAGCGGGTCGCAAATGTCTTGGGCCTTAAAAGCGTGAAGGTTCGTAGTATGAGTGCCAATAGCACTAAAACAGAAGTGTTTTGGCATGGGGGGCAGTTAATCTTAGCAGTGGCAGCCATCTATCTTTGCTTAAAAGGGCTTTTGGTTATATGGCGGGCCATTTTAAAAGAGTACCAGCTCTATGCTTTGTCACGGTATACTTATCAGTTTAAATGGCAAAAAAATGAAAAGTGACTCAGGGGGACGTGCACCGTGAGCCGCTTTTACAGAATGACTCACGGTGCACGTCCCCCTGAGTCGTTCTGATTAATTTTATTTGTAAACCGGACTGCAAAGTGATATAATTCTGTTACGATAGAACTAAATAAAATTTATTCGTTTAGTTCTATCATAACAGAATTAAAAGGTGGTGATGTTATTTGAAAAAGAGAGAGCTTTATATCAATCAAATCATCAAATATATCGATACACCAGTTATAAAAATAATTACTGGCATTCGGCGTAGCGGTAAATCATACTTGTTGAGATTGGTTGAGCAGCAGCTTATAGAAAACGGCATATCAAATGATCAAATTGTTAAGATTGATTTTGAGTCTCTAAGTTATGAGCCCTATCGCGATTATAAGGCACTATATCATTACGTTTTAAATCAAACAAAAGACACAAGTAAAAAAGTCTATATTTTGATTGATGAAATTCAAGAAGTTAGTGGATGGGAGAATGCCATACGATCGTTCTCGGTGGACCTTGATTGTGATATATACTTAACGGGTTCAAATGCGCATTTGCTATCAAGTGAATTAGCAACCTATCTTTCCGGTCGTTATGTTGAGCTTGAATTGTATGCCCTATCATTTAATGAATACTGTGATTTTTATGATGTGGACATACAAAATAGCACACAAGTGGAATTAGCATTTTATAATTTTTTGAAATATGGTGGTTTTCCTGGTTTATTCCATATGCCAGATGATGACGAGATTAAGATACAATATATCAAAGGTATTTATACATCAGTCGTCCTTAAAGATGTGATACAACGCAGTGGCATACGGGATGTCGAATTATTAGAGCGAATTCTTATCTACATTATGGATAATATTGGACAAATATTCAGTGCAAAAAAAATTGCCGATTATTTAAAGAGTCAGGGTCGAAAAACAGGCATTGAATCAGTTTACACCTACATTCATGCACTTGAGAATGCCATGATTCTTTATTCGGCTAAGCGTTACGATATCAAAGGAAAAATTATCTTAGATAGAATGGAAAAATACTTTCTTGCTGATCTGGGCCTGCGGTATTGTATGATTGGGTATCGTCAAAATGATATTTCACAGCTGCTTGAAAATGTAGTTTTTCTTGAACTAAAAAGACGTGGTTATCAAGTTTATGTTGGTAAAGAAGCAGATAGAGAGATAGATTTTATAGGTGTTAAAAAAGGTGAAAAACTCTATGTTCAGGTGACCTATTTATTGGCGTCGCAAGAGGTTATTGATAGAGAGTACCTACCTTTATCACAAATCAGCGATAACTACCAAAAGCTTGTTCTATCTTTAGATAGAATGCCCATCGCCAACAAAGAAGGCATTGAGTGGATGAACATCATCGATTTTATAACCAAGCCAAACTGGTAAGTCTCAGGCAACTTGCCTTGCACGGAAGTATTCTCTGCTAAAATCGTTTTAAGAGGAATCAAAAGGAAAGAAAACGCCTATTCTTACGAGTAGGCGTTTTTTAGTGGCGTCATTCCCGATGTTTCATAGAAGTCACCTCGCTTCAGGTTATAACCGTAAAAAACCATAAAATCAAATAGTTTTACGGTTATAACCTGATTTCGCTGAGGCGTTTTTATAGTTGGCTTCCTTTTTAAGTGCATTTTCATGTCAAATAACGACACTTTCGTGCAAAAATAGGCTGAGGTGTCGTTATTTTTGTTATCATGTTAACGAGCCGCGACAAAAACACTTCAGTTAAATACAGAGGGTAGCCAAGCACAAAAGGGGGTCAAGATGGAAGTTCAAACTAGAAAAGAGTTTTATTTTTCACTGCTCAAGCGACTGATGCTGTTTACTTGTATCAATTTCATGGCTGCTGCCATCGGTTTGTTGGTTGCCTCAAAACTGACGAAGGTCATATTTAATGCAGAGAATTTTGGAATGGGACTCTGGTACATCTCTATAGCTTATTTTGTCCCGATGTTTTTGAATTTTGAGAGTGGCATTGTAACAGATCATGTGACAGTTGAAGTAGGAAGAGGTCCCTACGATGCAGATTATTATAGAGGAAAAAATGCTGCCCTTAAGAGTAGCCTTATTTGGTTGATATATGGTGGACTGACCTTTTGTGTATCCTATCTATTTATACTCTAGCCTTTATGTGCATTTTTATTCCAAATAACGACACTTTCAGGCCATAAAAGGTTGAAGCTGAACACAAGACGGGGGTCAATATGGAAGTTCAAAGAAGAAATAAAGCATTCTTTTTATTCCTTAAAAGATTGCTAATGATTACAAGTTTCAATTTTACTGTAGTAGCCATTGCACTATTGGTTTTATCAAAAGTAGGGAAGTTCAGATTTAAAGCTGATAATTTTGGGACCGGTCTTTGGTGGATTTCATTGATCTATCTGATCCCGATGCTTGTTGCAACTTCTGGATTTTTCGATAAAGGTTCAATGACCATGAATCAAGCAAGCCACAATGATGTGTCAATAGATTACGACGACGTCCGAAAAGAACACTTTGCTGCTTTTTTTAGAGGCTTAACGTGGCTGTTCTATGGGGGCGTAACCTTTGCTCTTTCTTATTTGTTCATCATTTAAATTATCCAATAACATCAAAGGAGCTTTTACATATGAATAAAAAATTCAAGTCTATAATTTCAGTTTTAGGGATGATTCTTGTAGCCATATTGTTGTATCAGGGCATCAAAACCTTTATTGAACTGGATCCACTTGCGCAAAGATTCCATGGCACGGTGAGTCTGCCAGTAGGGGAAGTTGCCTTTGAAGACACCTTGATAGAAGTTGCCTGTGTGCGCATGTCGGATGAGATACCAGAAACCCAGCTTGTTGTTTTATCAAAAGGCCAGTCGGTGGCACCTTTTAAAGTAAAAGTGCCAAAAGACGATAGTGGTTATTACTTACGATACACGATTTATCCAAAAGGTGGGGAGGGCTCTAAAGACGCAGTTGCATTTTCTAACTCAACCCAGTATTCCAATTTAGGAATTGGTGGCCTTAGTATTATGAACCATGTTTACGTGAAAGAAGCCTATATTAGCTCAGATGGCATGACCATTGATGGCACCAATAAAAAAGTATTTCAAAAGAACAACTTAGAAGGTCAAGATTTTAAGATTATTAAAGAAGCTGGATTACAAGAAAAAACCGACGAGATCCTTAAAACCTTAAACTTAGCCAATCTGGCAGATCTGCAAAAGGAAAAAGCCATCTACGATTTTGTCATCAGCTATCTGCCAATCACTGAAAAAGTCATTAATGATTTTCTAGGCAACGCGACACAAGAATACAGCAATCCTTTAAAGTCAGCTTTAATGGACCAGCAAAGCGTATGGCTTGGCCATCCATTTTTAGTCAAGTGGTTACTTTACAATGAAAATGTGAAATCTGAGCTAGTGGAAGCACACATAAAGGATTTTAATATGACAAAGGTCTTTAATCTAGTGCACATCAATCAAAACAGTTACTTTTTAGACACCCTAAAGGCCTCCCAAATGATAAATGATCAAGTTATGATGGACGGAGAATTTGTCTTTAAAAATCAGGATATGGCCAAGACATATTTCACAAATCGCTATTTTAACTTTACCGATGACTTTTTACTGAATCTGAAACTTCGAGAAAACACTGAGTCCGGTGTACCCTCTAATGCTTCCCATGGGGCAGGATTTGGTTTAATTGATGAGTTTCTTAAAGCCAATAGTCAGACAGTTTCTCAGAGTGATGTGGTTCATATTCGTGGTCAAGTGGTGTTACCAAAAGGGGTAGAAGCCCCAGAGTACGGCTTATATGTCCAAATAATAATTAGCTCTGGAAAAGAGACGCTGGACAAGACAGATGACTATATTTCTTCGGAATACGTACTAATACCGCAAGGTGAGCGAGCAGGGAAATTCGAAACTGATTTTATCAATACAAAAACCCCAGTGACAATGTCAGTCAAGGATTTTCAAGCCGGTTTACATGCCAGAGTAAAGTTAGAGGCAAATGGGAAATCAGAGATAGACCTATCTGTAGAAATTAATCGGTAAACTTAAAACTGTAAAATCCCTAAATTCACCAAAGTCCTTGAATTCGCCTAAATCCCTAAAACCCGAAAAAATCGTAAAAACCGTAGAGCGGCCGCAAAATAGAGGGCCTGCTCTACGGTTTAATTTTTTGAGCTATTTATCATCATGAAACACTTGTTTATGACGTTACGTCACGTGGTATACTTGAAATTAAGAGGTGAAGTAGCTATGAGTGTAAAAATGATAACAATTGGAGAATTAGCAAAGCAGACTAATGTGACCGTAAGAACCTTACAGTATTACGATAGCATTGGTTTATTAAAGCCTTCAACACTGACGGAAGGTGGCAGGCGACTTTATGCCATTAGTGATATGGTGATACTGCACCAAATCATCACCCTAAAGTCGGTTGGTTTTTCTTTAGAGGCTATTAAAGAACGGTTGATGCCTGTTAATGGTACTGAGGATCTTCTCCTCTTACTGGATAAACAAAAAACCATTATTAAAGAACAAATTTCAAAATCAGAAAAACTCTTAGAGTCCATTGAGATACTGACCCATGAAATTAAAAATACCAGCCCAGAGCCCCATGAAAGAAAAGTTGATGATGGGATCAACTGGTTCAAACACGCTAATATCGCTAAATTGATTGATGAAAATAACGAGTACTATTGGGTCATTAAGTACTTAGACCAGGATATTTTGTCGCGGATTATTGAGCAGCACGAAAATCTGGGGGGATTGGAGATTTCGCCGGATTGGCTTAAGACTAGCTTTCAAAAGGCCATTGACCTTCAAACTGAGGGCAAGTCACCGGAATGTGAAGAAGCACAAGAGATCGCTGGTGATTGGTGGCAGATGATCATGACATATTCCATGGGCGACCAGGTGCTGATTAAAAAGCTTTATCAGTTTTATAAAAGTGCAAATCAATGGCCTCAAGAATACAGGCAAATGCAAGAGCAAGTGGCTGTATTTATGGACCTGGCTATTAAGGCTTATTTAACAAAACAACAGATTGATATGCCAACTTTAGAGGAGGATAAAAAATGAACTTTCTAACCCGATTTTCTTTAAAGAACACCGCAGCCATACTGATTTTGACGGTTTTAGTGGTTTTGGGAGGTGCTTATTCGGCCCTTCAGCTAAAAAAAGAATCAATGCCGGATATTAGCATTCCAATTGTGGGGGTGATTACGGTTTATCCTGGTGCTTCCCCAGATGATGTTAGAGATAGTATCACGGAACCCATTGAAAGTGCTGTGATGAATGTTGAAGGGGTTAAAAAGGTCAACACGTCATCGGGAGAAAATGCCTCCACTGTGATTGCAGAGTTTGACTATTCCACAAACATGGACGAGGCGCAAAAAAAAGTTGAAGATGCTATTAAAGCCGTTAAGATACCATCGGATGCCATGGCGTCTAAAATCTTACGGGTTGATCTTGGGGCGTTTCCTATTCTAAACTTAAGTATTTCCAACGATCAACTATCCCCTGGTGATTTGGAACAAGCGGTTAGACAAGAGGTCATCCCTCAATTATCTGCTGTGGCAGGTGTTGGACAAGTAACTTTGGCCAGTGAATCTCAAAAGTCTGTCTATATCAAACTAAAACAATCAGCTCTAGATAAGTATGGTTTAACGGCACAACATGTGACTCAGATGATTCAAGCCAATAATGTGGCTTTTCCAGCAGGCCAGGTAGCTATTGATGGCGTTCTTGAACCCATCAGAATCAGTGGCAAAATCCAATCACTGGATGATTTGAAAAACACAGAAATCATGATTATACCAAATGTGAATGCCATTACAATGGATGCCATAGGCCAACTAGGTAAAGGTGTTGAAGGTCTTGGTTCGGCGGTTGGTGAACTTGGTTCAGCGGTTGGTGAGATTGGTGAAGGCATGGCTGGCCTTGGTTCTGCAGTAGGAGAACTTGGAAAAGGCATGGCTGGTATTTCCCAGTTAACAAGTGCCCAAGTTAAGCTACTATCAGCGGCGCAAACCATGCAGTCCCAACTGTTTGACCTTAAACTGGCCCTGATTGAGGCCAATGGGGTTATGGCTAATCCAAATGCTACAGAGGTCCAAAAGCAAGGGGCGGCCGCGGCTATCAAACAGTTAACACCACAAGTTCAGATGCTTCAAGCGGGTATCAAACAGGTCAACGATCAGTTAACACAAATTCAAAAAAGTGCAGCAGCAAGTGTCGGTGCCCCAATCAAAGAGACTACGCCAAAGCCGAGTAGTACCAGTGGACAAGGTAAGATAGCTGATACTAGCACAGCTAATTCCAATACAACCAATAAGGATCAAACCATCACCTTTGAAAATGTCAAATTGTCAGAGCTAGCGGATGTCTATATCGGTACAAGCGACATGGATTCCTATAGCAGAACAAACGGCAAAAGTTCGGTTATTATGAATGTGGTAAAAACACAGGAGTCAAATACCATTGATGTTTCAGCTGCTACCATTGCTAAACTTGAGGCTTTGAAATCTAAAATGCCTGAAGGCACAGAAATTCAAGTGATTACAGATCAAGCAGACAATGTTAAAGAGTCCATTGATGGGATGATGCGAGAGGGGATTATCGGTGCCCTCTTTGCATTTTTAGTCATTCTTTTGTTCTTAAGAAATATTAGAACCACCATCATCGCCACGGTGTCTATACCACTTTCAGTACTCATTACAGTTGTCTTCTTGAAACAATTGGATATAACACTTAATATCATGACCCTTGGGGGCATCTCCGTTGCTGTTGGTAGAATTGTGGATGATTCCATTGTGGTTATTGAGAATATCTATAGACGGCTCCAAACAGAGGCCGTGAAATCATCAGACTTGATTATTTCAGCTACAAAAGAAGTCTCCTCAGCCATTACTTCTTCAACGCTGACGACCGTTGCCGTATTTTTACCAATTGGCCTGGTGGACGGCTTTTCTGGTGTTCTCTTTAGACCCTTTGCCATAACCGTCGGTGTGGCACTGCTATCGTCCCTGCTTGTTGCTGTGACAGTGATTCCTCTATTATCAAGAATCATGCTGATGAATACAAAAGTAATCCAGCATGTTGATTTCCATCAAGGTAAGGTGATGACATTTTATCAGTCATTACTCAAATGGAGTTTAAATCACAAGGTTATAACTCTGGTGATTGCATTGGCCATTTTGGGTAGCAGTGCCGGACTTGTACCCTTGATTGGCACGAGTTTTATGCCCGAGGCAAAAGATAAGTATATAACAGCAACCGTAGAACTACCAGCTGGTACAGCCCTTGACGTGGTCAATAAAGATGCTCAAGCATTAGAGGTTTACTTTGGCAAAGATACAGCCAATGTTTTGACATACCAAACTAAAGTCGGTAAGCCAAATTCAGATATGGGTGTTTCAAATGCCAGTGCTGCTAGCAATAAGGCTTCAATTTTGGTTAAGTTAAGTGAAGAAACCGATGTGGACCAATATATAGCAGACTTTAGAAAAGATGCTGATCAAATCGGTGTCAAAGGCAAATTGGATATCGAACAGTCCAATCCAAGTAATGGTTCGCCCACCACCAACGATATTTCTATTCTGGTTACAGGCCCAGATTTGAAAAATATCAATCAGGGGGCCCAGGATATTACCGAGGCACTTAAGTCAGTTAAAGGCCTTGAGCGTGTGAAAAACACCATGACAGATTCAAAGCCAGAAATATCGATTGTTGTCAATCAAAAGACAGCAACTGAAAATGGCTTATCGGCTGCCCAAGTGGGGATGACCGTTAGAGGTCTATTAAATGATAATACAGTCACCACTGTGGATTTTGACAATCAAACCTACGAGGTTAAACTGGGTATCAAAATCAGTAAATGGGATAAAATTTCAGATATCGAGAACATAGAAATCCTAACTCCAGCGGGCAAAAAGCTGAAAATAGCTGATATTGCAACCATTTCTGAAGCCCCTGGTCCGGTGGCAATTTTAACTGAAAATGGCCAGGAATATGTCAGTGTCACTGCAAAATGCACCGAAAAAAATACAGGGGCGGTGTCCACAAGGGTTTCCAAAGTGCTAAAGGAAATGACCCTACCCAGTGGTGTTAAAACCAGCATGGGCGGCGTTACCGAAATGATGTCAGACAGTTTCAAACAACTAGGGGTCGCCATGATTGCTGCTGTATTTGCAGTGTTTTTAGTGATGGTGATTGCCTTAGGTGAGGCAACAGCTTCACTGGCCATCCTATTTTCGCTACCACTGGCAGCCATTGGCGGCTTGGTTGCACTCTTCTTGAGTGGCCTGCAAATTGATATGCCGGCAATGATTGGTGCACTTATGCTCATCGGCATTGTGGTTACCAATGCCATCGTACTGATAGACCGAGTTCAACACAATCGAGAAGAAGGCTTAAATACCAGAGACGCTTTAATGGAAGCTGGAAAAATTAGAATGCGCCCAATTCTCATGACTGCCATCGCAACCATTGCTGCTCTTGCACCACTGGCATTTGGCGTATCCCAAGGATCCCTTTTATCTCAGTCACTAGCGGTAATCGTCATCGGTGGCCTGGCAACCTCAACACTGCTAACCCTGATTATCGTACCAGTTGCCTACGAAATGCTAGAAAACTTAAAAAGTAAGATGGCTGGCAAGGCTATTTAACTGGAAAAACTGTTTAATAGAATTTTGACGAGACAGGGAACATTCTGCCTGACCTTGCGTCTAAAAGACATAGCACAATCAGTGCGGTTAAAACTGAAGACGATTTAGGAGGCAGTACATGAAAAACAGTATCAAATGGATGGGTTTAGCAGTGGTGATCATTGCAATATCAGGTGGTTTTTTCTATGCATCGCAAGAGCAGAAACCGACTGATAAAAATCAGGGGGCTATTGAAACCATGAATCAAAATAACGGACAAGAGCCAATTGCCACAACCCATATCACAGAAATGAATATGGTTAATTTGTTAGATGTGAGTTCTAAGATGGCAACTGATATCATGGAAAATGTGACCACGGGTTATCAGTGGGTGATAGAGGTTTCAGGGGATACAGATGCCATTCGCTACACCTTTGATGACAAAGCAGTCGCGCAGGAAACAACGACTGCAAGGGAAACAACAGCAACTGATTCAACAGCAATTGAGCCAATGGTCTGTGGGGCTGGCGTGATGAAGACCCTTCAAGTTGAAGGGGTCAAGGCAGGTTTTGCAACACTGACCATGAAACTGGTTAGACCATGGGAAAAAGACATGGCGCCACTGGAAGTATTGGTTTATAATTTTTCTGTAAAATAAGAAGACAAAAGAGGCGGTTTTTACAATGTGCTATAAACACACTGTAAGAACCGCCTCTTTTGTATCAGAACTTGATATTAGCTGTTACTCAAGATATAATTGAGCAGAATTGCTGATTCACCCCATGAATCTATCAGCAATGACAAAACAAGGAGTTTGACCATGTTAAAAAAACGATCAACGCTCATAAAAGCCCTGATGAAACCTCTCAATAGCCTGATGTCGGCTATATATAGCTGGAAACCCTTGGCGCAGATTACCCTGAAGTGGCGCTTGATGCTACTGTTGATGGTCCTGGTTTTTGGGTCCACCATAATTAGTAGTATTTTCTATATACAGTTTTATAGCACCAACGCCTATCGTCAGTTTGACGAAATCGCCAATCAGTCCCTCCGTGGGGTTGGGGTCAGCATTGAAGACAAACTGAAGACCGTCAACACGTATTCTAAAGTCATTTTGAGCAATCAAAACGTTCAGAGTTACTTAAAATCCACAGCACATTATCCAAAACTCAGCTATCTCAGCAGCTCAAATCAATTTTTAAAAGAAATGATTACCAGTTTCTCAGATATTGACGCGGTTTATCTCATTGACCTCCAGGGCAATGCCGCTTCTGTAGACCAATTGAATGACTCCACAACCCAAGGCACCCTAACCATTAACCAAGAAAATCAAGCCAGATGGTTTACGGCAATTGCCTCCCAAAAGGGCGGCGCACTTCTCCGTGCAAATGGCGATGATCTTTTTAACCAAAAGCCCAGCAAACCCGTGATCACGTTGATGCGAATGGTGAACGATCTGGATACACAAAAGCCAATTGGGGCCATGGCACTGAATATCGACGCAAAATTCATTTCAAGAACCTTCCAACCATTGGATATGAGTGTGGCAACCACCATTCTGCTGTTAGACGAAAAGGGTGAGCCTTTGATTCCGTCTGACATGGCACCGCAAGCCATTGCCGCGGTCCGTGAGAGGGTGATGGTTGAACCGGGAAAGACCATTTGGACACGGGAGGGTAACAAGCGATTTAGGGAATCCAGTGTTTTGATCAAGGGGACCCAGTGGCAACTGATTAGTCGGACAGAACTCAGAGCGACAACCATTTTAAGAGCTGACTTAGTGGCCCTGATGGTGGGTGCCATCATTTTTAATGGTCTTGTGATTTTAACCGGTGCCATTTGGATTTCAAGAAGCATTACCCGTCCAGTAAGTGTTATGGCAAAGGCCATGTCCAATGTTCAAGGGGGCGCTTTGACAAAGACGGATTACAGCAGCCGCATCCCTGAATTTATCAAGTTAAAAGACGTTTACAACCACATGATTGACCAGATTGAGAGACTGCTTCAGCAAGTGGTTGCTGAGGAACAGACCAAACGGCGGGCCGAGTTAACCGCTTTACAAGCCCAGATCAAGCCACACTTTTTGTATAATACATTCGATTCAGTCAGCGCCTTGGCCTTGATGGGGGACTCAGAATCCGTCTATCAACTGGTTGGCGCCCTGGGACAATTTTACCGACTAAGCCTTAGCAGTGGCCTTGAGGTTATTTCTTTGAAAGAAGAAATTGCAATTATCACCCACTATTTGACCATTCAAAAGATTCGATACCGAGATATTTTTGAGCTGGAGCTTGACATAGCCCCAGAGGTTGAAGGGGTTCAGGTGCTTAAATTGATTTTACAGCCCTTAGTTGAAAACGCTCTGTATCATGGCCTCAAACCCCTTGGTCGCATGGGCACCATTAGGGTAAGAGCATGGCAGCAAAGGACTGATGCAGACAAGGCAACTGCTGAAACCCATAAAGTTTCAAGTTTTGGGAGCACCACTCTTGAAATCACCATTAAAGACGATGGGGTTGGCATGACAAAAGAACGACTTGAAAAAATGGCATCCTTTAAGGCTGGGGAACACTTTGGCCTTGGTGGCACCAGAGAGCGGCTCCGATTATATTATGGTTATGATGTGATGACCATTACCAGCGAATTAGAACTAGGAACCGAAATAAGGCTGTCGCTACCGGTTGAAACATAAGAAAAACAGGGGGTAATCCAATGACGGAAACCATAAAAGTTATGCTGGTGGATGATGAGTACTTAATAAGAGAACTACTAAAGCGCAGTGTAGATTGGGCTTCGTTTAACATGGAAATCATCGCAGAAACAGGTAATGCACTTGAAGTGATGGCCATGGTTGAAACCCTGAAGCCAGATGTGGTCTTTATGGATATTTGTATGCCCCATATTGATGGGGTGACACTGAGTGAGCAGTTACTCAAGGTATATCCAAGGTGTCGCATTATGATTTTGACAGGGCATCAAAACTTTGAAGATGCCAAACGGTGTGTGAATCTTGGGGTTAAAGGATTTTTATCAAAACCCATTAATGGTTCTGAGATTTCTGCCTGTTTAGAAAAACTGCAACAAGAAATTAGACAAAGTCGATTACTGGCGCAGAATGATTTGCTCCAACAGCAGCTGACTCAAGGAGTCCAATTAGCAACAAACGCTCCTGCCACGGTGACGGTTGTGCCTGAAAGTAGTCCGTTTTTAGTGGCAGTTACGGACTATCTTCAAACACACTTTAGCCAGCCAGGTCTTTCTCTTCAAGAGGTTGCGGATGCGCTGTTTGTCCATCCCAACCACTTGAGCCGACGGTTTTCGCAGGAAGCAGGGGTACCTTTTAAGGATTATCTCCAAAAGGTACGGATAGAGGCTGCGCTGGATCTCGTGAAAACCACTGACCTTAAGAGCTATGAGATTGCTAGAGCCATAGGAATGGATGACCCTAATTATTTCAGTGTCTATTTTAAAAAGTATATGAATATGACCATTGGGGAGTATCGCAAGCAAATGAAGGGCAAATGTAGATGACTAAGGGGTTCCTATGAAGAATAGGAAGCATGCTTCCTTATAAATTTAAGAGAATGTTAAGAATTTAAAGTTTTTTGTTATGGCCTTCAATGGTAATAAGGAAAAGGTTTGCCTATAATGAGTATAAGCAAGTTAAAACGCTTATACTTTTATTTTTTTAAGGGGGATTATCAATGAAGGGGTATTCCAAGAAGTTGTGGGCAGTGACTTTGGCATTGACGCTATCGGCGTCTGTGTTGTTGTCCGGTTGTTCACCTAAGGTCGCAGCAGATGCAAAAGAGGCTGATGGCAGCGCAGTTAAAGAGCCGATTGAATTAACCATGTGGGACGATATGGCCAGTGAAGAAAGTTCGCGGGTTATTGTACCGATTATCGAAAAATGGAATGCGGATCACCCAGATATTCAAATTAAAAGAGAAGCGGTGGACGTTGAGTCGTACAAAATTAAGTTGAAAACAGCGATTTCTGCTAACGAAGCACCAGATCTTTTCTTTAGCTGGGGTTCTGGATTTTCACAACCTTTTATCGATGCAAAAAAGATTTTACCCTTGGACGAGTATTTGTCTGACGAAATCAAAGCTGATATTTTACCGGGTTCTTTGACAAACTGTATGTATGATGGCAAAACATATGCTCTGCCATATAACATGTGGTATGCAGTTTTCTATTGCAACACAGAACTTTTTGATAAGTACGGTATTAAAATTCCAGAAACTTATACTGAGCTTTTAACTGCGGTTAAAGAATTTAGAGCTAATGATGTGGGTCCAATCGGCGTTGGCGTCAACGAAAGATGGACTGCTATGTTCTATCACAATATGCTGGCTCTAAGAACAGCTGGGGCTAAGGCTTGCCAAGAAGCTCTTGAAGGCAAAGCTTCTTTTGATACACCTGAAATGCTTGAAGCTGCTACAAAGTTAAAAGAATTGGTAGATGCTGGTGCCTTTATTGATGGTGGCATGGGTCTTAACTACGATGAATTTATGGCCTCTTTCAAACAAGGGGAAATTCCTATGATTCTTCAAGGAACTTGGGCTGCTGGTGAAATGGAAATGGACGAATACCCTGTTAAGGGCAAAATCGTTGCAAAAAAATTCCCAGTGATCGAAGGAAAAGGGGACGCTAAAGAGTACCTTGGTGGTTCTATTGACGTCTATATGGTCAATGCTGAAACTGAGCATAAGGCTGAAGCGGTTCAAGCACTTGAATATGTTTGCCGTGAAATGTCTAGAGAAGGCTTCTTGCAAGGTATTGGCTTGCCAGTTTACAAGGCAGACTACGACAAATCTAAAATTGACCGTTTGACTCTTGAAGCGGCTGCTTTGGTTGAAGATTCAACAGGATTTGTTCTCGCATGGGATACATTCCTTGTTGGTGAAGATGCACAGGTTCATTTGGATTTAGTGGGTGACATTTTTGCAGGGGTTAAAACACCAGAGGAATTTGTCAAACAAATGCAAACTGTCAATGAAAACTAGGCATTTGCAAATGTAACGAAGTTTTCTAATAACCCTCTGAGCCGGTTGGCAAGGAGGGTTTTTAAATCAAAAGGAGTTGTCAATCATGGATAAGGTGTTACGGGATAAAAAGGCAATTCTAATTTTTATTTTGCCAGCGTTAGTGATTTTTCTCGCAGTGATCATGATCCCCATGTTTATATCGGGTTATTATAGTTTGCTTGACTGGGACGGTTTTAGTCAGCCTAAATTTGTGGGCTTTGCCAATTTTATTGAGCTCTTTACCAACAATCGAGATGGGTTTTTAAAATCGGTTACCAATTCCATGGTCCTGGCTTTCTTCTCGGTTTTCGTTCAGTTGCCAATTGCACTTTTCTTTGCTTTGGTGCTGGCAAAGGGTGTTAAGTTTGAGTCGTTTTATCGCAATGTTTATTTTGTGCCTGTGCTACTGTCTTCAGTGGTTATTGGTCACCTATGGAAAAGGATATACCACCCGACATTGGGTTTAATTAATACGACATTGGTTCAGCTTGGTCTTGGCTCTTGGGCCCATACTTGGTTAGGGGATATTAAAACGGCTCTGATTGCAGCCCTGATTCCAATTGTTTGGCAGTGGATTGGTTACCATATGCTCCTGATGTATGCTGGCGCTAAGGCGGTTCCCAACGAACTAAGAGAAGCTGCCATCATTGACGGGGCTAATGAATTCCAAATTGCAACTCGGATTATGGTGCCTTTAATGCAACCGGTGATTAAAGTCTGTGTGATTCTTGCGGTGATTGGTTCCTTTAAGGCCTTTGACTTGATCTATGTTTTAACTGGCGGTGGTCCTGCCCATGCCAGCGAGGTGCCAAGTACCTTGATGATCAACACCATTTTCCAAAAATATCAGTATGGTTATGGAAGTGCCATGGCGATTTTTATTGTAGTGGAATGTTTGGTATTTACGTTGTTAATCCAAAAGATGATGAAATCCAAGGATATCACTTACTAAGGAAAGGGCGGTTTAGCCATGTCTGCAAATGAAAATACACATAAAAAAGAGACTGCTTCAGGTGGGGACGCAACCAACCTAGTAAAAGAGCAGGTAACAGGGCACACAAAAGAGCACACAAAAGAGCACATAAAAGATCACACAACTGGTCAAACAAAAGAGCACACCACTGGACATGGAAAAGAGCAGGCTAAGATAATTCCTTTAAAAGCCAACGGTGCCAGTGGTAGCGGCTTCACTGCCAATGCTTTTGCAAACCATGTTGCCACCACATCGGTTAAAAGCAAACGGCGTAGGGCTAAGAAAACTGTTTCTCAGGTGATTTTACAGGCCGTTCTAATGGGGTTTGCTTTCATCCAGCTTTTTCCCCTTTACTGGCTTTTGACTTTCTCTTTCAAAAATAATGCTGAGATTTTTGCGGGGAATATTTTGGGTCTCCCTGAAAAACTCCGCTTCGAAAACTATGCTTCTGCTCTGCACAATGGGGATGTGCTTCTTTACTTTTTCAACAGCGCCTTTGTGACTCTGGTTTCGGTGTCACTAGCCTGCTTCTTTGGGGCGATGGCGTCTTATGGGATTATGCGCATGCGGTGGAAGCTGGCGGTTCCTGTACTGAATCTCTTCCTGCTTGGCACCATGATTCCCCTTCACGCAGTGCTTTTGCCCCTGTTTTTAGCCCTTAACAAGGCGGGGATTTTGAATTCCTACCTTGCACTGATCCTGCCTTACACAGCTTTTGCACTACCAATGGCCATCTTTATCTTTACGGGCTTTCTGGAAACCATTCCAAAAGAAATGGAAGAGGCTGCTTGCATCGATGGTTGTGGCATTTACCGCACTTTCCTACTGATCATCATGCCCCTACTAAAACCAGCCATTGCAACAGTCAGTATCTTTACCTTCCTGTCAACATGGAATGAGCTGATGTTTGCCACCACCTTTATCACCGACCGCCAGTTCAAAACTTTGACAGTTGGTATCATGTCCTTTGTCAGCCAATACCGCACCAACTGGGGTCCAATCGGTGCTTCTCTAGTAATCGCTGTTATTCCAATGATTCTAATTTATGCCCTTATGAGTAAGCAAATTCAAGAAAGCTTTAGAGCGGGTAGTACAAAAGGCTAGTATAAACTTATGGAGGTTCACATGTTTTTAAAAAATATCATAAGGGATCGGCCACAGCTCATTGAGGCGGCTACTTCCTTACATCAATCCGGGGCCATCAAACCCAACACTTGGGTGATGGACCTAGACTTAATCGCCGAAAATGCCCGTCATATCGCATCAAATGCCAAGGACCACGGCTTAACCACGTTTTTAATGACAAAACAGTACAACCGCAATCCTTTGGTCACTCAGGTGGCATTGGCAAGTGGTCTCGATAGTACAGTGGCTGTGGATGTCTCGTGCGCTAAGGCCATACACCGGTATGGCATACAGCTTGGGCACGTGGGCCATTTGTGTCAGGTGCCCAAGGGAGAGATGTTGACTGTGCTGTCTATGAAACCGGATTACTTAACGGTTTACAGTGTAGAAAATGCAAGGTTTGCATCGGATGCGGCTTTGCAATTAGGCCTTACTCAAAAGATACTTTTAAAATCCGTTGACCATGGAGATTTGTTTTTTCCCGGTCAAGAAAGTGGGATTTGGTTTGATCAGTTAGGGGCGGCTGTAAAGGAGATTTTAAGTTTACAGGGCTTAGAAATAGTCGGTCTCACCGCTTTTCCCTGTGTGCGCTACCATGTTGATGGCGCCCAAGAACCAGAAACCACACCCAACCTTGACACACTGCTAAAAGCTAAATCATTGGTAGAGGGTATCCTAGGTCGCACTTTGAGCGTTATCAATGCACCTGGAAATACCTCATCGGCTACTTTGGCTACTTTGAGTGCCAGAGGCGTTACCATTGTGGAGCCTGGTCATGGTTTGACGGGGACCACTCCTGAACATATTTATTGGGATGATTTGCCTGAACGGGCGGCCATGGTTTATGTCAGCGAGGTCAGTCATCATTTTGAAGAGACGGCTTATGCTTTTGGCGGTGGCCTCTATATCTGTTTAGCCGGTGGGCCTTTGGGTTACCCGGTTTCGGCCTTGGTTGGCAGGGATGGTAAACAGATGGTGGCAGAGCCTAATTTGGTGCGGTGGCATCAGGTGAACCGTGACAATATTGATTATTATGCCATGCTGCGACCAGGTCATGCTTGCACGGTTGGGGATACGGTTTTGTTTGGTTTTAGAGCTCAAAGTTTTGTGACCCGGGCCTATACTGCTGCTGTCAGTGGCATCAGCACAGGAAATCCAGTGGTTGAAGGGATCTTTGATCCAGCTGGTCATATGGTGGATGCTTGGGATGTTCCTGAGTCAATTGACAGGGTGAAGGCTGTGATGGCAAAGCTAAAAGTGATGTATGGTGAGGTTTAAGAGAACCTATATTAGAGAACTTAATAGATTACAAAAAAACACAGTTGCTTGACAAGAGCCCCTGTGTTTTTTACTAATTTAAATTGTCGTGATTAAAGTTTTAAGCTAAATTCTTGGTATTAAATTTCTTATAGGTTATTTAAGTGGTTAGAGTATTTGAAGTCCTCATTTTTTATATGCTGAATCACCCATTTTGAGAGAAATAGAATCAGTTTGTCCATTTCTTTTGCATTTTCAAAATCAAAGCGATCCAGATCTACCTTTTCGATTTCGGATACAAAACCTTTGTGTATTAATTTGTGGGGTTCAAGTTGAGGATAACGGGCTTTTTGAAGCATTTTTTCTTCCATGCCAAAATGATAAACGGTATAGTCTTTTAGGGCTTTTATGATGTCGATAAATTCATTTCTAGTTTTATGGCTACTTTTGCTAAATTTCTCTAAGGTCTCACCAAGTTCTAATAGCTTCTTGTGCTGAGTATCAATATCATCATTGTGGACAGAAAGATCATTGGTCCATTTAAAATAGCTCGTTTTATTGTTGCCTTGGTTGTTTTCCACGGCCAAAGCTAACATATTATTGAGTTCAGTGACAACCAATTTTGAGAGCTCTTCAAGAGCGGCATACCTTGCTTCCGCTGTTCTCATATCTTTAGCGAGGTAAGCATCGATGGCTTCTCCTGCAAGTTTATGGAGTTTTTCGTGTGGTGGGGTTAAAGCTGCGATGGCATTCTTATAAATAGGGACATGTTTTGCGTAATCATTAATCCACTTACCAAGGCGGCAATCATGATGGGTACCAGCTTGACCTTTTACAATGGTTTGATAGCCTTGTATCATATTGTAAATCATCCAACGCCAATTCAAGTGATCTGTAATAGCAATTTCAATCATGGCAGTTTCTGGGATGTTTGAGGTTTTCTTAAAGAGTCCTAAGCGAATATTATTAGCTTCACTGGCAATATCGGAGAAGGCCTTACCAGTCTTTTCAGTTTGCTTATGAAGGGTGTCCATATTGTCGTTGATGTAGGCTAAACTAGAGGACACTTCCTCTGATGCTGCTGTTTGGCCTTCAATCCGTTCTCTGACATAATGCATACTTTGAACAATTGTACGGATTTCTCGCTCGCTGGTTTCCACTAATTCAACTACATCATTGACGCTGTTAACGCCGGATTGGAAACTTTTTGTGGCGTGTTCAAGTGCTCTCACAGAGTCATTGACTGAATGATTTAGATCTGTCACCACACCTTGAATTAACTTGACAGATTCTTTAGTGTTTTCTGCTAGTTTTTTGATTTCATCAGCAACTACGGCAAATCCCCTGCCTGCATCACCAGCTCTTGCAGCTTCAATGGAAGCATTTAGGGCCAAGAGGTTGGTTTGTTCTGCTACTGACTCAATAATTTTGACCATGTCATTGATTTTGCTGGCCTGTTGGGTAACATCGCCAACTTTAGTTTTAACACCATCTGTCAAAGCAAAGGCATCTGTAATCACATCAACTGCTTTTTTAAGGCCTTTTGTACCGACTTCTGTGATTTCCACTGACTTTTCTGCTGTTTTTGTATTCTCAACCACGTGTTCTGCAATCTCTACAATGGCATTGGCGATTTCATCACTACTACCAGCCACCATGGCGATGGACTCTTGTTGCTGGTTTAAATTTGTGACCATGGATTTAACAAAATCCATTTTCATAATATATTGATTAAGACGGTTCACTTCATTCAGCATAAAAATTTGATTGTCTTCGTTGAATTGTATGATGTCGGAAATACGCTTGAAAAAAGGTTTCAACTCGCCACAGTCGGTACTTTGATCAATTTTGCCACCAATACACTGATCTAAGAGTGTATTAAGTATCTCTGGCGTTAATGCTTCAGACTTTTCTTTTCTACGTTTGCTGAACATGTGTACCTCCTCATTTAACTTTCTTTATCTAATATACCCGTTTGTCATAGCATAGCACAAAAAAACAGAGAAACCAACGTAGCACACATACTTTTATCGCTTTCCCTTTCCTTTTTTTGCTGTGCATGATACGCTTAGTGAGATTTCTAAATTGGTAATTGGCTAAATGTATTTTTCGGAGGTTTATAGTGAGTCAAGATAATGTCTATAGAATAGATTACAAGGGCAAGGAGATTATTTTAATTGCCACTGCCCATGTTTCAAAAGAAAGCGCAGCCTTAGTACAATCAGTGATTGAGGCTGAAAAACCAGATAGCGTTTGTATCGAATTGGATGAAGGACGGTATCAGACTATCCAAAACCCTAAGGCCTGGGAAAGTACAGATATTACACAGGTGATCAAATCTAAAAAAGTAATATTTCTATTGGCAAATCTGGCCCTTAGTAGTTATCAAAAGCGCATTGCTCAAAAGCTCAATATCACAGTGGGTCAAGAGATGCTTCAGGGAATTGAAAGTGCCAAAGCCATTGATGCAAAAATTGTTTTAGCAGATAGAAGTATTCAAGTGACTTTTCTGCGAATCTGGCGGCTGCTTAGTTTTTGGGAAAAAATGAAATTACTTTTCAGTTTTATCATGTCTGATGATGGTGATCAAGAGATTACAGAAGCTGATTTACAGGCCATGCTTGAAGAGGATATGTTGTCTTCTGTGTTAAAGGACATGAGGGCTCAGTTTCCTAAAATCGGCGAGATTCTAATTAGCGAAAGAGATCAATATTTGGCTGCTAAGATTAAAGAGGCCCCAGGAAAGAAAGTGGTGGCCATTTTAGGTGGTGCCCATGTGCCAGGTGTTAAAGAAGAGATCTTTAAAGAACAGGATTTAGAACGGATTACTTTTGTGCCAGAGGTAAGCAAGGTGACTAAAGCACTGGGATGGCTGATTCCTGCTATTATTGTGGCATTAATTGGTTACGGGTTTATGATGAATATCCAAACCGGTTTAGCACAACTGGGAGCTTGGGTCCTTTGGACAGGTGTGTTGGCAGCAGTCTTTACGGCAATTAGCTTTGGGCACCCTCTCAGTATACTGACCTCATTTGTGGTAGCACCCATCTCCACCCTTAATCCAATTTTGGCAGTTGGTTGGTTTACAGGTATTGTAGAAGCCGGCCTTAGAAAGCCAACGGTTCTAGATGTACAGGCTGTTCCAACTGATATTGCAACCGTAAAAGGCTTTTTCAAAAATCGCTTTCTAAGGATTTTACTGATTGTGATGATGGCCAATCTCGGGGCTTCCATTGGGACCTTTGTGGCGGGCTTTGAGATCGTTAAACGGCTATTCTAACTAGAAACAAAATAAAAGCGGTGGTCCACTTGGACCGCCGCTTTTTTCTAAATAAACTCTGAGGTGGGTGCTTCGATTTTGCAATTTGCCTTTAGTTCTTTTTAACAAACTCAGATTTTAGCTTCATGGCCCCAAAACCGTCGATCTTGCAGTCTATGTTATGGTCCTCATTCACTAGTCGAATATTCTTAACTTTAGTACCAACTTTTAGGGACGATGAGCTACCTTTAACTTTTAGATCTTTGATAATGGTGACGCTATCGCCGTCTTGTAAAACGTTTCCATTGCTATCTTTAACAATAAATTCTTCTTCAGTATGACTGGCATCGTCACCACCTGAAATAGGCCATTCGTGGCTACATTCTGGACAAATGTAATGGACGCCGTCTTCATAAGTATATGTGGATTGGCAGATTGGACAATTTGGATAATTAGACATGTGAACTCCTTCATGTAAGGCAATAGGCAGAATGCTAAACTCAAGACATTATGATATCACACTAATTGGGTGGGGGCTAGGGTTATTGGTTGCTTTTGAGGGATTAATATTTTCCGTTAGAGATTAGTTCTTTAGGGTAAACATCCGGATAGGGAGGTGAAACATTGAAAACACCTAAAGTTAACGTATCTAAGTATCTTTCTATTCATTTGATGATACCAACCTTAGTCTTAATTTGCATACCACTTTTTTTTCTCTTGGTCCACATTAACAACCAACTTATCAGCGATCGGGTAGCTGTTATGACCCAAACCTTAGCAGTTATTGAACATGATATTGATGAACACCAAAATAATTTATTCGAGAGTTATGTGATAGTACAAAAAGTGGTTAATTCCATCGCCAATGATACAGAAAAAGAAGTATTTCTAAGAACTTTCGCTGAGATGAATTCCAATATCGTTTCCTTTTTCGAAGTAGATATGAATGGTCGTATTTTAAGTACATACCCATCTCAGCCAATACTCAATGGCACTTTACTACCAGCTTGGAAAATTAGAAGTGAACTGAATAAGAATATGTCTATTTCTAGACCATTTAAACAGGATATAAGCGGCAATGTTGTTTTGTTTTTGATGCCTCTTGCGTCGCAAGATAAAAACTTAGTCATGTCTTTTTCAATTGCTATGAACCAATATCTTGAACACTTAAAAGACAAACAAATTCGGTTGTTTATTTATGAAGGAAATCAACTTTTAGTAACCTCTTCAGAAGATATGGGGAATCAAGGTATTGGTCCTGTACTCGGACAATATCAGTTTAAGGTTGAGGAAAATAGTATTGTCCTTAAGGATACGATCTATATAGGTAGACGTTCCGTGTTTATAGAACTCAAAATGAAAAATCAGCCATGGACAATAATTGCTATAACAAGAAAGAACAATATTTTTGGTAGCCAACAGCTAATAGTAGGTGCTGGTATACTAATTTCTGCTTTAATTGGCTGTGTTTATGGCATCTTCACCATGGGCTTAAATAAGCAATTAATTGAACCATTAAAAGTTCTTAGCGCTTACTTCAAGCATTATGATGTTAAAGTTGAGATTCGAAAAATCCAAGAAATAACAACGGAATCATCGCTAGTTGAAATTGAAGCGCTCCATAATGGCATCAAGGCCCTTAATTTAGAAATTTCTAATACCTATCAAGATCTATATGAATTTGCATCAGTCGCTGCCCATGATTTACGAGAACCCCTTCGGACAATTGTCAGCTATTTAGAAATTTTAGAATCTGATTTTCTTAAAGATTTGCCCGATGATGCATTAAGCTATATTATCCATGTTAATCTTGCCTCTAAGCGATCTCAAAGTCTAATAGAAGCACTTTTGACCTACACGACCTTAAATAGAAGCTTGGTTCTAGAAACATTTGAAATGTCATCCACCATACAGCAAATTATAGAAAGTCTTCAATTGAGTATTAATCAAAAGGGTGCTAGAATTATAGTTGGGCCTTTGCCAAAAATTGTTGCAGATAAATCTTTTTTTGAACGCCTTATGCAAAACTTGATCAGTAATAGTTTAAAATACAGCCATCAAAATGTTGTTATTGAAGTCTATATGGCGGGTCAATTCCTGTGTGTTAAGGATAATGGGATTGGATTTGAACCCAAATACACGCAGCTAATATTTAAACCTTTTAAAAGACTCCACACCTCAGATATCAATAACGGCGCAGGCATAGGACTTGCAATGGTTGCTCGAATCATTGAAAGACAGAAATGGCATTTGGAAGTAACTTCTGAAATCGGAAAAGGCGCTACTTTTTCAATTGATTTATCAGGTAGCATTGTTTCAAGAAGCATTATTAAAGACTAAACAAAAGTTTAGTCCTTTGATGTTACAAGTGTGATCGATATTTCATTAATACCTTCAATGGCAACAAGCAGGTTATCATATGTGATTGGCTTTTCAATAAAGAAATTTGCGCCGTACTGTATGGCTAAATCACGGTCGTTGTCGTTTACTTTTTGTGAAATCACGATAATAGGTGTTGTCAAATAATCAGGATGACTACGAAATTGTTTAAGAATTTCTATGCCGTGGACCCGTGGTAGGTTCATATCTAAAAAAATCAGGTCGGGTACGATCTTTTCGTCACTATCCTCTTGAGTATCTGGAAAATGAAGGGCGCTTTCACCATCATAGATTACCTGAAGCCGACTCTTAATGTGATGCTTTTTAAGATGATAGATGATTAAATCAACATCACTACGATTGTCTTCAATAATCAAAACTTTAGCAGGTCGCATGGGGACTCCTTTTTGTTAGTCTACAACAGTATCTGATTTTTTCTACTGATTTTAAGTTACCCATTATTTAAATAAAAAAACACAAATGCCGTGCTTTTAAAAGAAAAATGGGTAAAAGTTAATGTACAAGGTGAAAAAACGACAATGATCCCAATAGGTGGTGACGTAATGGTAAATATCGTAGCAGTTTTTGAAGAGAAAGAAACGATTTTAATGGATAAAATTCTTGATTCTGCGAAGCGTTTTGGTTTTTCTGCATACACATCTGCGAGAGTTGAAGATTGGCGAATGTCAATAAGAGGACTAACCGCATCTCTTAAAAAAGCGCAAGAAATGGAAAGTCCTCTAATGTTTGATAATCGTTTGGTGGGGGACAATGCCCTAACTACTTTTGGTGTTGAAGAAGCAAAGCTTCATCGAACCAGGGGGGTTACCTTGGAGATGTTTTTATCGCTGATGAAATACTACAGGGATGCTTATCTTGAAGTCATTGCTGAAAGCGCGAGCGTGGAGACACCAGATTGCACAAACGCCAGTTGGGTGATGCATGCTTTTGATCAAATTGAGATGGCTTTTATCAGAGAATGGACAAGTCATAGTTCCGACGAGAAATTGAAGGAAATGCAGGTTATGACCATGAAATTAACCAATGAAAAAAATCGCTATTTAGCTTTATTTGAAAGTCTTCCAGTACCAATTTTGTTATTGGATGAGAATAATATGCTGGAGAATATGAATCTAAAAGCCGTGGCATTTTTGAAGGATATGTTAAGCAGCCTGGCTTATGGCATTGAATCCCCACAACCTCAGCCAACCAATCTATTTTTACAACTGAAAAAAATTGATTATGCATCGTTTTTTCGATACGATTTCCATGCTTTTACTCAGAATAGTAGCCTTAGTAACGATCATTTTAACACCAGTGTAGAGTTAGGTGATAGAAAATGTGATTATGCCGTAGAAATCATGAAGATGAAAGATGTTTCGGGACGGTTTAATGGCATAGCCCTGCTCTTTACGTTGATTAGGGAGATTGTTATCACATGAAACACGCTATGATTTTAGGGGATGTTGTCCATTTAGATGAACACGTGGCACTATTTATTAAGTCTACGCCTCAAGCACAAAAGGTAAAGAGGATAAGATTTGCAATTTTCAATACATTTGGCACTGATTTAGCTTATTTTTATGACACAGAGCATTTGGAGAGCGTCGCAAATTTCGATTATTTTGCCAATTGGTTTGATAAAATTGAACCTCAGTCTCTTTTAACTGACGTAAATTGGGGGCTTTCGTATAATGCTGTGACTCAGAGTTATAGCGCTAATATCACTGTGTTTAATCCCGTATTAGTTGATAAGCTGCTGATTGCATCGTGGGAAATATTTTTTAAAGATAATGTATCTGAACATGATGCGAATGATTATATAAAAGAATTTAATGCCCACTATTTTGAACAAATGTGTCACCATTTGCAAATGGTATTAGTGAACTACGAAAAACTCTATTATGTGATTGACGTTTACACGGAGCTTCTTATCAGCAAAGACAAATATATGCCTTACCACATGACCAACGTAGCCAATTGGTGTATGGCTTTAGCATCAGAATTAGGTCTAAATGCAAAAGATCAAATGGTACTTTATATTTCAGCCCTAATCCACGACATTGGAAAAATGTATATTCCAGATGAAGTGTTGAACAAAACCTCAAAACTCACTGATGAAGAGTACAATCGTATGAAAATTCATCCTATTAAGGGTTACCATATGGCTCTAGCCTCCCTTTTCGGCATGACTTTTTTTATGGAAGTCCCGACCATTATAAAACATCACCACGAAAAGTTTGATGGCACTGGTTACCCAAATCGCTTAAAGAGTACAAAAATTCCTTACTTAAGTCGTATTATATCCGTTGCTGATACAGTGGATGCCATGATGTCCCGCCGGGCCTATAAAGATAGGGAAAGCACGGATAAAATCATCACAGAATTAGCAAGATGCAGCGGTACACAATTCGATCCCATTATTACAGAGAAGATGATTCATATTTTAACCGATTTGAAATCCAGTACCACTGAAGCCTCGGTCTCAGATACCCATTTTGTGCCTCAAGCTGCCCTCAGCTTTTATTACCAAGACGTCTATCATGTCTTATCCTTATCAGGTAATTTAATCATTCAAGAAAACAGTGCCAAGCTAATGGTCCATAGTGACATAGATAACATAAGCGAGTTGATTCCAGATCAAATGTACAGGGCAACTGTAAGTTTTTACAAATTGACTGATCTCCTGGAATACACTGCTGAGATTGATGGTATTATGCATGATCAAGTTTACTTAAAAAATCTAGCCTTAATACCAACGGATAAATATTTTTCTATTGTTTGGGAAGGCAGTGCAGTTGTTGAACATAATTCCTTTGGCATGCATTATGTTCAATTGGTTAAAGTCGGCGGCGACACGTTGATTTTTGAAGCGGGTGGTGGTGCTGCTGCGGATTTTATTAAGTACCGCGGGGAAATACTAAAAATAACCATGAGCTTAGAAGTGGATAATTTCAAATTGTACTTTGAACTGGATGCAAAAATTATAAAATTTTATCACTTTGGCACAAAGACAACTTTTGTCGCTAAATTTATCAATATCTCAACTGCCGACAGAGACAAACTCCTACGACTACTATTTAAAAGACAAGTATCACAAAAGCAGCAAAGACATGCTGCTGCAAAAGGAGGGGTTCGATGATTTCATTTTCTCAGGAATATCAGACGGGTGTAGCGGTTATCGACGAGCAGCATAAAATTCTTTTTGAACTGATTAATCGCATTGAATATGAAGTAACAAATGGGTTCCCAATGTCTTTAACCAGTATTATTGAGGAACTTGTTCAGTATACCCAGTATCATTTCACCACTGAAGAGTATCTGATCCAGACTTATATGCCGACTATTTTTGAAACACATCGATCTCAGCATAATGTATTTGTGGCTGACTTACAGACTTTACTTGCCGATAACCCCATGGAACTGGAGAGTATACATCAGATCCACAACTTTGTGGTTAAGTGGATTCAGCAACATATTTTAATTGAAGACATGCTATATGCACAAGTCATTAGCGAACAGATGAAGGGTGGTAACGAGTCATGAAAAAGCGACAGCAAGTAGTTGGGATATTATTAGCACTATTAATGGTGGTCGTGATTTTCTTCAGCACCATTATCAATTTCATTGTGGATTACCAATGGTTTACAGATTTGGGCTACACCGATTCATTTTTAGTCAAGGTTTTGGCTTATGCAAAAATCGGGTTACCCCTATGGTTAATCACTGCCATTGCGTTCTCGGTCTACTTTATTTGGGTGGAAAAGCAGTATTTTAGACTGGTTCATGTTTTAGTCGATGTTAGAAAGCGAGAAAACAAACTATTCAAACAAGCGCTGGTTAGCATTGCAACTTTGGTCACGTTTTTGATGTCATTGGCTGTCACAGGGGCTCTCTGGTTTGACATTCTCAAGTTTCAAAATGCGACGCTATTTGATAAAGTGGATCCTCTATTCAGTAAGGATATCAGTTTTTACGTTTTCCAATTGCCCCTATATAACAAACTTCTGGGTATTGGCGTTTTCTATATCGTGGTATTGGCCATCGCAACCGTGCTCATCAACCTGATATTAATGGGGATTAAGCCACCTACAGACCTTGATTTTAGCGACTTTCAAAATGTGCGTACCATTGGAGATATGTCTGGCCTTGCTCGCAAGGGGATTATCCAAAGTCTCATTATTAAACTCGGGGTTTTTGGCTTCTTGGTATTTCTACTGCTAATCGGGTACTACTGGCTAGCTAGGTATAATTTGGTCTTTTCGCCCCAGGGTGTGGCTTATGGTGCCAGTTATACTGATATTCATGTGGTCTTGCCGTCGCTTCTTTTACAGATGGTTGCGGCGGGACTGGGGGCAGCGGTGTTTATCTATGCACTGCTCAAGAGACAATACCGATTGATGCTTACAGGCCCTGTTCTCTTAATTGGCATCAATGTTTTATTTGGTATCGCTGGGGTCTTTGTTCAGAATTTCATTGTAGAACCAGATGAAATTTCAAAAGAACGACCTTATCTTGAATATAATATCGCCTTTACAAGAGAAGCATTTAAACTCAATGACATCTCTGAAATGGATTACCAAGTTGAAACCTCTTTAACAGAGGACATGCTCACAGAAAATAGAGATGTCATCGACAATATCCGCGTAAATGACTATAGACCCTTAATGCAAACTTATAACCAAATTCAAGGGATCAGATTATACTATCGCTTTAATGCCATAGATACGGACCGCTACCTATTGAATGGGAAGTATACCCAGGTTCTTTTGTCTGCCAGAGAAATGGATACGGAAAAACTGCAGGTCCAAACTTGGCAAAATCGCCATATCAAGTTTACCCATGGTTATGGCGCGGCCCTTTCCCCTGTTAATAGTGTAACCCCAGAGGGTCTGCCTAAATTAGTCATCAAGAATATTCCACCCGAATCAGAAACCGATCTTGTGATTAAACAGCCAGAAATCTATTTTGGTGAAACCACCAATGATTATATTATTGTGAATACCACTGAAAAAGAGTTTGATTATCCAAAGGGTTCTGACAATCAAGAAACCATGTATCAAGCGGATTCGGGGATTAAAATGTCCTTTTGGAACCGCGCCCTCTTTGCCATTAATCATGGGGACTTTAGAATCATGGTCTCCAATATCATCACCAGTGACAGTCGCATGATTATGAGACGTTCTGTTGGGGAGCGCCTGCAAACACTGGCACCATTTATGACATTTGATAGTGATCCATATCTTGTAGTGGACCCTAAAACAGGTAAGTTATTCTGGATTGTAGATGCTTACACCCATAGCACGGAGTATCCTTACTCTCAGCCATATGACAATACTGGGACCAATTACCTGAGAAATAGTGTCAAGGCAGTTGTGGATGCTTATACTGGTGATACTTCTCTTTATATGTATGATGAGATGGATCCAATGCTTAAAACCTACCATGCTATTTATCCTAATTTATTTAAACCTGCAGCTGAGTTTCCTGAGGCTTTGAAGGCACATGTCCGTTATCCAAGAACAATGATGCAAATCCAAGGTGAAGTCTACCGAAAATACCATGTGACTAATCCATCAGTTTTCTATAATGGTGAGGATATTTGGGATGTGGGTTCTGAACTTTATATGGATGCATCGGAGGTTCAACCTATTTCGCCGGATTATGCCATGTACAAAATTCCAGGAGAAAGTAAACCTGAGTTTGTATTGACTCAGCCTTTTACCCCAAAGGATAAGCCCAATATGACATCCCTCTTTATTGCCAGAAACGATGGTCCTAACTATGGGAAGTTAACCCTTTTGAAATTCCCCAAAAATAAAACTACCATGGGTCCTGCCATGCTTGAGTCGAAAATTGATCAGGACAGCATTATTTCTCCGCAGCTCAGTTTATGGAGTCAAAAAGGTTCAAGGGTTTTACGGGGGAATATCTTGATCATTCCAATAAACGGGAATTTGCTGTATGTTGAGCCTATTTATATTCAGGCAGAAAATCAAGAGTCTCTGCCAGAAATGAAACAAGTGGTGGTTTCTTATAATGACAAAGTGGTGATGGCACAAACCCTTGATCAAGGTCTTGCTCAACTATTCGGGGCAGGGTATAATCGGGACGACCTGAAAAAAGATGTCCTTGAGGGTACAGCTGATCAGAAACTGGAAAAACTCCTTGGTGAAGCTCTGGACCGCTTCAATCGCACTCAAACCGAATTGGTAGAACTTCAAAAAATTCTTGAAGAGCTACAAAAAGAGATTGATGCGCAAAATGGCAAAGTCACACCACCTGCTGAAGGTCAAACCACACCAGAACCCACCACAACAGCTACACCCACTAATCCTTAAAATCACCTCATGATGGGCGCAGTTGAAATAGAACTCAAACTTAGAAAGCAGACCTTAGCCGGCCTGCTTTCTTGACGTTATTGTAACAATATCGTTACGATAATCACACACTCAATATTCCGAAAATTCAACCACTTGTAGGTATCATATGGTAAAATTAATCTAACACAAATTTAGGAGGCCCTATGTTAAACCAGGTTAAAGCTGAAATTAGTAAGAATTTAGTGGGTAAAGAGGATGCTGTTAAGGGAATTCTGATTGCGCTCTTATCTGGCGGTCATGTATTAATTGAAGATTTGCCCGGACTTGGAAAGACGACACTGGCAAAGGCGTTCTCTCAAGCCCTTAATTGTCATTTTCAGCGGGTCCAATTTACACCTGATTTAATGCCATCGGATCTAATGGGCATCTCAATTTTTGATAAGGAAAAACAGCAATTTGTCTTTCAAAAGGGGCCTATTTTTACCAATGTGCTCCTGGCTGACGAAATTAACCGGACCTCCCCAAAAACCCAGTCTAGCTTACTTGAAGCCATGGAAGAGAATCAAGTGACCATGGACGGCCATACATATCCGCTAGAAGCGCCTTTTATGGTAATCGCTACCGAAAATCCAATAGAACTGCAAGGGACTTTTCCCCTGCCCGAGGCCCAGTTGGACCGTTTTATGATGCGGGTTTCACTTGGTTACCCGACCATGGCAGAAGAAGTTGCCATTTTGTCCCTTAAAGAAGCCCCACAAAAGATTGCAGCAGTTCTAGACACCAAGCGGCTTATTGAAGAGCGGGCTATGGTGGAGAAGGTTTATGTGGATGAGGCCCTTAAAGAATTTATGGTGAAGCTGTGCCATAAAACCAGGGAACATACCCACGTTAAACTGGGTGCAAGCCCTAGGGCTGTCGTACATTTATTCAATGGGGTACGTGCCAAAGCTCATATTGAAGGCCGTGACTATGTCACTGGTGGGGATGTGACATCTCTGTTTGAGAGCATTATTGCCCATCGTATTCTTTTAAAAGGAGAGGCAGTTTACCGAGGCATAGAAGTTAAAACCATCTTAGAGGAAATCCTGAGTACCATGGAAGTGCCAAAAGTCAAACGATAAGGTGAGGTGTGGGTATGAAGCGGTATTTTCAACATATCTATCTGATTGCTTTAATCTTGATGGGCGCAATTGCACTATTTACAGGGGCAAGAATCCTCTATTATTTCTTTTGGATGTTACTGGCCATCCGTTTAAGTTCTTGGTTATTGATTCGACATCATCTTAAGAATATCTATGTTCGTCTCTATAGCAACGATTCTTGTATAACAACTGGGCAACCGATTCGTCTGAATTACCGCATTAGTAACACCAGTTGGCTCCCAATTGTTCATAGCCGGATTCAATTTTCACTAGATGAAAAAATGGCAATGCCTTCACATTTAAGTCATATTGCTTATTTTAGTCCACAGGATACCCTCTCTTTTCAAAAGGACATGACCTGTGAATATCGGGGTTTTTATACGGTTGGACAAGTTAAAATCACAATTTTTGACCCCATGATGTTTCATAGACGGATAGTGGAGTTTGATAGGGCCCTTGATGTGGTCGTGTTTCCGCGGATTGTGAAGTTGCCTGATTTTTTATACTCCCCAAAAGCACAAGAGGGCACTTTAAAAGCAAGGGACCGTTCTATTGACGATCGGACCCACATCTTAAATGTCCGGAATTTCCAGCGTGGGGATGCCCTTAAAAATATTCACTGGAAACTCAGTGCTAAGCGGGATGAGCTCATGACCCGGGAATTTCACAAGACCATGTCTTCAAGGTTAAAAGTCTATTTAGATGGTTTTAAAGGGAATTTTGGCGGGAGTTTTAATTTAGATCAAGAAGAGCGGATGGTTTCTTTTTGCGCATCTTACCTTAAATCCTGCACTGACCATGGACTTCAATATACGTTGACCATTAATAATCAGCAAGTTGAGCAGATTCAAGGGGAGCGTAGTGTTGATTTTTCCAAGACATTAGAACTATTAACTGCATTTCAAAGCAATAGCTTGGTGACCTTTAATGATTTTATGAGGCAAAGGCTGATGCAAAGCAGTAGCTTTGAACATTTGATCTTTATTGTGCCACTGATTAGCCCTGATTTTAGGCATTTTCTAAGTAGCTTAAACCATACTTACCAAGTCTATACCTTCGCCTGTGATCCCGAAGATATGGCGCATTACAATATTCAGCTAATTCAGCCACTGATGGGGGACACACATGATGAAAATGCTTAAAGGCTTGCCAGGCTTCTTTATCTTCTTGTCAGTGCTTTTCGCTGCTCATTATTTTGTGATATTCACCTTTACAGGACCCACGATTTTTCTAGCCGCAATCCTTAGCTATGGACTTGGGCTACTGATCATGTCTTTTCCCAAAAGGGCTGCAATCCTCCTGTTGGTACTGGCTCTGTCTATCAGCGCTGTAATCGTGGTTGATTATGGCCTAGGAAAAATTCAAAAAAGTCAATCAGGCACCATGACCTTGGATGAAGACGTCTCCTTTTGGGTTCAATCTGCCTCAGAAGAAACCAGTCATTTTCCTTTGGCCCAGTGGGTAAAAAGTAAAATAATCAATAAATGGGGCATTCAATTTGGCCAGTGGTTGGTTTACGACCGTATTAGCGGACAGCTTATTTTTGGTGAAGCCTCCAAGCTAGGGCCAGAAAAAGACATCCCATTTACACCGGTCACTCAGGAACAAAAGCAGTTAAAATCTTTTGAATGGGTTTTTATGATCCTTTTTGGATTACTGGTCTTTGCTGTGGTGCAATTACTGCTAAGCCGGTGGATTGGTCCCTTAGGACTCTATGCGCCATTGGTTTTTTATGTGGTACTTTGGTATCAATATGTGGACTTATCCTGGGGGGTTTATGGCTCATACATCTATGGGGTGATGGTCTACGGGATTATGCGCCATTCTGAAAAAATGAAAGTGGCGTTTAAAGAGGAAGATATGAGCTACTACCCAAGTTTTAAAATTTGGTTATTCGCCATATTTGGGAGTGTCCTGCTTTTCTTTGCGGCCAGTACTCTTTTCTTGTTTGTTCCAGTCAAAACCCTAAATGTAGGATTTGATGTGGTATTGCCAAATGTTTGGGGTGCTCGGTCTGAGTATGACACCAAGCAATTTCGATTATATTCCTTAGGTGAAACCAATTTTCAAAGCGATAGTGGTAATCTTGGGGGACCTGTAGGTGCCATTGACGGGGCAACCCCACTCTTTTGGTTGACGTTGACAAAGCCAATTGAAAAATCATTGTACTTGAAATCCCAAGTTAAAACCATTTACAATGGACAGACCTGGGCTAAAAGACAGCAAACCTATCAAAGTCGATTCGCAAACTACCTAAAGACCCCTGAGAATAAACAGTGGATGACAGCTGAAAACCCTGATTATATTAAGGGTGGCATCGCTTTTGATCAAATGAAAACCATTAGTATTTTTAGCCCAATTGGCTTTTATGCCTCAAGTCTTAGCCCAGATAAGGTTTATGTATCAGAAGAGAATCAAGCCTTTTATAAGGGGGGCGTCTTTGTAAGGTTTCTAAAAACATATGCCTTTGAAGCCAGTCAAAGGGATTTTACCCCACCTGCTTCTGAAGATTTAGTGGTTTCTGAAACACTGGCAAAAGAGGTCATCAATCTTTCTTGGACCCTAGGTAGCTATGGCGCATCTTCACAACAAAAAATTGAGATTCTTCAAAAGTACCTATCAAAATACTATACTTATAATTTGCAAGTCCCTAGCAAACGGATTAATCCTGATTTTGTCTCAAACTTTTTATTAGAGACAAAAGAGGGCTACTGTACCTATTTTGCTTCTGCAATGGTTCAAATGGCCCGTATAAATAAAATTCCTGCACGTTATGTAGAGGGCTTTAGAGTTGACCCAGGAGAAGTGAATCCAGAAAATCTCATGGCTAAAATTACAGAAAAAGATGCCCATGCCTGGGTAGAGGTCTATTACGAAGGCGAAGGTTGGCGTGTGATTGAAGCAACACCGCCTTATATGGCCACATCAGGTGCAGGTGCAGACCAAAGTGTGGAAGCCGCTCTGGCACAGATGGAAGCTGACAAGAAACGTGCTGCGGAACTTGCTAGTGAAGAAAGTGGTGTTGGTGCTATTGATTTGGATGCCCTTCAAATTGATAATGATATGGCAAATCAACGGGGGGAAAGGGATATAGATGGGGGATTCACACCGGAAGAGCAAGGTGCAATGAGAAGGGACAAGAAGAACTATAAATTGGTTCTTATCCTGAGTGCAGTTACAATTTTCATTGGATTTGCAGTCTTTTGGTGGTGGCCCGTTATGACCCGTTTTAAAAGGATTAATCACGGTAAAGTGGTGGCGCTTATTTATGGATTTGGGGAACTCCTTAGTATCACAAGAAAAATAGGTGTTATAGAATTGGAGTCGAAATTGGAATTAGTTAAGATGGATCCATTAGATAAAGCGCTTTGGCTACGAATTCTCTATGATAAAAAGAGAAACATTGAAAGCAAAGATATTGAAATGGCAGTCAGTCAATTAAGAAGTGCTTATGCAAGAGAATTGGGGTATTACCGTTTAAAAAACGGGCCAATGAGATACTGGCAGACCCGGCTTTCTAATCGGATTTAGTTTCTGCTTAAAACAAAACGCCTCACTGGTCATTTGACCGATGAGGCGTTTTTCAACTTGCTTCAACATGGATGAATTGATTTTGTTTTGGATTATAAAGATAACCATGAAGCGCTAATTGATTGATTAAATCAACGGAATCAATTTGGTAGTGATGCACTAGGTCTTCAAGGTTTTCAAATTCGTTTCGGAGCTTCATATTGACCATACTGAGCAATAAATTAGGATCTTTCGGTAATTGTGGACTAAACATTTGTGGACCTACCAATCATACTGAGGTCAATTTGCGGATAAGGAACTGGTATATTTGCCTGTTCAAATAGATTCTTAACGGATTCTAGTAAGTTGTAGTGCACTGTCCAATAATCCTCAGATCTCACCCAGATACGTACCAGTAAGCTAAGGGCATGGGGGGTATGTGCACTGACGGCAACAAGGGGCGCAGGCTCCTGTAAAATCAGAGGGTGGGCACTAACCAGTTGAATCAAAAGATCTTTTGCATTCTCAATGTCCTGTGAGTAACCAATTGAAAAAGTGAGATCAATACGACGAGTAGGTTTGATACTGTAATTTAGAATACTGCCATTGAATAATAAGCTATTTGGAATGATGGCAACTTTATGGTCGGGGGTCACAATTTGAGTATTGAAGATGTGGATGCCTTCAACCGTACCACCAAATCCCGCCGCTTCAATATAATCACCCACTCTAAAGGGGCGAAGGGTCAAGAGCATAATGCCACTGGCAAAGTTTGAGAGTGTTCCTTGAAAGGCTAGGCCAATGGCTAAGCTGGCTGCGCCTAAAACAGCAATGATACTTGTGGTTTCAATGCCGATTTTTTGTATGACCGTGATAATCAATAAAATTTTAAGGACCATGATGGTGAATGAAGCTAAAAATGGTTTCAATGTTTCATCCAGTTTGACTCGAACTAGCATTTTGGGTAAGCGACGCTTTAACCAACCAATCAAGCTCCACCCCACTAAAAACAGAATCAGGGCATAGGCTAGGTCAATCAGATGGTATTCCATGAGTATTGCTTTGAAATCGGGCATGATAACATTCCTTTCTAGATACGGCACTGTGTAAAAAATCTTCAGAGAGATATCTCAGAGAGATGTCTATCATATGACATTAGTCTACACGAAAGTAATGTGTTTGTAAAACCACTTGACCGTGAATTGGAGTATAATAAAAATAGGTATACTATTACCAACTCGCCATGAAGAAAAACCTCTAAAATGCCGATAGTCTAGATAGCCCTATCTGTATTTTTCACAAATGCGAAGTCGATTTTGCCGTAAGGAGCTTAAGATGACAATAATGAAAGGCACCATCTTATCCAAACGCTTTTTTAATATACTCACTGGCACCTTAGTGGTGACCCTTTTGATGTCACAGTTTAGCTTTGCCCTTCCTTCTAATTGGTCTGCTAGGCAAGTTGTGAAACTAAAATTACAAGAAATCTTAGTGGGGCCCCTAGCACAGGATGTTGGCATGCAGCAACCCATTACCCGTGAGGAGTTTGCTGAGATTGCAGTGCGCCTCTATCTGCACACCACAAATACAGTGCTTGAAGCCCTACCACAAACCCATTCGTTCACAGATACCACCAATCCATATGTGGGTGCGGCCTATCGCTTAGAAATCGTGAAGGGTGTCGGGCCCACAAAGTTTGACCCAAAAGCAGTGGTAGACCGTGAACAAATTGCCACAATGCTGTTTAGAGAATTAACCATTCTAAATTTGTCTACAGCCGTAAAACCTGGAACACCATTTGCAGATGCTAAAGCCATATCCAGTTGGGCAAAAGATGGTGTTGATTTTTCTCGGGATCAAGGCCTAGTGCAAGGTGTTGGTCAAAATAGATTCGCGCCTCAAGAAAAAGCCACTCGGGAGCAAGTTTATAAAATTATTGAGAGCATTCTTTCAAAATATGGTTTTGGCATCACTGAACACGCTGGTTTTACACAGACCATTAATGGTTACCAGGTCCCTAAATCCACTGATACCCAGTTGGTTATCAGCGAAAAAAAACAGCAGGGTATTGCACTTCGAATTCAATCTGGTATGGTCCCAGGGGATAGAAGTACTTTGAATATATCAAAACAGTGGTTAGAAATTTACGATATTCTCAGTGTGAAATGGGGGTATTTACCGGCCAGTCGAGCGGTACTTGATATGCAAAATCAGTGGCAAACAACCAATTTAAATTATGGTACTTCTAGAGACGTTTATATTCTAAATAGTGGCGGGATGCAAACCACAAAGCCTGCTCAGAAACCCTATATCCATCTGAATTATCGCAGTATTTTGACCTTAGAAATTATTCAATAGGGGGGACAAAATGAAAAAGAAACTAGCGTGGTTACTGATTCTTATGGTCATCGTGTCCCTTATTCCCCCAATATCCCCTTTCCCAGTCCGCGCCATGGATGTTGGTGATGGGGCTACTATTACCAATGTTAAATTTATCAAGCAACACGTGGGGTACGATGTTACAGGTGGTAACGTAATTATCATTGGTACGAATCTGGAAGATATCAATGTGCTCTTTGAAGTGCAAGGTGGTATTCCAACTGCAATTGGTACCCTACATCAAGATTCCAATGCCTTCTTTTTAAACTATGTTTTTAGTTATGAAGAAGCGGATTCTTTTACCGGTAAAATTTACATTGGCAATAAAATTATCAATTTGAATACTCCTAATTTTCCGAGTATTACAAGTGCCAATGCTGCAATTGTTAATCAAGACCAAAATCAATCCTTGCAACTAAACGGTTCAAATTTGGATTTGATTGATGATGTTACAATTAAGGCTACTTATGGCCGTGGTATCCAACAGAATAAAATCACTGATTCTCTTGTACCCCCTGGACAATTACCAACCAATATCACTTTTGAGCCTACAGCACCTGGTGCTTTAGGCTTTCAAGATATTACCCTGAGTCAAGAAAAACCTGGTGATCCATTAGTGGAAGTCACCTATTATTATCAAAATGCCTTTAGAATTCTAGAAAATCTAAATGTTGCACCGGTGGTCATGTATCCAAACGCCGCCAGCCGAGGTGATTTTATCACCCTGACTTCGCCAAATTTTTCAGACGCAAAAAATTATCGAGTTTATTTTTTGAATCAAACGGATTCGGATTTTGCATTTTCGGATACAAAACTATCTCCCAGTGTCACCTTATCTCAGGATAAACTCAGAATGACAGTTCAAGTCCCTACAAACACGCTGATTGCTTTAGGTACAAAAAGAGTGGTCATTGTGGATGTGCTCAATAACGAAATTGTTTCAAGATATGATCTTCCAGATAATTTCAACTTAATCGATGCGGTTTACAAACCTACCATTACCCGGATTAATCCATCAAAGGGCACAGATGAAGGGGCTAACATTCAAATTATTGGTCGTAATTTAATTACACCAAACATTCCAGAGTTGGTATCTTCTGCAGGGCCAATTGCCGTTCAGAGTTCCCTTCCTTCCAGTGCTAATCAAGTGATGAACTTGACGTTTAACACCGCTCCACTAACCTTTAAAGGGGTGGCGGTAACTTCCCTTACAAGAAAAGTCCGTGCAATTGTGTCAAAACAAGCATTTTTCGAACTAGATGGGGCCAACGTCAAGTATTCTAAAATTGGAGCCGATGACTATCTCTATATTATTTCGGATGTAATTGATGATGCTCAAGATGACCCTTTAAAAGATGTGGTGGTGGAACTGGATACAGTGATTGTTGCTGGCGGTCAAACTTTTACCTTTAGTCAAGCGGTGACTGTTAAAGATGGATTTGAATTTGTGCCAAGCTCCATAGAGCCTGAAATCACTAAACTCACCCCAGAAAAAATTCAAATCACCCAAACTTTGAGTCCAAAAGAAAATACCCTCTTGTCAATTGAAGGCAATAATTTTCTGGTAAACAAGTATACAGATAATCTCGGAGTCATTCACACTAACTATCCAGTGGTTCTTTTTCAGGTCACTGATACACTAGGTGATGGTAGCTATGTAATCAAGTTTGATAAATCAGATCTGACAGGTACACCACAGGGCACAGTCTATGACAAAGATGGGGTTGTGGTTGGTGTAGGTGTGGATATGGTCGTCTTGAATGCACAGAACAAAGTGGTTGATGGTGCTGTAGGCAATGAAATTGGGACAAGGATTGTTGTTTATCTCCCAAAAGAAGTGAATCTAGCTTCTGGTGGCAAGAAGAACCTGCAAGTCATTAACCCAAAACGTGGTACAGATGACCTTGGGATTGGTAAAGTCGTTTTGGATTTTGTAGATTTTATTTTAGCGTCAGATACCCCTGTTATCGAGTCTGTTAACCCAAGTATTGTGACGGCAGATTCCAATGCTGACGTTGAAATTGTTGGTTCTAACTTCCAAGATGGGGTTAAAGTTTTAATTGATGGTGTTGATGTAGGTGCCGTAATCCGTGCCATTGATCCACAGGGTAACAATATGACCCTGAAATTCAAGGCGCCCATTGGCCGTGTTACTAGAACACAAATCCAAGTATTGAATCCTCTTGGCGGGTTGGCCGTTAGAGATTTCTTCTACGTTCAGTCCTTTAATCAAGATCCCGAAATCATCGCCGTTTCTCCTAATAAAGGAACCGTAGATACGTTGGTAGTTGTTGCAGGAGATAACTTCTTCAAACCAGATGCAGCTGCTGAAACAGCCAAAGGACTGGATGGTTTTAGATTGTTGGGTACCCGGGTTTATTTAGATGGTAAGGATATCAACAGTTATCAAACGGACAGCTTTGGTGAAATTGACTTTGTCCCTTATGTCTCCCCAAGTGCTACCCATCCGATTTTTTCAAACGAAGCCGGTAAGATTAAAATATCACCATTTTATCAAAATACGCTGATCACAAGTAGCGATGACGGCATTGTTTATGAATGGGGATTTGATGCTGATGGCAATCCTCAACTGAACGATGGCAATAAGATTGTCTATACTTTTAAGTATAATGCAGTTGATAATTATCAAGCATTTGATGGTGCTGGGGTCTTAATTGGTTCTCTAACCATTGGGCCTAATCTGTTAACAATTGGTGGCGCAGTACCCACAACCCTTAAAGTTCGAATGAATAATCAGTTAGTGCGGCCTACTTATTCACTGAATAAGGAACTGTCCGCCACACTGGCTGATTATTGGAATAGCGTCATCTTAAAAGACATTGCTACTGGAGATTACTATACGGCCAATAAATTGGCGGATGGCTCAGTACGGATTACCAATGGTCAGTTCAATGTATTCACCATAAAAGCCATGGGCGCCAATATTGATGCGCCACTTCTTAAGGCCTATGATGGGGCAGGTAATGCTTATGATGTCAGTGTGACTGACAGTCAATTAACGGTTAACACGGCTTCGCCACTTCAACTGAGCTATCTTACCCCTTATTTCTACGATAACACGACCCAACGAATAATTGGTAATCGGGTCAAAGTTGACACTAAAAACAAGTTGACATTTTACGTGCCAAACTTGGTTTCTAGTACTGGTCCCAAAGATGTTAAAGTGGTGAATCCAGATACAAAATCTGCAACCTTGCTAAATGGATTTTACTATTATCAACTGCCAGGTACCCAACCTGCTATATCAACTATCACTCCAAATAGTGGTTCTGTAACCGGTGGCTATATTGTCAGCATTAAAGGTATGGATTTCAAAGAATCATCACAAGTCTATTTTGATGGTATTTTAGTACCACCAGGGGATAAGACTGTCAATCTGGCAGGTACAGAAATGCAAGTCAAGGTCCCACAGTACCCAGTGGATATTGCCCTAGTTTTTGGCGTGGGCAAATTAACAGTGCCTGTGGTAGTGGTAAATAACGACGGTGGTAGTGCACAAAAGGCAGATGGGTTTTCCTATGTCAAACCAGCATCTCAACCAAAAATCAGCCAAGTGGTACTGAATAAAGGTAGTACTAACGGTGGTGAGGTGGTTGAAATCATCGGCGAAGATTTTCGCTTTTTCGAACCCTATACAAATTTAGGTGGAGCTGCGGGTTATGACTTTGGGATTGATACCTTTACCAATCTCAATAGCTATTTGGCACTGGCTGCTAAATGGGATAATCTATTGACTAAACGGTATGAAGGCATTGTTGATTTATGGGAACGTACACCAATGCCAGGTGGCGCAAGTTATCAAGGTTATGATTATTACTACGCCTCAAATATTTTACCTAAAATTTACTTTGGAACAGTACAGGCCAAAATTGTTGATTTTGATACGGATTATATTAAAGTCATTGCACCACCCAATACGGCAGGTAGTAAGACCGTTATTGTTATGAATAATGATTCAGGTGTCTCTAATGGGCTACCTTATACCTTTGAATCATCAAGTCCTAAAATCACCTATATTAATCCAAGTCAAGGAGCCCGTATCGGTGGCGAAAAGCGGGAGTTGATTGGTTCTGGTTTTGCCGGTGCCACGTTTAATGCTTACCAAAATGACATCGCAACCACCATTGTAGATGCTGGTTCAAAAGTTGAAGCACTGGTCCGATTTGGTGATCTGACAAATACAAAAGTTGCCATTGGACAGCCAAATGATGGTCGTATCAACGCCAATAGAGCCTCGGTGTCCCTACTTGGCGGCTTAAAAGTTAGCTATGATGGAAATGCCAGTGCCCTTGATGTGGCACTTGAAGAGGGTGGGGCAATCTACACAAGAAACTTCACCAACTACGACGGCAGAGATGTTTTTATCCCGGTGGGTATGCTGAAAAATGGTGTGAATTATTATCAACCTGTGGGTTATGGGTACCTAACACCAACCGTTTTTAATGGGCAAACCGATTATGAATGGGTTCGTATCTCCGTAGACCCAATTTCTAAACGATTGTTTGTATCAAGGGGCTATGCACCAAAAGTTGATTTTGAGACAAATGGCAAACTAACCCTTTCAACCCCGTCCTATTATACAATTGACACTGTACCAGTGAGTTTTTTCAATCCAGATGGCGGTGTTGCCACAGCCACATTCAAGTATACAAACCCAGCGTCAAAACCCATCATTCAGGTGGTCGGTCCCTTTGAGCCAATCCCACCAAATTCCACAGAAAATCCGACCGCCATTGAACAGCGAATGGTTCAAGCTTCCATTAGCGGTGGGGTTAGTATAGAGATTAAGGGTCATGATTTTAGAGACGGCGTTAAGGTGTTTTTAGGCACAAAACAAGCTGAAGTTCTGGATATTGTTAAAGATGAAATCAATAATCTTGAAGTGATTATTGCCAAAATTCCAGTGGGTCAGTTAGTTGATGTGGGATCAAAATTGCCGATTATTGTGGAAAATACCGATGGTGGTATTGCCAATACAACTGATGTAGCTAAACTGGGAACCGATAAGCGTTTGATTTATTTTATCTACAGAAAACCTCTAAGCTTGCCAAATATCAAAGACATTGTGCCTAAAAAAACATCGCAATTCGGTGGTAATACCGTTGAAATTCGCGGTACTGATTTTAGGCAAGGTGCCATGGTGATTATTGGATCAATCGGTGGTGTCCCTGTGACACCTTCGGCCATAGAAGCTGTAGGGCGCTATATTCGCTTCGTTGTACCGACCACACTGACACCTGGTCCCAAAGATATACAAGTAATTAACACGGATTTCGGTACCTTCACCCTACCTAATGGCCTAGAGGTGGTTTCTTATCCAATTGTTGATAATGAAATCCGAACCCCAGATAATACAAAAACAATCAATGTGCTGTTGACCCAGGGCGGGGAAAAAATCAAAATTACCGGTAAGAATTTTCAACCGGGTGCAAAAGTCATTTTTGGCGGCGCACGCAGTTTGCAAATCCTTGGACAAGTGGGCGAGATTGGTTACTACAAAGACGATAAAACCTACGTGATTCAAGGTGGGGCGGTATCACCATTGGTGGAATTTGTGGATGGTAATACCCTGATTGTCACAACCCCTGAAGTTTTTGAAGAAAAGGATTACACCATTACGGTGATCAACCCAGATACAGGCCTCAGTGATTTCAACGCATTGGTTCGCTATAGCGTTCCTGTGCCATCTGCACCGACCTCCTTAAAAGTTGCTATTGTAGACAATCTGTATATTCGCCTTTACGATTATCTAACAGAACGTTCCAAGTACTACGAAATTTACGCTTACTTGGGTCCAAAGACATCAACTCAGCTGATTTCAAACACTTACCGAGATTTTAAATCCCTGGGATCAACAACCTTAGTACCTCACAAAATCTCTAGATTGGACGGTTTTGACAAACTAACTTCAACGGATCGCATCTATTTTGTAGTGAAAGCGGTGAACGAATACGGTTCATCTACTTGGTCCAATGTAGCCAGTTTGCAGTATTCTCAATTTAAAGATGTGGTGGCTCTAGGGGACCCGGGACAGACCGGTTCACTGCTACCTACTGTGGACCAGGTGGCAACCTCAAACTTAATAGGAGACCAGCTGACCATTTTGTTCACTGATCAAGGCTTTAAGAGCAATGTTGCTGTGACACTGACATCTGATGTATTTAATGGTTTGTCGCAAACAAAAGTGATTATGCCTGATACCATGATTCAACAAAATTATTCACGGATGACCATGACATCAGAGCTATTGAATCTTAGTTTTGTGCCTTACGGATTTAATAATGATGCTTTTAAACGAAACAATACCCCCAGCACAGAGTACGTCACTTGGCAGACATCTTGGATTCAAACTAGTTTAACAAGTAGCGCCCTGTCACAATTGCCAACAACTGTTAAGGCCGTATCCCCTGTGGTGACCATGACATTTGATATCGCCAATAATACAGGAGCAAGGACCCTGGGGAACTTGATCGTGCCAGTCGATATGAGCATTAATCTGGAAGCCCAAGCGGTAAGTGTTAAAACAGGATCATATATTCTTTATTACTATGACCCTGGTACACGGGTTTGGAAAGCCATGAGCGCCACTTATGACACCCTGAAAGCCCAAGTTTCAACAAAGGCAATTTCACCAGGATATTATGTCCTAACTGTCAGACGCTAAGGAGCTCTCATAATGAAAAAGCTAATTTCGGTTGTGATGATTGGGCTCTTATGCACGCAAATTGCATGGATGAATCCCTATGATAATCCCTATAATCAAATTCAATATGTGCAAGAATATCGAGCTCTGTCCCAAGATGCACCTACCCCTGTAGATTTTACAGGGGATAAGGATTTTGCAGTACGTGCTAATCAGTATAACTTTACGGATGTCACTGGAAATAATAAAATTGCTGCAGCCCAGTTAGCAGTTTTTGATATCTCCAAGGGGCAAGGAAACCGCAAATTTGCCGGTGGGGCATCGATTACCAATATCGAAGCTATCACCATGTTTGTAAGGCTGTTTGGAAATGATGCGACTCTCCGACAATCTGTGGTTACCAGTAATCCAGGCCTGCAGGCCTCAAAATTAACGGCTGCGTTTAATGATGCTTATTACGGCGAAGCCAAACGACTTGGTATTTTGGGACCCACCGAGGAAGTTTCATACACCGCTAATGCAAATAGGGAAAACCTGGCGGTGTGGTTAGTTCGAGCTTCGGGGGTCAACGCTACTTTTTCTCAAAATGCACTTTATAAAGCTAGCGATTGGCAAAGTGTTCGAGTAGAAAACTTGCCGGCTATAGAAACCGTTGTAGACTTAAAACTGATGGGACTTGAAAGTGGTAATCGTTTTAATCCAAAGGGCAGTATGACAAGACAAACTTTTGCGGTTGTTCTTGATAAAGTTTTCGAACAATTCTCTGAGAATTTAGGTCTCACAACAAAATATGGTATCATCGTTGGACAAAAGGATATCACCGATCCAACCGGTGTGACCCGGGATATTTATGTTCGTAATGTGGATAATACCCTTAGCCACATCCAAGTGAAAACGCCAAAGACTGGTATTGCCACAGGTCTGGTGGTCTATAAAGGCGGCTTGACCACCCATGCAAAATTGGTCATTGGAGATGAGATTAAATATACCATTAAAGATGGCATTGTTCGCTACACCCTTGTCTTAAGTAAGGATGAAGTGAAGGATAGGCTCTTAGAGTTTTTTAAAAGCGAGAAAGATACTGTCACGCGACAAGGGCAGATCAAATCAGTTACTGCAGAAACCATTGCCGTTGGTAGTGTCAATCAGAGTAATACAAGAATTCGCATAGAAAATGATGATGATACCATGGTGGATTTATTAAGTTTACAGGATAATGTAATGGGTTTACAGAATCGCTTTTTAGTAGTCAATGGTAAAAGTTATATTGACCCTTCTGCACTGAAAAGAGATGGCCGCATAACTTATGTCACCAAAGGGGATAAAATTCTTTATGCCTCCTTAGGAAAAAGCGATATGCAAAGCGTTAAAGGTACACTGCGCTTTGTGGATATGAGCACTGAACCGCCCCAAGTGGTGATTTTTGATCAGAAAAATACATTGAAGGTCTACAATGTTGCCAAGGATGTCGAAGTCAGTATTAATTTTTATAAGGCAACCTTAGCAGACTTAAAGCCAGGTGCACCCACATCATTTACAGTTTTAAACAATGAGGTTGTCAATATTTTGTCGGACTCTTACCAACCAGTTCCAGGCTATATTCCAAACGATGGTAAAATACGCATGGCAACTGTACAATCCGTCAGTGGCACAAAAATTGTGGTAAAAGGGGATAATACTATTTATGAGATAGGACCGGCCACTGGTATTTATAAAGAAACCCAACGTTTAAGTCCTTCAGTACTTAAAAATGGGGATCAAGTTAAACTCTATTTTGATAATATGTATTCGGCTGTCCCATCAAAAGTTGTGATTGAAGGTAAAGAGCAATTGATTACTAAGATTTTAAAAGGTAATGTTTTTAGCTTCAATCAGTTTACCAACCAAATTGGAATTAGTGATCGATCACGTCTTCAAAACACCCTTTGGGTGGGGGAGACAGATCCAAGTACAGCTCTTTACAATCTTGCTGCCTCAGTTGAAATTTCCGATAATGGAAAACCGGTGTCCCTGACGGACTTGAGTAGGGTCTATATAAAAAAACCAGCCTATTTTGTGATTCGAGATAATTTTGGTTCGAAAGAAATTGTGCAAATGGTTTTTAATAACGGTTCGGAGCGAAATTTCAAAGATGCCATCCAAAGTTATAGTAATGTACTCAACCGCTTGGTGTTAAAGAGCAACAGGACCATACAATACGATGATCAAACGATCTTTATTCAAAATAATCGTGTTGTAGACAAATCGGTTTTAGCCAATAATGTGACCGTTCACGCTGTGACCAATACAGTGAATGGTGCAGATGTAGCCCAAGTGATTAGAGTAATCGGAAGATTCGATACGATTTTTGACAGGGTGTTTGTAGGAGCAGTTGATGAGGTTTACAGTTACTCGTTTAATCTAGCCAACTATTCAACAATCAATGATTTTAACTGGCAAAAGACAAATGAAGGTCAAAAATTACTGAATCTCAGTGACGATACTTCTATCTACAATAGCACAAAATCTGTTGAGGTGACCCGAGAAGCATTTTTTAACGGCGCTTATAGCCGAAGCGAAAATGATAGTATCGATGGAAAAGGACTTGCCAAAGAACGGTTTTATGGTGTATTTGTGACAGATGGGAAAGATCAGACACTGGCTATGCGGATTCGCTTTAAAGAATTGATAAAAAATGATAATATTGATGATGCCCTTACTCAAGAACCTTTGATTGCAGGTAAACTCGATAGCATTCTTAAAAATACCACTTTTACAACAGGGACCATTGGGGAATTTAATCCTGAATGGAAGCGAATTGGCCTTGTGGATTCACAAAACTTTTTGCGATTCCATGGAGAATGGGTGGCCAATACCACACTGACGTATATTGAATTAACAGATAGCCTGATTATCAAAAATGATAAGGTCATCAAGTTTGAAGACTTAGCCCTTGACGATGTGGTTTACATTGTTCGAGATGACGAAGATGCTTTAGTCGTCTTTGTTGAGCCTTAGGGTAAGGGCAGTGATTGGAGGGGAAATGCACATGATTATAGGCAATACGAATAATAAACGAAGGCTATTGGGCCTATTGCTCTGTGCTTTGCTCATCGTTAATCTTGATGCACTAAAAGTGTACGCAGATGATTATGCCATCTTTGGTGGCATAATGGATGCACAAACTTTGAAAAGTGGTGTCTTTTATTATCAAGAAGTGACCTTTATGAGCGGTAAACCCGTTGTAATGACAGGTACAGTAACAATCCCAACGGTGCCAGTAAAAGACACCTACACAATAGCCATCAAATACGCTCTGGTAAACGCCACCGAAAAGGCAAAACTGGATCGAACGGTGACTTATGATATCAAAAAGGTCAAGAATTTAAGCATGAACCAAGTGATTTTAGATCAAACCATTCCAGTGGGAAATTTAAAAGAGACTCTTGTGATTGGTAGCAATACCTATAATTTAACCAGCTATCAGTTTTCAAGATCTGTGGTGCAAGACCAATATGCGGGTATTCGCTTTGACTCTGGTAATGTTTATTACAAGAAGGTCTTTCACGTCAATGGAGACGAAACCACTGCTGCTAACAAGGTCACTATTATTGGAGAATCTAAGCAAGATATTGGCTTTGAAAGCTATTGGTCCTCGCTGGCCACTAAATTGATTCACCAAACCATTGCCTATGAAAGCACAGATTCAGCTAACAAGGCTGCTAATTGGGATGGTAAAGCAGAGCTTAAGTTTTCAACAAAAGTGGTTTCGGATTTGAATTATGTGCTCAATGACGTTCAGAGCATTAGTTTTAGAGGGGGGCTTCTAAAAACCACCAACCGAGAAGTGGTGATGCAGTACACTTACGAGATGCCCCCTGCAGTAAAAGCAGCTGGTGCTAAGCCATTGGTAGGAGAAAAAACATTGAATGCATTTGTATTTAATGCCTCTACAAGATTGCCGGTTCCTGTTTATAGCGATCTAGGTGGTCACTGGGCCGAAGAGTCTTGTTTTAGAATGGGTAGTTTAGAAGCCTTTGATACGGCGGCATTCTTTTTTCCAGATGCTTATGTCACTAGGGATCAATTTGCAAGAGCTTTAATCAATACCATCATGTATATGAAACCTGAAACCACAGAACAAATCAAAGCCGCAAAGGTGATTTTAGCAAGACCCAATGCAATCCCTTTGCCTTTTACGGATATTAAAAGGGATAGTCCCTATTATATCTATATTGAGAAAGCTGTTGCTGATGGCTTAATGTTTGGGGAGGGGAACGGCCAATTTTTGCCCACAAGACCCCTTCATAGAGAAGAAGCCATTACGGTGATGGTTAGAGCTCTTGGCATTCAAAAGCTAGCTCCTGCACTACCTTATAACACTGGTTACAAGGATGATGGACAAATCTCCAATTGGGCAAAAAATGCACTTTATATGTCTAAGGAAACTGGTCTTGTCAAAGGTTATCCCGATGGCACCATTCGTCCGAAGGACCTTATGACGCGGGCTCAGGCCGCCGAAATGCTCTCGAGATTTATTGACCATTTGAGAAAATCCATTACCCAAGACTACAGAGAAAAGTTATTACACCAGTATTAGAGGCCATTTTTTAGGGCGTAACCTTAGGGCCGCTTAATATTAAGGGAGGTTTTTCATGAAGGGTTTATTGAGTTTGAAGCGGGGCATTGCATTGTTGATTGTATGCAGTTGCTTGTTGGTACCTAGCTTTGCTGAAACAACAGACAAGCTCCAGGCGGGATTTTCCCAATTGGAAGTGATGATTCAAGAGATTAAAGCTAACTATTATCGGGATGTCACCGATGAGGAACTCATTAATGCCATGTATAAGGGGCTGTTTGATGCCCTTGATCCCCATAGTGATTATTTCACACCTGCTGAATATAAGGATTTCACCTCCAGTTTAGAAGGCAGTTTTTCTGGGGTGGGTATTTCCATTGCGCCAAAGGATGGCTATTTAGAGGTGATTGCACCGATTAAAGGGTCCCCTGCCTTTAGTGCTGGCATCAAGCCTGGGGATATAGTCACCGCTGTTGATGGCAAAGATATTAAGGGGTTGGCTTCCGACGTGGTTGTTGGCATGATTCGGGGTGAAGCGGGTAAGAGCATTACCTTGACCATTAACCGTAGTGGGGAAAAAGCGCCGCTTATTTTTAAGTTGGTTCGGGCTATCATCGTGATTCAATCGGTGGAACACAAGGTTGTCAGCGGTGTGGATGTGATTTCAATCACATCTTGGGACCAAAACACCACCACTCAGTTAAAGGCGGTTTTAGCTAAATTAACATTGGCTAAAGGGGTTGTCATTGACCTTCGCAATAATCCCGGTGGTCTCTTGGACCAAGTTGTGACGATTTCAGATATGTTTTTACCAAAAGGGATGCCAATTGTTTCAATTGATTATAATAAAACAGCAGATTCTTCTTTTGTCTCAACCTATCAAGGGTTAACAGCTCCTATGGTGGTTTTGGTCAATGGAGGCAGTGCATCTGCCTCTGAGATTTTTGCAGCGGCAATGCAAGAGAATAAGCGAGGTAAAGTTGTTGGTACTAAGTCTTACGGAAAAGGTACGGTCCAGGGACTATTCGCCTTACCTGATAATGGGGCCATGAAACTGACCATGGCTAAATATTTGACTCCCTCTGGGAAAAGTGTTCATGGGGTAGGCGTCATCCCCGATGTGATTTTAGAAAATACAAATGAAGCTGAAACTGTAGTTGCCAAGTTTCTCCCACTTTCAGGCTTAGACACTTTTAAGCGTGGTAGTAAAAGTATTGAAGTAAAGAGTGCCCAGCAGCGCCTTAAGTATTTGGGCTACGATGTGGTCATTGATGGCCTGTTTGGGACTAAAATGGAAGCTGCCTTAAAGACTTTTCAAAAGAGTAAGGGTTTAGGTGCCACTGGATTTTTAGATGAAGGGGCTAAGGTTGCTCTGTCTGAGGCTGCAATTGCTAAGGGCAAGACGGTTGTGGTTGATAAACAATTAGCTTATGCCGTTGATCAATTAAAAAAGTAAGCGTTTTCTCAAATTTGCTTGTGCCGAATCTCTTGACAGTGCTACTGACTTTGAGTATAGTAGACAAGTATTTGATTTTTGAGATCGGAACAACAATTGATTGCAGACCCCTAGCGGGCAGCTGCTTAATTTCTGAATTTGTCAGGCCATCCGCAAGGATGGCCTGACGCATTTTTTGACATGGGAGGGCGCTTATGAGTAGCAAGTACGTATTTGTAACAGGGGGCGTGGTATCGTCTTTGGGTAAGGGAATCACCGCTGCATCCCTGGGCCAGTTGTTAAAAGCAAGGGGATTAAAAGTTGAGATTCAAAAGCTGGATCCCTATCTCAATGTGGATCCAGGTACCATGAGTCCTTATCAGCACGGTGAGGTTTTTGTCACTGAGGATGGGGCCGAAACGGATTTAGACCTGGGGCACTATGAGCGCTTTATCGATATCAATCTTTCAAAAAACTCCAATGCAACAACTGGCAAGATTTACGGGTCTGTTATTGCCAAGGAACGTCGTGGGGATTATTTGGGCGCGACAGTGCAAGTGATTCCGCATATTACCAATGAAATCAAGAGTCGGGTCCGCCGTGCTGGGGATACCAGCAATGCTGATGTGGTGATTGTCGAGATCGGCGGCACGGTTGGCGATATCGAGAGCTTGCCTTTTCTTGAAGCGATTCGCCAATTGAAATATGATGTGGGCAAAGAAAATATTATGTATATACACTTAACATTAGTGCCTTACCTTGGTAAAGCCGGGGAGCTTAAAACCAAGCCAACACAGCATAGCGTCAAGGAGCTCCGGGAAATTGGCATTCAACCGGATCTGATTGTTTGCCGAACTGAGCACGATATTAGCCGTGAAGTTCGAGAAAAAATCGGTTTGTTTTGCAACTTAAGCGCTGATAATGTGATACAAAATAAAGATGCCAAATCCATCTACGAAGTCCCCCTTGTTTTAGAGCAGGAAGGCCTTGCAACCATTGTTTGTGAGCATTTTAAACTCGATTTACCAAAACCTGATTTGACACAGTGGCAAGATCTTGTTGAGAGAGAGCTGGCACTGACGCAAAAGGTGAAGATCGCCTTAGTCGGTAAGTATGTTGCCCTTAAGGATGCCTACCTTTCAGTGGCAGAAAGCTTAAAACACGCTGGACTTGCCAATGACGTTGCGGTAGATATCGACTGGATTAACGCTGAAGACGTCACCACTGAGAATGCAAAAGAACTTCTTAGTGGTGCAGATGGTATCTTGGTGCCAGGTGGTTTTGGGGATCGAGGGGTAGAAGGCAAGATTGCAGCCCTTCAATATGGGCGTCTCAATAATGTGCCAACCTTTGGTATTTGTCTGGGAATGCAGCTAATGGCAGTGGAATTTGCCAGAAATGTATTGGGTCTTGAGGGTGCCCATTCTTCGGAGTTAGACCCGAAAACGGACCACCCTGTAGTGGACTTGATGCACGACCAAGTGGACCTTGAAGATATGGGGGGCACCATGCGTCTAGGGGTTTACCCTTGTGTGCTACAAGCGGATACTAAGGCGCAAAAGGCCTATCAGGAGCAGCTAATCTACGAACGTCACCGTCACAGATACGAGTTTAACAATCATTATAGAGATATCTTTGAGCAAAATGGCATGCGTATCAGCGGCCTTTCTCCTGACGCCCGGTTAGTAGAAATTCTAGAACTTGAATCTCACCCTTGGTATGTGGCAGGTCAATTTCATCCAGAATTTAAATCTCGCCCACTAAGAGCCCATCCCCTATTTAAAGACTTTATTGCAGCAGCAAAAGGCTAAAATCAGTATCAGATCAATCTGTTGCATCATCAATAAAACGCCAGATTCTACGAGGTTTCATCTCTCGAGAATCTGGCGTTTCTATTGGGACCTTTAATAGCCATGTCATCCAGGGTTATTGCGGGGTGTAGAAGGTTGCAGTGAAGTACTGGCTAAAGTTGCCACCAAAAGCAAAGCCAACGCCCATGCGTGTTTGTTTGGAGAGGATATTCTTGCGATGCCCCTCTGAATTCATGAGGGCCTCGTGGGCAAAAATGGCGTCAGTTTGTCCTGCCGCTAGATTTTCCCCCGTGCTTATATAGTTGATTCCAACTGCTTGTAATCGTTGATAGGGCTCTAAACCGTCTGGATTTTTGTGTTCGAAAAATTTTCGTTTGACCATATCTTCACTATGGGCTCTAGCGGAAGCAATTACTTCTGGAGCCCACGTTAAGCTCGGTAAATTAAAAGACGCTCTAGCTGCGTTTGTTAAATCAAATAATTGACGCTCGAAACTTTCTTTTAAAGCAGTACTAGGTGTGCCGTAATAACCTTTTAAGTTTAATTCTTCGTTAGCATTTACGGTAAAATAGGCTTTCATTCGACCCTTGTTAAATTTGTCATAGAAAATTCTGGTATAGCGCGAATTGTGATAAAAAAGATCGATATTGTTTTCTTTATAATCGTATATGGTATTGCCACGGGTAATACTGGTAACCGGCTTCCCTAAGATGTCCTGAACTTGTGAAGACGTGCTGCCAATTTTAACGGTGCCCTGGGGGGCATCAAAATTAGCCAATGCATAATGTGCCACAACAAAATTATTGCGAACACCAATCATCTCAAAATCACGGTAATCGGCATTATAGATGTACCAAGTATAGCCGTATTGACTAGCATCCTTGCGGTCTGGCTGCCCTCTCGTCACTAGAAGCGCCTCTAAACTGTCTCCCATTTTTACTTCGGTTTGTGAGACGCTGGGCTTGTCGGGTTTTGGTTCAGGTGTGCTACTAGATAGGGGTGGCGTTGTGGGTAAAGTAACCAATTCACTGGAGGCGATATGAACAGTTTGAGTTGCATTTACCCAGTTGACTTTGGCACCAAGGGTCTCTGCAACAAACCGTACGGGCACAAGGACACGATTGTTACGCATGGTGGCTGGTACATCTAATGGAATTTGCAACCCGTTAACACTGGCATAGGGCTTATCAAGTGGCATTGTGATCATTAAATTAGTGGTTGTGGCATAAGCGGTTTTCTTCTCGTTATCCCAAATGACTTCTGCACCTAATGCCTCAAAAAGTGCGCGAAAAGGCACGAGAACCCGTTGATTAATCAACTGTGGGGGTACGTCAAAGGACATTGGATGATTATTGAGAAATAACTTAAGCGGCGTTTCAGCTGCAAAAGTGCTGGCAGTCGTTGCCAGTAGCATGGCGACAACTAGGCAAGTAATTCTTTTTTTAAATGTGTTCATCTTATGTCCTCCTGTATCTGTATCATACACTGAAACGGGTATTGTCGCAATAATTTGAAATGAATCAGTAAAGAACTTGTTAGTTGATGACTAAAATTGCCGTGATTGACATCAGAATTTGATGAGTGTCACACAAATTTGACTTGACAAATGGCTATTTAGGAGTAAAATTAGGTTAAATTAATACAATGCTTTGATGGGAAGAGTAACAAAGGTCAATGGACTTAAGAAAGAGGTGGGAGCTGCGACACCTTGGTAAACCTTGTGAAAACTAACCCTGAGCAATGTCTGACTAGGGCCCTTTGGGGTGTGAAACGACATCGGTGAAAACCGTTATCAATTATCAAGTGGTTTTGAAAAAAACAATTTGGGTGGAACCGCGAGTCGCACTCGTCCCAACACAGGGATGAGTGTTTTTTATTTTTTGGAGGTGCACAAATATGGTAAAACTAACTTTAAAAGATGGTTCAGTACGTGAAATCGAAGCGGGTTTATCCGTTTACGATGTGGCAAAATCAATCAGCGGTCGCCTTGCAAAAGAGGCAATGGCTGGTGTGGTGGATGGTGATGTGGTAGATCTTCGCTATATCTTGACACAGGACTGCCAATTGGAAATTTTGAAATTTGAAGACGAGGGCGGTAAAGATACATTTAGACATACTTCAGCCCATATTTTAGCACAGGCTGTCAAGCGTCTTTATCCAGATGCAAAACTCGCCATCGGGCCAGCTATCGAACGGGGTTTTTACTACGATTTTGATGTGGCGCAACCATTTAAGCCAGAAGATCTAATTGCCATTGAAAAAGAAATGGCTAAAATCGTATCAGAAAAGTTAGCGATCTCTCGTTTTGAACTGCCTAGAGAAGAAGCCATTGGTTACTGTGAAAAGATGGAAGAACCCTACAAGGTTGAGCTCGTGAAGGACTTGCCAGTGGATGCGGTTATTTCTTTTTATCAACAGGGTGATTTTGTTGATTTATGCGCGGGTCCCCATCTGTTCTCGACAGAAGATGTGAAGGGAATCAAGCTGCTAAGTGCTACAGGGGCTTACTGGAAGGGTGACGAGAAAAACAAAATGCTACAGCGTATTTACGGTGTCACATTCCCTAAGAAGAGCCACCTTGAAGAATACTTGCTGATGCTTGAAGAGGCTAAAAAGCGTGACCACAATAAGGTAGGTAGAGAACTTGAACTCTTTACAACAGTGGATGTGATCGGACAGGGTTTGCCGCTCTTGATGCCTAAGGGCGCTAAAATCGTTCAGATTCTTCAGCGGTTTGTGGAAGATGAAGAGGAAAGAAGAGGCTACCAGCTGACTAAGACACCGCTGATGGCAAAGTCGGATCTTTATAAAATTTCAGGTCACTGGAATTTATACCGAGATGGTATGTTTGTGATTCCAGATGGCCCAGAAGAGGACGATGCATTAGCACTGCGCCCTATGACTTGCCCATTCCAGTTTTTTGTTTATAAAGCGTCACAAAAGAGCTACCGTGATTTACCAGTGCGTTTAGCCGAGACTTCAACGCTCTTTAGAAATGAATCATCAGGTGAAATGCATGGTTTGATTCGCGTCAGACAGTTTACCATTTCTGAAGGCCATTTAATGGTCATGCCTGAGCAGCTTGAAGATGAATTTAGAGGCGTTGTGGATCTGGTCAATTACATGATGACAACCCTTGGAATCATTGAAGACGTTTCATATCAATTCTCTAAATGGGATCCCAATAACAAGGGCAAGTATGTTGGCGATCCTGAGCAGTGGGAAAAAACTCAGGATACAATGAGAAATATCCTTGACCATTTGGGCCTTGATTATAAGGAAGCAGAAGGGGAAGCAGCATTTTATGGCCCTAAGCTAGATATTCAATTCAAGAATGTTCACGGCAAAGAAGATACGATTATTACAATTCAGATCGACTTCTCTTTGGCTGAGCGTTTTGATATGACTTATGTGGATAGAGACGGCGAAAAGAAGCGTCCAATCGTGATTCATAGAACTTCTATCGGTTGCTACGAAAGAACTTTGGCAATGCTGATTGAAAAGTATGCTGGTAAGTTCCCTTCTTGGTTAGCCCCAGTTCAGGTTAAAGTCCTTCCGATTTCTGATAAGTATCAAGAATACGCAGAATCGGTTAAATTGAGCCTTCAAAATTCAGGTTTCCGAGTTGAGCTGGATGACCGTGCAGAAAAGATTGGCTATAAAATTAGAGAGGCACAACTTCAGAAGATTCCTTATATGCTCGTTGTGGGTGAGAAGGAAGCCGAAGAGGGCTTAGTGGCTGTCAGAAGCCGAATTGACGGGGATATTGGTCAATTGACTTTAGAGGCATTTAAAGCGCAGCTTAGAGAAGAAGTGGAAAACCGCGTTCTGAATTATCAGTAGTGTTAGTGCGGCTAACACGCAATAGGGTTAGTGCGGCTAAACCGCAATAGTGTTAGGGCGGCTAACACGCATTAAAAATAGAAATACAAAAGACAATTTGGGCCTATCCAAATTGTCTTTTTCGTTCATCTGGCGTTCATAGATATTTCATAAAACCATGTTAAAATTAATTGAAATGAAAGAGGTGATAACATGAAAAAGTGTACAATATGCAATAAAAATATCGCAGTGATGTACCAAACACGATTTGAAAATGGTAAAACCACCATGGAAGGCATTTGCATGGATTGCGCTAAAAAGATGGGCATTCCCATTATGGATGAAATCATGAAACAAGTGGATATGACCCCAGAAGACATGGAGAACCTGTCAAAGCAAATGCAGCATATGCTTGAAGATCAAGACCCAGATTTATTAGAGGATAACCCGTTTTTAGGTATGATGGGTGGGGAAATGGATGAAGATTTAGACGAAGAAGTCATGGAAGAAGATGATGAGCTAGATTCTGAGAATCCCATGTCATCGGATGAAGAACGTAGCCGTCAAGAAACTCGTACTGCTAGTAAATTAAAAGAAAATAAACGACGTCAAAAGCGTAAAAACCTTGAAAAATATGGGGAAAACCTCAATGATAAAGCAGCTCTAGGTTTGATAGATACCATCGTTGGCCGTAGCCGAGAAATCGAAAGGGTTATGCACATCCTTAATCGCCGGTCCAAGAATAATCCCGTTCTTATTGGTGAACCAGGTGTGGGTAAAACAGCCATTGCAGAGGGCTTGGCCATTAAAATCATCAATGGTGATGTACCAGAAAAGCTCTTAGATGCAGAAATCTATCTACTAGACATGACTTCTATTGTTGCTGGTACCCAATTTAGAGGACAATTTGAATCCCGGATGAAAGCCATTATTAAGGAAGCTCAAGAAACGGGGAATATCATCCTTGTGATTGACGAGGTTCATAATATTATGGGTGCTGGTGAAGTACACGGTGGTGTGATGAATGCTGCTAATATTCTTAAACCAGCCCTTGCAAAGGGCGAAATCAGCATCATTGGGGCAACCACTCTTGAAGAGTACCGCAAGCACATTGAAAAAGATGCGGCTCTTGAGCGGCGATTCCAACCTGTGATTGTGGATGAGCCCTCAGTGGACGAGAGCATTGAGATCCTTAAAGGAGTCAAGCAGTACTATGAGAAATTCCACCGAGTCGTCATATCCGATGAAGTGGCAGAGCAAGCTGTTCGACTGTCTGAACGATATGTTTTTGATCGTTTTTTACCGGACAAAGCCATTGATGTGATCGATGAAGCTGGAGCCATGGTGAATTTGAAAAACCGAGATGTTTCAGCCCTAATGACCCTTCAAAAAAGTCTTCAAGAGGTGATTGATTTAAAAGAAGAGGCTTCTTTACACGATCATTTTGAAGATGCTGCTCGTTATAAAATTGAAGAAATCAAGCTTCAGGAGAAAATCGCCTTGCTAAAAGAAGAAGCCCAGCACCATCAATTGACGGTTGAAGATGTGGCTTATGTGATTGAGTCTTGGACAAAAATACCGGTGACTCGAATTACCGAAGAAAATGCACAGAAGTTGATACACCTTGAAAGTCGTTTGCATAGACGGGTAATCGGTCAAAATGAAGGGGTTAGTGCAGTTTCTCGGTCTGTGAGAAGAAGTCGGGCTGGCTTTAAAAAGCGCTTGAAACCTGCGTCGTTTATATTTGTCGGGCCAACTGGGGTCGGTAAAACCGAACTGGCAAAGGCTTTAGCAGAAGAACTTTTCGGTTCTGAAGATGCGCTGATTCGCTTAGATATGAGCGAGTATATGGAAAAACATACAGTGTCTAAGTTGATTGGTGCCCCTCCAGGGTATATTGGCTATGACCAGGGTGGTCAGTTGACGGAACAAATCAGACGGAAGCCATATTCTGTGATTTTACTGGATGAGATTGAAAAGGCCCATGTGGATGTTTTTAATATGCTTCTTCAGATTTTAGATGATGGTCGTTTGACGGATAGCCAGGGTCGTACGGTATTTTTTGAAAATGCTGTTCTCATCATGACTTCCAATGCAGGCACTCATCTCAAAAGCTCTGGAATAGGCTTTGAACCAAGAAGTCGTGAACGTATGGCAAGTAAGGTAATGGATGCATTGAAAGAACATTTCAGACCTGAGTTTTTAAATCGGGTGGACGATATCGTGGTATTTGATCAATTGACTCAAGAGGATGTTCGTCAAATTGTGGACCTACAACTTAAGGATGTTTACAGGGACGCCAAGGAAAAAGGGATTACCATTGAAGTGTCAGAGGATGCTAAAAATTTCTTAGCGCTTAAGGGTTACGATCCAACTTATGGTGCAAGACCATTAAGACGGTCGATTCAGAAATTGGTTGAAGATGAGATTGCAGAGAAGTACTTGCTAGGTGAGCTAAAAGACCATGCACATATTGCTGTTGGTCTAGATTCAGCAGCTGAAGTACTCACGTTTTATGTGAGTCATTTGAATCTGGTTAAGCATTAAGAGGTGCATTCAAACCACCTGCACCATCAAATTAACATTAGACCTAATATTGCGGGGATTCTTTCACTGAGCCAGTGAGGGAACCCCCTTATTTTTTTGAAAAGAAAGGGGGTAAATGATAGACTGGTCAGTTGGCTTGTTTCACTGCATACTGTATAATAAGGTAAGAATATAGACAGTAGGTGACCCATGAAGATTTCTAGCATCAAATCAAAGATTATGATTAGTATGATATTAATGGTGTCGCTAGTGGTTGTTTTATCTAGTAGCGCTACTTTTTTAGTGACTTCCGTACAAATTGAGAATCGTTATCTAAGTGAAATAGATAGTATGATTTACGCCACTGAATACTTATTTGAAGATGTTTTATCCGATGCAGATTTTTCCATTAAGTCTGTGGTAACCCAACTAAAAGCCTTGAATAACCTTGATCTATCTATGAATGTGATAAAAGAATCATTTGAGCCGATTCTGGATGGTGTCAAGAGCAACATTGCCAATGCCACCACCCTTTATTTTGGTACCGAGGGGGGCGAGTTTTATATGTCGCCCAAGCGGTTTATTGAACCAAGCTATGACCCGAGGGTTAGAAGTTGGTATATTTTAGCCAAGGGAAGTCCAGACAAAACCCAGTGGTCAGAACCCTATATTGATGTTGGCACTGGGGAATTAGTCATTACTGGGGCTCAATTTATTACCTTTAAAAATGGTGAAAGTGGGGCTGTGGGCGTCGATTTATTGCTAAGTGATATCCGTTCGATTATGCAAAAAACTGGATTTGGTAGCGTTGGAGACTTACTCTTAGTCAATCAAAATAACCAAATTTTGGTAAGTCGATCGACCCAACTGGAAAATCACCACCTGGATATGCTTCATAAGGCGCTGATTGATTTAAAAGATGGCCAGCGCTTTTCCGATGGCGAAACCACGTACTTTAAACGTACACTGGAAACTCAGTCTTACTACTTCATTGGCTGTGTCCCTAATAAGGCCATCAGTGAAATATCCAGATTGGCCCTAACCAGTATTGGTCTTGTAGGCTTCTTGACCATCGTACTCGTATTTTTTGTGGCAAGCCGTGTTGCACGGTATTTGTCAAAACCCATAATCGCCCTGACAAAAACCATGAGGATTGCAAGATCTGGTGATTATCAAATTCTTTGTGATGTAAAAAGTCAGGATGAGGTGGGAGAACTGATTATCGGGTTTAATGATATGATTCAAAGTTTTAACGACCACCATAATGAAATGACAACCCTCTACGAAGCCCTTTACGCATCAGAAGAAACATTGAAAAATCAATATGATGCCCTTTACCTAAACCGAGAAAACATTCGGGAAAGTGAGGAACGTTACCGGGCTATCTTTGAAGCGTCTAAAGAGGGGCTTTGGGTTATGGAATCTGATGGTTCCTTTAAGCTACTTAGTAAAGATTGGTATAGTCGATTTGATCTGGATGTAGAGTCATCTACTTTACAGGAATGGCAAGCCCTTATACATCCTGATGACCGAGAGCTTGTCCAAGGAGCCATCTCAGAAAGTGTTGCTAAGCACATCGCCATCTACGAAAGTGAGTTTAGAGTTATGGATTTACATGGATCCTATCGCTGGATTCAATCGGTTGGGAAAATCTTTTACAACGAAGAAGGTAGTTGGACCCGTATTATTGGTTCCCATATTGACGTAACGGTTAGAAAAGAAAACGAAGCCCGGATTCATGCACTTGCCTACAAAGATGCTCTCACCAATCTTGGTAATCGATTTACCATTCAAGAATTTATAGAAAAAGAAATAGCAGATCAAAAAGAAGGGGCCATCCTGTTTATTGATATTGATAATTTTAAGTATATCAACGATACCTTTGGCCATCCCCTGGGAGATCTTGTACTAAAGGAAACCGCTAATCGATTAAAGAAAATTGCACCCTCAGAGGCGCAAGTGGCTAGATTTAGTGGTGATGAATATGTTGTGGTACTTTGCGGATTGTCTGAACGGGAACAAATTGTGCTTTTTATTGAACAACTCTTGGCAGATTTAAATCAAGAGATTTTAGTGGATGATCGGACTGTCAAGATCAATGTCAGCATTGGTGTTACAGTCTATCCTAAGGATGCCAGTAATTTGACAGAACTTTTAAGGCATGCAGATCTTGCGACTTACGCTGCTAAAGAGCGTTCTGGGATTGAATATGTTTTTTATGATGATGCCTTTAAAGCAGAGGTTCTTGGCCGAATTCAAATGGAGAACTATCTCAAGAATGCACTTTCCTTTAATGAGATTTATGTGATGTACCAGCCAATTGTCGGCCTGCCAAGTCAGCAAGTGATTGGCTTTGAAGCCTTGGTCAGGTGGCAACACCCTCAGTGGGGATTGGTTTCTCCAGATGTGTTTATACCGATAGCAGAAAAAACAGGGATGATTGTATCCTTGGGTGCCTTTGTTTTAGAATCAGCCATAATCTTTATCAAGCAGATTAATCGGGATCGCACCCATAAGTTGAGCATTTCTGTGAATATTTCAGTGCTTCAGCTGATGCATGCCCATTTTGAAGCTGACCTGATGAGATTGGTAAAAAAGTACGCACTTGATTTAAATGTTTTAAAGCTAGAAGTCACTGAATCCATTGCCCTTGAAAGGGACAGCTTTGTTATCTCAAAACTCCAGAGACTGCAAGAGCTTGGGATTGGTCTGTCTTTGGACGATTTTGGGAGTGGTTATTCTTCCATTAATAATTTATTGAATTTACCCCTGACGCAATTGAAAATTGATAAGCAACTCGTACACAAAATGGTGGTTGATCGACATGTAAGCGCTATGGTTCAGGCTGTACTTTCTTATTGTCAGAGCACCAATATTAAGACCGTGGCTGAAGGGGTTGAGACCCGTGGTCAATTGAAGTCCCTACTAAATATGGGGTTTGATTCAATTCAAGGCTATTATTATTCAAAGCCGCTTCTGGAAGAAGACGTCTTAAAATGTCTAGATGAGTGGGTCCATGAGCCTTTTCCTGGCAGCGATTACTGAGAAATCAACACATTGGAGGACATATGTCACTGACAATAGAAACCCAATTTTATGGTAAACCCCTAGAGGTTGCTGGTGCTCAAGCCAAGGCATTGATGACATCCGGCCAGTTGGTCAAGGGCTTTTGCGACACCCATCTGCATTTAGTGGAATACGGTAAATTTTTAAGGCAAACCGATTTAAGAGAGATTGATTCCATTGCGAAACTGATTGCATGTCTAAAAGAGTCTAAATCAATTAATGAGTTTAATGAGTCTACCCAATCTCAAGAAAAAGCCACCATTGAAGCCTTCGGTTGGAATCAAGAAGCTTTTGTAGAAAAAAGAATGCCCACCCGACAGGATCTTGACCAAATTGCCACAGATAGACCAATCTTATTATCCAGAATCTGTGGCCATGTGACGGTGGTGAATAGTTTTGTGATTGAAGCCCTTGGCTTGGACCAAGAAGCACCTGTGATAGCCGGTGGCATGATTGATCTAGATGCCCAGGGCAAGCCAACCGGTGTTCTTCGGGAGCGAGCCCGTTCTCTGTTAACCAACGGTGGCTATTATAATGGTACCCTGGAAACCGTACGGGAGTGCATTTTGCTAGCCCAAAATGATCTGATTTCTAAAGGGATCTGTTCAGTCCATTCCGACGATCTCACCAGCTTTCCCAACTTAAGTGCCGTAGAAATCATGTCTGTTTTTGAGGATTTAGTCTTATCTGGTCACTTGAAACTCAAGGTGATTGAGCAAGCTCAAGGTATCCCAGAAGAGATTGCATCTCACATGGGGCGACTAAGAGGTAGGCGGTTTGAAATCGGATCGCTAAAGTTATTTACCGATGGTTCCCTGGGGGCGAGGACTGCCCAGTTGCTAGCGCCTTATTCAGATGCACCGGATCAACTGGGCATCGCCATTCAAGAGGACCGTGTTTTGTTTGATTTGATGGGGCGAGCCCATAAAGTAGGACTGCCCCTGTCCATACATGCCATTGGAGATGGTGCAATTTCCCGTGTTTTAGCTGGCTTTGAACAACTGGAGGCCACAAAGGAGTACCTGGAAAAGTCCGGAATCGTCCACTGTCAAATCACAAATCCAGAAATTTTAAAGCGGATGGCAGCCCTTGGAATTCGGGCCTATATTCAACCGATTTTTATTCACGAAGATGCAAAAATGGTTTATCAGCGAGTTGGTCTAGAAAGAGCTGAATCCTCTTATGTTTGGAGCACCATGCGAGAAATGGGGATTCCCCTTTATATGAGTTCTGATGCACCCATTGATACCCCAGATGTGATCAAAGGCCTCTTTTGTGCCGTCAAGCGCAGCACATTAGACAGTAAACCTATCATCTATTTAGCTGATCAAGGACTGCTCTTAGAGGATGCCCTTTTAGATTACCAAAGAGTGGAGACCCCTGAAGATGCTTGGGTTCTTCTCGATCAACCCCTAGAAGTTTGTCTCGAGACCCCCATGGAAAATCATATTGTGGCCACGTGGCTACAACAGCAATGGCACCATGGGAACAAATAGCAAAATCAAAGCCCCCTGAGAAATCAGGAGGCTTTTTTGTTAATCATTTAGTGATCATGTATTAGTTTGTTAATCGTAAAGAGATAAATCGATGTGGCAATAGCCATTTGGATTTTTAGTCAAGTAATCTTGGTGGTAGTCTTCTGCTGTGTAATAGTTTTTTAGGGGTTCGATTTCGGTGACAATCGGCTTCTCGTAGGCCTTTTGGGCGTTTGTTTTTGAAGTGTTTATGGCCTCTAAATCGGAAGGGTCTGTGTAATAAATACCGGTTCTATACTGGTGTCCAAGGTCTGGACCCTGGCGATTAAGGACGGTTGGGTCAATGACTTGCCAAAATTTTTCAAGCAGTAATTCAGTGGACATTTGATCTGTGTTATAGGTGACATAGACAGCTTCTGCATACCCTGTACCACCTTTTTTGACTTGGTCGTAGACTGGGTTTGGCAAGAGGCCATTGGCATAGCCAACTTCGGTTTTTACAATGCCATCGTATTTATGAAAATAGGCTTCTAAGCCCCAAAAGCAACCACCTGCTAGTACCATTGTTTTTTCCATGGGAACCCTCCTTAACGATTATAAGTTGATTACGTGAAGCACTGAAAAAAATTTAACCCAGTCGATTGATATAGTCATTTGCGGTAAGGGCTGCCTTGGCTCCTTCGCCTGCTGCTACAACCACTTGCTTATATGGAACTTGTGTCAGGTCTCCTGCAGCAAAGATGCCAGGTGTTGAGGTTTGACCATGGGCATCAATGAGAACTTCTCCATTGTCATTTAGTTTGACAAGGCCGTTTAACCATTCGCTGTTAGGTATATAGCCAATTTCTACAAAAACACCACTGGCTTCTATAAAGGATTCTTGGCCTGTTCCTTTGTCAAGAACACGGACGCCTTTGACCATTTTTTCACCTTGAATCTCAAGCATCTGCGTTTGAAGTAAGATTGTGACATTAGGATACTTGCTGAGCTGGTCAATGACGATTTGGTCTGCACGGAGTTGGCTTCTGTGAACCACAGTGACGTGTTCTGCAATTTTTGCCAGGTCCACTGCCGCTTCGATGGCGCTGTTGCCACCACCGGCCACAATCACCCTGCGGTCTTGAAACAAAGGACCATCGCAAATGGCGCAATAAGTGACCCCGCGGCCATAAAATGCATCTTCACCAGGGACACCCAACTTTTTAGATTTTGAACCAGTGGCAAGAATAATGGCCTTAGCTTCAACTTTTGAGCCATCTTCAAGGGTGGCGATTTTTACAGCCCCTTGATCCTCGATACTCAATACCTTTGTGTATTCTTTAATAGTTACATTCAAAGATTCAACGTGGTGCTGGAAAGCATGGGAGAGATCTTGTCCCGTAATAAACTCAAAACCAGTGTAGTTTTCTACTGAAGTGGTGTCCATCACTTGGCCACCGATTTTTTCGCCAACCACTAGGGTAGACAGGCCTTTTCTTTTAGCGTAGACAGCTGCTGTCAGACCCGCTGGGCCTGCGCCAACAACCAGGATGTCGTATTGGGCATTCAAGTTGTTTGTTTGAAACATGTTGTTAAGTGTCACTGACATGAGAGCCTCCTATTAAGGTTTTTCAATGTGATTGCGTATGATTTTACTGATGGCGGATTCGCTCATACCTGAGAACATGTCACCTATTTCTTTTAGGGTGAGAATCGAATTCTTTCTAAAATAAACGATGAGGTCATTGCGTAATGACTTATGCTTTTTCAGATCTTCAGCCATTAGATTATGGGGCTGAAGGAGCTCTTCTAGCTTTTCTTTTCCCTTTTCCAATGACTGGATGCATCCATTGGAGCAAGCGGGTTCGATGCCCTGAGTTGGAATCGCCTCAGAAAGTAAACTGATTTGATTGCGGATAAAAGCGGTATAGGTTTCGCGGTTGTGGCTAAAGATAGCCAGTGCAATGGAGTCGTCGATGACAGGATCCCGATCTTGACAATAAATGCTATAGCTGTTAAATGGATTGCAATCTTGATCTCTGTTAAGAATGCGAATGGCATTTAAGAGTTCTTGGCTATCTTGAATGATTTCCGATTTAAACCGTTCTTTTAGTTTAAACTGGGGACGGGCATTTTTAAGTGCATATTCGATATTTAAAGTTCGTATAATTTTAGTAATATCGATGCCGTTGTCATAAAGGATTAACTGATAGCCGGAGCTATCCAGGCGATAGCCTAGCAGAAAGAAACCATATTGCATCTGTGTTCTTTTAAGACAAGATAAAAAATAGAGCCGCTCATCATCGCAATTAAAAAAATGGGTTTGAGAGCAGGTTTGTTCGATTTTATAAGTTGAATAAAGTGCTTTTTCCCGTGCTTTTCTTGCCATGAGTATGACCCCTTTCTAGTACATTATAATAGATATCAAGGGGTGTGTCAAGTTCTGTCCCTTGTGGAAACAAAAAAAACCAACCCAACTGGATTGGTTCGAACTAGTTATAGCTTTGGTTTCCCTAATATCGTCATGAGGGAAGGGTGATCTTTAAATTTGTGAAAGATAATCACGCCAGCAATGCTCACCACCGCAAATTCACCAATTGCCACTGAAATACCAATAGGCGTAAACGCAACCCAAGGTGTATTTGGATCCAGGGCGATGATGATGGCAGGCACATAAAGGGCATTGATGAGTACAGGCCATAGTGAAGCCACAAATAAACTCTTCAGTTTGTCCCCAAGAAGACGGCGGGTTTGCCAGACAAGGACCATGGCAATAAGGGATGCCAAGCTACCTGCAAAAGCATCAGCAACCCCAAAGGGGCCATACAGATTTGCAATAAAGGTACCGATGGTGATGGCAGGTATAAAAATCGGATTGATAAAGGGCAGTAAGACAAGAACTTCCGAGACTCTAAATTGAATCTCACCATAAGAAAATCCTGCAAATGCCAAGGTTAAGACCACGTATAATGCTGCGATAAGTCCAGAAATAGCCAATTGACGCGCGTTCATTTTAGACACAAAAAAAACCCCTTTCACACTGGTGTGTACGGAGTTACCAAAAATGAAGAAATGCACAAAAAAAGCACTTCAACATGTTTTTTAGAGTGGGTAACCATGTAAACACTATTATCGATTAAATTAGAATACTGATATATTGTATCAGAGTTTGCGAATATGTAAAGATAAAATATGGATTTAGGGGTATCTATTAAATAAGCTTCTTAGTTGTTTGCAACTTGATACGACATCAGTGTTCACTATCAACCATTTAGGAGGTGCTTATGGGTATGATTATAGAATATAAGAATATACATCTCAATTGGTACAACTATCCTTTACAAGCAAAGCGTATTGTGGTTATTCTAGATGACCCTTCTCAACCTATGGATCCAACATTTTTGATGGCTTACAATATTCCGGCTTCTGTTGGCCAGTTGGAGACTGATATCTTAGAAGCGGTTGATCAACAAAAAAGTCAGTCAAAAAAAATACGGGCAAAGATTTTTGCATTGGATTCATTGGATGATTTTCCACAAAATTTGACCCGGGCTGAGCTCATGCGTTATATGGAAGGTCATGTGGTTGCCAGTGGTCAGACGTGGATTGAAAGGGATTCCAAAGTGATAGATAATTATCAGCATTAACAAAGAAAACTGTCGCTAATTGATTCTATATCAAGAATCAATTAGCGACAGTTTTTTGTAGCCTCTTAGGCTTATAAATGACATAATCTGTTTGTAATTTACGCAGAGGTGCCAACCCTGCGAGTTTTCTTTTCCAAGTGGGAGGGATTGATTTTGCGTCTATCACTGCTGGCGGGCATGTGCTTAGGCTCAATGATGCTAAACTGTTCAATGGCTCCAGCCACAAAACCCGCCTCATTACAGTAGGGTATAACAAGTATATTGACAGGGACCAATTGGCCTGATTTATTCTTAATAGTAGACATCATTTGCTGAGGCTTGCCAGTATTCAGTGCCTTTTTCAGTGGACACTGATCATCTGCTAAGGGTTTGCCCCGAAAATCAACGTGGCACTGAATGTGTTTTGCAAATGACTTGCCAAAGGTGTCGCTTTGATCAAAGCCGGTAATCCGTGAAGCTGATTCGTTCCATAAGGTAATTTGGCGATCTCTGTTGACCAAAAATACGCCATCTGCCATCTCTGTGATGGTGTCAATTGTGTAGGGTAATTTCATAAGACCTCCTATATAAGCATTATTCTCTATATCTATACCTCAAAAGTATTCTTTAAATCAAAAAAAAAAGAAAAGTTTCGAAGAAGTTTCGAAACTTATTTTTGACACTCAAAGCAAGATTGCTTATCCACATAACTTTCGCTATACTAAGAATAAATCAGAATAAAAGAAGAGGTGGTGTGGTGTGACTGCAAAAGATCGAATTTTTCAAGCCTTAAATGAGCACTCAGCCAACCAAGGGATCAGTGCAACTCAGCTATCAGATATGCTAGGACTGGACCGTTCCAGTGTCAGCCGTTATCTCAATCAATTAACCAGAGAGGGAGCGGTTGTTAAACAAAACGGTAAACCGGTTCTTTTTAAATGTAGTGAGGGCTTAAATGAAAGGGGTATGCAAGGGCCGCAGACGCTCCAAAACGAAGTTAGAACTACCCCTAACCAATCCACAAAAAAACAAAACTTATTAGCAGAAAATTCATTTGATAAATTAGTAGGGGCTGGAATGAGTTTGTCTACGGCAATCCAGCAGGCAAAGGCTGCCATTTTGTATCCCCCTCGAGGATTGCACACCTTGATTCTAGGAGATACAGGTGTGGGTAAATCCCTTTTTGCAGAAGTCATGTACCAATTTGCACTGCAGGTAAAGATGATCTCTGCTTCAGCACCATTTGTCCGCTTCAACTGTGCCGATTACGCTGACAACCCTCAGCTCTTGATGTCTCAAATCTTTGGGGTTAAAAAAGGGGCCTTCACAGGGGCCACAGAAGATCGGGTTGGCCTCCTTAAAAAGGCTGATACGGGGATGCTTTTTCTGGACGAGGTCCACCGCCTGACGCCCCAAGGACAAGAAATGCTATTTACATTTATGGATAAGGGCGTCTTCCGCCGCATGGGAGATACAGAATCCCTGGTGGCCTCCGATGTTCAGTTAATCGCTGCAACCACAGAGGATCCGGGGTCGGTACTCCTAAAAACTTTCATGCGCAGAATCCCCATGACCATCACCTTACCTTCTCTTAGAGAGAGAGATTTGGAAGAACGTTACCATTTAGTCGAAACTTTCTTAAAAGAAGAAGCCCTCAGGCTTCAAAAAAGTATCTATATCAATCGCAATAGTTTGGCGTCGATTTTGCTCTATGATTGCCCCAATAATATCGGGCAGCTTAAAAGTGACTTGCAACTTTCCTGTGCCAAGGCGTTTTTGAGATTTAAAACAATGGAAGAAATGTATATTTTAATTCAACAGGGTGATTTACCGACCCATGTGAACAGGGGGCTCCTGCGGTTCAAGGATTCCAGAGACGAGATTGATAAACTCCTGAACCCTATGGATGAGTTGTACCGTTTTGGAATCGAGATAGGCGAACGACTTGAAGTGTCCATGCCAGATGATAATTCCGTCTTTTATGATGTCATTGAACGAAAAATGGATAAGCTTAAGGCCCAGGGCTTAGAGGACGAACGAATCAACGAAATCCTCAATATCGATATAGAGGAGCACTTTCAGTCCTACATTGGCACCTTATCCACTCGGTTTCAGCTAGGTGAATTATTGAGTGTGGTGGACGAAGACATTCTTAAGCTCACCACGGAACTGCTTAAAATGGCCACAGACCTGTTGAAAAAACCATTTGATGAGAAAATATTCTTTGGGCTAGGGCTTCACTTACAGGGGAGCATCGAGCGTATCAGAAAGGGTGTGCGGATTTATCACCCAAAACTGAATTATGTCCGGGTGACCTATGAAGAAGAGTTTATTGTGGCCATGAAACTGGCTAAGTTGATAGACGAACGGATGTCTATTGAAACGCCACTGGATGAGATTGGCTATTTGACCATGTTCTTAGCCTCTGATCGCATCGATGAAGCCACTGTAGAAGAAGAAAAAGTGGGAATTTTAGTGATTATGCATGGTCATGCAACGGCTAGCTCCATGGTCAGTGTGGCCAATACACTCTTAAACACAGATCATGCTAAGGCCCTTGATATGCCCCTGAGTATGTCTGCAGAACAGATGTACTCGATTGCAAAAGATGAAATATTGCGGCTCAACAGGGGTAAAGGGGTATTGCTCTTAGTGGACATGGGGTCCCTTACCAACTTTGGAGATATGATTCGTGAAGAGACCAGCGTTATGGTTTACTCCATCGATATGGTCAGTACCGCCGTGGTTCTGGAGGCTTGCAGAAAAGCGGTTTTGGGCCGTGATATTGTGGAGATTTATAAGAGTATGAAGCTTGAAGTAAAAGAACCTGGGGTGCCAATGATGTCTAAAGCCCTCAAGCGCATTATTATCACGGCGTGTTTTACCGGTGAAGGGGCTTCTAAAACTTTAAAAGAAATTGTTCTAAGACGCCTTGGCAAAGACACGGATATTGAAGTCAAGACCCTGAATGTGCTCAACAAGAAGGATTTCAGCGATGCCCTTAAAATGTATGCGCAAACCTATCGCATTCTGTGTGTGATTTCTACGGTTCAATTAGATGCACCAGATTATGCCCTAATCCCAGCAATCGACTTTATGTCGGGGCGAGCAGACCTATTGTTTGATAAGATAATATCCTCTGAGGATGTACTAGATAAGGTGATTCATACGGTGGCGCAACACATAGATGGTGTTGATGCAGTGGCTTTGGTGTCCCACATTCTCTATACAGTGGACCACATTGAAAGAGGTCTACATTATGTCATCGAGCAGGACGTGAAAGTGGGTATTCTCTTACACGTGGCATTTTTGATTAACCGATTGCGAAAAGGTGAAGACCAGGTGTTATTTGATGGCCTTCAGGAATTTTTAAAGCATAATGGCCATGCCATGGTGGTGGTTCAGGATGCCTTGACCCATTTAGAGAAGCAATATGACTTTTATATTGGGGACCACGAACAAGCCCATATTTTGCGGATGTTCAAAGAGAATCATAACAGTGGTAAAGTTGATTAGTATCTTTGCTTGTGTTTCAGAACTGTAATGTCGTGTGCAAGTGTGAATGTGTGTTGTTATGTGTGCAATAAAAAAGATGTGTGCAAGGTCAGTGTGACGACTTTGCACACATCTTTTCGTTTATTTTGACCATTTAATCTGTTGAAAACGCTTGCTTGCAAATAAAAAAATACGATTTGAAACTTTGGCACGCCACTTGCTATATAGCTGAGTGTAAAAAGGAGGTCATTACAGTGACAAATCAAAAGGTAATCGTAACCAGTGCATCAGGACTTCACGCTAGACCAGCAGGTCTTTTGGTCAGCAAGTCTAAAGAATTTGAATCTCAGGTTGAAATCGTCAAAGGCGAAAAGACCATCAATGCGAAATCAATCATGGGTATTCTTAGTTTAGGAACTGCAAAAGATGATGAACTGATCATTCAAGCAGATGGTCCAGATGAAGTGGAGGCTGTTGCAGCTTTAGTTGCACTTTTCGAAACTGTTCTTGCACACGAGTAGGATACAAGATGGGTTACTATATTGGCATAGACGGTGGTGGTACTAAAACCACTGGTGCAATTTCCTTGGCAGATGGCAAACGCCTGGCCACACTTTCGGTGGGGCCATCTAACTATCACAGTATTGGTCTTGATCAAACAAAACAAAATATATGGCAACTACTCAATCAACTTTTGGAAACCGTCCATGCCGATTTGACCCAGGTCGAAGCCATCGCCTTTTGTGGCGCTGGCGTAGACTGTGCAGATGACACCACTCAAATCACACAGCTCATACGGAGTATGGGGTTTGCTGGTCGTCTGTTAGTGGAAAATGATGCCTTAGGTGCTCTAGTCGGTGCCAATGGTAAAAAAGCAGGTGCCATGCTGATTAGCGGAACAGGGTCTATCATTATGGGCATCGACCATTCAGGGAATCTGATTCGGGTCGGTGGCTGGGGCCAGTTAATTGGGGACGAAGGCAGTGGCTATTGGTTATCACATGCAGGTTATCGTTATCTTTCAAAAGCTCACGATGGTCGCGCTACTAAAACGCAGTTGTACGATCAACTCCTCCAGGCGCTAAACATGTCTTCTGCCGAAGACTTGATTAGTTTTCTCTACTCCCCTGGTGTTACAAAGGACAAATTAGCTCAAATTGCACCTGTGGTGGTTTCTCTTTATCACGAAGATCCACACGCAAAAGCCATTGTTCACGATGCCATAGAGGGCTTAGTGGAGTTGATCGACACTTTATACAGAAGAATGGGCCTAGCATCTCTTGAATTAAAATTGGGTGGTAGCGTACTTCAACAAAGTATCACATTCCAGCAGTGTCTGATTGATCGTTATAGAGATCGATCAGAAATTCAAATGGCACTGCCAAAAGCTGACGCAACAGAAGGTGCATTGATTCTGGCGTTGACGTTAGATGTGTAGTAGGGTATCGGCACCCATGCCGATGGGAAAATGAGAAGGATGGTAAGACTATGAAAATCATGTTAGTGTGTTCGGCGGGTATGTCAACATCAATGCTGGTTACAAAAATGGATAAAGCCGCAGTTGAACGTAGTATCAAAGCTGAGATTTTTGCAATGGCAGAAGCTGAGGCTAAAAGCGTCAAAGGTGTTGATGTTGTTCTTTTAGGCCCACAAGTTCGTTTCTTGCTCCCGCAACTCAAAGCAATTTTCGAGCCACAAGGGGTACCAATTGAAGTGATTGATTCTATCAACTATGGCACCATGAACGGTAGTGCTGTTTTGGATCAAGCCATTAAACTTAAGAAGTAATCTCAATTCGAGAAACAGTTTCATGTAATGGAGAAACTCATTTCAAGTAATTATCGCATCAATTTGTTATGGCACCACGTTGGGTGGTTGACTATATAAGCTCTAATTTAAATTTCAAGGGGGATTTATTTCTATGAACGGATTTATGAATTTCATGGAAACAAAGTTTGTACCGGTAGCAGCTAAAATCGGTGCACAGCGTCACTTAGTAGCAGTTCGTGACTCGTTTGCAGCAATCATGCCTTTGATCATCGCCGGTTCTATGGGCGTTTTGATCAACAACATGCAGTTTACAAAAGATGCAGCAACTGATCCTTACCAAACATTGATGCCTAAAATTTTCGGCGAAGGCTGGAAATCATTTGGTGGTAATATCTGGTGGGGTACATTTGCAATCATGTCAGTCTTTATCGCATTTATGGTAGCTTATAACTTGGCTAAATCATATGATGCAAACCCGATTCAAGCAGGTGTTCTATCACTTGCAACTTATTTCTTGTTCATCCCATCAGCACCAGTGGTAGATGGCGCTGGCAAATTTACTGAACTATTTGGACAATTGGCTCCTGGTGTTGCCTTACCAGAAACCTTTGATGCCACCTTTAATGCATGGGGTAATATCAACTGGAGCTTCTTGAGAGCTGATGCATTGTTTGTTGCCATTATCATCGGTATTGCAGTTGCAGAAGCATTCAGACTTCTTTCAAAATCAAAACTTTTGATTATTAAAATGCCTGAACAAGTACCACCAGCAGTTGCTAGATCATTTGCGGCACTTTTCCCATCTATGATCATCCTTGCAGTTGCATCTTGGATTTTGATGTTCTTCTTTACAGGCCCAACCAACCTATTCGGTATGGAAACAGCCAGCTTGTTTGAAGTCATCACTAAATTTGTAACAGCACCAATTGCAAAAGCTGGTAATACATTTGGCGCAGCTCTACTCTTGCCATTATTTGCACAAACGCTTTGGTTCTTTGGTATCCACGGTTCAAACATCATCGATCCTATCATGCAAGCTGTATTCGTTCCGAATGTCGTTGCCAATGCAGAAGCTATTTCAGCTGGTCTTAAGCCAACGTTCATCGTTACAAAATCATTCTTCGATGCTTTTGTCAACATGGGTGGTTCTGGTACGACACTTGCACTTATCGCTGCAATCTTCGTTGGTTCAAAGAGAAAAGATTACAGACTGGTTGCCGGTATGAGTACGCCTCCTGGTATCTTCAACATCAATGAATCAATGATCTTCGGTATTCCAATCATCCTCAACCCAATGATGATTATTCCTTTCATGTTGACACCGCTTGTTTTGACAACAATTGCTTATGTTGCAACAGCAATTGGCCTTGTACCAATGACTTCAGTGGTTATCCCATGGGTAATGCCACCAGTACTTGGCGGCTTTATGGCAACAGCTGGTAGCCCAATGGGCGCTCTCTTAGCATTGGTGAATCTGGTAGTGGCTTTCCTTATCTACCTACCATTCGTTATGATTGCTAATAAAACTGATGCAGAAAAAGTAGAGCTCAAAAAATCAGCATAATAGTGATTTATAAGCATGCAACATGGTTTGTAGGCATGTGAAGTAAGTTATAAGCATGTGAAGTGATTTAACTGAATAGGGCCCATAGGCCCTATTCAGTCTTTATAGACATTTTGTAAGTGTCCCGAAATAAAATCGTTTTAGGAAATCGGTTGCTCAAACTTGATACTTTTAAGCGCTTTAAGATTGTGTTAAAATTACTATATGCGCAAATAGGTCGATATTATAAGAGATGGATGCATACTGAGGTTAGGAATTCTGACCATAATTAGTCAACAGACAGCATTATTAGATAGAATGATTGTTCGCATCAAGCGGATTCAGATATGAAAGACTGCCACTTGGCACACCTAGAGGGAGGCATTACCATGGAAGAAATTATATTTCAATTGATTACATTTAGCGGTGAAGCAAAGAGTTATATGCTAGAAGGAATACACTGTGCTAAAACGGGCAAAGTAGAAGAAGCCCGTGAGAAGGTAGCACTTGCCATGGAGCAGCTAAATAAAGCTCACCGTTTTCAAACAGAACTCATTCAAAAGGAAGCCGGGGGCGAAACCGGAATGGTTTCATTGCTCTTGATTCATGCACAAGATCACTTGATGAACGCCATACTCTTAAAAGATTTAGCAAACGAATTTATTGATATCTACGCTGCTCTTCAAACAAAGTAGGTGAGATTATGAGACAACTGGGTATTTCAATTTATCCTGGTAATGCCTCTCAAGAAGCATTTAAACGATATATTGAGACGGCAAGTATGCTGGGTTACAAGCGAATCTTTACTTGTATGATTAGTGCCGGTGAAGGGGATGACCCATTTAAACCCTTCAAAGAATTGGTTGATTATGCTGCACAGCGAAATATGCAAGTGATTGCAGATGTTGATCCAGGGGTTTTCAAAACACTGGGCCTTGATTATCAAAATCTTGGTTATTTTAAGGCCATGGGTCTTTATGGCATTCGTTTAGATCTTGGTTTTACGGGGATTGAAGAAAGTATCATGACCTATAATGAACACGATCTTAAAATCGAGATTAATATGTCAAACGGTACCAAGTATTTGGAAAATATTTTGAGCCATCGCCCTAATAAAGCAAATCTGATTGGTTGTCATAATTTTTATCCCCACCGCTACACGGGTCTCTCAAGAAGTCACTTTTTAGCTTGTTCCGAGCAGTTTAAAAGCCAAAATATTGGAACGTCAGCTTTTGTCAGTTCCCATAGTGCTATGTTTGGACCTTGGCCAGTTAATGAAGGCTTGTGCACATTAGAAGAGCACCGGTCCCAAGCCATAACAGTTCAGGCCAAAGATTTGTTCTATTCAGAGCTTATTGACAATGTTATTATTGGAAATGGCATTGCCAGTGATGAAGAGCTGATTGCTTTATCGGGGGTGTCAAAATCACTAAAAACATTTAAGTTAGAGATTTTACCAACCGCATCAGACCTTGAAAAGGTGATTGTTTTAGAGGAGCCACACTATAACCGTGGGGATGTGTCAGAATACTTGATGCGTTCGACTCAGTCACGGGTGAAGTATAAAGGACATGCTTTTCCAGCTACTTATACTCCTCATATACAACCGGGTGATATCATTATTGAAAGTGATTTATATGCCCGATACGCAGGGGAGCTTCAAGTGGCTAGATTGCCTATGGAAAACAGTGGGAAATCCAATGTGGTGGCAAGAATCGTACCCGAAGAAGTCCATTTACTAAAGCACATTCACCCATGGGATAAATTCGCTTTTGAAGTTTGATTTGAGTGTCAAACGTCTGTTTAAGAATTTTTCCTTTTCCACTGGATTATTATAAGGAGTAACCAATGAAAAAAGCGATTGTGAACGGTAGAATTATTGTGGACAATCAGGTGCTTGATGGTCAAGCACTGCTTTTTGAAGACCGTATTATTGGTCTTGTTAACCCTAGGGATTTACCCTTAGAGTGCACCCGGATTGACGTCCAGGGTGCTCTTGTTATGCCGGGATTTATTGATATTCACGTCCATGGCATGGGGGGGTTCGATACAATGGATGGGACACCAGAAGCACTGGAGGGTATTTCAAAGGAAATGGTCAAGCACGGGGTAACCAGTTTTCTGGCAACCACAGTGACTGATTCTATTGAAAACCTAAAAGTGGCAATCGACAATGTCCGTCAAAATGGCGCTAAAGTCAGTGGCGCCAAATGTCATGGGGTTCATCTTGAAGGTCCTTTCATCAATACTGTGATGAAAGGGGCACACAATGAGGCGTTTATTATCCCGCCAGATGTCGCTCTCTTTGAACAAGATGATGATATGATTAAACTCATTACCTATGCACCAGAACTGGATCCAGAGAATCACATGATATCTTGGTCTAAAAGAACCGGCATCAGACTATCCTTAGGCCATTCCAATGCAACTTACGATCAGGCATCTGATGCCTTCAATCGTGGGGTTCACTCTGTCACCCATGTGTTTAACGCCATGCGTGGACTGCATCACAGAGAGCCTGGTGTTGTGGGCGCTATTCTCAATAGCGACGTTTATACGGAGCTAATAGCGGACACAATCCATGTGAACCCCCATCTTTTTAGAACCCTTTATAAACATAAAGGCAATAAGCGGTTGATGCTTGTGACCGATTGCATGCGCGCAGGTGGTTTAAAACCTGGGGAATACAGCCTGGGAAGTTTGATGGTTACGGTTGACCACGAAAAAGCTACTTTAAAAACAGACGGCACATTAGCGGGTTCAATTCTAACCATGAACCATGCCCTAAAACACTTTGCAAAACACACCGATGAAACGGTGGAGAACCTGGTTTCCATGGTGGGTGAGAATCAAGCTCGCCTGATGGACTTCAAAGAAGTCGGCTTACTGCAACCAGGCTATCATGCTGATATTGTGGTACTAACCGACCAATTTGAGGTAGTGCAAACCTTTGTCAATGGTGAGCCTAAACTTTAACTCAGTACCTATGTAATTTAAGGAGAAGGAATATGCGCGTCATTATCGCAAATGATTATCAGGATTTAAGCAAAAAAGCGGCTGCGATTATTGCCAACCAGTTATGGCTTAAACCTGAATCAGTACTGGGTTTGGCAACGGGTTCTACCCCTGTAGGCACTTATCAAGAGTTGATTCGCCTTCATAAAGAAGAGGATCTTCCTTTTTCTAAAATGACAGCTTTCAATTTGGATGAGTATTATGATTTGAGTCCAGAGCATACCCAAAGTTATGATTATTTTATGAAAGATAATTTATTTAATCATGTGGATGTGAATCCAGCTCTTCTTCACATTCCAAGTGGTCTTGCAGCTGACATACAAACAGAGTGCAATGCCTATGAAGCTAAGATTAAGGCTGCTGGCGGTATCGATATGCAACTACTTGGTATTGGACGAAATGGTCATATTGGCTTTAACGAACCAGATTTGAAGTTCGAAGCCAAAACCCACTTAGTAAAGTTAGACCAAGATACCATTGATGCCAACGCACGGTTCTTTGACAGCGCTGACCTTGTACCCCGTCAAGCCATCAGTATGGGTATCAAAACCATTATGCACGCCAGAAAAGTGCTACTGCTTGCCAGTGGTGCTTCTAAGCAAGACGCTGTATACGATATGATGTTTGGTTTAATCCATCCAGAAATGCCGGCTTCTTGTTTGCAACTCCATCCAAACGTGATTGTGATTGTAGACAAGGATGCCGCTGCAAAAATAATGGATAAGCTTGACGAAGTATACTAAGGGTTTATTAAGGGTTATGAGTGTTATGAAAACCGCAAGTAAGGGTTAACGACACGAAAATAAAAGCACCACCTCGCACAAGAGTCCTGTAAATTGACAGGGCCTTGGCCAGGGGTGCTTTTAATTTTATAAGTGAACAGCATTATTTGTAGATACTAGAGCGATTTCCAATGAGTACAATGACAATGACAACCCGTTCGTCTTCAATGCGACAGAGGATGCGATAGTCACCGATACGATAGCGCCATTTGCCTTTGTGATTACTGACTAAGGGTTTTCCAAATGAGCGTGGATCAATGTCTCCAACGAGTTTCTTTTCAATATACCCGATAATGAGTGCTGCTTCTTGTTTGTCCATTTTTTTTAGACTTTTAAGCGCTACATCGGTAAACTCAACTTGCCAGGCCATGGTTATAAACCCAGCGCTTTCTTAGTTTCTTCAAGGCTATAGATTGCTTGCGTTTCAGCAACTGCCTTATCAAACATTTCGACATCGATCTCATTTTCAATCATTTCTATGACAGCGCTTCGAATCAAATCTGAAACGGAAGTATTATGAAGGGCTGCGTACTTTCTGACCAAAGCCTCATCGCGATTATTGAATCTCAAAGATATAGTAGACACAAAAACACCTCCTTTGTATTACATTGTATTGCAAAAATTATCTAATGTCAATTCTGGTAATGCATTGGCCGATTTCATTGATTGATTTTTTTGTCTATGCTACACTATAAATAGAAAATAACAACTCCTGATGTCAAGAAAGTTTAAAAAGTAATTGACATCTGTTCTATATATTTGGAGGCGTATGATGAATGATTTATTGAATAGCGATTGGCAGAGCACTTTATTGAAAAGTGGCTGGCATAGCGCTTTAGCAGGAGAGTTTGAGAAACCTTATTTTGGTGAACTCATGACTTTCGTAGAAGCTGAATATCAGACACAGACCATTTTTCCGCCTAAAGAAGCAATTTTTAATGCTCTAAATATGACAGCCTTATCGGATGTTAAGGTATTGCTACTAGGGCAAGACCCTTATCATGATGAGAATCAAGCCCATGGTCTGTCGTTCTCGGTGCTGCCAAGCCAAAAGAAATTGCCCCCATCTCTTAAGAACATCTATAAAGAACTGAACGACGACATGGGATGCCCTATTCCTGACCATGGCTATCTTAAAAAGTGGGCAGATCAAGGGGTGCTGCTACTCAACACTGTGCTGACCGTTCGTGCCCACGAAGCTAACTCTCACCAGGGGAAAGGATGGGAGCTCTTTACTGACGCTGTGATTCGGGCAGTCAATGAAGAGGATCGCCCCATTGTCATCTTCTTATGGGGAAAGCCGGCTCAGAAGAAAATGCCCATGCTGACAAACCCCAAGCACCTGGTGCTGACAGCGCCTCACCCGAGCCCCCTTTCCTCTTATAGAGGTTTTTTTGGTAGCAAACCCTTTAGTCAGGCCAATGACTATTTGAAGAAAAATGGCCTGACCGAGATTGACTGGAGCCTATAGATCTGTTTATTGGCTAACCTATCAGAAAATTAATCAAAAATAGAACCATTAAATCTCATAATGATATTGATTATCAATAGAAAAAGGTGTAATATAATGGTGAGCCTATGGATTTGTGGGTATAATCCGTTTTAATCAGGCGCATTATAATGATATGAAAGAAGGTTTGGCATGGCCAATTGGTTAAAGCAACTTCAAGAAAAGAATCATAAACCTACATACGGGTTAAAGGATTTATTGAAATACATCGGTCCAGGGCTACTGGTAACGGTGGGATTTATCGACCCGGGTAATTGGGCGTCCAATATTGCCGCGGGTTCGGAATACGGTTATAAATTACTATGGATGGTGTCCCTATCAACGATTATGTTGATTTTTTTGCAGCATAATGTGGCCCATTTAGGGATTGCCACCGGTGACTGCTTGGCTGAGTCGGCCACGAAACATTTGAAACCATGGCTTTCTAAGTTTGTTTTAGGGACAGGGATTTTAGCGGCCATTTCAACGGCTTTGGCTGAAATTTTAGGTGGAGCCATTGCTCTGAATCTCTTATTCAAAGTGCCGATTAAACTGGGCGCTGTGATGGTCTTAGCACTTATTTTGTGGATGCTATTTAGTAATTCGTATAAAAGTCTTGAAAAATGGATTATCGGCTTTGTGTCCATTATCGGTTTGTCGTTTATTTACGAACTCAGCGTGGTGCAGGTGGATTGGAATCAGGCGGTTCATGGTTGGACCACCATTAGTTTTCCAACGGGTTCTATGCCAATTATCATGGCTGTTTTGGGTGCTGTGGTGATGCCCCATAATCTTTTTTTACACTCGGAGGTCATTCAAAGTCGCCAGTGGAATCTAGAGGATGAAGCCATTAAGCGGATGCAGATGAAGTACGAATTTACCGATACGCTGTTTTCAATGATTGTGGGCTGGGCAATTAATAGTGCCATGATTATTTTGGCAGCGACTACTTTTTTTAACAATCAAGTGGTGGTGACAGAACTAGGTCAAGCGCAACAAATGCTGACACCCCTGGTGGGAAAAGCAGCAGCGATTGTCTTTGGTGTTGCTCTACTATTTTCAGGGATTGCTTCTACAACCACTGCAGGGATGGCGGCAGGCTCTATCTTTGCTGGCATGTTTGGTGAACCCTACGATATTAAGGATTCCCATACTAAGATTGGTGTAACTGCCATTCTTATATTTTCAACCATTCTTATTTTCTTGATTCCTAACCCTTTTCAAGGGTTGATCTACAGCCAAATGCTCCTTAGTGTACAGCTACCCATCACTGTGTTCTTGCAGATTTATCTGACTTCTTCTGAGAAAGTCATGGGGAAATACAAAAATTCTTGGACTGATCGGATCATCTTATGGGCAATAGGGATTACATTGACAATTTTGAATGTTATGCTGCTCATTAGCTACTTATAAGGGATTATTACCTATTGGCTATTTGTAAAACGATCACTTCAAGGGTTTGAAGAATTCTAAAAGACACGCTATTTCTTTTGTGAAATGGGTGTCTTTTTAGGCCTTAAAGACGTATAATTAAGTTATTATTTCGATTATCAAAACAACTGAGGTGTATATGAGTAAACGCATTGATTTAACACAAGGTCCTATTAGGCAAAATCTCATTCGTGTGGCAGTTCCAATTATGATGACTTCCTTTATTCAAATGGCTTATAACATGGCAGATATGATCTGGCTGGGTCGAGTGGGCTATAATGCTGTCAGTGCAGCGGGTACAGCAGGTTTTTATATGTGGCTATCCATGTCTTTGATTAGACTTTCTCAAATTGGTGCTGAGGTAGGTGTTTCTCAGTCCTTAGGGGCAAAAGATGAAGAGAAGGCCAAGCGCTTTGCAAGAACAGCGCTGCAGTTTGCGGTTCTAACATCCCTGATTTACATGGTCTTTATACTCCTGTTTAAAGGGCCACTGATTTCATTTTTTGCAGTGCCAAATCCACAAATCAACGCTTGGGGACTTAGTTACTTAGGCATTGTGGCTTTTGGATTTCCATTTTCTTTTGCAGCCATGGTCTTTTCAAGTATTTACAACGGTTCTGGTAACAGTAAAGTCCCTTTTATCATCAATGCCATTGGTCTAGCGTTTAATATTATCTTAGATCCTATTCTGATTTTTGGATGGCTTGGGATGCCCGAAATGGGTGTCGAAGGGGCCGCTATTGCAACAGTGATCGCTCAAATACTGGTGGCCGCGATGTTCCTCCTTCACATTGAATCCAAGGGATCTCCTTTTACGCACTTTGAGTTCTTTAAAAAACCGTCTTTGGTCATTGTTAAAGAGTTAATGAAAATCGGTATTCCAGTGGCACTTACCAGTGCGGCATTTACCCTAATTAGCATGATTATCGCCCGCAGACTTTCCTATTTTGGGGACATGCCCATTGCAGTTCAAAAGGTTGGCTCACAAATTGAGTCCATCTCTTGGATGACAGCAGTTGGTTTTTCAACGGCTCTTGGAGCTTTTGTCGGTCAAAACTACGGTGCAAAATCTTTGGACCGTATCAAGGCGGCTTACCGGGAATCCTTTAAGCTCATGATGATTTTTGGTATGGCAACCACGGGGATCTTGATTATTTTTGCGGAGCCTATCTTCTCCTTATTTATTCCTGATCCTGCCATTATTCCAAGTGGTGCCACGTATCTTCGGATATTGGGTACTTCTCAGCTCTTTATGTGCCTGGAAATCTCCACCTCTGGTGCTTTTAATGGCCTGGGTAGAACCGTCCCACCTTCTGTGGTGAGTATCATCTTTACAGGTCTGAGGGTGCCTTTGGCCTATCTCTTAAGCGTTGACACCCTAATGGGTCTCAATGGGGTTTGGTGGACCATCTCCATCTCCAGTATTTTAAAAGGCATTATTTTATGTGCCTGGTTTATTTGGATTCTCAAGCGGGGGGCTGAGTTTAGAAATGTTAAGGCCAGTCCAATACACTAAGTGAAACCAGTTTCAGCAACTGACGATTTAGCCATTAATCATTTTAGGAGGACAACCGATGAAAACCCTAGAACTTATTGAAGCTTTATCCAACGCCAATGGTATTTCTGGATTTGAAACAGATGTGATTTCTGCAGCCAAACCTTTTATCAGTGAGGATGTGGCCGTGTTTGTGGATGTGATGAACAATTGCTTTTTAACCCCACATAAAAATGATATGAATAAGCCCTTGATACTCCTTGATGGCCACCTTGATGAGCTTGGCTTAATGGTTCAGGCCATAACCGCCACAGGGTTATTACGGGTGATTGCCATTGGTAGCTGGGATATTAAAAATTTACTGGCGCAAAAGATGCGTCTAGTGACAGATAATGGCACGGTTATTAAAGGGGTCATCGCTTCAAAGCCCGTTCACTTTATGAAAGAAGGGGAAGCCGGTAAACTCCCAGTCATTGAAGATATTCTAGTAGATGTGGGTTGCTTGACCAGAGAAGAAGTGGTGGGCCTTGGGATCCGTATTGGCATGGCCCTTGTGCCAGATGTGACTTTTGAAAACCTTCCTGCCCAGCAGGTGATGATTGGCAAGGCCTTTGACAATCGTTTAGGCTGTTGTCTCGTGATTGATACCATCAACTCCGCTATTCAGTTACCAGCTCATCATGTGCTTGGGGTTATGTCCACCCAAGAAGAGATTGGGGGCCGTGGCGCAGCAGTAGCAGGTAATATGAAACAAGCAGATTTAGCCATTATCTTTGAAGGTTCCCCAGCTGATGATACATTTGTGAGCTTAGATGAAGCCCAAGGGGTGATCGGTCGTGGTGTACAAATTCGCCATGCAGATCGCACCATGATTTCCCATCCTGGATTAACGGCTTTGGCTGTAAGATTGGCCAAAGAAAACGGCATTACCTTTCAAGAGACGGTCCGCCGAGGTGGCGGTACCAATGGGGCTGTTTATCATACCAAAGGAAAGGGTATACCATGTGTAGTACTTGGTATTCCAGTAAGATATGTTCACGCCCATTATGGGATTGCTAAAGAGTCCGATTACCACAGTGCCAAGGCTTTGGCTCTTGCCATTATCAGTTATGTCACAGAAAACGGCTTAACATTTTAGGAGGTTACCATGGTTAGAGAGATTATTAAAGACACCAGCTTAACCTATCAACAAAAGGTGATTCAACTGGCTAGGTTTGCAGAGAACTCCATTAATCCCATCGACTACACTGAGCTACAAGAGCAATTGATGGCTGCTGAAATTATAAGCGAGATGTACGAGGGAAACGCTCCTTACAGACCCCGTTACATCGTCCCAGATTACCAAAAGTTGATGGATAATGGTTGTGAGTTTCTAAATCTTGCAGCCCCTAAAACACTGGAAGATGCCATAGGCACCCTACAAATTTTTTACCATCATGTGCCCTCAATTACCACCATGCCCGTTTATATTGGGGAGTTCGATACCCTTTTAGGGCCCTTTGTCACAAAGGATGATGCCCAAACCCGCAATCAGTTAAAGTGGTTTTTAACCCACCTGGATCGGACCATTACAGACTCCTTTTGCCATGCCAATTTAAGCGGACAAGATAATCTAGTCACTCGAATGCTCTTATCACTTGAACGAGAGCTCCAACATTCGGTACCAAACTTAACCATGAAAGTCACAAAAGATACCCCAGATGACCTGTTGGAAGAGGCGGTACTGACCGCCCTAAAAGTCGCAAAACCTTCATTTGCAAACGATGACATGTTTACAGCAGACTTTAAACCCAATCCCTATGCCATTGTCAGTTGCTATAATGGTCTTTCAATTGGTGGTGGTAGTTATACCCTGGTGCGCCTCAATTTAGGTAAATTAGTCCAAGTGGGTATGTCCATTTCGGACTTCATGGCCCAGCTACAAGAAGCTGTGGGGGCCATGCTGCCTTTAATGGATGCCAGAGTTGACTTTTTGCTTGAAGAGAGTGACTTTTTTGAAACCAATTTCTTAGTTAAAGAAGGCTTCATTAAAAAGGAAAACTTCACTGCCATGTTTGGTTTAGTAGGACTTGCAGACGTTGTAAATCAACTGTTAAGCACCACAGGGCCTGAAAATCGCTTTGGACACACCAAAGAAGCAGATCAACTGGGCATTCAAATTATTGAGGCCATTGCAAAGCAAGTCAATGGTCATAGCCATCCGGCGCTTTATGCCACCAAGGGACACTATGTGCTTCATGCCCAGGTGGGCCTTGATACCGATGCAGGGGTGAGTCCAGGTTGCCGTATTCCTATTGGAGATGAGCCACCAATTCACGATCATCTAATTAGCGCTGCTCCTTTCCATGGCTATTTCCCATCGGGGATTGGTGACATCTTTAGATTTGATGAGACCGTCAGACGAAATCCCATGGCTGCCGTTGAAATTATTAAGGGTGCTTTTAAGACAGGGCTCCGTTACTTTTCTTTATATGAAGATAATGCGGATGTAGTCCGGATCACTGGTTACCTGGTGAAAAAATCAGATATTGAAAAACTCAGACGGGGTGAGCAGGTGATCAACGATGCTGTAGTCCTTGGAAAAGGGGCTGCCGATAATCAGAAGGTCCTTGAAAGACAAAAGAGAAGTTTGACTTAAGCAAAGCAGTATTAAGATGGACAAAATAAAAAAAGTGTTGTCGGCCAATTGGCTGACAACACTTTTTTTTGTAATTGCATTGATAATACAATCGCATATGCAATTGCATTATAATAATACGTTTTTCTTAGTTGATGCGATTGATAATACAATCGCATTTGCAATCGCTAGTGATAATACATTTTTGTCGCGATTGCTACTGACCGCCTAGGCCGCCAAACATCATTTGCATTAAGAATTCTTCAAAAGGAATGCTGTTTTCTTCTGTGACCTCAATCACTGGAGCAGCCACAGGCTTGTTGAATGCAAACTGCTCAGATGCAACATTTAAAGCTACTTTTAAAGAAGTTTCACCTTGGGCGGCAGTGACAGCAAGATCCATGGTCATTGCACGTGTGTTGTATTCTTTGTCGATACCCATTTTGACCACAAGGCTGTCAAATGTGATTTGCTTTTGCATTTCATCTAGCATTGTTGGGAACTCTGTGACCATCGCATCAAGAGACTCTTGAATTTTTTCTGGTGTTGCTTCTTGGTCAGCTGCTTTTAGAGAAGCTGTAATGCTTTCTTCTAACAATTTACGTGTTTCTGGTGCGTTGTAGATTGCTGGAACAGTTTCTTTTAAGAAAGCAACTAAAGTAGCATTGTCCATAGTAAGGGTAACATAGTTAAGCTTTGTTTTTCCATCTTTGCCTTCAAAGTCAACTTTGTATTCAGCTTTTAAGCTTTCATCTTTAATGGCCTTAAGAAACAAAGCAGAAACCTCTTTGTTAACAAGCTTCATACGTTCAACATCCACTGGTGTTTCGGCATTTTGTGTAAGGTCAAGGGTGATAAGTTTTTCAGCAAGGGGTGTTTTCATAACCAATTGCTTGAAAGCGACCATGTTGAGGTCCATGGCAAAAGAAATGCCGTTAGACTCAACCAAAACTTTACCTGTTGCATTACCATTTTTTACATCTGAAGCCATTGTCATATTGACTTTGCCCGCATTGACCATATCGATGATTCCTTGGATACTAGCATCTTGAGCCAGTGCAGCTTCAGAAGCCTCGACTTTTGCAGACATGTTCATCTCAGTTGAAGAGGATGAAACTGCCGTGGCTTGGTCCAGCGTTTTTTGCAATAATTCTTTTGCTGTTTCTTTTTTTGCACAACCTGTAGCAGTACCTAGAACTAAAAGCACAGCAAGTGATAGAGAAAGTAATTTTTTCATATATTGGCGTTTGCCTCCTTGAGATGTTGACTCCTTGTTTAGTTTAATGGTAAGTATTGAAAACTACAAGCAAAAAGTGTGAATTCTTGACAAAATTTAATCTTGGCTGAAAACCGTCATAACAGCATTAGTGAATTGGCCCAAACCCTCTTTTTATCATCATAAGAATACCCCGTGCATTGACTGTGATGAGACAGCTTAAGGTCAATAATGCCATATAGTTGACTGTGCTCAGGGGCAGGGTCCCTTTGGAAACCACAGTCACATAAACAAGGTTTAGTTGGTAAAAGGGTGACCAAGAGACTAGGGGCAGCATGGTTTTAGGCAGTAAGTCAATTGAAAAAAACGCGCCTCCCATAATTGCGGGGCCCATAATAGCACCGATAGCAATCAGTTGGGTTTGGTAGGTGCCTTGACCCCTTGCATAAATCCACAGCAGGAGTTCGTGATAGACCCATAAAATAAGCCATCCGAATATTCCTAAATAGAGAGCCAGTGGTAGCCCTAAGGTTAGGTGAAGGGTGATCGAGAGCACTAAGAGAAACCAAAGGGGGGTGTAGAGGGAGGCCTGGGTGAGACGGGCGGCCAAGGCCATTTTAGGTAAAAGACCAGGGACCGTGGCTATGCGGGCCCGAAGGGGCACTGGAAAGACGTGATGTTGCACCGCAGAGCGCACAACCAGAAAAATAATCAGGATAAGACCATAGCCAAGGCTTAAGTTTGCTGTTTGGATGAGGGAAAGGTCCTGCTGACTTTTGAGACCCTTAAGACTTTGGGTGGTTTGGGTGTAGGATTTGAAGGTGGTGGGGTGTTCTCTTAAATAGTCGCTGTAGTCAGAAAGGGCAATGGGTACCCACTCGGGGCCCAGGTACCTGTGGGTTGCTTTGTTGAGCTTTTCTTTGCCGATGGTTGGCATCAGGTTTTGGGCCAATAGGTCAACTAAGGCGGGGGCAAGGCTGCTATAACTGCGGTAAGTGAGTTTTAGTTGGTGCTTACCAAAGTCTTCAAAGTAGCCTTTGGGGATGGTGAGGACCGCCTCGGTCCGGGAATCCTGTAGTTGTTGAAAGGCCTGTTTTTCAGGTAGGGACCTGACTGCCAGTAGGGGCTGTTTGGAAATGTCTTTTACATAAGCTTTTGAAGCGGTGGTGTTGTCTTGGTCCACCACAATCAGACCAATCATGGGCTGGGGTCTTGCAGCCCGAGCAAGGTCCAGATGAAACCACAGGAGACTCAGAAGGCAAAGTCCAAGTAGAATCAAGGTAAATGGACGGTTGTAAAGCAGTTTATGGTGTAGTTTTAAGGGGGTCATTGGGGACCTCTTCTTCTTGAGCTAGTGGCCAAAATCAGGATTTCTAGGGCGATAATCAAGACAGTCACCCCTATAAATAGGAACAGTGGGAAAATGGGCTGTTGTTCTAAGCCTATGCGGTTAAATTGGAATAGAGGGGTTAGGCTGCCAATTCTTTTGAGCCAAACCGGCAGTAGGATAAAGGGCACCAATCCGCCCCCTGCCAAGGTTACCATAAATCCCAGTGTCGAGGCTAGAAGGCCAAGGGCAGCGGGGTCTTTAAAGCCATAGCTCAGCAAACGCCAACTACTTTGCCAAAATAGGAGACTTAGCATGAGGGCTAGGGTGCCCCAAAGTGCCATGGCCGTGGTTGTAAAAAAGATGAGGCCCAAAACAGCAGGCATCAGGAGAATCAGGCCACTTAGCCACTGGGCTGTTTGCTCTGAAACCACTTGCCACCAAAAGGGCATGCCGGAAATGGACAACCTGCGGTAGTGCCACTCTTGTCTTTGTTGGATGGTGACCATGCCGCTGTTTACGGTGATAAAGGTCATCATGGCCAGGGGCAGGGCCAGTAAAAAGTAGCCAAGTGCCGTTGAACTGGGGAGTTCGGTGTAGGGGTCCAGTTCAAAATGGGAGGCCCGTCCAAGGGTTGCCCCAATCATTTCAACAGAAAAAGCGTTATTGATTTTAACAATCTGGGCCCCGGTAAGATCTGCTTTCTCCATGGTGTAATAAAGGGACCAGGTGGCGGCATTGGCAGTATCAATATAGCTTGCATAGCCACTGAGAATTTCTTCAATCAATCGGTTTTTAATGGGATTTTCTAGATGCCCATGGATGGTGATGGGCATGTTTTCGTAGGTTAAAAGGCCCTCAGTAAAGCCTTCTGGGATTTGGATATAGGCATCCAGGTCCCCTTTGTCAAAGGCCTTTGAAATCAGGGACTTCGTATCAAATGTCAAATCAAAAAGTGCTGTAAAAGTGTCGCTTTCTTGAAAGCTGGACATCAGCACTTGGGCCAATTGATGGGTGTCCTCATTAATCACCCCTAATCTAATTTGATCAGAGGTTTCAAGGGTCTCCTGGTAATGGTTAAAAACAGTTGCTAGAAGTATCAGCATGATTGTAAAGGCCAAATAAAAACTAAGGGTTTGGCGCCAACTAAAAAAACGCTTAAAATGTAGCCGAATCATTTGCATAGGTGTCCTCAAAAGGTATAATGACATTAGAAGTGTTCATTAGTGATAGAACGTGTGCGCTAAAATTACATCTATTATAGTATAACATTGCACTCACCAGAACTTAAAGACTTTTACGCCAATCCCCGGAGGTTAGAGGATGCTTGCCAATATACGCCAAATTTTACCCTTTAGTTGTGTGGATGGTCCGGGCAATCGCAGTGTGGTTTTCTTTCAGGGCTGCAATATGCGGTGCAAGACCTGCCATAATCCAGAAACCATTGCCCAGTACACCCTTGCCACTGAAGGCAACATGTCACTATCCCCAGAGGCCTTGATGGACAAACTGTTGCCCTACCGCCCCTTTGTACGGGGGGTCACCTTAACCGGTGGGGAATGCACCCTCCAACTGTCATTTTTAAAAGAGTTGATTCCCCTCTTACGGGATCATGATTACGAGATTTTTGTGGATACAAACGGTTCGGATCCCCATGCCATTGCAGCCCTTCTCCCTCTGGTGGATGGATTCTTGCTCGATATCAAAAGTGCAGATCCGGATGAGCACTTTGACTTAACCGGCTGGCCCCTTGCCCCAGTGTTGGAGAGTTTTGACCTCTTGCTAAATACCACAAAACTAATCGAGATCCGGACGGTTGTCCATCCAAAACTGGAAAGTGCCAAAACCCTGACTTGGGTGTGTGAAAAAATCGTGAAAAGCGGTAATGATGCACTTTACAAGGTGATTGCCTTTAGGCCCCATGGGGTAAAAGGAAGTTGGCAGCAAGAGCAGATGCCGGACGGGTCGTTTATGGCGTCAATGGGAAAAATACTTCGCAACCAAGGCCTCAGCCACTACGAATTGATTGGAGTGTGAAAAATGTTAGGACAATTGGGAAAACGCATTAAGGAGCAGCGCCAAAAAAAGGAAATGACACTGAAGAATCTTGCAGATGCAACGGGTTTGTCAACTGGGTTTATCTCGCAGCTTGAGCGGGGGCTCACCACGATTTCTGTGGATTCCCTGCAAAAAATATCGGTGGCACTAGACGTTAATTTGAATTATTTTTTCAATACATCTCCAAAACATGAAGCCCCAATTTTAAAAAAGCACCAGCAACAAGTGATTTCAGTGGAAGAGGATCGCTTTATTTACTATCAAATGAGCTCCGACTATACCGATAAGGGTCTGTTTCCAAGAATGATTGAACTGATGCCTCAACGGGTTCCAGAGAAAATTGATCCTTTTTCCCACGAGGGCGAAGAGTTTATCTATGTGGTGGAAGGGATTTTGACCATTGTTTTAGACGGGCAAACCCGAGACCTGTACCCTGGGGACACGGCTCATTTTTTATCAAAGATGCCCCACAACTGGTATAATAGCACCCAAAATACAGTGCGGATTCTGGCGGTTTCAACCCCGAATCCACTGGCAGAATAGGGAAAGGCTCTAATATGATTGAAGTCAAAGGTTTAACCAAAGTTTTTAAGCTTTCCAAAAAACAACAAAAGGCCTCGGGAGAAAAGAGGCCTCTAAAATATGCGGTGAAAGGGATAGACTTTACAGTGGCCACCAACGAAATATTTGGGCTACTTGGACCAAATGGTGCTGGAAAAACCACCACCCTTCGGTGCCTTTCAACCTTAATCAGTCCCACTGAGGGCACGGTTGTGATTGACGGGTTTAGCAGTGCAACCCAAAGTGCCCAGGTGAGAAAGACCCTGGCATTCTTGACCAACGAGCTTAAACTGGACACCCATTTTACCCCAGACTACACAGCCAAGTTCTTTGGCAGACTCCACGGCATGACAGAGCCCGCCATCGAATCCCAAATGACCCATCTGTTTGACACCTTTGGGGTAACCCCCTTTCGTTTTACTAAAATCAGCGACCTATCAACGGGGATGAAACAAAAGCTGTCCATTGTGGTGAGCCTGATTCACGATCCTCAGGTGATTATTTTTGATGAGCCCACCAACGGTCTGGATATCATCACCGCTAAAACCGTGACAGATTACTTATTGGCCCTAAAAAAACAGGGTAAAACCATTATTATCTCAACCCATATCATGCACCTGGCCGAGCGACTTTGCGACCGGATTGCCATCATTTTAGAAGGGGAAATCCACGAGATAGGTACTGCCAAAGAAATCATGGACCGCACCAAAACCACTAACCTGGAAGATGCTTTTTTTATACTTTTTGAAAGGGCAGGTGGCGCTAATGTTTAGAGGCTTAATGATCGTGATGAAAAAAGAGCTCAAGCGGGTTTTTACGGACCGCCGTTTGGTGCTGACCAATTTTCTACTCCCCATGATTAGCATTGCTATGATGTATTCCGTAATGGGGTTTATGATTCAAAAAAATAGTGAGGATATTGGGGGGCATACCACAAGGGTACTGGGATACAACACCCCAGCGGCAGTGGTGGCCCTTTTTGAAAGTGAGCCGGGTTTTGAATTTTTAGCCACCACGGGGCAAGTTGGCCAAATTGAAGCCCAACTCCTAGCAGGGGAAGCGGACTTTTACATCAGCTTTGAAGGTGATTTTGAAGACAAGTTAAAAGCGGCCTATGCAGCTAATCCCAATGGACAGATACAGAACCAAACCCAGTCGCAGTCGCAAACTCAGGTGCAGACCCTGCCGGTGGTGACAGGACGGTATGCCTCAAAACACGATTACGCCGTGGAAGCCTCCTACAAAGTGGCGGGCTTACTGGAAAAGTACAAGCGCCAGGTGCTGATTGAGCGCCTGGGTACCGAAGACCTCCTAACCGTCTTCACCCTGGATTCTCAGCCCATCGCCATACCAAAAGAAGATCAAGGGATTGATAGAAGCTTTGCGGATTTTATTCCCATGCTGATTTCCATCTTTATTTTCTCCGGTGCCATGAGCGTCGGCATGGATTCCATTGCAGGGGAAAAAGAGCGGGGCACCATCGCCACCATGCTGGTAACCCCAGTGGACCGCACGGTGATTATCGGGGGTAAAATGCTGAGTCTTGCAGTGGTTTCCCTAATCTCGACAGTTTCCTCCCTGATAGGTGTGATGTTATCCACCCCGTTTTCAGCCCAGTTTCTCTCCACAAGCGGTGAACTGAAGGTTTCCGCCCTGACCCTTAGCCCCAGTGACACGGGTCTATTTCTATTGGCCATGCTTGGCCTTGTCGGCATTTATGTCACCGTGATTTCGGTTCTCTCCATGATCGCAAACAGCGTGAAAGAAGCGGGGGCCTACATGACACCGGCCTACATGGTGGTGATGATGACAGCCTTTATGAACATGTTCGGTGGGAACCAAGTGAGCAATTATCTCTACTACGTTCCCATTTATAATAATTTAGTGAACATGAAGCAGATACTCATGGGTGATGCAAATTTCCTAATGGTCATGGTTTCCGTGGGCACTTCGCTGGCGGTGACCTTGATCTTAGTTGCCATCGCCAGAGTTTTAATCCATCAAGAGAAAGTCGTTTTTCCATCGTAAAAAAGGGGGAATTTAGATGTATGATGTGGTGATTATTGGAGCGGGTCCCGCTGGACTCAGTGTGGGTTCAGAGCTAGCAAAGTATTGTAAAGTCTTGATTGTAGACGGTAAAGAAAGCGCACCAGACTGCACAAAAAGTTGGTTTATCCCATCGGTATTGGTCAATGACAACCCAGAAGTATTGCCCTTTATGACCAAGGGCATCACCCGATTGCTGTGCTCAACAGCTTCTGGTGCGGATACTGTTTGGAAAACAGCCCTTGAAGGGGGCTACTACTATGTGGACGAACACGGTATCTTGAAGTTCTGGGCAGACCTGGCCCTTGAACGAGGGGCTCAGATTATCTACGGCACCTATTATGCAGACCACGAAACCCACAAGGATAAAGTGGTTATTGATACCACAGGGGGCCGGTTTGAAGCAAAGCTCTTGATTGATGCTTCAGGCCACGACTCCCAAGTGAAAAAGAACTACGACATGCCAATGGACTACTACTGGTGGTCGGTCTATGGGGCAATTGTTGACCACCCCAATGGCTTAAACGGCATGCTCAACGGAGATTACATGCTCTGGCAGACCTTTGAAGATACCCAAGCTAGCCCAGATGTGACCTTAAAAGGTGGCCGCCCAGTATTCGAATATGAAGTCTTAACCGAGACATCCTCTTTTCCACTGATTCTTTACCTACGTAAAGATAAGGTGCAAAAAGACTTGATGGAAAAAGAATTTAAACACGTTTTATATGAAGAAGATCGAACCAAACAGTACCACGACTGTGTGATTCGGGAAGAAAAGTGGGGTTGGTACCCATCTGGGGGCTTAACCGTCCAGCAATCCCAAGACAGGGTGGACTTTATTGGGGATGCAGGTTGTTGGACCACACCCTGCGGTTGGGGCTTCGGGTTTATTGTCTACAACTACCGCTACTATGCAAAAGCAGTGGCGGATTTAATAGCAGCGGACACCCTCACTAAAAAGGATCTAAAAGACATCATTAATTTCAACTTGTCAGAAAAGCACCAAATCATGCTGGATGCTGTAGCCTCTCACTTTTTAGCCAATGGCACCCCTGCTGATATGGACCGCTTTATCGACTTCTTTAACCATAACGAACCCCTTATGTGCGAAAAAATCTTCACCCTAACCATCACCCAAAAAGACCTGCGAGAAGTGGCCAAAAACTTCTTCAAGTACTTTACAGTGGGTGAGTTGATGGCTGTTTTCCCCCATGATGAATGGAAAATGCTGCTTCAGACCATCCCATACTTTATAGGGGACATGGCAGCAGAAGCCATTGCCGAGGTAAAGGGTGAAAGCTTGGATTTAAGACCTGGATTTGATATTTCACCGAATAAGAATTTTGAATAAGAGCTTTGAATAAAAAATCGCCCTTGGGCCAACGGATGTTGGTGCAAGGGCGATTTTTTAGTGGTGTTTATATAGATTAAACCAGATCAACATTGTATCGTTCTTTTGTAATCACTCGCCATTTTTCAACTAACTCAGGATTGTTTTGCATTTTAATCAGTGAGAAGGCATGGTTAAAGTAAATCTCATAATCAGGTTGATCTAGTTTTATCATTGCAACGGCCTTCCTCGAATAAAGCATATGAAGGTGATAAAAGCTGTGTCTTTCAGTGCAAACAGCAATACCCTTATTAGTAGCATCTAATGTTTCTTGAGGCTTGTCTGCTAAAAAATAGAGATAAGAGAGAAGGGCGATGGTTTTGATGTACAGGCTTATTTGGTCGTAATCGGCATAGATTGATGTATCGTAGGTTTCTAATAAATAATTAGTAATGGCGATGGCTTCGGTATAGCGCTTTAAGTTACTAAGCAAAGTTGCCACAAATAACAAGATGCGAAGTTCGAAAAAAGTATAAGGATAGGTATTAAAATGGGAAAGTTTAAATTTGGGAACTGTTTGTTGGAGACAAGCAATGAGTTTGAGCAAATATACATCGGCATTGTTGACACAACCATTGTCATTCTGGTGAGCGATTAAGGTGTCAAGAAGGGTTAACATTTGGCCATAAACGATATCGGACTTTTGTTCATTGGCCACAAGCACCTCAATTTTACATTGCTCTAATTTTTCAAGGCTATCGCTAACCAGTGCATGTTCAATGAGTCTGTGTAAGTAGAGGGTGTCAGAGTCAGATTGGTATTTTGACAAGAGCGAAAATATATCCACTTTGTAATATGATGACAAGAGCGACAGGGATACAAGTTTTGGTTCGTAGGTGCCCCGTTCAATTCTCCTTAAGGTGTCAACGCTAAGCGTCGTAGCCCTGGAAACTGTTTCGAGGGAAACTTTTAGTGAACTCCTTAGTGCCTTTACGTTAGCGCCAAAAGATTTGCTATCATAAGGTTTTATCATTGTCAAGTTATCCTTTTCGAAAACTACCTTGCGAATTTGCTAGGTAGTAAATGTAAGTGGTGTCGTCTATAATTTGGTTAAAGGTGGTGTATATGAAAAAATATAAATTGATTAATAAAATTACCATTATAACTATTTTACTAACTTTGGTGATGAGTACTGGTATAGTGACGTTTGCGGAGAAAGATGATTACCCGATAGTGAAAATGTATGTTGAAAAAGGGAGTAAACATATTTGGAAGCAATAAGTTTATTATAACATAAGATTGAAACCGTAATTAATACGGTTAGTTAATAACCTTTTGATGCATGCGGTAGAGCAGTACTAGCTTTATATACCGATGTTTAAGTAAGCTAGAATGAATTTACATTGTAACAAAGGATAACTCCAGCATTTATTTGCTGTTTTGTTATAAATACTATTCAAAGGAGGAATCAAAATGTTTGTAGTTAAACAACAACCCGTTCAACCAATGGGCCCACATTTTTACACTGGCACATGTAGACGTGATGATTTAAACTAGTTTGACTGAGAGCATCCAACACAATCCAATTTGATTTGTTGGATGCTCTTAATTTTTGTCGTTTCCATCTGGTGCAAGACTGATAATGGCGTAATATTATAAAGTTTACTTTTTTTCTAATTATCAATAATCCTTATATAAATATTATTTAAAGACTAATGTAGAAATTAAGTTAATTAAAAACAAAAGAAAGCAGGCTTAATGTGACTAAAAAAACAAAAATATTTTCTTTAATAATGAGCTGTATTGTTCTAATTTCAAATCTTGTGTTTCCAACATTTGCGGCAAATATTCCGGAAAGTAAATCGGCTTGGATAATAACTAAAAGTGAGAAGGGCAACGAATACCTCATAAATAGAGTTACAGGCGAGGAAATATACAAATCTTATAAAATTGATTCAAACAACAAGTTGATTGAAATGAGTTTTAAAGAAAGATTGGCAATATTAAATAATAGTGACCAAAATCGTATGCAACTCAACTCATTAAGATTATATAGTTCAAAGGGTGAGGGTGTTTTAAGGAGTCCAAACACGTTTACGCGAAACAGATATTCAAAAATAGGCAATTCTACCACTTATGGAACCGCTGTAAAGGTGACACCTGATATTGCACCAGGCGGAACTGTCAGTCAAGCTAATGCAATCACTATAAGTAACTCTTTCCAATTTTCTGTTTCTGGCACCTATGATATAACAGATGCATTGAAATCAACTGCTGGTTTTACTTGGACAAATACAGCCATGACTGCTTCAACATTAACCACGTCGTTTACAAACAAAAATACAATTGGATCTAATATATACCAAGCGGTTTATTTTACACCGAAACTAAATGTTGCTTATGGAAGTATATATACAGATACTTTTAATACTGCCAATGTGCTTCTTTCTACAAAATACATTGGCCAAGCGTATGGCTATTCTCCTTGTTTGCTAAATAACCAATTTGCAGATGGTTTGGTTGATTTCAAAAATGTCAAATAGAAAGGGGTTGGCACTACTTATTATGGTATTGGGTTGTATTAATTTGTCGATGCAACTGATATTAACTACTGTTATCATGTATCTTGATCAATTAGCTGGAAATGTAATCTTATATAAAAACATTTCAGATTACACCATACCAATAAACGAAATACTAAAATACGTACCTTTTATTATTTCGATTTATATGTTATTTGATAAAGAGACACTTGATAAAGTTATAAGATTAAAAAATACATCAGGAAGAACAAATTAATAGTTATTCCAATTACAGGTAACCGTTATAGCTTAGATTTTATAATCATTTTATGAGCTAGATACTCCCAACATCACAGCGGTGTTGGGAGTATGTAATTATGATTGTGTGGGCGTTTCTGCGATAATCAATGAGAGGAACTTAAATGAAATCTTTAAAATGGAACATAACCAAAAAATGCAATTTATTGTGTGCACACTGCGGCGCCATTGATAACAACGAAATTGAGATGTCAGAAGTAACTCTTAATGGAAATAAACTCATAAAAGAACTTAATAAGTATTCAAAAATTGAAATAATCGGAGGAGAACCCACTTTAGAGCCACGACTCTTAGAATATGCATTGGGGATTAAGTCTAAAGATTGCCACCTTAGTATAGTTACTAATGGTCAATCGTCAATCGAATTGTTACAAGAGTTATTACTTATAGGGCTTGATAATCTAGTTTTCAGTATAGAAGGTACCCAAGAAATCAATGATTCTATCAGAGGCAAAGGTACATTTAATAAAGCAATTGACAACATCAGGAAAATTATTTCGATGGGTTTTAGCTCTAAATTATCAATTAATATGACCTTAAATGCATATAATCATTGTGAAATCGTAAGTATTATAGAGAATATATGGGCAGATATCGGTACAAGGATACCTATAATAGTTAATGACACACTTCGAACTAAAACTAATCACAACTTAGTATTAACAAGAACGGACTATTTACAATCGATTGAGCAACTGATTAATCATTCAGAACGCTTGCAACCATATGTTGACTTCTATTTTGACTCTCCAATTCTTGCTGCATATCTAAATATTAAATATGATACTAATTTTATGGTGTCGCCATATAAATGCGATGCCATAATTGCCACTAGCCATATGGATGATAGAGGCGTAATCTCACCTTGTGTAAAGTTTAAGGATCTCGAGGGGGGAGGAAAATTTGAAGACGTTTCGAAATCAAGTAACTTTTTTGATTATATTGTTGAAGCGAGGCAAGTTTCGAGTTGTAATGATTGCATCTTTGATTTGGATTGTTCACGCTGTCCAATTGACTCGGCATTAGGACAGAAAACAAACTGCGATTTCGCGACTGATAAATTGCTTTCATTTTTAAAAAGTACAAATATGCACTATTCGATAAAAGAGCAGGCATTATTCACTAATAAAGAGGGGTTGAATACTATATTCTTTGGACACATACCATTGTTAGTTGAATATACTAGCATTGGCTACTCGCTAATGCTTTTTCTTAAAGAAAAGAGAACAATTTTTGAATTAAAATTACACTCAACTTTAGATGAAAACACAATATGTAAATTTTTGGCTTCAGAACTACTAAACAGAAGGTTGGTTGCCACAATTGAATAATTTTAACGTAAAAACCGTAAGGGTAATGGTTAATGAGGAGCATTATCAATGACTAAAATTCAAATTCATTCAGTCTCCTATTACGGTTTGGAACTTTGTACATCACTAATTTTTGCTTTGGCCATAAAAAAAATAACAAGCAATTCTGCCAGTGGCAGCTTAGCAGTTGTTCTAGGGTTTTTATTGATTCTCATCCTACTGCAAATGGCTCAAATGTATTTCTCAAAACGCATTATTGCTCTCAAGTGTGGCTATGATACTACCACAAAAATGGCTCTTTATCAGCGGATTTTGAGTGCCTCTTATCTACCCCTAACCCAATTAGGCTATACTGCCATTCAAACAAGACTGGACCAAGATTATACAAAAGTTTCAGCACTGAAAGTGTACTTTTATCCTAAACTAGTGGTTGGTCTTATCTGTAATATAATCTATCTGAGTCTGATGGGACTTGAAAATTTAACCCTTACGCTGACGTGTTTTCTATTGGCCCTGTGCACCTTATGTTTACCACTGGTCTTAAAAGATAAATTCACCATCAATTATGAGACCTATATTGAGCGATGGGAGCAGTCCCATGAGCACATTGTTGGGACCATAAAAGGGTTTGCATCAATGATGTGCTTTAATAGTCAGCCCTGGTTTCAAAAGGAAAATAAAAAGCGACTGGATCAATTGCAAGAAACAGCCCACCAGATGGATACCTTAAGCGCTCTGGAAACTGGCTTTAAAGAAAGTACGGTTTCTATCTTAAAAATGCTGTTTGTGGGTATAACCACTGCTTTTTTCGCTTCTGGCACCATTACATTTTCAAGTGTAGCCCTCTTAATATTTTTTGGCTTTAAGATCTTCAATGGCTTTTTCGATATTTATCAGCAGTATTACCTAATTTTAGATGCTCAAACTGCCAACAAAAGACTCATGGAACTTCAAATGCTACCCATTGATATACCGCCGGAGTCTTCAAACGGCCACCATTGGCAATTCCCTTTAGCGATTCCCAAACAAGCCATTGACATGGGGCCAAAGACCTTGACGCTCCCTGGTTTTACGATTCAAGAGGGCTCAAAAATTGCTATAATTGGTCCCAATGGTTCAGGTAAGTCCACGTTATTAAGGGTACTGTCAGGTCTTTTGCAGACAAGAGAAATGCAAGACAAGCTTGAAGATGTGGTTTATATGCCACAGCGGGGGATAAGCCCTTATCTGACCCCTAGAAATGAATACTCTTTGATTTTGGAACGATGCTTGACTACAGAGAACATGCTTTTTACCGCACTTGGTATTGAAGAACTGCTAGACAAGTTATACACCACCATGTCCGGTGGTGAATTTCAGCGTGTCTATCTTTTCTTTTCTGTTGCTATGAAAGGTAGATTGTATCTCTTGGATGAACCGTCTAATTACTTAGATAGCCAATCTGTAGACTCCTTTGTCAGTTGGCTAAAGAAAACCCAGAAGTCTTTAGTGGTGGTCTCCCACGATGATAAAATCTTGAACTGTTTATCACAAAAGATTGCGCTGGAAGGTAAGGTGATGATCAATGTGGTTGCATAGTAGACGGTTTTTAAAATCATTTTTCCTTTCGTTGATTATGTATATTATTGCCATCTTAATCAGCCGATTGATTATGGTCGGGGTTTTCACATCCTTTGGCCTTTGGATTGATCGGATTCAAAAGTCAATGACAGCGGTCAGTTCAATGCTTTGGATAAGACTAGGTCTCTCAATTATGGCTGCGGTTTTAATCGCACCCAGTGTTAGGTGGTTTAGTGATCGGGAGTATGTCAAGGCGCTTTTTCGGTATAACCAGCAGATGTATCAAGCCTTGAGTCTTCAAAATATGACCCTATTCAATCGCCTTTCAGAGAGCGAGATTGTTGACCGATTTGAAGAGGATACCCTCTTGTTTCAAACCAGTTTATACCAAATCTACACCGATGGGGTATTGGGTATCATTATGGTTGTCGCTTGTGGCACTTTTCTTATGGTAGTCTCTCCGGTGTTGGCAATACTCAGTTGCTTAATATTAATGGTGCAATTTGCCCTAAGTGCAATTCACTCAAAAAGTATCGGCGCTAGTACGGTTGAAAACCTAGGGGCAAAGAATTGGATCTATGGGTTTGAAAATAGTCTTTTGGAAGGGTTTGAATACATTCGCTCTCGCAAGGATGGTCCTCGGGTACTGGATGAAAACTCTGATCACTTGAAAGAAAATTACCTCAAAATAGCAGGTTACACTTGGCTAAATGAACGGATAAACCTGATTAGAGTCATTGTAGATCAGTGGTCTTATATGGGTGTTGTGATGGTTGTACTAACCATGTTGTCTCGGGGGCTGATCAGCACTGAAAGCTCTTCTTTAGCAATTTTACTATGCACTTACATGAAAGAAGCTGCAACCATGTTATCGCAAACTGCGGTGAACCTAAAAAAAGCCCGGGTGCTCAGTGGGCGTTTGGACGATTTGTTTGCTGTTGAAAAAAGCGCTGTTGACGAGGTTGACCTGATAGGGGATATTACCAGTTTTAGCTTTGAAAATGTAAATTTTTCGTATGATCAGGGTGTGGCTGTGCTGGAGAACTTTTCTTTAGCCTTTGAGGGGCCTGGGGTTCATCGGTTAGAAGGTGCCAATGGCATGGGGAAAACAACAATAACCCATATCTTGACTGGGCTTTACACTTGTCAAAGTGGGTCTGTGCGACTGAATCATCAACTGATTGATGGTCTATGCAAGACTGGTCTAAGGGAGAAAATTGCACTGTCACCGCAAATGCCATTTGTTCTGAACCTAACTGTGGAAGATAATATTCGTTTATTTGTACCTATTAAAGATGAACTTGAATTTGACGCTCTTGTTAAAGACCTTAACATGGGATCTCTTTTAGGTAAAAAAATTGAGAATTTTGGTGAAAACTTATCCGGGGGCGAACGGCAGAAAATCTCCCTGGCAAGGTGTTTTTTAAAAAAGGGTAGCTTAACCATTTTTGATGAACCCTTTAATGCCCTGGATTTTGAAACCATTAAAAGGGTCAAGTCTCGTATTGAAGGGCTTAATGGGATGGTCATACTCATATCTCACATGGCATAAAAAAGAGCGCGGATCTGAAATCAGACCCGCGCTTTGCTGTTTTCTGTTGCGGTTGAATCGGACGAATAAAATCGTCCGGTTACGTCCGGTCGCAAACCGGACTTTAAATCGCGGTAGCGTTCTGTTGTCTGGCATCCTCAAGTAGCATATCTTTAACCTTCATCAGCCTGGTGATATTGCCCCGCTCGTTTTCATCTAGCTTCATGGTGATTGAGCGAATGGTATCTATCAATTGGGGCATCACAACATATTCCAGTGCGTTGACCCGACGCCTGGTTTTTTCTATTTCAAGAGCCATCAGCTGTGTGGATTTTTCTAGCTCCGCCAGGGTAATCAAGTCGTCTTGAAGCCTGGATAAACCAAGGATAGCATCATCCAAATCCCCTGAGGTCATTAAAAAGCCATAGGGATAATTATCAGAATCCTTATTTTTTAGGCGTTTGACTGTGTACTGGGGGATGTTAACCGACATGATGTTATGGGGGTGCACATCCACTGACATCACTTGCTTTGGCATCATCAGTGACTGTGTCAGGACGTCGGGGCTTAAAAGGGCTGAAGCGATGCGAAAGCTGTCATGGACTTCAAGGAGGGCAGCCTCCACCTGAAGCCTCATGTCACGGGTTTTTCTAATCCGTTCAAGAAACTGTTTCATTAGCTCATCCCGCTTGTCTTTTAACAGCCGATGTCCCCTGCGGGCAGTTTTAAGACGCTTTTTAAGCCGTGTGAGTTCCATTCGGGTTGGGTTGACGGGGAGCAGGGGCATTTTGGCCTCCTTTATGAGCATTTTTCTTAGGTATTCTTATAACCGTTTTTCTTAGTTATTCTTACAAGTATTTATCAATGTATTCAGGCTTGATGCGCTTGAGTTCTGATTTTGGCAGGATCTTCAGCAGCCGCCACCCCAGGTCCAGCGTTTCTTCAATGGTGCGATTGGTGTCATACCCTTGGGAGACATACTCTTTTTCAAAGGCATCTGCAAATGCAGCATAGAGAAGATCCGTAGCTGTGAGGGCCGCTTCACCCAGAATCGTCATGAGCTCCTTGGCATCCTTGCCCCGTGCATAGGCGGCGAACAATTGGTTCATTGTGCCGGCGTGGTCTTCACGGGTTTTACCGGGGCCGATCCCTTTATCCTTGAGCCGGGAAAGGGAAGGGAGCACATCGATGGGGGGCATGGTGCCCTTGCGGTGAAGGTCCCGGGATAGTAGGATCTGACCTTCGGTGATATAACCTGTCAGGTCTGGAATGGGGTGGGTCAAGTCGTCTTCTGGCATGGTGAGTATTGGAATCAGGGTAATAGAGCCCTCTTTATCAAGCTGCCGGCCTGCTCTTTCGTACAGGGTGGCTAGGTCAGTATAGAGATAACCTGGATAGCCCCTGCGTCCGGGGACTTCTTTGCGGGCTGCAGACACTTCCCGAAGGGCCTCGGCGTAGTTGGTGATGTCCGTCATGATGACCAGAACGTGCATCCCTTGGTCAAAGGCCAGGTATTCAGCGGCAGTAAGGGCCATCCGTGGTGTGGCGATGCGCTCGATGGCGGGGTCGTTGGCCAAATTCATAAAGAGAACAGCCCGGTCAATGGCCCCGGTGTTCTTAAAATCAGTGATGAAAAAGTCGGCTTCTTCAAATGTAATGCCTATTGCGGCAAAGACCACGGCAAAGCGGCTGTCGCTGCTTAGAACTTTAGATTGGCGAGCTATTTGAGCGGCCAGTTGGGCATGGGGCAGCCCTGAACCCGAAAAGATAGGCAGCTTTTGACCACGTACAAGGGTGTTGAGGCCGTCTATGGCCGATACGCCTGTTTGTATAAATTCGGATGGGTAGTTTCTGGCGGCTGGGTTCATGGGTGTGCCGTTCACATCTCGGTTTGCCTCGGGCAAGAGGGCTGGCCCCTTGTCCATGGGTTCACCGAGACCGCTAAACACACGGCCCAGCATATCCATTGAAACCCCGAACTCAAGGCTTCTACCCAAGAAGCGGACTTTGCTATGGGCCAGGTTTATGCCAGCGGCGCTTTCAAAGAGCTGTACAAGGGCATTGGAGCCATTGACTTCTAGCACTTTACACCTGCGAATTTCACCGTTTTGCAGCTGGATTTCTCCCAGTTCCCCATAGGTGACATCCGCAACTTGCCTGACCAGCATCAGGGGGCCGGCAACTTCTTGAATGGTTTGGTATTCACGGATCATAAGCGTTTGCCTCCCTTTTCAACCAGTAGTTTGAGTTCGGATAGCATAAGATTTTCTATTTTTACATAGGCTGCTTCAAAATCGATAATGTCTTTTGCACGACCGATGTCATCCCGTGCAGAGATTGAGAAAATGGCTTCCATGGGCGCGCCTTGATCAAGGGCTTTTTTACCTTGATCGTAATACGTTAAGATCAAACGTAGCAGTTGATATTGCTTTTCAAAAGAGGCATAGGCATCCGTGTCACTGAAGGCGTTTTGTTGAAGAAAGTCCTCCCGAATCATCCGGGTGGTTTCTAGGGTGAGGCGGTCTAAGGGAGATAGGGCATCCACCCCAACCAGGCGCACGATTTCATCCAGTTCTGATTCTGTTTGCAAAAGGCCCATCACTCGGTCTCTCTGAGCCTTGAAATCCTTATTGACATTTGCCTCATACCAAGGGGTTAAACGGTCCCAATAGAGAGAATAACTCATGAGCCAATTGATGGCTGGAAAGTGTCTTTTATAAGCTAAAACGCTATCAAGGCCCCAAAAGACTTTGACAATCCGAAGGGTTGCCTGAGAAACGGGCTCAGAAATATCACCACCAGGTGGCGAAACGGCGCCTATGGCAGTCAGTGAACCCTCACGACCATCGGCCCCATGGCATATGACACGGCCTGACCGTTCATAAAACTGGGCTAAACGGGAGGACAGATAGGCTGGGAATCCTTCATCCCCAGGCATTTCTTCCAACCGGCCGGACATTTCCCGCAGGGCCTCAGCCCAGCGAGAGGTGGAGTCTGCAATAACGGCAACAGAATAGCCCATGTCTCTAAAATACTCTGCAATGGTGATCCCTGTATAAACAGAAGCCTCCCGGGCAGCCACTGGCATGTCCGATGTATTGGCAATCATAACGGTTCGGTTCATCAGGCTCTCCCCTGTGCGGGGGTCCTTAAGCTCTGGGAATTCCCGCAGAACGTCGGTCATTTCGTTGCCCCGTTCCCCGCAACCGATATAAACCACCACATCCACATCGGACCACTTGGCCAACTGATGCTGGACAACTGTTTTGCCACTGCCAAAGGGACCAGGAACCGCTGCGGTACCACCTTTTGCAATGGGGAAAAGGGTATCGATAATCCGCTGCCCTGTGAGCATTGGAATGGTTGGGGGCAGCTTTTGCACAAAGGGACGGCCCTTTCTCACTGGCCATTTTTGCATCATTGTCAGGGGATAAGGTGTCCCATCTTCAAGGGTCAGGGTACAGACCCTATCTGTCACTGTAAACTCACCGCTTTGAATAGATGCGACAACACCAGAAATCCCTTGGGGCACCAATATTTTGTGGTCCACTGCCAGGGTTTCTTTCACGCGGCCAATGATGTCCCCAGGGGTCATAAGGGTTCCCACTGTTACAAGAGGGGTGAAGGACCACTTGCGCTGGCGGTCTAGAGGCGCAATTTCAATCCCCCTTGGGATATTACTGCCACAAGCAGCACGAATGGCTTCCAGTGGCCTTTGGATCCCATCGTAAATGGTACCCACCATACCGGGACCCAGTTCAACGGACAGGGGAAAACCCGTGGTTTCCACTGCATCACCGGGTCCTAATCCCGTGGTTTCTTCGTAAACCTGAATAGAGGCCCTATCTCCTCGCATTTCTATGATTTCGCCAATCAGGCGACTCTTGCCCACCCGAACCACATCAAACATATTGGCATCCTGGAGGCCTTCAGCCACCACAAGCGGGCCGGACACTTTGACTATCTTACCAAGTTTCACCATATACCTCCATTGTTTTCAGTGTCTAAGGGTTAAGTATCTCTAAAAATGTCCATGCCCACTGCTTTTTCAACCAGGGTCTTGATTTGCTGTTGACCAATGCCCAAAGTACCTTGAGAGCCAGGAATGAGAATGATGGCGGGGGTTATTTGTGATTGATATTCCAGGAGATCGGGCTCTAAAATGGCTGCCAGTTGTTCTGTGATAAAGAGAATGGCAGTGTCCTCTTTGGCTAGGCGGTGGAGGGTCTGGCGAGCTTCACCTGGATCAGAAATACCGTAGACATCGTAACCCAGGGCCCTAAAGGGCAAGCAACTCTCGGTGTTTCCCATGACGGCAATTTTAGACATAGTGTTCACGGATCCTCTCTCGTATGCTTTCTGGGGATTGGCCGGCCATTTTACCAGTTAAGATGCTTCTGATTGCTGTTATTTCGCTTTCTGTGGCAATCAAGAAAGCCACCACCAGCTGATGACCAAAAGCCAGTTGCCGGGCAGGGTGCACATAAGCCATTAGGCAGTTGTCGCAAAGGCCATCCACCGCCCTTGAAGCTGTATGATTTCGGAGGGATGCGGTGCCAGCTGCAGCGGCCAGTTTCAACGGCGAAGCTGCAAAGAGCTGGTCTAACCTTGATGCCAAGCCATCTCCAGACCCTGGACCATCCCCAGACCCTAGCTTGGCCCCAAACTCAGAGGCCCCTTGAACCAAGGGCTCCAATGGGATATTGCCACCGGGTATCAGGGTCTGATTCAGTGAAAGGGACTTGTTGCCCATTTTCTGGATACGCACTAAAATCCGAAGGTTGGTGGCATCGATTATCAATCGGATGTAGCCAGCCAGAAAGGGACTGTTTAGGGCAAGTGCCAGGTCCAGCATTTCTTTGAGGCAAACTCTATCTAGATGAATGTCCATCAATTGCGGGTCCCCGGTTCTTGCAAGGAGTTCTCGGGCTTCTTCCACTGCTGTGGCAAGGGATTTAGGCATATTTCCAAGGTTTGATTCCCTGACCATGACAGTCAAATGATCAGCCGGCACCCGGCCAAAATCTTGGAAGGGCAGTTTGATTTGCGGGCTCAAATCCCTTGCTTTAAGGAGCACTTTAACATTATGGATATCATATCGCACCCTAAAGGTGTCAACCATTCGCCGCTCAGGGATCATGGTGGCAACAGTGTCAAAGAGCCAGATGCGCTTGGTGCTGAGTACTTGCTCCAGGGCCTCAGGGGAGAAGACGGCGGGGGTATCATAGCCGCATTCCGCCAACTGCCGGAAAGCCTCTTCAAGTGATTTTGCATCAATCATCCTGTTGGCCCGCTCTCTGGTAAGAAGGGAGCCTTCAAGGGCCCGGATGCGGCCGCTGGCATACAGATAATCGATTTCTTTGATTGGTTTCAATGGGAACCTCCACACCCTGGGGCATCCAAAAGTGCTTTTGTCACCTTGCTGATGAGGCTGTTCCTTGACTGGTTGACAAGGGCTTCAAGGGAACAGACGGTCTCCACTTGACCGGCCTTTAAGATTAGGCCGCCAATGATGGGCCGAATTTCTTGGCTAAGGGTCAAAGCCCCTCTTTTACCAGCTCTGATCAGATGGTCGTTGATAGCAGCGACAACCCCTTGGCCGTGACTCTTGTGGTCCGTCCCATTCATAATCATGGTTTCATCACCGGTTTGAGTGGCTTCAAGGGCCAGTTTGATCAAGAAATCCCTGTAGGGTTCCTCTGGCAATTCTACAAGGGCTCCTAAGGCATCTGCAAAGGCTCTATTGACCAATTCTTGTTTCACAGCCAGGATGGTTTTGCGAGCCTCAAGCTCAGCGGCGGATTTTCTTTTTTGAACCAGGAATTTTGCCCCCCGGGTGCCTTCTTTAATAGCTTGATCGAGAAGCATTTGGGCCTCGGCTTGATGGGCCTTCAATTGGGTGTTGGCTGCCAGTTTTGCACTGGCAACAATCGCCTCTTGGTCCCTTTTGGCATCAATGGCGATTCGGTCGGTGATCTTTGTGAGTCCTTCCACTGGTGACCTCCTTAGATGACTATGCCAATCAGCATTATATTGTAATGCCGTTGAGCATCAGAAATGATACCAGCAGGGCTAGCACTGCATAGGTTTCAACCATAGCCGGGTAAGTCATACTCTTAGCAATTTCTTCTGGTCGCTTTGCAATGATCCCAATTGATGCCACTGACACCCTCGCTTGGGCGATGGCTGAAAAATAACCGACAATAGCGACGGGCAGTGAAGAGATGAAAATCATAAACCCTTGTTGCAGGCTGACGTCAACCACTTCCCCCGATAAAAGCCCAATCTTACTGATGATGAGAAAGGCTATCAGGAGGCCGTAAATTCCCTGTGTGCCAGGGAGGGCCTGTAAAAGAAGGGTTTGCCCAAATTTGTCAGGGTCTTCGGTTAAAACCCCAGCAGCGGCCTCGCCGGCGATGCCTACCCCGATGGCAGAACCAATGCCAGCGAATAATGCAGCAAATCCAGCCCCAAACATAGCCACCGTTGTGCCATTAAAGATTGAATCGAACCATTCCATAATCATTCCTCCTTATCATCCATGACGGTGACGTACCTTGTTACAGCCATAAGAGGGCGAAAAGGTACGCCTCCACTTTCAAAGAATTTGCTGAAAAACTCCACATATTGGAGCCTACTGGCATGGACATAAGCACCCACCAGATTGATGGCTAGATTGAACAGATGCCCAATGGTGAAAATCAGGACCAGAGAGATGACACCGACAATTGACTTGCCCCCAATCACGCTAATCTGATTGACCACGCTGGCAATTACCCCCGAGGCAAGGCCAAGGGCCAGAAGCCTTGAATAGGAAAGCACATCGGCAAGGTAGCCGGTGACCCCGTAAAGGGACAAAACCCCGTTAATCAGTCCCTTTAAGCGATTCTTTTCACGTCTGCCAGCTGTGAGAATCACAGCGACTGCCCCGAAAGCGGCCATTTCCAGACCGTATGGTATTTTAAGCAGACCCATTACCAGGCCAAATAAAATCAGATACCAAAAACCCACATCAAATACCGCATCCAACCAATGGCCTTGCTTGATGCTGCGCCAACCGGAGAGACCCAGACCCACAAGCACCTGCAGAGCCCCTAAAGAAAAGGAAAATACCAGCATGTCCATGGGTTTTTTCAAAGGGTCAAACCATATCGGCGGAATCGCATACGCCGTGCCCGTAAACATCTTGGTGGCCACGGGTATAAAGTCCCCAAACCAACTGCCGAACATCGCACCCCAAAGAATGGTGGAAAGTCCGCAGAAGAAAACCAGTGTGAAGAGCTGCCTGATAAAATTCTTCTTCTTTTGTTGCCTTAAAACCCACAGTGCTAGTAAGGTCATGATAATCCCATAAGCGGCATCTGACATCATCATCCCGAAAAAGACGAAGAAAAAGGGTGCCATAAAGGGGGTCGGGTCAATCACACTGCGATATTTTGGGGTGCCATAGAGTGCAGAGATGATGCCAAAAGGCGCCACAATTTTAGTGTTTTTAAAGGCCACTGGGGGTTCTTCATCAGGAGCCGGTTCAGAAAATTCATAGGCGCATGCCAGAGCAGAGAACACCTTAGTAGCTTGGGGAACACCATCAAAGGGCAGCCACCCCGCCACATAGAGGGTCCGACTGGTGCACAGGATTCGGGTGCGCAGTTCTTCTCTTGTTCGTCTAAGGTTTAAGCCATCAAGACACATCTCAATTTGCTCTTTAAAGACTAAAAACCCTTCAAAACCAGCTTGAATTCCCTTGATTTGATCTCGAACCTGTTGAATACCCAGCATCAACTGGTCATAATTGTCAGCAGCCGTCCCGGTCATACCCTTAAAGTTCACAGGGGAGAAGCCGATGCCACTCAATAAACCCTCTATAGGACTTTCACAGCACTTATGGACCATCAGCCACAGATAATATTGCGCCTTATCAGCATGAACAATGGTCAGAAGCCCCTCAGGAACCTTCTTTGCGAGCTTCGCCTCAAAATCAGCAATGTCAACATTAAAGGGACAAACCCCCATATAAATACCCACGTTCTCAGTGCCGCTCACTTCTAGGGGCAGGGATAAGGCACGCCAGGGAGCCAGAGATTGAGACTTTGCAATCAACTGCTCTTCTTGGACGTGCAGATGATCGATCTCCTTCTGGAGACCACTAACCATCCAGGCGCTTTCAAGGGCATTCTCCAAAAGCCCACCATCTTCTACCTGCTCAAGGGAAAGTTGTTTTAAATCTGGAAAGAGCTTTGACTTCACAGGTTTAGCATGCTTTGCAAGGGAAGCCAGGGCACTTTTTAAGCGCTCCACTTGACCGGTGATTTCAAGAACCTGGCCTTCGTCTGCCCTTAGCCATTCCAACCCCCAGGGGGCCACCTGAGATTGATCGGACACGGTGAGCTCCACACACCCCAGCAGCATCAATTTTTTAAGGAATACATCTCGCTGACTCTCAAGAACCACAGCCTGAAGCCGTTTCATCGGAATCATTGCCATCAGCCACTCACAACCTTTCTACAATCCTTTCCACAATCAAGCTGACAGCCAAGGACATCTTACCCTGGGCCTGATCTCTTAACGCTTGGCAAGTTTTTTGGGTTTCCTTGGAAATTTCATGCTCAACTGCTAGGGCCTCTTTTTCAGCCTCAGCCATTAAAGACGCCGCAGTTTCTTTTGCATTAGACTGAGCCTGTTTTATTAGTCTTTGGCCATCGGATTCAGCATCTGCCAATAACTGAGCAGCTTCTCTCTCGGCTGCTACGAGGACTTCTCGGGCACCGTGTTCGGCTTCCAGCACCGTTTTTAAAGGGTCAAGATTCATATAGCCACCGCCTTCTCACTTTTAAATGATAGATACCCTCTTTCTAAATGTTATAAGCAATCTGTAGTTGTCACAAAAAAATAAAAGGCCTATCCCAAGACCGTAAAAAGCAGCGCAACAGGCGATGCTAGGTCGTGAGATAGGCCTTTTATTGTATGTGTGAAAAAGCATTTCTCTTCTGATAAAAATTCTTAATGTTACATTTCTAAACTAGATACCACCTAAAGTGGCTTCCATGCCATGATCTTTAGCTGCCTGTGCAAAGTCCTTTTTAAGCTGTTCAAATACCTCTTTAACCGATATGATAGAAGTGATCCTATGAACGTATTCACCTGTAAAATAGAGTGCGTTTTCAGGTTTGCCTTTTCCAACAGAGGCATATAGGGCGTTCATAATACAGAAAGACCGTGAACAGCGCTTAAGGCACTGGGCACAAGATTCAATTTTTTCGCCATTCTCAGCAATGATGCGCTCTGTAAAAGGTGATTTCAAACTACGACCTTTAAGGCCAACTGGGCTATCCACCAATAAAACATCTTTATGCTCGGATTTAATGTAGAGATCTTTCATTTCTTGTGAAGCACCTGATTCGTGGGTCGCTGCAAATCGGGTTCCCATTTGAACGCCGCTAGCACCCATTTGAAGAAACTCAAAGATGTCAAAGCCGTCCATAATGCCACCGGCGGCAACCACTGGAATTTTAACCGCATCCATCACTTCAGTGATGATTTCTTTGATGCTTCTGTCTGTGCCAAGATGGCCACCGGCCTCTTTGCCTTCAACAATAACAGCACTTGCGCCTAGTTTTTCTGCCATGATAGCGCCTTTTGCAGAAGACACGATTGGCACAATTGGAGTGCCTGTCTCTTTTGCCCACTGGAACATATCTCTGGAAAAGCCTGCCCCCGAGATCACTAAATCAATGCCCTCTTGGATAGATGTCTTGACCAGATCAGCAAACTCGCTGACCGCGAATAAAATGTTAACGCCGATAATCCCATTTGTCAGTTCACGTGCTTTTCTAATTTCAGCTCGTAGCTCATCCAGGCTCAGTCCAGTGCCGGCAATAATGCCGATGCCACCTTCGTTTGCAACAGCTGCAGCCAGTTTGGCCATTGAAACACGGACGGCCATGCCACCTTGAATGACAGGTAATTTTGGAACTAAGTTTCCGATTTTTAGTGATGGAAATTGCATAGTTTCTCCTCAATTCTCTTAAAGTTGAAGACGGGTAGTTGGTTTTAGTATTAGGTCCTATTATAACATAAGAAAAACATGCAATCAATTCCTTTCCTACTTTAAAAAGAAGTGATTTAATTTGATTGCTTTGCACTCAACCGAATTTAGATTAAGGAGTGTTCCAAAATGGCCATTGAAAAAGAATCAGACCTCTATTTACCCATTAAACTTTTTTTAGAAGAACAGGGATATGCCGTTCAAGCAGAAGTAAAAGGCTGCGACGTGGTGGGTGTTAGGGGTGATGAAATCATCGTGATTGAACTAAAAAAACAATTCAGTCTGAAATTGGTGCTTCAGGCCATCAAACGACAAGAGGTTTGCTCAAGTGTGTACATGGCTTTTCCAATTACAAAGGCCATCCAAGCCCGTCGCCGCTTAAATGAGATTAAAGCTCTGGCAAAACGACTGCACCTAGGTTTAATGTTTGTCCACGACAGGCCATCCGGACTCTTGGTGGAGGTCCCACTGCTGCCTAATTTTGATGTGTTTCGCACCAATATCAAGGCACAAAAGGCCTTTACCAAAGAACTGTTTTCAAGAGAGCATAGCGTCAATACCGGCGGGGTCACAAAGCAAAAGGTGATGACGGCCCATAAGGAGCGGGGTTTGATGCTGGCCGCATTTTTACAAGTGATGGGACCAAGACCTCTGTCGGAAATCAAACTTTATATGAACGACCCTCTTGTGGGGGCAACATTATCAGCTAATCACTATGGTTGGTACATGAGGATTTCTAGGGGGGTTTATGGCTTTGATGCCCAAAAAGAAGCAGAGTTTCACAACTACAGTGTCTTATCAGCCTTTTACATCACCCGGGCAACCCACTATTCACAAGGACTTGAACCCCCTTTTAGGGCCTCAGATTCTTGAATTAAGACATAAACCATGATATCGTAGACCTATTGTTAAATCAATTATAGACGATAGAGGAGTAAACTTAATGGATAGAATAGAACTGCAAGGGGCAATGGAACTGCTTTCTTTAAAGGAATACACCAAGCCTTTTAATAAGCTTGATCAGCAACGTCAATACGAGGTGCTCTCTGGTGCTATTATGAGCCAGATTTCAAAAAACTGGTACGACACAAGTGTCAAATACAGCGAGGGTAAACAAGCGTTTTACCTGTCGGCAGAATTCTTGATGGGCCGGGCACTGGGTAATAATTTAATCAACTTAGGTGAGCTTGACGGTGTTAAGGCAATGCTTGCAGAGCAAGGTATTGATTTAAATGTTCTTGAGGATCAAGAATACGATGCTGGCTTAGGTAATGGTGGTTTGGGCCGTCTAGCGGCATGTTTCTTGGATTCATGTGCCACTTTAAACCTGCCGGTAACAGGGTACGGCATCAAGTACAAATATGGTTTGTTTAAGCAACACTTTGAAGATGGTTTTCAAAGAGAACAGCCGGATGATTGGATGAGCCACGGTGATCCTTGGACAGTGAGAAAGCCTGAAGAGGCCATTACGGTGACCTTTGAAGATATGACGGTTGTGGCAGTGCCATATGACATGCCAATTATCGGATTTGGTACAAAAAATATTAACACACTAAGACTTTGGCAAGCAGAACCAGTCAGTGCTTTTGACTTTGAAGCCTTTAATCACCAGCATTATGATAAGGCTGTTGCTGAAAAAAATAGAGCAGAAGATATTTCCCGCGTACTGTATCCAAACGACGATACAAAAGAGGGTAAATTACTTCGAATCAAACAGCAGTATTTCTTTGTCTCTGCGTCACTTCAAGATATGATGAAAAAACACAAAGCCATGGGCCGTCCTGTTGATGCTTTTCACCAATACCATAGTCTTCAGCTCAATGACACCCATCCAGCGGTTGCTGTACCAGAACTAATTCGCCTGTTAATGGCTGAGGGTGTTGCTTTTGATAAGGCACTTAGTATTACACAACAAACCTGCGACTATACGAACCATACTATCTTAGCAGAAGCCCTAGAAGCTTGGCAGGTAGAGTTGTATGACAGTATTCTTCCTGGAATTGTTAAAATCATCAAAAAAATCGATACCCATCTGATTGCTTATCTCACTGAAAAAGGCCTTGATAAAGTTGAAGTATTAGAGTATAAAATCATCGATCACGGCTATATCAAAATGGCATGGCTTTCAATTTACGGTTCAAGCCGGGTCAATGGCGTAGCCGCACTGCACACTAAAATTTTGATTGACTCTGAGCTAAATCACTGGTACCGCCAATTCCCCGAGAAGTTTGTCAACAAGACAAATGGTATTACCCAAAGACGTTGGCTCTATTATTCAAACCGCGAACTCAGTGGTTTGATTACAGAACTTCTTGGCAACGAAGAGTGGGTAACGGATTTAGATCAACTGAGAAAACTTGAAAAGTTCCAAGACGACGAAGTGATTTTGAAGCGTTTTATGGCCATCAAGCGCCTTAAAAAGCAACAATTGGCAGACTACATTGAAGCCCACGAAGGCATCAAATTAAATGTAGATGCAATCTTTGATATTCAGATTAAACGTCTCCACGAATACAAGCGTCAAATCCTCAATGCCTTGCACATCTTAGACTTATACTACCGCATTAAAGCTAATCCTAAGGGTGATTGGGTACCTAGAGTCTTCATCTTTGGCGCTAAAGCTGCACCTGGCTACTTCCGAGCTAAGGGCATCATTAAATTCATCAACGATATTGCGAAAATCGTCAATGCAGATCCTGAAATCGGTGATTTGTTAAAAGTTGTCTTTGTGGAAAACTACCGTGTTTCTTATGCAGAGCGTCTTTTTGCAGCGGCAGACCTTTCAGAGCAGATTTCAACAGCTGGTAAAGAGGCATCAGGTACTGGTAATATGAAATTCATGCTTAATGGTACTCCGACTATTGGTACTCTAGATGGGGCCAATGTTGAAATCGTTGAAGAAGCAGGGGAAGAAAACAACTTTATCTTCGGCCTAAAAGTAGAAGATATTGAAGCTTTACAAGACCTTTATGCACCTTCTATGCCGTATAAAAAAGTTCCGGGTCTCAAAAAAGTCATCGATGCACTGGTAGATGGTTCCTTTGACGATGGGGATACTGGCATGTACGAAGAGTTATTTGAAGCACTGATGAAAGGTGCTTCTTGGCACGATGCTGATAACTATTTTGTATTGGCTGATTTTGATGGGTACCGTGAAGCTCATGAGCGTGTCGCAAAGAGCTATGTGGACCAATTGGGTTGGGCTAAAAAATGTTGGATGAATATGTGCGGCGCTGGTAAATTCAGTAGTGATAGAACCATTGCTGAGTATGCAAGTGAAATCTGGCACGTGGAATCTTCAAAATTATAAAATCACTAACCGACAATCACCTTTCATCAATCACCAATCTTAATTGACTAAGTAAAGCGCCTAGGTTAATCACCTAGGCGCTTTTGTTTTGAAAAGACGGACTTTATGAAAAAAGTATGAATTTGCTACAGCGACATTATTTATGTTATCGTAATATTTAAATGCGCACAGGGTTAATTATCTTTGAAAGTTAGTAATACCAAGGGTTTAAGATGTTACGAATGTCGCTTTAAGATGTTACCAAAAAGTCGACTTTGATATGCTTGCGAAATTGAAAACTTGTGATAGTATGAGTAAGTTATCAGATTAAGATACCACTCAATAGATATGACCCGTTCAGAATCGGCTAGTGTAAAGTTAGTATATCAATGATAAGAAGTGAGGATATGATGCCTGGAAGAATATTTCTTTATGCAGAACATAGAATTCGTAAAACAAAATTAGCTTTTATGTTGATTTCCATTGCAATGCCCATATTGACCTTTGTGATTATTAGGTCAATGAATGTTACTTTTGACGATGTTGTCACCCTTTTGGCGACAATCTTGATGCTAGTGGCGATTTTTGTAACCTATTACGAAGGGAAAATCACCATAAACGCATTGAGAAAATATCGAATTGAGTTGTCTTCAGAGCATTTGCTACAAGTGCGGGATCGAAAAAAAGACTTGATATTCATTAAAGAAATTGAAGGGGTTCAAGTGATTGAGTCCTCAAATGGCAAGATTAAGCGGCTTAAAATTGAGACAGCATCTTGTCAGACATCTATAGAAGGTTACGAATCCATGGAACAACTGGTAGCATACCTTGAAAATACAAAAGCGATTCCTATACGACGGATCAAGTGATGGTTTGACACCCAAACCATATTTGTGACGAAAATTCGGCAAATTCATACTTAATTCACTGTTTTTTAAGGATTCAAATCCCCCGAAACCCTTTAACTATTTTAGAATTATGCTATGATATAAGTGTTGTTTCGTTGGTTTGTCATTATTTTGACAAAGCCCAGCGAAATTAGCTCTCCTCAATTTAGAAACCTCATAAGGTTTCTCTTTTTTTTCTCTTTTTTCAGTTTTTAAACCAATTGTTAAAAAGGCACCTGCAAAGAATTTGACGTTTGTGTCAGATCCTTTGCAGGTGCTTTTTTAGTCATTTAAATGGTGTAATTTGTTAGTGCTCTAAATAGGATAATTTAATAGGGAGTTGTTTAAAGTTGGCAAGGTAATGTGATATCGGGTGGTTTTAGAACCACAGTACTGATAATCGATCAGGCCCTTGTGTTGTTCAATGATTGACTTTGAAAGGGCTAATGCCAAGCCTGTAGGGCCCAGGGGCGTATTTTGTTTAAAGGGGTTGATGGAGAAGACCTGCTGTGCTAGTAAATCTCGGTTAATATTTGGTGAAATTCCATGATTTTCAAGGGTTAGAGAAACTGAATTACTATGAGCAGTGAGGGAAATAAAGTATTGTGACTTTTTCTCTGGATTGCAAAGGGCGTGCTTCATCACGTCCCTTAGGGCTTCTCTTAGCAGTTTTTTATGGCCCCAAATCAGAATGGGTTTATCGGGAATTCGTATGACATATTGGGTGTTGTTGGCTTGAAAGTAGTTTAGACAGTCAACCATGCAGATGCGCACCTCTTCGGTTAAATCCAAGGGCTCCCCTTCGTGTGATGGGATAGTCTTTAAGCAAAGGAGTTTGATATATTGGCTATTGATGGATTCGAGTCTGTCCAAGCTCTTTTTCATATGGTTGCTGAGCTCGTTATGGGGTTGCTGCTCTGAGAATGTTTCAAGACAAACTTTTAATGCTGTAATGGGTGTTTGTACTTCGTGGTCAATTTGATTAAGCAGGGCGTCAATCTGGGACTGCCCGTGGCCATGAGAAGTGACACCTCGAGTTTGGCCTTTAGGGGTATAATAAAAAATACATGCCACTAGCAATGGATTAATGATGCAGAATATGCCTAGATAATTTTTAAATAGAAGAATTTCAATTGCAATTAAGCAAGCCATCACGATGGTATAGGCAAAATAGACGGATTTGAGTTTCATCATTTGATACCCTCCATACGATAGCCAATACATCGTATCGTCTTAATATAAATTGGACTTTTGGGATTGGGTTCGATTTTTTCCCTAAGATGACTTAAGTGTACCATTACCGCATTGCCACCGTCATGATACTGATCTTGCCAGAGGGTTTCGTAAAGTTGTTTTTTTGTGACAACTCTATCTTGATTTGTCATAAAAAAATGTAAGATATCATACTCTTTTGCATTAAGAAGGCATTGAGAACTGCCTGACATAACGATTTTCGTTTCTTTATCAAGTGATAAATCCCCATAGGTAATGAGTTGTGACCGTTGACAGTCGGCATATTGTTGGCTACGACGGATTTGGGCTTTAATACGCCAGGTCAGCTCTTTTAGGCTAAATGGTTTCAGCACATAGTCATCGGCCCCCAGCCCCAAGCCACGAATCTTCTGTTCTTCTTCCCGGCATGCAGTTAAAAAGACAACTGGAACGTTGTTGTGAATACGTATGCGCCTGAGTGCTTCGTAGCCGTCCATTCCCGGCATCATGATGTCTAAAAGCACTAAATCGAAATCTTGATCCCCATTGAGTAAGGTTTTGACACAGCTATAACCATCGGGAACGCTAGTCACATCAAAATTTTCTTTTTCAAGATATAAATGCAATAATTCACGGATTTCAAGTTCATCTTCGCAGATTAAAATTCTTTGTTTCAATTAGACACCTTCTTCATAGATAGGGGAGGCATAATTATGACTCGCAACCTATAGCTTAACTTTTTTTTTGGATTTGTGTATGGTTTTTGTGAAAATTTAAGGAAAATTTAAGGTTGGGCTTTGAAATTGTGTGATATTCAATTAAATTGTTTAGTATTACTAAACTTTAAATTTATGATATAAAATTTCTACTTGATTATTCATTAGTTTAATCATATAATGTAAACTGATTTATGGGAGTAATATATTATATACAGGATGAATGCGAGGGCGAAATTAATGATTGATTCAAGTAAGAAATTAAGGCTATATGGCTTCAATAACTTAACAAAAACATTGAGCTTCAATATTTACGATGTCTGTTATGCTTTAAATGATGAACAGAAGCAAGCTTATATTGAATACATTGATGAAGAGTATAATGCGCAGCGCTTAACTGAAATTTTAACCAATGTTGCAGATATTATCGGTGCTAACATTCTCAATATTGCAAAGCAAGATTACGATCCCCAAGGTGCATCGGTTACCATTCTTGTCTCTGAAGGGGCAGTATCACACCCAGACGAAAGCTTAATCTCGGAGTCACCAGGACCAATCCCCAATGTGGATTCCGTTGTAGCCCATTTAGACAAAAGTCATATAACCGTTCATACGTATCCTGAATATCACCCAGATAAAGGTGTCAGCACATTTAGAGCGGATATTGATGTCAGTACTTGTGGACAGATTTCACCACTAAAAGCGCTGAACTATTTGATTCACAGTTTTCAATCGGATATTATCTACACGGATTACCGTGTCCGTGGGTTTACGCGGGATATCAGCGGCGATAAGCACTTTATTGATCATAAGATTAATTCCATTCAGAATTTTATGGACAGAGAAACTAAAGATAATTATCAAATGATTGACACCAACGTCTACCAAGAAAATATTTTCCATACTAAAATGTTGATTAAAGACTTTGATTTAGATAATTATTTATTTGGGGTTAAAAAGCGGGACCTTGAGACCAATGAGCGTAAAAAAGTTAAAGAGCGTTTGAAGAAAGAAATGCTTGAAATATTTTACGGAAAGAACATCTCATCAGGCAAAATGTTGCATTTGTAAGTTGACCATAGATATAAAAAATAAGCCCTTGTTCTTAGGAACGAGGGCTTTTGTTCTGTCATGAATTGTAGTTAAGTACTAAAAACAAAATGCCGTATAGCATATAAACCTCTTTTTTGTAGATAATATTTACAAAGATATTTCACCCTTTGTGCATTATGATATTACTAGCATGTAGTACATACGAAATTTTGAAAGCGGTGACATCATGAAGTTTAAAGAATGGGCTACGGCCTTTGTAGCAGGAATTGTAGTGGGTGCAGTCTTTACAGTCTTTGGTTTTCCCCTTCCAGCCCCGCCGACAATCGGTGGTGTGATGGGTATCTTAGGTGTTTTTATAGGTTCAATTCTACTGAAAGCTTAGTGAGGTGTTGAAATGGAATGGTTGCAGGCGTTAGTAGCAGGTATTGTCCTTGGATTAGTCTTTAAAAAACTGAAGTTGCCTGCTCCGGCACCGGTGGTTTTTGCTGGTGTACTAGGGATATTTGGTGTGTTGGTTGGTGGTAAAATTGGTTTGTGGTGTTTGACATTTTTCACTCAAATTCAGTTCTAATGACCCTTACTAGCCAGTGCTTTCAGTTGGTCTCGTAGTTTTTCCAGGTCGCCATAATCAGCAGGATATGATTGTAACAAAGCCTTAGGGACTTCACTTAAAGAACTTTTAAGTGCAAGTCCTTTTTCTGTGAGGGAGATGGCGACTTTGCGCTCATCATCTGTTTGCCGTTCCCGCACAAGTAGCCCAGAGGAGGCCATCCGCTTCAAAAGCGGTGTCAGGGTCCCCGTTTCAAGTTGTAATTTTTCCCCAAGGTCTTTAATAAAGAGGGTCTGATGTTCAAAAAGAACAAGCATCACTAAGTACTGAGGGTAGGTTAGGCCAAAGGGCTTGAGCAAAGGGGTATAGAGCTTTGTAACGTACCGGTTGGCACTATACAGTGCAAAACAAAGTTGATTATCCAATTTTAAATGAGCATCGTTCATCATCATAACCTACTTTTAGAGTAATTTTTTGATTGATTTTTCCATGGATTCTGGGGAATCAGTCGGTGCAAATCTTTTAACCACGTTTCCTTCTCGATCAATCAGGAATTTTGTAAAGTTCCACTTGATCTCTGAGAGACCAAGGAGCCCCTTTTTCTCATTGGTGAGATAAGCAAATAAGGGATGGATAGCTTCGCCTTTGACATCGATTTTTTCGAATATCTCAAATGTGACCCCATAGTTCAATTGACAAAAGTGAACAATTTCTTCCTGTGATCCAGGTTCTTGCTCTGCAAATTGGTTGCATGGAAATCCGAGAATGACAAGACCTTGGTCTTTGTGTGCTTTATACAGCTTTTCAAGTCCCTCGAACTGAGGCGTTAAGCCGCATTTGCTTGCTGTATTGACCACTACAATGACTTTACCTTTATAATCGCTCATGGGGACGTCTTTTTCAAAGCTGTTTACGGCATGATAGTCATAGAAGTTCATAGGTATTCTCCTTATATGTTGTGCACAACTTTGTTGTACACCGTCATTATACGTCAGAAATAATTATGCGTCAATTGATACTTGTTGGGTATTAAGAAGAAAAGTAAAATTCAATGGTTAACCACGAAACCTGTAAAATTCTATGATGAAATTAATCTCCAAAACAGTAATGAATAAAGGGTGATGTACGGGAAACTTAATACTACTGTAATCCATTAGTTGAGCATGTCATGTTACAATATAACGAATATCGTTTATTTTGATTTTTAGGAATCAAGGTTTACTTTCGGTGAGAAAAGTTGCCTATTAAAGTTTGCAAGAGTTGGGGGGATATTGTGGTGTATTTAGTAACACTGTTTAGAATTGATAGCGAACTGCGCATTCAGGATGCAGTTTCTCAGGAGATTGACCACCGGGTGGTGAAGCGTTGCGAGGGCCTCAATGAAGCTTTAAGCTATGTTTCCTCAATCAGAAATAGAATTCTCATGTTTAATTTTCCATTCGCAATGGTTCAGCATATTACCAAGGATGAATGTTGGGAAATTCAACAGCAATGGCTCTATAATTTTGACGATGTCTCGGCAGAATACCGATCTTTAAATGATCTGAATTGCCTAACATTGGCAACCAGACGTAAACTCCATGATTTTGAAGAAGAGGTGCGTTTAGTAACAAATACTTGAGTTCTCTAGAGTGGCTGCTCTGGAGAACTTTTTTTTTTCAAGTTCACGGGACACATGGTAAAATGCTGCATTTTCCACTATAATAGAGTTATATATTTGTGCGCTTATCGTATAGTAAGCCTAAATTTGGAGGTGGTTTTGCTTTGTGGCAAAAAAACTTTAGTATCACATTATGCTTATTGATTTTGCTGATCGCTGCCACTGGCTGTGGTGCTTCATTTAAATCACCGGTTGAAATGATAAAAAAACCTAAAATGGTGGCCAGTCAGCAGATTGCAAAAGAAGTCATAGATGCCAATATACCAGTAGGCTCCAAGCTTGTTAGACCCCTAGAATCCAATAATTTAAGTTCGGTCGGTATGATTGACTGGAATGGAGATGGTCTTAATGAGGTCTATGCATTTTACAAAAATGCAGAAAGTCTTGAAGCGGGTGTTATGATTCTTTCTCAAAATCAAGAAAAATGGACGGTGAAAGCCTTAGTAGAAGATGTTGGGGTTGATATTGCCTTTGCAGAATTTGTAGATTTCAATGACGATCATATTTTAGATGTGGTATTGGGCTTAACGGCAAAAGATGATACTTTCAAAAGCTTGGTAGTCTTCGAATGGCAAGCGGATGGGAGTTATAAACTGATTTTTAAGGATGTATATACAGAAATTAGAATTCAAGATGTGAACCAAGATGCTAAAAACGAGATGCTGGTTTTAAAATTGGACAGAAATCAGTTCGCTTCAGCAGCCATACACCGTTACCAAGAAGGAACCCTGGTGAAAATTGACGAAGTCCAAATGGATTCTTTTATCAGTGGGTACTATGGCATTCAATTTGGTCAGGTTGCTAAGGATCAATTTGGATTTATCCTAGATTTTAAGATAGGTAGTAAATCGGCTACCAATATCCTACTTTTTAATGATGACCGTTTGTCATTGGTCTTTGACGTTTTTGAAAGTGATAACCGCTATGATCAAACTATTAAAGATGCACCGATTTTGAGTGCGGACATTAATGAGGATGGCGTTGTGGAAATTGGGAATCGTTTGTTGCCATACAATTATGATGAGTGGTCCAACGACCCACCTTATTTAAACACTTGGTTTCAGTGGGATGGGAAATCTGGTTTAGATCTTGTCCGCATGAACTATCTAGATGAAACCATTGGGTACAGGTTTGATTTTCCGCAAAGATGGATTGATGCTGCTTACCAAGGGCAATTGACAGTTATTAAATCACGGCGATTTATGAATAGGCAGTTCTTGGATGTTTATTTATCACCAAAAGAAGCGGTGCTCTACAAAATCTTCAGCTTAGAAATCATGGATAAAAATAGTTATGAAGTGGTCCAATCTCAAAATAACGAATTTGTCATGCTAAGTGAAAATGAAACCATGGTTTTTGTGGGCAAGAATATGGGTTTAGAAACAGTTGCTCCTGAACATATAGAGCGTTGTCAAAACATGTTGTTATCGCAAGAGGAAATGTACACGTTATTTGGTTTTGTGAAATAGTGGAGGACGCACATGGCAAAGGTCTTAGTTTTAGAAGATGATGAATCTATTCGGAAATTTATTACAATTAATCTTGTCCGGGCTGAATTTGAAGTGATAGAAGCAACAACTGGCGAAGAGGCTCTAGCCATTTTTGAGAGAGAGCCTGAAATAGAAATTGCTATTTTAGATGTGATGCTTCCTGGTATTGATGGTCTAAAAGTTTGTCAGCATATTCGGGAACGTCGCTCCACCATTGGTATTATGATGTTAACAGCAAAATCCCAAGAGGTAGACAAAGTCCTTGGCTTTGATCATGGGGCAGATGATTATTTAACAAAGCCCTTTTCACCAGTTGAACTGATGGCCCGCATCAAGGCGCTCTACCGACGTGTTAAAGTGAATGAGACAAAGTATATAGAAGAAGTCTTAAAAAGTGGGGTTTTTGAGCTCAATGTCAATACGAGACAGTGTTTTAAATTGGGGGAGGAAGTGGTATTAACTCCAACTGAATTTATGCTTCTGAAGCTATTTGTAGACAACGAATCTCTGATTCTAACCCGGGAAGATCTCTTAAGAGGCATTTGGGGTGAAAATTTTTATGGCGATATGAAGATTGTGGATGTGAATATTAGAAGGCTACGCCGCAAAATAGAGATTGATCCTTCAACCCCACTCTACATAGAGACCGTATGGGGTAAAGGATATATGTGGAGAAAAGATGCCAATGGCACGAAAGACAAGTATTAAACGAAAATTGACGACTACTTTTGTCATTGTTATTTTCATCACAGTGCTTATTTTTGAGATGCTCTTCACTTATGGCATCAATGCCTATTATTTCACCAATATTGAACAGGTGCTCCTTGATCGTTTAAGCATCACAATTGATGTTTACGATCGTTACTTGGGTTATGAGTCCCTAAGATCAAAAGCAAAGTTCATTCTTGAAAATACGGCGGTACCCGACTATGTCGATGCCCAGGTCCTCGACCTAAACGGCTTTATTATCGAATCCACCTCTAGGATACCCAGTGAAAAACCCATCATGACCACCGACGTTATGTACGCGGCACAGGGGCAAAAGCATATTTGGCGAGGGAAGAACTTAGAGACCAGGGAAAGTGTGATGGCGGTCTCTGCGCCGTTGATGGAGCGAAATGAACGAATTGGAATTATTAGATATATCACGTCTATTGCATCTGTAGAACAGACGATTCGGGTGTATTTGATATATGCCTATTTAATTGGGTTGGCGGTTTTGATCATTGTTCTTAAACTGAGTACCCTTTTAGCTAAGGGGATTGTTGAACCCCTTTATGAGTTAAAAGCGGTAGCTGATAGTATTGCTGTTGGTAATTTTGATGTCTGTGCTCATAAACATGGGGATGATGAGCTAGGCGAATTAGCAGATACATTGAATTATATGATTGGTGAAATTAAAAAGACGGAACGGCTAAAAAATGATTTTATCTCCTCTATCTCTCATGAACTCAGGACACCCTTGACATCCATTAAGGGTTGGAGTGAAACAATCTTAATAGGAGATATGAAAAATATCGCAGAGACACAAATGGGGTTAGAGATTATTTCAAAAGAAACGGACCGACTCCATGGGTTAGTGGAAAGTTTATTAGATTTTTCCAAATTAGAAGCAGATCGTATGGAAATGGCATTCGAGCCCATGAATGTTGTCGATGTTCTCGGTAAAGTCATTGACCAATTTTCAACTATATTTAGATCACATAAAATTTCTTGTCACCTTTTGTCTTTGGAAGGGTATGTAGAGATAAATGCTGATAAAAACCGTATTAAACAGGTTTTAATAAATATTATGGACAATGCTGTAAAACACACGCCTGTTGGTGGCAGTATTTTATGTCAAATAACAGCCTTAGAACATAAAATGATGCTAACAATCCGAGACACGGGGGAAGGTATTTCGCCAGAACACTTGGACCGTATCACTGAACATTTTTATAAAGCAAATCCTAAACAGAGTGGTAGTGGTTTAGGTCTTGCAATTGCCAAGGGTATCCTGGAAAAACATCGGGGTAAAATGGTGATTGAAAGTGAGCTTGGTAAAGGTACCGCTGTTACAATTATATTACCAATTTATAAGGAGAAAATTGATGAAAAATTTTATGATAAGACTATGGGATGATGAAAACAACAAGATGCTGAATTCTTCAGATTGGGGTGATTTGCCTTGGTCTGTGATTGATAAAGCCCAGCAAGAGCGGCGGCTGATGATTTGTTCTGGTATAAAAGATACACAGGGAAATATGCTCTTTGAAGGTGACTACTTATTGGTTTACAATAATTACAAAGAAGAGAGCTATAAAGCACAGATGGTATTTAAGAATGCGCAGTTTATGTTGGAGACAGCGGAATTAAGTAATCATAGTCGTTGGATTAATTACGAAATGACATTAATTGGTAATCGCTTTGAAAATCCAGGCATGTTACAAGTTGATAACTAAGTTTTTCAATGAACATAACAAGTGAGTGATTAAGACTGAGCTGCGGTTCATTTAAAATGGGGAGGACCGACTGTGAAACGTGTGAGTACAATGGCTCTAGAAGCTGGAATGATGCTGGCTGAGGCTATTAACAATCAGCAAAACACTGTAGAATTATTGCGTAAGGGTAGTATTCTTAAAAAAAATCAAATCTACATGATTGAGCAATTGGGATTGTTTGATGTCCTGATTTATGAACCAGAGGATTTAGTGGCGGATGAGAGCCCTAAAACAGCTGTGCCTTATCAGGTTAATGATCATCTGAGTCAGTCCCTTGAGGAAATTGAGACCATTGATTTTAATCATGTTGTCACCAGTGTCTGTAATAGAAATATGCAAATCAACTTATTAACAGGTGATGGCAATATACCCATTGACGAAAAGCATGCTGCCACTTTAACGAAGACAAAGCAAACTTTTGAAAAAATCAAACTGGGGGAGCCTATTGACCGGGTAGCCCTTGAGTTACAGGTGGAAACACTGCTTCCTGATATGATACGAAATAACGATGTGTTGATGCGTCTACAGCAACTAAGGACCTCTGACGATTATACGTTTAATCATTCCTTACGTGTTAGTATGCTTGCCAGTATGATTGGTAAATGGTTGGGATATAGTTTTGAGCAATTAAAAGAACTGGCATTAGCTGGGCTGCTGTTCGATATTGGCAAGCTTAAACTGCCAGAAGAGATTTTGATGAAACCAGGTCCTTTGTCAGATGCGGAAATGGAACTAGTTCAAAAGCACTCACAATTGGGTTATTTGTCATTATTAAAAACCTCAGGCATTTCACAAGATGTGAAATTTGCAGCCCTTCAACATCACGAGCGACTGGATGGAACTGGGTATCCCCTTCATGTTAGCGAAGGTCAAATTCACGAATATTCAAGGATTATTATGGTGTGTGATACCTTTGATGCCATGATTCAAGATAGGGTTTATAGAAAAAAAGTATCTCCCTTCCAGGCGGCTGAATACTTGTCTTGGCATAGTGGTTCGACGTTTGATTCCAAAATTTGTTACGTCTTAATTTCCAATTTAGCTGAATTTTATATGGGGAAATCTTGTACTCTTAGCACTGGGGAGCAAGGACGTATTGTCTATATAGATGTGAACGAACCGATTAGGCCCATTGTACAAATAGGTAATCACTTTGTCGATTTAACTAAACGCAGGGATGTTTATGTGGCACTTTTAGAATAGGACGGGATAATGTATTTTTTAGTAGCGGATACAGTGGTAGATAGAGATGATCTGAATTTATATGAAAAAATGGCTTGTGTTGTATTGGCGAGATATGCTAATCATGAAGCGTTTGATGGCCTGCTAAGTATGGATATTATTGCACTTAAGATGGGGGCAACATCGAAACAGGCTCAAGATGCAATACAGAGTCTTATAGGGAAAGGACTTTTGGCACAAGAATCTTTGCCTTCTCACTCTCAAGCCACCTCTACCATACAAAAAGGTCTGGAGAATTTGGAAACATATAGATTTAGAGAAATTGAAGGTGTCAAGGATGAGCAAGGTACCAGAGATACTCAAGTCTCTAGTGACATTCAAGAAAAATCTGTGACCAGTGATGTGATTCAAGCTATTTTTGATGAGGTGGTTCCTAAGCGTCAAGCTTTGATACTTTATGAACTTGCTGGTAGAAGTCTTAACCGTCTTAAGGATGCCTATGCCGTTGTTCGCACTGGCAGTCATTTTGACCTGGTGGACGCTCTTTCAGAATACCTGCAAGAGGGGGCTTCCCCAGTAAAAAGAATTAAAATAGATGAACAGCCTATAGTTGAAGAAAAAGTAGAAGTTAAAGAGAAAGTAGAAGGCGTTGATTATAGAAATAACGGGACTGAATTGACCAACGATGCCATAAGCCAAATGTTTGAGGCTTTGGAGCCTGCTGGGATTCCGGTTGGGATGCCTACTGGGTTGCCTGCTGCCAGTGCTCAAGAGGTTAAGAGTCAAATTAATATGTCCCGTATTCATGCATTATATCAGCAACAACAAAACAAAAAGAAGTAAAGACGCCCTCTGATTAATTAATCAGGGGCGTCTTTTTTTATGGGTTTTAAATTTTAACGGTGAGCGGTTTCATGTCTTTAAAGGCATAGAGATGATGTATATTCTGACTTTCTAAAAATGCTTTGATTAAGTCATAGCCTTGGCCTAGTGTATCCTCTTGGTGGGAATCAGACCCAAAAGTCAAAATTTTACCCCCGCGTTTAATATAGTGAGCAATAATTTCATAATCAGGGAATGGTTTTTTCAAAGGGCTACGAAGTCCAGATGCATTTATTTCAATGCCCTGTTCCCGAGAAAACAAGATATCGAAGATTTCATCAATAATGGTCATATAACGGTTGACAGGCACGTGGTATAATTCTGGGGCATAGCGTTTTGGTAAATCCAAATGGCCTAGAACATTGAAGTTACTGAAGCGGTCAACGATATCACGCAGGGTTGTAAAGTAATGTCGGAGGGCTTCTTCTGGGGAATGTTTCTTGAAATAGTTTCCATAATATAAATCTTCACCATCCACAGTATGCAGTGAACAAATAACAAAATCTGGATTGAAACTCTCGATCAGTATTTCAGAATCAAGAATACAGTTTTTTTGTAGACCCAGTTCAATACCTTTGTAGAGGTGGAGACGGTGACCGTATTTTTTTTGAAGGGCGTCAAACATGATTTGATAATCGTGTATATTGAATTCAAAATGAAGGTCATGGGGGTAGTGCAAGTCAGTATGATCGGTAAAAGTTAAGTGAGTAATACCCTTTCTCAGTGCTTCTTCAACATAGAGAGTTGGGTCAGCTTCACTATCTGCAGAAAAACGTGTGTGTACATGTGCATCTAACATAGAGTACTCCTTTATTTGTCTTAAGTTCATTATACCCCTTAATTCAAAATAAAAACAAATCAAAAAAGTAAACGCCAGCGCTTTGGGCGCTGGCGTTTAAGAGGGAGTGGACTACTATTACAATAACGCTTCACCATCATTCCAGTCTATTGGGCATAAACCACCGGTTTGAAGCGCTTTTAATACACGAAGGGTTTCATCAACACTGCGGCCAACGTTAAGATCATGGACCACAGAATATTTTAAATCACCCTGCGGATCGATAATAAATAGACCTCTCAAAGCAATACCTGCATCTTCTAATAAAACCCCATAATCTCTTGAAACTTTTTTAGTCAAATCAGCAGCTAAAGGAAAGGCTAGTTGGCCAAGGTCTCCATTGATCCAAGCTCTATGGGAGTGCTCACTGTCAACGCTAACACCTAAGATATCAGCACCAAGGTCTTTAAATTCCTGATAACGTTTTGAAAATCCTGTGATTTCTGTTGGGCATACAAATGTGAAATCCAATGGGTAAAAGAACAATACAAGCCATTTGCCTTGATAATCATCCGATGATACACGACTAAATTCTTGACCTTTTCCATCCACAGTAGCCATTGAAAAATGTGGCGCTTTGTTTGCAACTAATCTCATTATAGTAAGTCTCCTTTTGTATTTGTTATATACTAATAGTATCATAAAATGTTATGTTGTCAAGTTTGTTATCGTTACATTGTCAAAAATGTTATCATTGGATTAACAAAATTCTCAGGAGATGACTAGGTCAAGGTTTGAGAGTATACTAGAGTGGTATATAAGGTGTACTAAGCATAAATGCAAAACTAATTCTGAGGGGTGGCAAAATGAAAGGAACTGTTGTTTCTGTTTGGATGTCAACAATCGAACGCATCTATGGTGCTAAAGCTTTAAGTGATATGTATCGCAGCGCTGGTTGGAGCGAGGATCTTATTATTAAGCCAAGCGACAATGTGGATGATCAAGCTATTTTTAGGGGTATTGATGCCGTTGCAAAATCAAAAAACATGGCAGTCGCAGATGTGTGGCGAGAAATCGGTCGAAACAATGTAACTAGCTTCCAAAAGTGGTTCCCTTCTTTTTTTGAACGGTCCTCTCTTAAAGGGTTTTTGATGATGATGGATTTAGTGCATGCTAATCTCACCAAGATGATTACTGGTGCAAAACCTCCAAGGCTGGTGCCAGAAGAAATATCGGGGAACGAATTTACCCTGACCTACCGTTCTAGAAGAGGACTTTTTGATTATTTTCTTGGTTTATTAGAAGGGTGTGCAGCCTATTTTAATGAGAAAATTGAAGTTGAAATCTTAGATAAATCCAAGGACTCAGATGGTACACATGTTCTTCGGGTTAGAATTAAAACTGAAAAAGAAGATATAGTGAAAAAGAATTATGTAATAACAAAGATTTTTTCTCTGGGTTTTATTAAGTCGGTACCCTTGAAAATTGCATTGCCATCAGGTTTAGTGGTCATGCTAATGACATTTATCGCTAATGCATTTGGCGATATGCCTCATATCTTCTTGGCGCCTTTTCTTGGAATTTCTTCAATGATCATTACGATCATTGTTGCTAATATCGTCAATAAGCCGGTGGCCGGGCTGGTTGAAGAACTTGATCAGTTGGGACAGCTTCAGTTTGATCGCAATTTGTATGTTACCACTGGGGATCAATACGAAAAGACCTTTAAAAAGGTTAGTAAGATTAAGGATAATATGAGATCTGACTTCATTATGTTTAAAGGTGGTATGGATGACATCCATAACTTTAATCTGAAGTTTAAAGGGGTAGTGGTAAAGTTAACTGGCGTTTCTGATACGATTGCTCAAGCGGTTCAAGAAGTCGCCGAAGGCGCACAACATCAAGCGGAAGAAACAGAACGTTCTGTGGGCATTCTAAATGACAATATTCACATGTTAAATCATATTTCAAAAGAGGAAATTGAGAGAAAGGATCTTCTTGAAGATGCCGTTGGCAATATCGAAGCTTCATTTAATGATTTATTAGGGGTTTCTAATAAGCTTAATGATGTCAAAGAAAGCTTTTCTCAAGTGAATTTGCAAGGGCAGGAATTGGCGAGCAAAGTGAAGGACATCATTCAAATCGTATCTGCTGTAGAGGCAATCGCTGAACAGACAAATTTACTAGCCCTGAATGCTTCAATCGAGGCGGCCAGAGCAGGTGAACACGGACGGGGTTTTGCAGTCGTTGCCGATGAAGTTCGCCAACTGGCAGAAAACTCTAAAAAAGCTGTTAATACAATCAACTCAAGCTTAAATCAATTTGTGGGTGATGTGAATAATATTATTGGGCAGGTATCTACCCAGTATAATCACCTTGAAGTCAGCAATACCACACTGAGTGACGTATCAATGGCCAATCAACAAGCGACTCATCGCATTAAAGATGTTGCACTTGGCATCGCTGAAATTTCACTACGACTTTCAGCTGAAACTGGCAAAATCACCAGTGTTTTTGAAAACATGCACACCTTGGCTGCAATTGCTCAAGAGAATTCTGCTTCCGCAGAAGAAATGAGCGCGAATGTCACTGAATTTAGCGATCAATTAAGTGATTTTAATATTTTCATTGAAGAATTAGAAGGTTTGAGCTTGAATTTAAAAACGGAACTGAAGCGGTATAAGATTTAGAATCTGGAAATTTTGGAATTTAAGCCGAATTTTATTTTGAGTTTAGATAAAGATAGTCAGTTGTGTTATTGACTGACTATTTTTTATGCATTTCATAGGGCGAAGCTAGGTTTTTAAGGTCAGTTGTGATACAGTTGAAATGCATTAATAACGGGGCTTAAAGTAAATAGGAGGTTAAATGTTGGTTCTTTTTATCATAACACTATCGGCTTTTATTCAAGGGCTAACAAGTTTTGGATTTTCTCTAATAGCCCTACCGCTTTTAGCCGGCCTCTTACCTTTTCAGCAGGTGATTGCGATGCTAATTATCTACAGCTTAATGCTAAATCTGGTGATGCTCTTTAAGCTCTATCGAAATGTTCATTTAAAACTCATAACCATGCTGATTGTTGGCGGTGTATTGGGTATACCTTTAGGAATTTCGCTCTTGCAACATGCAGAACCAATCCTTTTAAAACGCATTGCTGGGCTACTGATTATAATCGTCTCTCTAGCCTTGCTATCTGGTAAACGGATTGTTTTAAAAAACCCCCATAAATTTTATGCACCTCTGGGTTTTTTATCGGGAATTTTACAGGGTTCTCTATCCCTTAGCGGACCGCCAATCGTCCTGTTTTTGTCTAATCAAGATGTTGATAAGGCGGTTTTTAGGGCGAATTTAACCGCCTTTTTTACCATGATGAACCTTATCAGTATTCCTGGATTTGTCTTGAAGGGCATGATTACTGGGGAGGTTTTAGTGCAGACGTTTACGGCTTTACCAGTGTTGCTAATTGGCCTAGGTGGGGGGATGTATTTGGCAACCCGTATAGACGAGGCCATTTTTAAGCGAATCACCTTGGGTTTGATTACTTTAGCAGGTGCCATGGCGCTTATCTCAAAATAGGAGGGCTTATGGCATGAAAGAAGAATTCTCCACCAAAAATAGGTCTATTAGTCAATACTCACAGAGTGTATTACGAAAACGTCACGAGTATTAATAAATAGAAATACACCGAGTGCATATTTATTAATGCTATTGCATAACGGTTGAGATTTAATCACTTGAGAGCTGTTGTAAAAGTGTCCAAACCTTAATGGATATTCAGTGAATATTCAGATATATTAAGGTTGCTGTAATTCGCTTGTCATAAAAATTGAAGATGGGTATCATGTCTAGGAGCTAAAGTTTTGACTTTATCTCTTTTTTTATGCACACTTAAAGGAGTGACAAGATGGTAATTAAAAGAAAATATGATAGGCGGCTTATGATCGCATTAGTGGTTATCATGCTACTATTCTCTGTTGGGGCCAGTTCCACTAACCAGATGATTGCTGATATAACATTAAACCTGGATACAACTAACAACACCGGTGTAGCATGGGACCTAGGTATAAACAGTCATGGAGAGCCAAATGAAAAGACAGCGCAATCAGACCTGCTTTGGAGCCTAAATGAAAAGTTGGTTGAATACACCGATGAAGATTTTTTGAAAGTGAAGGCGCTGACATGGGCTATTTCTCAAAAGGGAGAAGTCGATTTAACAGAAGAGCAAGTTCAAAGGGCGACACTAGTGGATACGGAAACCCCCCTCTCCCTAGAGTCGTCACTTTATTTAGTACAGTACTGCGACCAATATCAAGTGGATCCAGCCCTTGTGCTGTCGGTGATAGAGGTTGAAAGTAATTTTAATGTCAATGCAGTAGGCAGTTCAAAAGATCGGGGATTGATGCAAATCATACCCTCCACAGAAAAGTGGTTAGCCCGAAATTTTGGTACAGAGCTTGGAATCCCTTACAATCCAGATAATATCTTTGAGCCGGAATACAACTTAGGCTTTGCCATTCGCTACATCGCTTATTTATCTCAGAGCCATGATGGGGATACCCACCGAGCCTTGTCTGAGTACAATAGGGGTTCTAAGAATTTGGCGAAATACTATCAAAACTTTAAGACTTATCAGACGTCATACTCAAAATCAATTTTAAGCCGCGTTGATAAATATGCCTTTGAAGATCGTCCTTGACGGTCTTTTTTTGCGATTATTATTATATAATGGTATAATGTGAGTCATGTAAGGAGCGGTTTTATGAGACAAATTAAGATTTCAGTAAGAACCCTCGTGGAATTTATTTACCGATCAGGTGATTTAGATAGCAGTCTCAAAAGTGGCGTGACCATGCAAGAGGGTATCCGTATCCACCAACTGGTGCAGTCTGAGTACGAAGGCTTCCAAAAAGAGGTCTCCCTTAAGCTGGTGGTTCCCATCGATCAGGAATCCGAACTCGTTCTGACAGGCCGGGCTGACGGCATTTTACAAACCCCAATGGAGACTGTTATTGACGAAATAAAGAGCACCTTTGAAGATCTAGAGACTATTGATGAAAATTATTCTTTTTTACACTGGGCTCAGGCTAAACTCTATGGTGCTATGTTTGCCAGTGAGCAAGAGTTAGAAGAAGTCGGCATTCAGTTGACTTATTACTCGCTTAAAACAGAGAAGAAAAAGAGCCTAAAGACCCACTATTCAGCATCGGAGTTGACGGACTTTTTAAATCAGACCATAGACCTTTTTAGGAAGTGGCTAGCTGTGCAGGTGAAACTGGAAACCGCTGCTGAGGCATCTGCAGAAATCGTCGAGTTTCCATTTGGTCAGTTTAGAAAGGGTCAGGACGTCCTAGCAAAGGCAGTCTATGCATCGGTCAGGGACAGCAATCACTTGATTGTTGAAGCCCCTACTGGTATTGGGAAAACCCTATCAACTCTTTTTCCCGCCATCAAAGCATTGGGCAAGGGATATACCAATCGTATTTTTTACTTAACCTCAAAAACCAGTCATAGAAAAGTCGCACTGGATGCCTTGGAAGCCCTGCAGTCCAAAGGCCTGAACATGCTGGTGATCGGTCTGCAAGCAAAGGAAAAGCTTTGTATCAACGACGTATTTACCTGTACACCCACCGCATGCCCTTACGCAAAGGGGCACTACGATCGCATCAACGATGCCCTATATGAGGTGGTCTCCACAAGTGGTCACTATAACCCAACCATCATTCGGGAGATTGCCATGCAGTGGGTTGTCTGTCCATTTGAATTGGCCCTTGATATCACGGATTTCTCCCAGGTAGTGGTCTGTGATTACAATTACTTTCTAGATCCCTTTGTGCTACTAAAACGTCATTTTATGGCTAAGTCCCAGGCGGTTATACTGATGGACGAGGCCCATAATCTTTACGAACGGGCCCGGGACATGTACACGGCAACCCTGTCCTTAAAAACACTTAAAACCGTGATTAAACAGTCAAAGGACCTTGATAAAGGGTATCACCAACTACTTAAAAAAATCCAAGCGCCACTTAAAAAAAACCTAGAACAGGTAGACGAAAAAGGTCTCATCTCAAGTTTGGACCTACGCCTACTAAATGCTATTTCAAAAGTGACACTGTACTTTTTAGATCAAGGTCGATTTTCAGAGGTCAATAAACAACTGGTTTTTGTGGATCATTTTTTTGAACTGTATCGCTTCTTGAAGATATTGGAGTTTCAAGACGATCATTTTGCATTTATGGTAGACGAAAAAGAACCGGATATCATGGTACTTCGGTGTTTGGATCCTTCAAAGATACTTGAGACCAGTTACGAACTAGTCCGCTCAGTGGTGAGTTTTTCAGCAACCCTGTCGCCTTTTTCGTTTTATCAAGGTGTCTTGGGCCACGCCAATAGCAAAAGGCTACAAGTGGGCAGTCCCTTTGATGTTTCAAATCGACTGCTTTGGTTAAACACAAGGCACTCCACCTACCAGAAAGACAGGTTGGATTCCCTGGAGCCAATTGCCCAAGATATAGCCTACTTGTTGAATGAAAGAACGGGCAATTACTTTATATTTTGTCCTTCGTATGCTTATTTAGAGCTGCTAAAGCCCATCCTTGAACCCTTGCTGCCACCACTGGCAATACTGGCTCAAAGCTCTGGCATGAGCGAAGATGACAGGGAACTTTTTCTAGAGGCATTCGTCAGTGTGCCTACAGCCACAAAAGTTGGCATGGTGGTCCTTGGTGGTGCCTTCTCGGAGGGTGTGGATCTTAAGGGTGAAAGACTAAGTGGTGTGATTATTATCGGAGTCGGTATGCCGGTACTGAGTCATGAGCGATTTTTGATGCGAGATTATTATGAGAAAAAAGGCTATAATGGATTTGACTATGCTTTTACCTACCCAGGTCTTAACAAGGTTTTTCAGGCTGGGGGACGGTTGATTCGGACGGAGGCGGATAAGGGTCTCTTGATGCTTATCTGCAAGCGTTATGGAGAAAAAAGGTTTCTAAGTGAATTTCCAAAACATTGGCATCCCCATCAAATAATCCGTACTGAAGCCACCTATCATCAAGAAATCAAAAAAATGCAGGAATTTTTTAAATAAATCACGTTATTGCTTAACAATTGCATCAAAGCAACTTATAATGAAAAAGTACGATTAAAAAACCAAAATTAATCTGCAACTAAAAACGTGATTAATGTCCAGTCGTTTCCGGTAGGCTGCTACCGATACTGATATGATTAAAAGGGGATCCGCCATGAGCCTTAAAAATGATTTTCTATCAATTTTCCCAACATCTCTAGAAGAGATGAGCATTAACCCATGGACCATGATGTTTAAAGGACAAGAAGAGCAAACTTACTGGCGTGGGCGGGTTGATAAAGAACTCGGTCAAAAGCGCATTGGTATTATCGTTGGTTTTATGATTTATTTAGCATTTGCCATGGCAGACCTCTTGGTCATGCCCACCCTTAAAGACCTGGCCTGGAGTTTTAGGTTTGGCCTCTTTATGCCCTTGTCATTAATTGCTTTTATCGTCACGTATTTATCCTATGGCAAGCAGTGGATTAAGCCTATTGCCTCTGTTTTATTATTTTTATCCGGCGCAATTCATGTGGTTATTCTGTGGAAAGCCCCTCTTGCAGCAGCTAGTCTCTATCATATGGGAATTGTCATCTTTGTCGTCTTTGGCTTTGCTCTCCTTAGAACCACTTTTCTCTATACTGCAATGGCATCCCTCGGCATGCTCCTGATTTATATGACCTATTTATTTAGTGCCAGCCCATTTACCACAGCGGAAAGATTAACCGCTCTGATTTTAGTGATTGTGGGCACTTTTGTTGCGGGTGCTGGCGGCTATATGCTCGAGTATGCCCAGCGACGTAATTATTACCTCACAGCGGGTCGAGGTAGTGGGAAAGTCATTGATAAGACTAAATCTCAAAGTGCTTCTAAGGCCAAAGAAGAGCCACGTCAGGTGATTAAAACCGTGGAGTCTCCGGTCAATAAGTTGTTTGAAAACTTGAATGATATGGTTTGGTTTATTTCTTTAGAGGGTGAAATTAAGTACATATCCCCTGCTTCAAAGGAATTTTTGGGCTACGAGCCAGAAGATCTCACTGGCAAGCGGGCTGTGACCATTATGGCCAATGATTCTTATTCTAAATTTGATCAATTGGCAGCAAGGCTTTACCGGGATAAAAATCGGGTCCAGGAGACTTTTGAGTATAAGACAAAGGCGGGTTTGATTAAATCTGGTGATGTGGTTATGACAAAGTTTCAAGACAAACGGTTTGGTGAGGGGTATATCGGGTCTACGAGACCGGCCCTTGAGGTGGTTCACCAAGTTCAGCAGGCAGAAGCAGTTGAAGATCCACAAGTGCGATCTTTAAAAGAAGATTTAGAAGATATTAAGCAGGTCAATCGCCAGTTGGTGCAAGAAGCTGAGGATCTTAAGGGCAAAATCATGATCATCAACACCGAACAAGCTGCAAAGGTAGAGGTGCCTTTGGATGCTTTGGCAGAGGTGCTAGAACGGGTTTCGGTTCACTATGCGGAAGTCACCAAAGTCCAGTTGAATGAGCATTATAAAGAATTGGAAATAATCGGCGATAAGTACAGCCATATGACCATGAGCAAACATGATCTTGAAAACTATTTTAAAGTGGCTAAGGGCAAGATTCATCAAACCGCAAATGGGTTGGATGTCTTAAAAGATCGACTGGGTTTATTTAAGAGCTTCTTGATGCCGGCAGATCATTTACACCTTCAAACCTATCAAATGCGAACCCTTCTTGAAGAGTCAGTTTTAAAATTAAAGCAATTCTTTAAAAACACAAAACATGTCATTGATATTGATTGTCCTCGGGGTATTGAAATTTTAACGGATAAGGCTATCTTTGAGCAAGTGATCAATAATATGATTATGCACTCTCTCCAATTTAGTTTTGCACACATTAGAAATGGCAGTATCGAAATCGCCGTAGAAAAGGTAGAAGGCCAAGTGTTTATTACCTATCGAGATAATGGGGATAAATTGCAGTCGGATGTGATTGACGAGATGTTTGCTAGAATGATTCAAGAGGATTTAACGGATCTAGAGGGGATGGAACTCCATTTGGTACGCCAAATTGTGGAGAAACATCTGGCTGGTAGCATCGGTTGTGAGTATGATACGCAAAAGAATACCTTTAGAATTGTATTGCCAATTCAGCGCTAATTAGTTTATTAAATTTGTCAAAGGTGGTGTGAACACATGTGGTTTGAAGCGGTTTCTATTGGTATTCTCGTGGGCTTATTCCGAGGTGGCAGGTTACGAAATTTTGAAAATATGCATTTTAAGGGAACGTTACTCATCCTACTGGGTCTGTTGATTCAAATGGTGCCGTTCTTCTTACATGTGATACCCTGGGTCCTGAATAATGCCGTTTATTTTTCTGCGGCTGGTCTGGTCTTAGCCCTCTTTGCACTTTTTATGAACCTCAAGAAGAAGGGTTTAGTGTTAGTGGTACTTGGAACAGTGTCACAATTATTTGTAATCGTCATGAACGATTTTAGGATGCCTATTCGTTTGATGAATGAATCAGCAGCTCGTTTAGTGCAATTGCGACTTGCCATTGAATCCGGTGAAATAACCAATTATGTTCTTTTTACAGATGCGTCCCATTGGTCAAAGTGGCTTGGAAAACTGGTGATTATGCCCTCGGCCTATCCTTTTACAACCGCATTTGGTTTGCCAGATGTTTTGATAGCCCTAGGTGTTATATGGTTTATACAAAGTGAACTAGTGGGTTATCGGATGTATGGTCGTTCACGTAAACTTGGAAAGAGACGTTATTAAGGGATCAAGAGATTATTTTTGAAATATACTGTTCATAAGGCATTCATATTTGGGCTTTATACTTAATTTCAGATCATCATCATGTACTTAATTTCATAACATAATCATGTACTGAAGTGCAGATCATCATCACGAAATGATGCATTCATAAAATCAAACACAAGAAGGTGAAGAAATGGGTTTTCAAAGTTGGTTATCAGATAAGTTTTCTCAAAAAGAAATTAAGTCCCTTGTCAAAGAAGCAGAAAAAATTCAAGCGTTAGCACCAAGTATGAAAGCCTTAAGCGATGCTGAATTAACAGGAATGACAGAGAAATTCAAAAAGCGTTATCAAGGGGGAGAATCCCTGGATAGTCTTCTAGTGGAGGCTTTTGCAGTTGTTAGAGAAGCCGCTTCCCGTACCATTGGGCAAACCCATTTTCCCTCACAGTTAATTGCCGGCATAGCCCTTCACCAAGGGCGTATTGCTGAGATGAAAACCGGTGAAGGTAAAACACTGATGTGTACTTTGCCTGCCTACCTCAATGCTCTTACGGGCAGAGGGGTTCATGTAGTCACAGTTAATGACTATCTTGCAAAGCGTGACCGAGATTGGATGGCTAAGGTTCACGAATTCTTAGGCCTGACAGTTGGCTGTCTTACCAATGATGTTAATGGACCAGATAGACGAAAACAGTACCACTGCGATATCACCTATGGTACCAATAATGAGTTTGGATTTGACTACCTAAGAGATAATATGTCTGTTCATTTTGAGAACTTATCACAAAGCGAACTGAACTTCGCCATCATCGACGAGGTTGACAGTATCTTGGTGGATGAGGCAAGAACACCCTTGATTATTTCCGGAAGCGGTAAAAAATCCACTGATTTATATGGGCAGGCGGATCGATTTGCCATGGGTCTTAAAAAAGATGAAGATTTTGTCATTGACGAAGAAGCAAAATCCATCGTGTTGACCGATGAAGGTGGAATGGCTAAAGCAGAGCGTTACTTTAGAATTGAAAACCTTTCAGATCCGGAAAATATGGAGATTTCTCATCATATCAATCAGGCCCTTCGGGCTCGTCACTCCATGAAAATTGACGTGGACTATGTGATTAAAGACGAAGAAATCGTCATCGTTGACGAGTTTACTGGTCGACTCATGAATGGTAGACGTTATTCAAATGGCTTACATCAAGCGATTGAAGCAAAAGAAGGCCTTGAAGTTAGAAGAGAATCTCAAACCATGGCCACCATCACCCTTCAGAACTATTTTAGACAGTATAAAAAGTTAGCGGGAATGACAGGTACTGCAAAAACAGAAGAAGATGAATTTAAACATATCTACAATATGGATGTGTGCATTATACCGACTAACAGACCTATTGCACGTAAAGATTTATCAGATGTGGTTTTTAAGTCCGTTAAAGGGAAATTCGCAGCGGTAGTTGAAGAAATCGTGACCCGTCATGCCACTGGTCAACCGCTCCTTGTAGGTACCATCACCATTGAAGTTTCGGAATATTTAAGTACCCTCTTAAAGCGCCGGGGTATTACCCACGAAGTTCTAAATGCCAAGTACCACGAACGGGAGGCAGAAATTGTTGCCCAGGCTGGTCGGTACAACGCTGTCACCATCGCCACCAATATGGCAGGTCGTGGTACTGATATTATACTGGGTGGTAACCCAGAGTTTATGGCCCTTAAAGAAATGCGTAAGCGGGGCTACACTGAGGATATGCTCTTAAAAGTGACTTCGCACCTGGATTATCACGATGAAGAGATCAACGAAGCTAAGGCAATATATCTTACCATATTATCCGGGTTTAAAGCTGAAACAGATATTGAAGCTGAGCGTGTTCGTGCAGCTGGCGGTCTCCATATCATTGGTACTGAACGCCATGAATCAAGACGTATTGACAATCAATTAAGAGGTCGTGCTGGTCGTCAAGGTGACCCGGGTTCAACACAGTTTTATATCAGCTTTGAAGATGATTTAATGCGCTTATTCTTATCGGATCGGATTAAAGGAATGGTTGAGCGACTTGGTATGGATGATGACATCCAAATCGAAGCAAAACTCCTGTCAAAATCAATCGAAGGGGCCCAAAAGAAAGTAGAAGGCCGTAACTTCGGTATTCGTAAACATGTCCTTCAATACGATGACGTGATGAATCATCAGCGCAAGATTATATACAACGAGCGTCAAATGGTACTACGCGGTGAAAACATGAAGGATCATGTTTGGAGCATGGTGGACGAGGTCACAAACAGCATTATCGATCAATATACAGGTGCCACTGATTTAGTAGACGATTGGAATCTAAAAGGCATTGAAGATAGCCTCCATGCCATCTTGTTCTCGGAACGGATGGAGATACCATTTGATGAGCATTTAACAAAAAAGGCCCTTAAAAAATCGATTATGGACAGAGCCACAAAAATCTATGACGAGATTGAAGCCACTGTTGGTGCTGAACGCCTAAGAGAAATCGAGCGCTTTATCGTACTGAAAGTGGTTGATGATAAGTGGATTGACCATATCGATGCTATGGATCAGCTAAAGCAAGGTATTGGTCTTAGATCCATCGGGCAGCAAGATCCAGTTAAAGCCTACCAAATCGAAGGTTTTGACATGTTTAACGAAATGATTCAAGCCATTAAAGAGGATACAGCAAAGATACTCTTCCATGCCAATATTAAAATGGAAACAGATAGAGAAGAGCCTGAAATTGTGATTAATCTCAATACGGGTGATGGTGTTAAAAAACCCATCCAAAGAAAAGAAGAAAAAGTGGGTCGCAACGATCCGTGTCCATGCGGCAGCGGTAAGAAGTATAAAAAATGCCATGGTCAAGAAGCATAAAACTGCTCTTGATACATGAAAAGGGGTGATGACATGTTAATCTTTGAGCGAGGGAAAATCACGCTGAAAGCGCTACATGAAAATTTAATGGATCTGAGGGCTTCTCTTTGACGTCTCTAGACTAGAAGCGAGACTACAAACATTAGAAGCTGCACTGCTTGACCCCGCCATTTGGAGCGATCAGGCAAAATCAACTGCTTTAATGCGGGACCAAAAGGAAGTCAAAAGAGTGCTTCAAATGTATAACGATCTGGTGACTTTACAAGAAGACTTGATGATGATTTGTGATCTGGCACTTGAAGAGGCTGACGATAGTATGGAAGCCGAATTGACTGAAGGTCTGGCACACTTGGATACGACCATCAAAAAGGCCCGATTAGAGGCGCTTTTAACAGGGGAGTATGATAAGCTCAATGCCATTTTGTCAATTCACGCTGGTAGTGGCGGCATCGATGCCATGGACTGGGCAGAAATGCTTTACCGTATGTTTCTCAGATGGGGTGAGCGCAAGGGCTATGGGATTCAAATCTTGGATTACCTCAAGGATGATAATGCGGGTATCAAAAGTGCAACTATCAAGTTTTCTGGTGTTAATGCCTACGGCTTCTTAAAAGCCGAAAAAGGTGTCCATCGGATTGTCCGTATCTCCCCTTTTGATTCCTCGGGACGACGTCATACTTCATTTGCGGCCGTGGATGTACTACCAGAACTGGCTGACGATCAAGAAATAGACATTAATCCTGTGGATCTAAAAGTGGATACCTACCGCTCAGGCGGGGCTGGTGGTCAGCACGTTAATACCACGGATTCTGCGGTGCGTATCACCCATATGCCAACTGGTGTTGTGGTACAGTGTCAAAATGAGCGTTCACAAATCAAAAATAGAGGCACGGCCATGAAAATGCTGATGGCTAAGCTGATTGTGTTGAAGGCTCAGGAGCATAAGGATAAGATTGAGGATATTAAAGGTGACTTCTCTCAAATATCTTGGGGCAGTCAGATTCGTTCATACGTTTTTCAACCCTATAATCTTGTAAAAGATCATCGAACAGGTGCATCGAATACGAATTTGCAGGCTGTGATGGATGGGGATTTAGATTTATTTATTGACGCTTTTCTCATTGGAGAAAAAGCCGGTGACGATGACGATCTTGATTAATATGACAGCCACTGTGATGCCAAAGCGCAACCGGTGGCTGTTTCTCAGTTATACGAGTTTAAGACCGAATTTTGTGTGTATTAATAGAGTGGATTATAGTTGATAGCGCTGTGTGTTTGAAAAGGAGCTTTTATGAATATTAGTCAGATGATTGCACAGGAATTAGGGGTTCAAATTGGACAAGTAGAAAGAACGCTGGCACTGATAGATCAGGGGGATACCATCCCTTTTATCGCCCGATATAGAAAAGAAGTCACAGGACAATTAACCGATGTTCAGTTGAGACTTTTAAACGACCGTTTAACCTATTTGAGAAGCCTTCAATCTAGGCAAGAAGAAGTCATTAGACTAATTGGTGAGGTAGGGCAACTAACCCCAGAAATTGAAGCGGCCATCAGAAAAGCTGACAAGCTATCAGAACTGGAAGATATTTATCGTCCCTTTAAACCAAAGCGACGTACAAGAGCTACCATTGCAAAAGAAAAGGGCTTAGAGCCTTTAGCTGTGTTTATGATGGCTAATACGGATAATAAAAAAATTGAAGATGAGGCCCTTGCCTATTTAAGTGATGAATTGGGTGTTGCCACAGCCCAAGAAGCCCTTGATGGGGCCATGGATATTTTAGCCGAACAGTACGCTGATAGCGCTCAGTTGCGTGATTTCTACCGTAGGAGATATATGAAGGAAGCCATCTTAGTGTCTCAGCTTGGCAAAGATGGTGACCCTGAGAATACTTATGGCATGTACCACGAGTACCAAGAACCAGCCCTTAAGATGCCAGCACACCGTATTTTAGCAGTTAATCGTGGTGAGCGAGAAGGGATGTTGAGACTCCGTCTTGATCTGAATCATGAAGGCCTAGTAGAGGCAGCAGCTGCAAAAACATTCCCTAAGGGTATTACCAACACTTATGTTGAAAGTGCCTTTCAAGATGGGTATAAACGGTTGGTAGAGCCAGCCCTAGCCAGGGAGCTCCGTACTCAAATTACTGAAGCTGCCGAAGAACAGGCAATTGGTGTATTCGGAATCAACCTAAAGCAATTGCTTTTACAAGCACCCCTAAAAGAGCGGGTTGTCATGGGCTTTGATCCAGCCTATAGAACGGGATGTAAAGTGGTCGTTCTTGATGCTTTTGGTAGGGTCTTAGACTATGAAACCATTTACCCGACCAAACCAATGATGCAAACAGAGAAAAGTGAAGCAGTTTTGAAGCGGATGATAGAAGCTTATGGCATCGATCTGATTGCCATTGGAAACGGAACGGGTTCACGGGAGTCTGAACTGTTCATCTCGAATCTACTTAAGAAAATTGACCGTAAAGTCTATTATATGATCGTCAACGAGGCCGGTGCTTCTGTCTACTCAGCCTCTGAACTGGCAAATGACGAGTACCCTACCATTGACGTTTCTGTACGTGGAGCGATTTCAATTGGGGCTCGGGTTCAAGATCCATTGTCTGAACTGGTGAAAATCGAACCAAGAGCCATTGGGGTCGGTCAGTATCAGCATGACGTCAATCAAAAGCGTTTGACTGAAGTGCTAGAAGGTGTGGTTCAAGATGCTGTTAATAGCGTTGGTGTAGATGTCAATACAGCTTCAGAATCCCTGCTTCAGTATATTGCAGGGATCAATAAAAAGACCGCTAAGAATTTAGTGGCTTACCGCAATGAGTCTGGCGGCATCAAAACCCGTAAGGAAATTTTAAAGGTCAAGGGGATTGGACAGGCAGCCTTTAACCAGGCTGCAGGCTTCTTAAGAGTCCCCCATAGTAAATCTCCACTGGACCGGACTGGGGTTCATCCAGAGCAGTATGAGGTTTGTGAGCGGATGATGGGACTTCTGGAAATTCCAGCATCTAGCATCGGTGTAACTAGCCCAAATGCCTACGAAAAAGCTCAGTCTTATGGGCTGAAAGCCTTGAGCCAAGCTTTGGACGTCCATCTGATTGTCCTTGAAGATCTACTAAAAGAACTGGATAAACCAGGCCGTGATCCAAGGGATGAAATGGCCCCACCAATTTTGAGAAGTGACGTTTTAGCCATTGAAGATTTAGAAATTGGCATGGAACTCAGAGGTACAGTCCGGAATGTAGTAGATTTTGGGGCCTTTGTAGATATCGGTGTTAAACAAGATGGCTTGGTTCACGTTTCCGAGCTAGCAGATAAATTTGTGAAACGGCCCATGGATGTGGTGCAGGTTGGCGATATCGTTTCTGTCAGAGTGATTGGGATTGACGTCAAAAGACAGAAGGTTTCTCTGAGTATGAAAAAAGGTTAGAATAGTGAGAGTAAGCGCAACTGTGGCCGTAGTCCATGTTGCGCTTACTATTTTTTTGTAAGGCATAAAATTATTTTGTAAATTCTTCGAAAACCACGTATAATAGAGCCATGGACTTTTCACTATTATATTTTAAGGAGAAAACAGAATGAAAAAAGGCGATTTTATTTGGCTTGCAGCCTTTGCTGCATTATGTGCATTTTTATTAACCCCTGTAACCCAGGGCATGTTTATGGGTTGGACAAAGGCACAGCCATACGTGATGGGCTTCATTAAGTTTGGTGTCCTTGCAACAATGGGCGAGTTGATGGCCATTCGTATCGTAACAGGGGACTATAAAAAACCCGCCGGTCTCATCTGGAGAATTGTTATTTGGGGCTTTATCGGTATGTTGATTACCTTGATGTTCCCAGTATTTGATGGCGGTGTTAAAGCAGCTCAAGCAAAACACTACTTACCTTTTGAAGGCAACCTTGTGATGACTGCATTCTTTACAAGTGCTATTATGAACTGCTTCTTTGCACCTGCTTTTATGGGCTTCCACAAGTACACTGATACTTACCTTGATTTAAAAGCAGCTCGTAAGGGTAAAGTAACGATTAAAGACATCACAAAAGCAATCGATTGGGATGGTTTCATTTCATTTGTTGTCCTTAAAACCATTCCGTTTTTCTGGATTCCTGCCCACACCATTACGTTTATCCTTGCACCCCAGTACCGAGTATTAGTGGCAGCATTCTTGTCAATCGCACTTGGTGCAATGCTTGCATTTTCAAAAAAACAGAAGAAAGCTGCATAATATTAGCCCCTTGAAATCCAGCAACTTCATGCTGTTTTTCAAGGGGCTTTTGTGTGCAGATTGCAGCACCATTAGTTTATTTGAATAGTGCCATTAGAATTTATTGGTTAGGTTTTGAATAACTGTTTCCATAGTCGCCTTTTGCAAGACCGCTTCCATGGCTTCTTGGGCTTCAATCAGGGTGGTGGTAATTGCCTCCTCAATGTTGGCACCGATGGGGCACTTAATATTGGGATCTTTGTGCACTTGAAAGAGTTGCCCTTCTTCTACACTGCCAACTGCCTTGTAAATGTCTAAAAGGGTTATTTGCTCAATGGGCTTCAGCAGATAAGCGCCTCCTGTACCCCTTTTCATATCCACTAAATGGGCTTGCTTAAGCATGCCCAAAATCCGACGAATGACCACAGGGTTTGTATTGACGCTCCCTGCAATAAAGTCAGAAGTGGGCATTGGGCCCTCATTTAAGTGAAGAATAGAGAGAATATGAACGGCTACTGAAAATCGGCTGCTGATTTTCATATGAGTAACTCCTATCTGTGAGGCTAAAATTTAGTATCCGACAGTGAAACTTGTTCTATTATACGCTGAATGTTCTACCTCGTCAAACAGGGCTACTGCGAAGTCTTGATAAGATATGCGGCTATTTCCTTCAGCATCTGTAATCAGGAATTCAGTTCCCAATTTAAAAATACCAGTTCTTTCGCCAGATGAGAAAAAGGAGGACGGTCTCAGTACAGTCCAATTCAAATCGGATTCTTGAGTATACTCTTCAAAAGCCAGTACGTGTGCATTGACGATGGGCATCCATTCAGGAGGCAAAAATCCAGATTGCGCCAGTGTTGTGGTCTCATTGATCTTGAGACCGCCAGCGCCGCCAACTGCAATAAGTCTAGGAACTTTGGCCGCTTTAGCAGCACCAATCAGTGTTTTAGTCATTTGAATCAATGTGTCCTCAGCACCTTGTTTTGGACCTAGGGCACTGATGATGAGATCATGCCCACTGAAAGTTTTTGTTAGAGACCCAAGATCCGAGGCATTTACCTCAACAATCTCTACGCCATTCACATTAGCCATTTTCTGTTTGTCAGTGACCAAGGCCACAACTTGATGTCCTCTCAAAACCGCTTCTTCTGTCAATACCTTACCCACATTACCTGCTGCCCCTAAAAGTGCAATTTTCATAGATTGACCATCCTTTTTTTATTTGTTGTAACTACGATTGTTACATCTAGATGTAATCATTATAGTTACAACAAGAAAACTTGTCAAGTCCATTATGAAATTCAATTGCATGTTGCCTGAATGCTGAACTAAATACTTTTGACACCCAGCCCATGTTTCATGGTATAATTACAAACTGAAGAAGTCTGTAATTTATGATAAAGAAGTCTGTAATTTATGAAGAAGAAGTCAATCATTTATGAAATGGCATAGATAGGGTGGTTTTTATGCAATATGAAGTAAAAAATGAAATGGGCATGTCGGTGCTTGCAACAGCCATAGCATCCTGTTTAAAAAAAGGCGACACCGTGGCCTTAATTGGCGATTTGGGGACGGGTAAAACCACGCTTTCCAAAGGGATTGGCCGTGCACTGGGGATTGAAGGCATTATGGCAAGCCCTTCTTATACAATCGTCAATGCCTACACAAGTCAGCTGGGGCCATTTTACCATGCAGATGTTTATCGCCTAAACAGCATTGAAGAGCTAGACGATATCGGTTTTTTTGATTACCTACACGACAAGGGTATTGTCTTAGTGGAGTGGGCAGATAAAGTACTCTCGGCTCTGGCTTACGAGACAAAGCAATTGATTCAGATAGAACTAAGTGTTTATGGAGAAGGGCGATTGGTGACTTTATCAGGTTATCCGGATGGAGCCCATGGAATTCAGGCTGATGGCGGGGTCCAAGGGGTTTATGAGACTGATTTTGAAACTGGTTTAGAGGCGTCCCTATTACAATTGACGTCGGACGATTTAAGGAGAGTCACATGAAACTACTTGCCATAGAAGCAACCACCCCTACGGCCAGTGTGGCCATTTTTGTCAACGATCAAATGATCGCACACCACATTGTTCGGGATGGATTGACCCACTCACAAAATTTATTAACTTTGATTGATAACGCTTTAGTCAGTGCAAAGCTTAAGGTTTCAGACTTAGATGGCTTGATTGTCGCCAATGGACCAGGGTCTTTTACCGGTCTTCGCATTGCCCTAGCAACGGCTAAAGCCCTTGCCCATCCCTTCAATCTGCCTATTTATGCAGTCTCAACCCTAAGGGCCCTTAGCTATCACGGACGGCATTTCAATGGGCTGGTGCTGTGCATGTTGGATGCCAGACGGGACCAAGTCTACGGTGCCGTTTATAACCAGAAGAATGAAGTGATACTAGAAGAAGATACCTACGCACTGGAATTCCTCGCCCAGCAGTTTCAGCACGAGGACATCCTTTTAGTAGGTGACGGCGCCGCCGCCCACCGAGAGCGCCTTGCCCGAGACTTTGGGGCGCACACGGTTCTTGCAGATGCCTTCGAGGCCCATAGCACCGCCTATGGCCTCTACTATGCCTATCAAAAGGGCTGGTACCAAACCTACACCTACCAGGACTTGCCCGCGGCCTACTTAAGACTCGCGCAAGCCGAGCGTGAACTCCAGCAAAAGCAGGCCCTTAGCCAATTGACAGATGGGAACCAAGGGGATCAGAACAAATGACCATACGTTGGATGACTTTAGAAGATATAGAGCAAGTCCTTGAAATTGAAGCCCTTAGCTTTAAGACACCCTGGCTCCGGGCTTCCTTTGAAAATGAACTGCTGATGAATAATCTTGCCCGTTATATGGTCTGTATTATGGATGATGATGCCACGTCAGAAGGTGATGCCCCTATTGCGTCCCACCGTGATGGGACTATTGCGGGGTACATCGGTTGCTGGCATATTGTGGACGAGGGGCATATCACCAATATTGCGGTGCACCCTAACTATAGACGCCATGGGATTGGCAAGGCCTTGATTGAAGCACTGATGGCTTATGCTCGGTCGGAGAAGATCGAGTCCCTCACATTGGAAGTCCGGGTGACCAACGAGCCGGCCATCAAACTTTACCAGCATTATGGCTTTAAAAGTGCCGGTGTGAGACCCAAATACTATCAGGATACCAACGAAGATGCGCTAATCATGTGGGCGCAATTAGGAGATGAAACCCTTGAAAATCCTAGCGATTGAAACCAGTTGTGACGAAACCTCTGTTGCGGTTGTGGCAAACGGCCGTCAGATTATCTCTAGCATCATCTACTCTCAAATCGACATCCATCGGCTCTATGGTGGGGTTGTACCAGAAATCGCCTCAAGAAACCACCTAGACAAGATTTCTCAGGTGGTGGATCAAGCCCTAGAAGCTGCTAATATGACCTTTGACGCTATTGATGCCATCGCTGTAACCCATGGTCCAGGCCTTGTGGGGGCTCTTTTGGTGGGTGTCAATTACGCCAAGGCCCTCAGCTATGCACTGGGTAAGCCCTTGATTCCCGTCAATCACATTGAAGGGCATATCAGTGCCTGCCTACTTGAATATCCAGAACTGGAACCGCCTTATATGTGCCTTGTGGTATCTGGTGGGCACACCCATTTGGCCATTGCCAGGGACTATACTACCTTTGAAGTGATTGGACAGACCAGGGACGACGCCATTGGAGAAGCCTACGACAAAGTAGCCAGAACCCTTGGCCTCCCATATCCAGGGGGTCCTTTCATCGATAAGCTGGCCAAGGAAGGGAACCGTCAAGCCATTCATTTTACAAGAACCTACTTGGATAAAGACACCTACGACTTCAGTTTCAGCGGCATCAAATCCGGGGTTCTCAACTATATCAACCAGTCAAAGCAAAAGGGCCTAGAAATCGTACCTGCCGATGTGGCAGCCAGTTTCCAAGAAGCCGTCATTGAAGTCCTTGTCAATAAGGCCCTGATGGCCCTCAAAGATTACAAGATGGATCAATTGGTGGTTTCCGGTGGCGTGGCAGCGAATTCCCGCCTGCGAGAAGCCCTGGACCAGGCAGTCAAAGGCTCTAACCTAAGTGTTTATGCCCCTTCTATGGTACTTTGCACCGACAATGCCGCCATGATTGGGGCAGCGGCCTACTACCATCACCAAGATCACCTTGGTTGCAACCTCGCTTTAAATGCCATTCCGACCCTTCGTTTGGGTCAATCGTGATTGAGAGATGGCATCATCTGATTCGCATCAGATGGTTCAGGGCATCAGCTATTTTAGGGTGTTAGAAGTCGCTTTTAACACCCCGTACCACTAAACTTAATATGTGATTTACATGTGGATAGACCTGTGGATACTGGGGATATCTTTTTTTTATGCCCATAAGGGACTCAGAAATTTACATTGAAACCTACACACAATTTTGTCACACTTGTATGTTAACATGGGTATAAAAGCAAATGTAGCGTCAAACAATATGAGTCAGCAACACACAGAGAGGTGACCAGTGTGCAACATATTCTAATTGCAGAAGACGATCCAAAAATCCGAGATATCATCAAAACCTATTCAGCCGCCCAGGGCTACCGAATCACAGAAGCCTGCAATGGCAAAGAAGCCTTGGAAAGGCTCAGTGAGGCCACCTTTGATGCGGTGATTCTGGATGTGATGATGCCCTTTATCGACGGCTGGACGGTGCTCAGGGAACTGAGACAAACCTCCAAGACCCCAGTGATCCTTCTGACTGCTAGGGGAGAAGAATACGACCGATTATTCGGTTTTGAACTGGGAGTGGACGATTATGTGGTCAAGCCCTTTAGCCCTAAAGAATTAATGGCAAGACTAAAAGTCGTCTTAAGACGGGCGACACCGGAACAAGTCCCCAGCCAAAACTTAGAATTCGAAACCCTACGGTTGGACCTTAGCGCGAGAGACGTCTTTGTTGAAGACAAGCGCTTGAAGTTGACCCCAAAGGAATTTGAATTACTGCAATTTCTGATGCAAAACCCCCACAAGGCCCTTTCAAGAGCGCAGATTTTAGATGGGGTGTGGGGTGTGGATTTTTACGGTGAAGAACGAACGGTGGATACCCATGTGAAGATGCTGCGGGATAACCTAGGCCCCCTGAAACATTGGTTGGTGACGGTGTGGGGCGTGGGGTATCGGTTTGAACCTCAAAACGAACCTGAGAAAAAGGCGGCTAAGCCATGAAAAAAATAGCCAGTAAACTAATGGCGGCCATGCTCCTCCTTAGCATCATCACAACCCTGATTTTATGGGTTTACCAAGGTTTTTTTCTGGAAAAAGCCTACATCAAAGATCAACAAAAGCGACTGATGACCAATGTGGCAGCCCTAGTCACCCAAATTACCACAAATCCAGACGTAGTCCAGTTTTCCGAGCAGTCCGACACCCTAGCTTATCAGTATGGTCTCAACGTTGAATGGTACGATGAGACTGGCAAACTCCAATATAACAATCAAAGTACTAAGGGGCGCATGCATTTGGTAGGAACCACCCTATTAAGTGGCGCTTACCTAGAAACCCTCACAAGTGAGGGTAAAGTATTTGCCATGGCGGCTCTGGGGCGGCAAAATTCTAAGTTGATGGTCTATGCACAGCAGATCCCCCAGAAGGGAATTATCGTTGGCAGTATGCCTGTGGAATCCATTACTCAAACAGTAAAGTTATTACAAAAACAGCTTTTAGGTATCGCTGCCATCCATTTTGTCATCGCTTCGGGGATTGGTGTTTATTTGGCCATCAGACTCACACGTCCCATTCGTCATCTGAATGGGGCGGTCCGCCAAGTGGCTAAGGGAGATTTATCTGTGAGAGCAGTGGTTACGGGAAAGGATGAACTCTTTGAACTGGCCCAGAGCATCAACCATATGACCGAATCCCTTGGAAAGATTGAAGTGCTCCGCAATGATCTGATTGCCAATGTATCCCACGAACTTCGGACCCCCCTTGGTATTATTAGAGGCTATGCAGAAATGCTCTTGGATTTTAAAGACCAAGACCTTGAACATAGAGAGGGTCATATTGCCATGATTTTAGATGAAACCATTAAGCTTAGTGAACTGGTCACATCTCTTTTGGATTTGTCTCAGTTGCAATCCGGAACGGTTAAGATGGTCAGTGAGCCAACGGATTTGGTACGACTTTGCCAGGCACAGGTCAATAAGTTTTCCGGTCTTGCCGAGTCCAGTGGACAGAGTCTTAGCTTTGAGACACAAAGCCAGCAGATGCTAGTACTGGCAGACCCAAGGCGGGTGGTGCAAATGCTAAGTAATCTCTTGAGCAATGCCCTAAAACATACCCCCGATAAGGGTCACATCACAGTCCTACTCAGTGAAAGAGGAAATGGGCTGGGACGCTTAACGGTTGTGGATACGGGGAAGGGAATTGCGGAAAGTGATTTGGTGCGGATTTGGGAGCGCTACTACCAAGGGAATACAGATATTTCAGAGGATGCCTTAAGTCTGAGCGGTGCCGGCCTGGGCCTAGCCATTGTCAAACAATTAGCACACTTGCAAGGCATCACCTGCTCTGTGGAAAGCGCACTGGGAGTTGGCACAACATTTAACTTGGATTTTGAACTGATGAAAAAGACTTTGAAAGATTAAAAGTTTCACATCCTAGACATATCACCATCATACTTCTATCACAAGTCCTTGCTATACTAGGGCTATCGAAAGGAGATTTGATGATGAAAACTAAAAAAAGCATTTTAATGTTAATCAGTGCCATGTTGGTATTAATGATGGGTATGATGGTATTTGCAGATGCAGGTGTATTTAACCCGGTTACCGCCTTGTCAGAGTTAACAGGCCAAACAGAAGCACAAATTCTAGCCCAAAGAGGTCAAAAGACCCTTGGCGAAATTGCCAAAGAAGCCAACGTCTTAAAAGCTTTTCAAGACAAAATGGTAGCTGCTAAAAAAGCGATATTGGATCAACGAGTGAAAGACGGCAAGATGACACAAGCTGAAGCTGACAAAGCCATGGTAACTATCAAAGCCCGGGTTGAAGCTTGCGATGGCACAGGAACACAAGGGGAAAAATTGGGTCTAGGCTTAGGCTTTGGCGACGGTAACATGGGCGGCAAAGGCATGGGCGGTAAAGGTCATGGCGGCAAAGGCATGGGCGGCAGAGGCATGCACACAGGAACAGAAGCTGGCGGCAGAGGCATGCACAATGGCACAGGTAATGGCACATGCACGACTACCCCAACTAACACTACAGGCACAGTAACGGCACCACAATAAACACTTACAAATAGCAATTAACAAAAATAAGCCACTGGGTGTGTTTAAGACATCCAGTGGCTGTTTCTATTGGTGCATAGAATCATCAGTTTGACTAGTAGCCAACCATATGTCAAGAATCAGAGCATTTAAATCAAGGGTTTTTACGAATAAGTAAGGCTTAGTATTTGCATTTCACCCAGTTGAAAAGACCTACCCATAGACCAAGCATCGCTGTTGCGCTGCGCTTTCGGTCTTAGGGTAGGTCTTTTTAATTTTGCGAATGATACAGAATTCTATTGTTTCAACTTGTCCGTTATTACCAGTCTGTCTTTGTTTCACTTGCTTTTTCGTTCATATAGAAGAGGACGATAATAAATCCAAATGGTACCAACAGGAAGAGTTGCAACCAACCGCTGCGGCCAATATCATTCAGTCTCCGAGTCCCTGCTGCCAAAAGTGGCATCAGGAGAATCAAGTCAACAATCTGAGATGCTTTTTCGTGAATGATGGCGCCCAGTGCCATGACAAACACAACAAATAGAAAAAACCACCAATACTCATAGCGGCTCGCTTTGCCTGAAAAGTCGGTAAAAGACATCAATCCGGTCTTAACCGCATCAAGTGGTGTTATGGGAACTTGTCTATCGTCGTGCATCAACTGGTTGGCATCAACTTCAAAGGTAGCCGCTAAAGCTCTGAGGGATTCGAGGGAAGCATTGCCACCACTCTCAAGACGCTGAATTGTCCGAAGGCTCAATCCGCTCAATTCACTGAGCTGCTCTTGTGACCAACTTTTATCTGAACGCATTTTTTTGATTATACTAGAATTGATTTTCATAAGGACTCCTCCCAATAGGTGTTGCGGGTGTTGAGTCAATTATAGACGAAAAACCAAAGTCGTGTCTACGACAGCAAGACGACAGTTAGCCGCAACCAGCATAATTTTTAAAAAATGAATCAAAACTGGAGGATTTAAAAGGTAAACTTGCGATTTATGGGGGCTCATTAAAGTGCTGCAGTAGATGATTTCACTTTTTAGTTAGTGCTATGCCTTAGTGCATCTTTTGAACGTTAGCCCATCATATAACTGGCCATTAACTGTCCTGAAGTCAACTTTACGCTTCACTTCAACAAAGCCTAGTTTTTTCATAAGTCCTATCACCCGTACATTACCCGACCAAGTCTGGGTGTAGATGTCGCCTTCACCTCGGGCTTCTAAATGCTCAATCCACAGTTTCCATGCCTCGTAGGCATAGCCCTGTCCCCGGGCGCTCATGTCGCAAATATCAATGCCCACCGTGGTGTGACCATCGCCACTTGTATAGATGAAGTCCTCATCGATGCTATAGGCGCTGACCCAACCGATGTGCCGCGGATTGTCGACTTTTGTCTCAATTTCCAAGCGCCACCGCTTGCGGTTTTCGTCCTTGGCCTTATCAAGCCACGCCATCTTCTCAGCCCTATAAGCCTGGGCATCAAATGGGGGTTCATCAGCGGATAACCACGGCGCATCCCAGTTTTGCCACTCGGTTTCAACCAGCTCCCAGTGGATCATATCTTCAATATCACTGGCTTTGAAGTCCCGCAGCACAATCCGTTCATTTTCAAGAATCATTTACCTTCTCCTTAAATCGTTCTCAAGTCCTGTGTGAATTTTAAGTGGATACGTCTATATTTTAACAGTTCGTAAACAGTCTTTCAACATAATTAGGTGAAATAAAGGCATACAAGCACCGATCTGAATAGCCAAGTTATGCAAAGCAAAAAAAGCATCACCTCGCGCGATAAGCTGCAGCGGCAAATAGCTATCGCCAAATAGTCATTATAGAGTCGAAAAAGAGTCCATAAAAGGCTTCACTCACTAACAAAATCAAAGACCTGCCCTGATACCGTAAAAAGCAGCGCAACAGGCGATGCTAGGTAGAAGGGTAGGTCTTTGATTTTGGCTAAGGTAGTGAAGTACTTTTATGCCTCTGTTAGCTCTGACCAGTCTTCATAAGCCTGATCAAGCTCTTTCTGATGGGACTTCTGGGCTGCGAGTATGGCCTTAGTTTTCTCTGGATCGCTATAAATAGTCTCGTCACATAGCTGGTGGGCGATGGTCTCCAGGCTCTCCTCAAGGGATGCGATGCGGGCTTCTATGGCGTTGATCTGATTCTGCTGATCCTTGCGCTTATTGATATTTTCCCGCTCTTTTTTCTTATCCAATTTCTTTTCTGTCTTGGTTTGACTGATGGCATCAGGGTCTTCAACAACCTTTAGGGCCGCCTTTTTCTCTAAAAAGTAAGAATAATCACCGTGGTACAATGTGGTTTCCCCATTCTCAATTTCAAGAATTTGCGAACAAATCCGATCCAAAAAGTAACGGTCATGGGAAATCACCAGAAGGGTCCCCTCAAAGTCCATTAGGGCATCTTCAAGAACCTCTTTGCTGTATAGGTCTAAATGGTTGGTGGGCTCATCCAAGAGCAAAAAGTTCGCTTCAGTCAAAAATAGTTTTGTCAGCATGACCCGAGCCCGCTCCCCACCGCTTAAAACCGGAATGGGCTTAAAAACCTCGTCATTGCTAAACAAAAACCGCCCAAGGAGGGTCCGGATTTCTTCCTGGGTCATTTGGGGCACAAAGTCGTGTATCTCTTCCACCACATTGTTTTCAGGATTCAAATCCTCATGGGTCTGGTCATAATAAGCCATCATCAGCTGATGTCCAAATTGTATATCCCCCTGATCAAAGTCCACAGACCCCTCTAGAATACGGAATAACGTCGTCTTTCCGGAACCATTCTGACCAATCAGGCCCACCTTTTCACCCTTGAACAAATTAAAATTCACATTCTTTAAAACGTCCACATCATCGTAGGCTTTACTCAGGCCCTCCACGTGAAGGACTTCAGTGCCTGATGCATGGGCTGTTTTAAGGGAGAGTTTCATCTTGTTGGTATTTGTCTGAATGGTGTCTGGAACGATCATGTGGCTCAGGCGCTTTTCTCTACTCTTGGCGCGCTTGGCGAGTTTTTCCGTGCCGTGTTGCTTGAATTTCCTGATCAGAGCCTCTTGCTTGGCCTTTTCTGAAACCGCTTTTTCGTGCTGGCGCTGAATCTGCTCGATCTGCGCAGCTTTTTTCTTTTTAAAGGCCGTATAATTGCCCTCGTAGAGCATGCCTTTGCCCACTTCCATTTCCATAATCTTTGTGCAAACATTATCAAGGAAATAGCGGTCATGGGAGACTAAAATCAGAGTATGGGGGTAGTTTTTTAGATAACTTTCCAACCAATTGGTGGTAGCGATATCTAAATGGTTGGTAGGTTCGTCCAGAATCAGGATTTCAGGCTCGTCAATTAAAAGCCTTGCCAACTTTAAGCGAGCCAGCTGACCACCGCTGAGTTCTGCCACTTGGCGCTGGTGGGCCTCGTCAGAAAAGCCCAGACCCGTTAAGATGCCTCTGATCTTAGAGCGAAAGAGATAGCCCCCCAAATGGTCAAATTTGTGGGTGAGCTGTTCGTAATTGGTCATAAAACGGTGGAAGTCATCGTTGTCGGTGGTAAATGCGGCCATTTCTTTTTCCATGGCACTGAGCTGGTCTTCCATATGGAGCAGGTCCGTAAAGGCTTCCATACAGAAAGTCAGCAGGGTGTGATGGCTAAAATCCGCGTCAGTCTGTTGCATATAGCCGATTTTCAGCTTTGAATCCTTAAAGATCATCCCGTCATCTGGGGTTTCACTATTGGCAATCAGCCGTAAAATAGTGGTTTTTCCAGCCCCGTTTCTGCCGATAAGCCCTAAGCGATCTTGTGTGTTGATGGAAAAGGAAAGTTTATCAAGAACCACTTGGTCATCATATTGTTTTGTTACTTGACTAAAAGATAGAGCAATCATTGGTTATCACCTCTAGGCTATTTTACCAGAAAAACGACAACAACTCTAGTAGTTCGATGGCAACAACACTAGTAGTTTAATGACACAACTGCAGTGGTGGAATGACAAGGTTTGACAGGTATTTAACGGGATGATATAATTATTTCAAAATAATGATCGCGTTTCGGTAATCGGTGTTGGCTAATTCAATTTTTATAGAAAATGGGTGGTATCTTATGAGCGAAAAAATATCTCGAGCTGTGATTAAAAGACTTCCTAAGTACCATCGTTATTTACGAGAGTTACTTGAAAAGGACGTTAAGCGAATTTCTTCAAAAGAACTCAGTGAAATCATGGGCTTCACTGCATCACAAATCAGACAGGACCTCAATAATTTTGGTGGTTTTGGTCAACAGGGTTATGGCTACAATGTTGAAGAACTTTACCAGGAAATTGGACGGATTCTGGGTTTAACAGGAGATTATAACACCATTATTATCGGTGCTGGCAATCTTGGACAGGCCCTTGCTAATTATTCAAGCTTTGAAAAATTTGGCTTCAAATTGCAATCCATGTTTGACTTAAACCCTCGCTTGATTGGCCTCAAAATTAGAGACGTGGAAGTTAGAGACATTGAAGCAGTGGGTGATTATCTGAAAGATCATGAGATTGACATTGCCTTCATATGCACCAATAAAGATGCTGCTCAAAATATTGCCCAGAACCTTGTGGATCATGGGATAAAGGCGATTTGGAATTTCGCGCCAATTGATTTAAAGCTACCAGAAGAGATTGTTGTAGAAAATGTTCATTTGATTGAGGATTTATTCACAATTTCGTATTTCTTAAAAGGTGCTAAAAAATAGTTTGTAAAAGTGCTAATAAATAATAAAACGTAAAAAATCCGCAATCACGATAAGTTGCGGATTTTTTGTGCTTTGTGGTATAATCAGCCTATGATTTGCTTGTCAATTGGGGATTTTGAAAAGCGTTTAAGTTTCACAAAAAAACCTATTGAAGCAAATTGAGATTTGGGAATGGTTCACCTAAATCTCTGCAGAGCATAGCTATAAAAGGTGCCTAGTAACAGGGCATCCCATTAACAACACAAAAAACTTGGAGGTATTGGTATGAGAGAAGTTGTGATCGTATCGGCAGTGCGTACTGCAGTCGGTTCATTTGGAGGTCAGTTAGCAAAGGTTACACCACAAACATTGGGTGCAACTGTGATTAAAGCCGCACTTGAGCGAATTGACCTCAAGCCAGAATTGGTCAACGAAATCATCATGGGCTGTGTCTTACAAGCTGGACATGGTCAAGGTGTTGCCCGTCAAGCCATGATTATGGCTGGTTTATGCGTGGAGACACCGGCAACGACAATCAATATGATTTGTGGATCCGGTCTGAAATCGGTTTCCTTAGCAGTTGCCTCAATTCAAGCTGGCGATAACGAAATCGTTGTGACTGGTGGTATGGAAAACATGAGCCAGGCTGCTTATGTTCTTAAGGAAGCAAGATGGGGACAGCGCATGGGTGATGGTCAACTTTACGACACCATGGTTCGGGACGGTCTTTGGGAGGCGTTTAACAATTACCATATGGGTCAAACTGCTGAAAACTTAGTCGCCCGTTATGGAATTACTAGAGAAGCACAAGATCAATTTTCTTACACTTCTCAAATGCGTGCAACAGAAGCAGACAAAACTGGACGGTTTGTAGATGAAATTGTGCCGGTATTAATCCCACAGCGAAAAGGTGACCCAACAGTGGTAGACCGTGATGAATATATTAAAAAAGACACAACACTTGAAAGTTTAGCGGCCTTAAGACCAGCGTTTCAAAAGGATGGTTCAGTCACTGCTGGTAATGCTTCGGGCATCAATGACGGTGCTGCGTGTTTGGTGTTGATGAGTGCTGAGAAAGCTAAAGAACTAGGTATCACGCCACTTTGCACTGTTTTAAGCCATGCTTCAGCTGGCGTTGCACCAGAGGTAATGGGAATTGGTCCTGTTCCAGCTGTCAGAAAAGCCCTTGCAAAAGCAAATCTTCAAATTGCTGACCTTGAGCTAGTGGAAGCCAATGAAGCCTTTGCAGCACAGGCATTGGCTGTATCACAAGAGCTTGGATTGGATCCAACCATTACGAATGTCAATGGCGGTGCCATTGCCCTTGGTCATCCAATCGGAGCCAGCGGTGCTCGAATCTTGGTATCATTGATTCACGAAATGGGAAAGCGCGACGCCAAAACAGGTCTAGCTACCTTATGTATTGGTGGTGGCATGGGCGAAGCGGTGATTGTAGGTCGTTGATAAATGTCACATTATAGCCGAGAACTCCATATGATGCTCAAAAAAACCATGAGCCGTGCTTATCGCATACACGCCAATCATCAATTGGGTAGCATCAATGGCAAAGTGGATTTTTTTGCATTGGATTTGCTCAGTCGTTTAAGAGAACAGCCCATGACCCTGAAGGATCTGGCTCGTGAAAGTGAGTTTTCAAGGGTTGACCTTCAAAAATATGTGGGCTCCCTCTTGAAATCTGGGTATATCTCAAAGGAAGTCAATACTAGGGATAAGCGAGCCATTTGGCTCAGTGTCACGGCCAGTGGTGTCTTTCAAGTAGAGAGTGCCTTGGAGCAATTAAAAGGCCCTCTTGACTTTGCCCTGAGCGATTTGACACTGAATGAAGAAAAAGCGGTTCTGAAATATTTGAGCCGCTTGCATCAAGGGTTAAAGCAACTTGAAGAGGTTAGAAAACTATAAAGCCATAAATAAAACCGCCTTCAATTGAAGGCGGTTTCTTGAAAATTTTTGCCACCTAATGATTAGGCGGCAAAAAAATAGAACCGCCTAAAGGTTAGGCGGTTTTTAAAAACTTATGCAGGTTGTGGAGCGTCTACTGGGCAAACATTAGCACATGCGCCACAGTCGATGCAAGATGCTTCGTCAATCACATAAAGGTCGCCAGCTGCGATACAGCTTACTGGACATTCTGGTTCGCAAGCGCCACAGCTGATGCAAGAATCATTAATTACGTATGCCATTTTGAATTCCTCCTATACAGTTGAGCCTGAACCCGAAGTCCAAGCCAGAGCTACCGCAGTGACAAACTAATATTAGCAAGGCACAGAGCGGTTGTTACATTTGAATTATAAGGCCGTTTTGATCAGATAACAAGGCGAGAAACGTTAAAAGTATGGAAAAGTCATTTTTTATATTGAGAATCAATCTAAATTGCCAGCGAGGTAACCCCGTATGAAAGTCTATGCACTAGTAGGTGCCAGTGGTACTGGTAAAAGTCACAGGGCCTTATTTGTCGCCCGTCAGTATGATATTCAATATTTAATTGATGATGGCTTACTGATCCATTTGAATAAAAAAATTGCCGGTTCCTCAGCTAAAAGAGAACATACTTATATCGCAGCTGTTAAACGTGCAATTTTTCATTTTGAAGATCACAGAGATGAAGTCATGACTGAGATTGGTAGACTAAAACCCAATGGTATTCTATTAATTGGGACGTCTGTAGAAATGGTAGACAAAATTGCCAATCGACTGCAAATTGGTGATATAGAGCGTTATATTATGATAGAAGAAATTTCATCTCTTGATGATATTAATACAGCCAGAAGGATGCGACAAAAGCATGGCAAGCACGTTATTCCCGTCCCAGCAGTAGAGCTAAAGGCAGATTTTAGTGGTTATTTTCTTGACAAACTTAAGGTCTTTGGACTGAGAAGGGGAGCGGGGCTTGAAGTAGCAGAAAAAACAGTGGTACGGCCCACTTTCAGTTATCTTGGTCGCTTTACCATCTCTAATAAAGCCATGTCCCAAATTGTTGGATACTATGTTCACCGATGTGAGGCTGTTCAGGAACTTTTAAAGATTCGTTTCTTAGAAAGACCAGATGGTTTAGTTATCGATTTAGAAGTGGTCACTACCGTGGGTGTCATTATTCCTAAAGAGCTTAAGCAATTAATGAAAGCCATACAAGAGGGTTTAGAGGCCATGACACAAATCAATGTGATCCATGTGGATTTTTATGTGAAAAGCGCAAAAGAGATAAAAAAATAACGAATTGTTCAAAATATTCTGACGTTTCAAAAATTAGTGAAAACACTGACTTTCGCTATTTTTTTATCAATCCCTCTTTAACTACCTAAAGTGCTATCTCTTGCAATGTTGAAAAATAGACATTTGCTTAAGAAACAGGTCATTTGTAAAAAAAAAATGCAATTGTTCTTGCAAAAAAACATTGTTTTCTGCTCAAGTTAGCGTTACAATGAAGGCGAAAAACGATTAGGAAAAGGTTTGCAACCAACCACTTGGTTAAAACTTTAACATTCCAATAGTTGCATTTTGCAACTTGTTACGAAAAGGGAGAGGTTTTCATGAACAAGTACATTTCAGAATCATTTGCACGTATTCAAGCAAGAAACTCTAACGAACCAGAATTCTTGCAAGCAGTTGAAGAAGTATTTGAGTCTTTAGAGCCAGTTTTGGAGCAACACCCTGAGTGGGTAAAAGCTAATATTCTTGAAAGAATGGCTGAGCCTGAAAGACAAATCATCTTCAGAGTTCCTTGGACTGATGATGCTGGTAACCACCATGTAAACAGAGGCTTCAGAGTACAATTTAACGGCGCTATTGGACCTTACAAAGGTGGTATCCGTTTCCATAAAACAGTTTACATCTCAATCGTTAAATTCCTTGGTTTTGAGCAAATTTTCAAAAACTCTTTAACTGGTCTTCCAATCGGCGGCGGTAAAGGTGGCTCTGACTTTGATCCTAACGGCAAATCAGATGCTGAAGTAATGAGATTCTGCCAAAGCTTTATGACTGAGCTTTACAGACACATTGGACCAGATGTTGACGTTCCAGCTGGCGACATCGGCGTAGGCGGTCGTGAAATTGGTTACATGTACGGTCAATACAGAAGAATCCGTGGCGCGTTTGAAAACGGCGTTCTTACAGGCAAAGGTATCTCTTACGGCGGTTCTTTGGTTAGACCAGAAGCTACTGGTTTCGGCGTAACTTACTTCGCAAACGAAATGCTCAAGCACGAAGGTTTGTCTTTCGAAGGCAAAACTGTTGCAGCTTCTGGCTTTGGTAACGTAACTTGGGGTACTTGTATCAAAGTTAGAGACCTTGGTGGTAAAGTTGTTACACTTTCTGGTCCAGATGGCTATATTTACGATGCTGCTGGTGTTACAACAGATGAAAAAATCAACTACTTGCTTGAAATGAGAGCATCTGGTAACGATAGAGTTAAAGACTACGCTGACAAGTTCGGTTGCGAATTCCACGCTGGTCAAAAGCCATGGGGTGTTAAAGTTGATATCGTTATGCCTTGCGCAACTCAAAACGATATCCACCTTGAGCACGCTAAGCAAATCGTTGACAACGGTATCAAATTCTTGGTTGAAGGCGCTAACATGCCTACTACTAACGAAGCCCTTAAATTCCTTATGGAAAAAGGCGTTTTGGTTGGACCAGCTAAAGCTGCAAATGCTGGTGGCGTAGCTACTTCTGCTCTTGAAATGTCACAAAACTCAATGAGACTTTCTTGGTCTGCTGAAGAAGTTGACGCTAAACTTCACCAAATCATGATCAATATCCACAATAACGCTGCTACTGCTGCTGCTAAGTATGGCTTTGGCTACAACTTAGTTGCAGGCGCTAACATTGCTGGCTTCGAAAAAGTTGCTGAAGCGATGATCGCACAAGGTGACTACTAAGATTTATCTAGCGCTACTCGAAAGAGTAGCGCTTTTTTGTTCACTCGGTAAGTTTTCTATGTCGTAAAGGCCTATCATTTAAAGATTTCCCTGGGCCTTAGCTTTAAAACAGACTTGTTAGAAACCCTGTGGTGGGGTATAATCGAGAGGTAATGGTGCCCGCAAGGGAGAATAGGGAATGAGGTTAAAATCCTCAGCGAACCCATCACTGTAACGTGGAGCCAAGGCGATGACCACTGCGAAAGCGGGAAGGTGCCAAGGCGTTGAAACGGAGCCAGGAGACCTGCCTTACAGCGCTATTTGAACGACGGTAAAGTTCAGATTCTTTTTCTATAGAAAAAGAATCTGAACTTTTGTTTTTTGCAGCTATTAGTCAATAACTGGACGATGTTTGAGGAGGATTAGTATGACCTTATTGAGTGAAGCGATACAAAATATTAAAGCATTGGATTATGACTGGGTTAATCAAGCGACAGACCGTGTCAATCAGCTGATTAAGCCAGTGGGAAGTATGGGCAAGTTAGAAACCTATTATGTGCAACTGTGTGGGTTGCAAAAGACCCTTGCACCAACCGTAAAAAAACGTGCCATCATGGTTTTCAGTGGAGATCATGGTGTTATCGATGAAGGCGTGGCAGTTTGCCCTCAAGATGTGACCCTTAAACAAACCCTGAATTTTGTCAGGGGTTATACAGGTGTATGTGCTTTGGCTAAACAAGCGGGTGCTAAATTGATTCCTGTGGATGTTGGGGTCAATGCCACCATTACAATGGCTGGTATTATAGACCGAAAAATTGCCTATGGCACCCAGAATATGCGGCTTGGCCCTGCTATGTCGTACAGCGAAGCGTTGAAAGCCATAGAAATCGGCATTGAAATGGCCTATCAGATGGCTGAGGATGGCGTACAGATACTTGGCACGGGGGAGATGGGGATTTGTAATACGACACCAAGTGCAGCGATTCTGGCTGTTCTTGGAGGCGTTGAGGCGGATCAAGTCACTGGGATGGGTGCAAATCTTGATGACGCCCGTGTCCAAAATAAAATCCAAGTGGTTAAAGATGCCATTCAAATCAATCAGCCCAATGCCAAGGATCCCATCGATGTGCTGGCCAAGGTTGGGGGATTTGAAATCGGTGCCATGTGTGGTGCTTATATTGGGGCTGCAGCAAAGGGTTTGCCAATTATCGTAGATGGTTTTATTGGGACGGTGGCCGCTTTGTTAGCCGTGTCTTTGGAACCTTTGGTTAAGCAATACTTGATACCATCCCATAAAAGTAGGGAAAAGGGCGCTATGTTCGCTTCGCAATTATTGGGGTTGGATCCGCCTTTGGATATGGAAATGCGACTGGGTGAAGGCTCAGGTGCCGCTCTCATGTTCAATATTCTCGAAGCTGCTTGTTATATGGGCATTGAAATGATCACGTTTGATGAAGCGGGAATTGATGTTGTTTAATTAGGGTGAATGGCTCATTTATAAAAAACATTCAAATGAAAACGATATTTCTTGCCTTTTACTGAATTTTTAGGCTATTATATTGTTAATAGTTCATAAGATGAAGGGTGAGTGAAGCTGTGTTAAATGAAAAAGGCATTCAACTGGAAAGTTTAGTCCAAATGGAGTTTTTGAAAGGCAGCAAAATTATAGCAGGTCATCGAGGACTAGATAAACTGGTTTTAGATGTCAATATTATGGTCGACTTAGATATCTTGAATTGGACTAAAACTGGGGATCTATTACTTACTACTGCTTATATCTTTAAAGATGAATCCATTGAAAGTATGTCAGAGCTCTTTAAAGCCCTATCCGAACGGGGGCTTGCTGGACTTTGTATTAAGATTTTCCCTTATATCAATGCTCTAGACCCTGAACTACTAAAATTAGCAGACACTTTAGGATTACCTATTATCGATTTGAATTATGAGACATCGTTTAATGAAATTATGACGCCAATTTATCGCCTCTTTCTGAACCGTCAAGCTTTGATTTTAGATAAGGTTGAATCGGTCCATCGAGAGACCATGGGTATTCTTTTAAAGGGGGGCAATGCCTCCGACATTGTAGAAATGCTTGGCAGCCACTTAGAACATCCTACGTTTTATATCGATTATCAATTTGACGATGTGGTGGAAGGGGTCAAATCCGATCCTGTTTATAGGGACTTAACCAGGGGATTCAATCAAAGTAAGCAGGTTTCCCGTGCGAAAAAGCGTCTTGATTATGTGGTGGTGGATGGGGTCTCTGTTGAACGGCAACTGATTCCTGTCATGGTGAAAGATGAAATCCATGGGCATCTTGTGGCTTATGGCAAGCAAAGGAAAATTTCCAATGTGGATGTGCTGAGTTTGGAATCAGCGGCATCTTTACTGGCGATTGAGTCTCTAAAAAAACTTTCTATCAAGGAAGTGGAAAATAAGTATAAGGCTGAATTTTTTGACGATTTGATTGCCAATGATTTGATTCGTCGAGAAAAAGCATTGGAGCGCGCCAGTAATTACGGCTTCAGATCAGATGCCTTTTTTAGTATTCTAAGCATTAAGACGGATGATGTGAGCTATGAAGATGGCAAGGGCGTTATCAATAACCAGAGGTTGAATAAAATCGTCTATTTGCTGGAGTTAATGCTCATGCAGATGGGGAATGTGTACTTGGTGGCGACTAAAAATGACATGATCAACCTCTTGTTTATGTGGCAAAAAAAGCAGGACTACGAAAAGCAGATTGATGGGCTGATGGCGCAAGTTGAAACCACTTTGCATGACAAAGCGCGGTTGACTACTTATACCATTGGTGTTGGCAGATGTTATCAGGATTTGAGTAATACTTCCATGAGTCTGAGAGATGCTGGAAAGGCCATCGATTTATCTGGTATTAATAAAAGTCGTGCGATTAGATTTGATCAAATGGGTATCTATAAGTTATTGAGTCATGATCTTCTCAAAGATGAAATCTTGGAGTTTTATGAAGCGACTGTTTATCCATTGGTCCAATATGATCAAAAGCGGGATACGGATTTGGTAAAAACCCTAGAGGTCTATTTTGAAATGAACGGGAACCTAAAGAAGATGTCAGAGGCCCTCTATACCCATTACAATACAATCCTTTACAGGATTTCGCGTATTAAAGAAATCACAAAAAAAGATTTAGAGAATGAGCATGATCGCTTTGGACTCCAAACTGCACTAAAGATTAAGCATATTCTTGAACTAGAAAGGTGACGACCATGGCAAAAGTTTGTAGACGGTGTGGTAAGATTGATCAGTCTGTCAACCTAGCGGGTTATTGCACAGTCTGTTATCAAGCAGAAAAAGCAGATTATGAGCTCGTTCGTTCGTTTGTGCGTCTTAATCCGAATGTGACCGTCTTTGAAACCAACAGAGCCACTGGTGTCAGTCTAAAAACCATAGCCCGTATGATAAAAGATGGTGATTTGTCACTTCGCGAGAGTGAAGAATCTGAAAACTAAGCTTTATTCTGACCCTACTTTTGATATAATACAAGTAGGGTTTTACTCATAACAGGAGGTTATATGGTATCTATTAATTTTGATCGTATCAACCTTCAAATGATAGGGGCTAGTGGACAATGTTTTAGATGGCATCAAACGGGTCAAAGTACTTACTTAGTGATGGATGGTAACAGTGCGGTCCATGTACAACAAGTCAGCCAACAGGAAATCAAAATTCTTGAAAGTTGGGGCGAGATAAGGGATTGGACCGGTTATTTTGATGCTAGTAGAAATTATCAGGCCATTGATCAACAGCTAAAAGAAGCCTATCCTATAATGCTTCCAATCATTGACTATGGCTATGGGATGAGACTGCTTCAGCAAAATCGACTTGAGATTTTAGTGACATTTATGATGTCCGCTAATAATCATATACCAAGAATTAAAGGATTTATCAATCGGTTGTGTCATTTGTACGGTGAAAGGATTGGGCACGACCCAATCAATGACATTGAGATTTATACGTTCCCAACCTTAGAGAGCCTGGCCACACTAACTGAGGCTGATTTTAAACAGCTTGGTGCTGGTTATCGCAGTGCTTATTTATTTGAAACTTTTCAGACATTACAATCAGATGATGGGTTTCAGCAGTGGTACTTGCTAGAGACTGATTCGCTAATTTTAAAGTTGATGTCTTTAAAAGGCATTGGGATCAAAGTGGCAGAATGCATAGCCCTATATGGCTACGGTAGATGGGATTGCTTTCCCATTGATACGTGGATAAAAAAAGCATCAAAGGACCTTTTGCAAATCGACTTTCAGAACGAAAAAGAGTTAAAACAGATATTGTACCGTTTATTTGATCACAACAGGGGCTTGGTACAACAGTACTTATTTTATTATCGTCGAGAAGTCGGAGGCAGTGTTAAATGATTATGTTCGGAAATGCAATGAATGCTGCCGCAATTTTATTTGGTGGAATTTTGGGGGTTCTTTTAGGTAGTCGGGTTTCAGAGCGCTTTGAACGGCACATTCTCCAGGCTGTGGCCCTAGGTATCTTTGTACTTGGACTTGATGGTGCGCTTCAAATGAGAAGCCCCTTAGTCATGCTGATTTCACTGGCACTGGGGGCTTTAATTGGAGAATGGTGGGGTATCGAATCAGCGCTTGAACGGTTTACCGAAGCCATAAAAAATAAGCTGCGTATCAAGTCTGAAGGCTTTGCGACGAGTTTCGTTTCAGCAACATTGCTATTTTGCGTGGGTTCCATGGCAATCATGGGGGCACTCAATAGTGGCCTCCATGGGGATCATGATGTCTTGTTAGCTAAGGCGTTAATCGATGGTATCATCAGTGTGCTGATGGCTTCCACCTTGGGGATGGGGGTTGGATTTTCAGCAATCTCAGTTTTCTTATATCAAGGGGCCATCGTTTTAATGGCCAGTCAACTGACTCCATTTCTTAGTGAAACTTTAATTTCGGATATTTCATCAGTGGGTAGTGTTTTGATTATGGCAATTGGTATTCGTATGCTTGGTATTTTAGAGATAAAAGTGGGTAATCTTTTACCGGCTATTTTAGTGGCGGCATTACTAAGCAGTTTTGGCTTATAGGAGGGAAGAATATGGATGTTTTTTTAGCTAGACAGCCAATATTTAACAGATCACTTCAAGTTGAAGGATATGAGTTGCTTTATCGATTTGCTAATCAGTTAAACGACAGCGAACCCCACGATGGGGACCGAGCCACATCCAAAGTTATTGCCCAGTCTATGTTGGTAACGAATTTTGATAAACTCGTCGCCAATAAACTTGCTTTTATTAATTTTTCCGATCATTTAATCCTTCAAGAGATTCCGCTTATTTTTGACCCTCATAAGATTGTTATAGAACTATTGAGGAATATTAATTTGACTGATGAGCTTCTGGCAGCAATTAAAGCTTTAAAATCAGCAGGTTATAGATTTGCAATAGATATTACAGTTTTAGAGGGCGTAAATTCTGTTCTAGCAGAGTTTATGTCAATTATCAAAGTTAATTACCTAAATACCTCTTTTCAAGAAAGAGTAGCATTAATGAATGGTTTTAGACACTTAAATGTACAGTTCCTAGCAGAAAAACTGGAGACACGGGAAGGTTATAAAGAAGCACAAGAGTTGGGTTTTCATTATTTCCAAGGTTACTTTTTTGCAAAACCAGATGAAGTCAAGTATAAAGAAATAGAGCCCTTATCGACGACTTATATATCAGTCATGCAGGAGCTGTCTTCTCCTGAACCGAAATTCGATAAAATGGCAAAAATAATTGAAGCAGATGTTTCAGTATCATTTAAACTGTTGAAACTCATTAATTCAGCTGCATTTTACAGACGCACTAAGATACAAAGTATTGAGCAGGCTCTTGTAGTCTTGGGTCTTAACGAACTCCGGAAATGGATTATGCTATTAATGCTACAATCAGCAAGTCATGATAAACCAGCAGAGTTGATTGCAACAGTGCTGATAAGAGCGAGGTTAATGTCGTCTATTGGGAAACATTTAAAATTACCAATTTCTCAGAATGAATGTTTTTTAACAGGAATGCTTTCGTTGATAGACGTAATGACAGAACAGCCTATGGCCACGGTGTTAAATGAGTTATCATTAAGCGATGAAATTACAGTTGCTATTTTGAAGCGCGAAACAGCCCTGGGGTTATTGCTTGACGTAGTTGAGGGTTATGAACAAACTAAAGTGGAACAAATGAATGCTGGTGCAACACAACTCAACTTCAATATGCAAGAACTGCCGCTGATGTATTTTGAATCAATGGAGTGGGTGGATCAACTAATTTACCAATCATAACAAACAAGGATTTCACCCGATTTTTTGATAAAAGACAGTTGCAAGAAAGCATATTTTAGTTTATAGTTAACTTGCTAGCACTCGTGCTATCTGAGTGCTAAAGAGTCTGTACAATAATTCAATTGTTTGTATGGCATAGGCGTCATTAAATGGCATGGTCATAATACTTGCCAATTAACTGATGATTAACCTTGACATGTGAACCATCGTAAAACAATTACTCAGGAGGGTCATCATGAGAATAAGACCAATAGGCGACAGAGTCGTTATCAAGCGCGTAGTAGAAGAAGAAAAAACAGCCAGTGGCATTGTTTTACCTGGACAAGCAAAAGAAAAAAAACAAGTTGCAGAGGTGGTTGAAATACCAACTAAAGTCACTGAAGATTTCCCACTAGCTGTTGGTGATCGTGTGATCTTCAAAGAGTATTCCGGTTCAGAGGTCAAAGTTGGCGATGAAATGTATATTGTCATAGATCTTGAAAACATAGTTGCAATTGTAGAATAGGGAGGCTTACGTCATGGCGAAAGAGATTTTATTTGGTATAGATGCACGAAAAAAACTTGAAATTGGTGTTAATAAACTTGCAGATACAGTAAAAGTGACACTTGGCCCTAAGGGTCGCAATGTTATTTTAGATAAAAAATTTGGTTCACCCCTCATTACAAACGATGGTGTGACCATTGCAAGAGAAATTGAGTTGGATGACCCGTACGAGAATATGGGCGCTCAGCTTGTAAAAGAAGTTGCCACAAAAACCAATGATGTTGCTGGCGATGGTACAACAACCGCGACACTTTTGGCACAAGCCATTGTTCGTGAAGGTCTTAAAAACGTAGCAGCTGGTGCGAACCCAATGATCCTAAAAAAGGGTATTGAAAAAGCTGTTAAAGTTGCTGTTGAAAAGATTCAAGAAATTTCAGCGGTTGTGGATACCAAAGCTTCTATAGCAAGTGTAGCATCAATTTCTGCTGCAGACACAGAAATTGGCGACCTGATTGCCGAAGCTATGGAAAAAGTCGGCAATGAAGGTGTCATAACAGTTGAAGAATCAAAAACCATGACCACTGAACTTGAGGTTGTTGAAGGTATGCAGTTTGAGCGCGGCTACATCTCTTCTTACATGGCAACTGATCACGATAAAATGGTAGCATCACTGGATAATCCATTTATCTTGATTACAGATAAAAAAATTAATAATATACAAGATATTCTTCCTGTTCTTGAGAAAATTGTTCAAGCGGGTAGAAAGTTATTGATTATTGCTGAAGATATTGAGGGTGAAGCACTTGCCACTATTATCGTCAATAAACTCCGAGGCACATTTGATGTTGTTGCCGTTAAAGCGCCTGGCTTTGGTGATAGAAGAAAAGAAATGCTACAGGATATCGCTATTTTAACTGGTGGTACCGTGATTTCTTCAGATCTTGGCTACGAACTCAAAGAAACGACAATGGAAATGCTTGGTCGCGCACACTTGGTTAAAATTGACAAAGATAGTACGACGATTGTCAATGGTGAAGGTAACGAAGAAGCTCTCAAAGATCGGGTTAGACAGTTGAAAGTTCAAATTGAAGAAACAACTTCTGATTTTGACAAAGAAAAATTGCAAGAACGACTTGCAAAAATTTCAGGTGGCGTTGCTGTTATTCGTGTCGGCGCAGCCACAGAAGTTGAAATGAAAGAAAAGAAATTGCGCATCGAAGATGCTCTAAATGCCACACGTGCAGCCGTTGAAGAAGGTATTGTTCCAGGTGGTGGTACTGCTTATGTCAACACAATTAAGCATGTAGAGGCGTTGATTGAAACCCTAACAGGGGACGAAAAAACAGGTGCCATGATTATCAGAAGAGCCCTAGAAGAGCCAGTGAGACAAATTGCCATCAATGCTGGTCTAGAAGGTTCGGTCATCGTTGAGAAGGTGCTTCATTCTGAACCAGGTATGGGATTTGATGCACTTAAAAATGTTTATGTTAACATGAAAGAGGCTGGTATTGTAGATCCTACAAAAGTAACTCGGTCTGCTCTACAAAATGCAGCATCAATCGCAGCCATGTTCTTAACCACAGAAGCAGCTGTTGTGGACTTACCACAAGATCCAGCAGCAGGCGGTGGCATGAGTGGCATGGGCGGTATGGGTGGCATGGGCGGCATGATGTAATTAGATATTGTTAATGATGATGACAAAAGGAACTGTTGCAAATCTAGAATTTTAGATGCGTAACAGTTCCTTTTTAATCCCGACCATTGACATAGGGATTAAGCCGTGTTATCCTGATATTAGTTGAATAGCAATGCACTAGGGGTGCCTTCATTGGCTGAGAGCTTTTTGCAACCCTCCAACCTGATCTGGTTCGTACCAGCGTAGGGAAGTGACACAAAACCTGGTGCGGCTTTTTCCCCAGGTGTTTTATTTTTTTGAGGAGGATCATCCATGCCAATCGTCAATGTTAGTCTTCAGGTTTTACCCAGAGTACCAGATGTGGATGTGTATCCGACAGTGGACAAGGTTATCGCCTACATCGCCGCTCAAGGTGTTCGATACGAGGTCGGTCCAATGGAAACAACCATGGAAGGAGAGTATGACCAACTGATGGAGATTGTAAAAAAATCACAAGAAATATGCGTTGAAGCTGGTGCCACCCGTGTAATGTCTATCATTAAAATAGATTATCACCCAAAAGGGGTGACGATTGATGAAAAAATATACCAATATCGCTGAGTGGTTAAATCCAGTCATTCTTTTGCTGATACTATTCATGTTTTGGGAGTTTGCAGTCATGTCTGGGCTTGTGAGGCAATTCATTTTGCCTGCTCCTAGTCAAATTATCACAGCCTTCATTCCAAGTTTGTCTGAGATGTGGATTCATATTTTGGCAACCCTAACTGCGGCAGCAACCGGTTTTTTTATTGCAATTGTACTTTCTGTCCTATTGGCAATTTTAATGGACGTATCACCTGTGATTCGCAAAGCGGTCTATCCCTTATTATTATTGAGTCAAACTGTCCCCCTAATTGCAATGGCGCCCTTATTTGCGATTTGGTTCGGGCTAGGAATATTGCCCAAAATAGTGATAGTCGTTTTGGTTTGCTTCTTTCCAATAGTGGTAGGCTTATATGATAGTATGGCTGCTGTGGATATTGAATTAATCGATTTGATGCGCACAATGCAGGCGACACAGAGTCAGATTTACTGGCACTTAAAACTACCTGCTGCTATGACAGGTTTCTTTTCTGGCATGCGTATTGCAGCAACTTATAGCATTATGGGGGCTGTAATAGGAGAATGGATGGGTGGATCTGCTGGACTGGGGATTTACATGATGAGGGCTCGTAGTAGTTTTAATCTTGTCCATCTTTTTGATGCCATTTTTGTTATTGTAGGACTTAGTTTGTTGGTTTTTTTCTTGATTAATCGCCTAGAGAGTTTATTAATGCCTTGGAGCCGTAAAAATGAGATTCGCTAAAATGCGTATGGAGGAATTATTGATTATGAAAAAAATAGTTATCATGTCTTTAATCTTGGCCCTTGCAATGATTTTAATGAGCGCTTGTGCACCTAAATCAACGGACACAAAATCTCTTCAAAAAATCACAATTTTACTGGATTGGACTCCAAATACTAACCACACAGGCCTCTATGTGGCTAAAGACTTAAAATATTACGAAGCAGAGGGTCTAGAGGTTGAAATTATACAACCTTCTGAAGGTGGTGCTCTGGATTTAGTCGCTGCGGATCAAGCGCAATTCGGTGTATCATACCAAGAACAAGTGACTTTTGCTCGGACTGCAAAAGTACCTCTGCCTGTTAAAGCCATAGCAGCAGTTATTCAACATAATACCAGCGGTTTTGCATCGTCTAAAGATAAGGGGATTATTAGCCCGAAAGATTTTGAAAACCATACTTACGGAGGTTGGGGTTCTCCAATGGAGGAAGCAACTCTTAAGGCAATTATGGGTGCAGAGGGTGCTGATTATGAAAAAGTAAAATCCGCAGATATCGGCGCCATGGATTTCTTCGCCGCTCAGAGTACGGGGATTGATTTTTCTTGGATTTTTTATGGCTGGGATGGTGTAGCTGCTGAATTAAAAGATTATCCAATCAATTTTATAAAAATGACAGAATACGATCAGGCGTTAGATTACTATACACCCGTCTTGATTACCAGTGATAAGCTGATACAAGAAAATCCTGAATTGGTCAGGAAATTTCTTCGTGCAACAAGAAAAGGCTATGAATATTGCATTAACAATCCAGAAAAAGCAGGTGACATGCTTCTGATAAATGCACCGGAGCTAGATAAGGATTTAGTCCTAGCTAGCCAAAAGTTTTTGGCAAATGAGTATGCTGCTGATGCTACCTGGGGTGTAATGAAGTCTTCTGTCTGGGAGAATTACGGCAAGTGGTTGATTGATCGAAAACTGATTGAGAAGCCATTGATAGCAGATGAGGCCTATACCAATGATTACCTCCCCAAATAGTGAAATCATTCGCTTAGAAGTCCGGGGGGTGTCATCCCTTTACGATGAGTTGCCGATTCTGAATGATATCAATATTAACCTGAATCAAGGGGAGTTTGTTTCAATTGTGGGCCCAAGCGGTTGTGGTAAAAGTACGTTGTTTCATCACATATCCGGCATTATGACCCCTGAGCAAGGAAGTATCTTTATTGACGGCGAAGAGCATACAGGAAAAGCTGGTCGAGTGAGTTATATGCACCAGAAAGATTTGCTGATGCCTTGGAAGAAAATTATCGACAATGTAGCCTTGCCCCTTCGTCTTAAGGGGGTTAGTAAAAAAAAATCTCGGGACCATGCTCAAAGCTATTTTGAACTTTTTGGTCTAGAGGGTTTTGAAAAAGTATATCCCCATCAATTATCTGGGGGCATGCGTCAACGGGCTGCCCTTTTAAGGACCTATTTGTGTAGCAGCGATGTCCTTTTACTAGATGAGCCATTCGGAGGACTGGATGCCATTACAAGGGCCCGGCTACAAGATTGGCTTTTGGTAACCTTGGCAAAGTTAAATGTGTCTGTGCTATTTATTACTCATGATATTGAGGAGGCGCTTTACCTATCAGACAGAATCTATGTCTTATCTGACAGACCAGCGGTTATTAGAAAAGAGTTCAAGACTGATTTTCCAAGACCAAGAAATCGCGAGTTACTAGCCGACCCGGAATTTGGACAACTAAAACTTGAGATTTTTAGATTGCTGACCTGATGGGGACACAACCAATTTGTATTGGTTTTGCTTATGGCCCAGAGTGGTGATATGTTAAGAAAGATTCACAAATAAATTTTAATAAATTGTTGGTTATTGTGTCTGATTATAGGGTATAATAAAACAACAACGATAATCGATATCAATTGAAAAACCGATATCGATTTCAACTCAGTTTAGTGGAGGAATTTATGTCTAAGAATATTACTTTTGCAGGAAATCCAGTTACAATTGTAGGCCAAAATGTTACAGTAGGCCAAGTTGCCCCAAACTTCACAGCGGTAAAACAAGATTTGTCCCCATTTGATTTTTACAGTGCTACAGAAGGCAAAATTAAAATTATCAGCGTAGCGCCATCGATTGATACTGGGGTTTGCTCATTGCAAACCGTCCGTTTTAATGAAGAAGCCGGCAAACTAAAAGAAGATGTTCAAATCGTGACCATCACTGTTGACTTACCATTTGCTCAAAAGCGTTATTGTGCTGCTGAAGGCATCGAAAATATCGATGTGGTCTCAGATTATCAAACATTGGATTTTGGCGATAAGTATGGTTTTATTCTAAAAGAATTTAGACTGCTGACTCGTGGTGTTGTGGTTGTAGATCGTGACAACAAGATTCAATATGTTGAGCATGTTCAAGAGGTTACAAACCACCCTGACTATGATGCAGCCCTTGAAGTTGTTAAGGGTTTAATCTAAGCACTAAACGTTCGAAGCGTACCTTCTCACTACATGTGCCAAGCTTACCTTGACACTAAGCGTGCGAAGCATACCTTCGCACTACTCTTGACAAATTTCGCTTAACTGGTTAAACTAATATCAAGTAGATAGTAGTTTCTTCAGGGCGGGGTGTAAGTCCCCACCGGCGGTATAGCCCGCGAACCGAGAGGTTGATCTGGTGTAATTCCAGAGCCGACAGTTAAAGTCTGGATGGGAGAAGAACGTATTTAAGTGTTAAAACTTAAACCCAACCCTGATCTTTTTTGATCAGGGTTTTTTGTTCCCTAAAAAACCTATTTACAAATAAAATTAGAGGAGCATAAAAATGAACAAGTCAACACCGCTTAACAAACTGATTAAGGTCGCTTTACTTAGTGCAATTGCCTATATTCTGATGTTTGCAGAACTAGCATTGCCGATTTTCCCAAATTTCTTGAAACTGGATGTCAGTGATTTACCAGCAATTATCGGTGCCTTGGCCCTGGGACCTATCTATGGGGTTGCTGTGGAACTTATCAAGAATCTTCTCCATCTGATGCAAACAACTTCTGGTGGGGTCGGTGAACTTGCTAATTTCTTGGTTGGTACTGCCTTGATTGTGCCTGCTGGATTGATCTATCAAGTTAAAAGAACTAAACTTGGCGCTGGCCTTGGCCTTGGCGTCGGTGTTTTAACCATGGCTCTCATGGGTGCATTGGCAAACTATTATATATTGTTGCCATTTTATCAATCGATGATGCCAATTGAAGCCATTATTGAATGGGCTTCGACTGTCAATTCAAATATCACCAGTCTTTGGACCCTGATTCTTTATGCCATTGTACCATTCAACCTATTTAAAGGTGTATTGATTTCAATCATCACGATGTTAATCTATAAACCTATTTCCCCTTTGTTAACTGGGGTCAAAAAGTAACTAAGTCTTAATAAAAAAGAAAAAAGTTTAATTACAACGAAGCATCTTCAACGGTTACCGCCAAGTTGAAGATGTTTTTATTTGTTTTTTGAGATATATTGATTCAAGATGCGAAAAATGGGTTATAATACCTTTAGAAGTGTTTACTTCAATAATTAGTTTGGGGGAGCATCAATGCAACTGCGTATTGAAAACTACGACAATTCTTCGATATTTGTTTTTTACGATCAAGAACCCGTCAAAAAAGGTGCCGCATTGCTTTCCTATGTAGCAAGCCTAGAACAAAGTGAAGTAGGAGGCGTATCTCCCTTATTTGATTTTACCGATTTCCATAACACAAGGGATAAAACCACCCTTATGTCATATAGCGACAAAGCTCATGCTTATTTGAAACTTTTGGGCTTGAATGCGTCTCAACAAAATCATGATTATTTTGATGCTATATCAGAAGAAACTGTCCGTTTGATGAGACAAGAATTTCAACATCCTTGTTTTCAGCTTTCATCCACGGTTCGCGACAATAAGTTTGTCTTAAATCGCTTTAATGTCTTGGTCACTTTAAGAGGTGATTTCAACAGGATGCTTATATTCAGTCTCAGTGAATCTATGGCAGATGTTATCCTGAAAAAATTAGTTGAAGATCCAATTCTACCTAAAGAGCGAAAAGAATTGTTAAAAGCCACTGTTTCAGAACTGGCTAATATAATTGTTGGCTTATCTTTGAAGCATTATACAACAAGTTCCAATATCAACATGAGCATTCCCATGTTTTTTGAATCGTATACCCCAGTTGAAATAACCGCGAATCGATTGATAAACCAAACCGTATGTACGACATGCTCTGAGGCCCTTAGAGTGATTGGCATCAACTTTTAATTAGAACTAATTGCTCATATTTGACGTGGAGGAATAATCATGGCTAGAATACTCATTGCAGATGATTCTGCAGTCATCAGAAAAACACTTCGCCGCATTTTACAAAATGCCGGTCACGAGATTGTTGAAGAGGCCAAAAACGGTTTAGAAGCAGTGGAAATGTATCAACTACACCAACCCGATATGGTGACCATGGACATTTCAATGCCGATTATGTCTGGGGTAGAAGCAGTCAAGCGAATTGTAAACCAATACCAGACTGCTAAGATCGTTATGATCAGTGCCATAGACGAAAAAAATCAGGTATTTGATGCTTTAGAATGTGGTGCCAAGCATTATATTATTAAACCTTTTAATGAGAATACCGTGATTAAAATTATTGATGTTGTCATAGCTTACCAAAATGAAGAATAGTCTTGTCCTGCAGTTCTTTAGGGTGGTTTTCAATAGAATGAAAAGATTCATTAATCTTATAAAATTAAAGGCTGTTACTAGAATGAATTCTCCTAGTAGCAGCCTTTTGACGTTTTAGCCCAACAAAATCCAAGATTAAAACGAAATGGTGTCTCCTATTTGCGGTGCGTGAATGGTGATTCCGGAATCCATAAGAGCAATTTTCATGGCTTCAATGGCCTCGTTTTCCCCATGGGTTAAAACGATTGTCTTAAGTTTAGGATTTTGCTTAATCCAATAAAGCAAGTCGCTTTGATCAGCATGTCCCGAATAGCCATTCAGTGTATAGATTCTCGCATGGACTGCAATGGTTTCATCCAGAATGTTAATATGCGTAGCCCCTTCTAAGATGGCTCGGCCAGTAGACCCCTCTGCTTGATAGCCAACAAAGATAATTGCTGTTTCTGGCCGCCATAGATAATGCTTAAGATGGTGGCGTATCCGGCCTGCATCACACATGCCACTGGCCGAAATGATGATTTTGGGGTTCGGATTCGTATTAAGCGCCATGGATTTTTTCATATCCAGCACAAATGTCAGATGTTCCTGCATAAAAGGGTTGATGGGATGCATAAATTCAGCCCGTACCGATGGTTTTAGTAAATTCAGATGCTGCCTATAAATGGCTGTTGCATCAATTGCGAGAGGACTGTCAACAAAAATTGGGTATTCTCGCAAAGGGGACTGGGGATTTTGTTTAAAGTAGGTATAAAGATCAAAGAGCAATTGTTGTGTCCTACCCACAGAAAATGCAGGAATAATGGCCGTGCCTCCGTGGGTCAAGGTGTCTTCTAGTGCCCCAATTAACTTTTGGATGCGTTCCTCTGAAGGAAGATGAATTTTATTGCCGTAGGTTGTCTCGCAGATTAAGATTTCTGCTGGTGGCATGGGTTCTGGAGGTGGATAGAGAATAGGGTTTTGTGTGCCTAAGTCCCCTGAGAACGTCATATGACGGCCTTCAATGCTGAGGGTGATGCTACAAGCCCCTAAGAGATGGCCTGTGGGTCTAAGGGTGACTTGGATTTTTTCGTTTAGAAAGATGGGGGCATCTGTATCAACAGGATAGAGATATGCGATGGCTTTATAGGCATCATCAACAGAATATAAAGGGGTAAGCAACTGAAGTCCGGCTCGCTCCCGCTTCTTATTTTCCCACTGGGCATCTGCCTCTTGGATTTTGGCAGCGTCAAGTAGCAAGATTTCAACTAAGTCTCGGGTTGCTCTGGAACAAATTATTTTGCCGCAAAACCCATCCTTCACTAATTTAGGGATCCGACCGGAGTGGTCAATGTGGGCATGTGTCAAAAGTAGAAAGGGTATATCCTTAGGATTGTACTGAAAGGGCAAGTGGTTTTGCCTCTCCTCCTCATCACTGCCTTGGAAGAGGCCACAGTCAATTAAGATGTCTGAGTAGGGGGTTTTTAACAAGTAATTCGATCCTGTGACACAGTGGGCTGCGCCAAAAAGTTGAAGTGTGTTCATAGTGGGCTCCTTTTTAAATGTAGGTCCTATTGCTTTTATACCCAGTCAATGGGCTCTAAGCAGAAATTATGATAACATTTTGAATTCTCTTTGAATTCTTGCTGAATTCTGTAGGCGTATCAGTTATACTATAACTGAAGAAACGTTATCCTAATAGACTCCCGTTTAAATTAATGAAATGCCTAGGAGGTTTTTGAATGAAAATGCTAAAGGTTATGGAAAAAAGAAGGTCAGTTAGAGATTATAAAGAAAAAAGTCTTGACCTTAAGGACCTTGAATTGGTTAAAGAATACATGTTGACCATTCCACAAGTGGTAGAGGGCACTACAATCAAAATGACTTTAGTGGAGGGTACTCAAGTATTTGAACGTTTAAATGGTGTGGCTGGGTATCATGGGGTCATGATTAAGGCTCCACATTATGTTCTCATCACTGCTAAGCCGTCAGCTCGTTACTTGGAATCTGCCGGTTACGCGGGGGAGTGGTTTGTGCTTAACCTGACTCGCCACGATATTGCAACCTGTTGGATCAGCACTAGCAATCAAGAGGCAATGATTCACGAGCGTTTGCAACTAGAATCGGATATGGAAATCATTGGTATCGTCGCACTGGGCTATTCAAAAGGGGAGATGCGGGTATCCAATATCTATGCAAACCAGTTATTACCCGACGGTTCTAAGTCAATGAGCTATCGTCATGTGGATTCAGAATTTATAGAAAAGCCAGTGAGCGGTCGTTTGGGCATTGAGGAGTTTATTTACTCAAAACAGTGGGGTCATCAGGAAACCGTTGAACACTTGGAAACCCTAGGCTATTTAGAGGCGTTTTTCTATATGCGATTAGCACCATCAGCAGGGAACCGTCAACCATGGCGCTTTATTATTGACAGGGATCAGTTCATACTAGCTATGTCTAAGGATGATAGCTACGACGATGATCGATTAGCCTGCATTGAAGCGGGAATTGCCATGCTCTATTTTGAGGTGGCCATGCACGGTGAGGGTTATCCTGGTCACTGGCGATTTGACGTTGTGGAAGATAAATATGGGGTTCCTAGCAATTACTTTATAGCAGGTGCTTATACATTTATGTAGCCTCACATGGGAGCATATTCATTTATTTAGCCCTACCTCATTGACTTCAAAGGGACTTTAGGGTATCCTTCTTTTGGTAAGAAAAACCTAAGAGAGACAAGGAGCTGATAAAATGTTACTGAGAGAACAAATCGCAAAAAAACTACTTGAAATTAAAGCAGTGAGTCTAGTGGGTCCAGACAATTTATTTACATGGGTTTCTGGTATTAAATCGCCCATCTACTGTGATAATCGTGTGACCATTAGTTATCCAGAGGTCCGTGACCTCATTGCAAAGGGTTTTGCGGATCGCATTCGTCAAGACTACCCAGCGGTTGAAGTCATCGCAGGAACAGCTACGGCGGGTATTCCCTACGCAGCCTGGGTAGCGCAGATTCTTAATTTGCCAATGGTTTATGTCCGTGCGACAGCAAAAGAGCATGGTAAAGGGAATCAAATTGAGGGGCGCATCACGCAGGGGCAAAAGGTGTTTCTAATTGAAGACCTGTTCTCAACTGGTGGCAGTTCGTTGAAAGCAGTTGATGCATTAGTCGCTGGTGGGGCAGATGTAGTTGGAGTCGGTGCGATTTTCACTTATGGCTTTCCAGAGGTCGCAAAAAAGTTTGAAGACGCTAATGTTGCTCAGTTTAGTTTAACAGACTATCAAACACTTTTACCAATTGCACAAACCGAAGGCTATGTAGAGCAAAAGGATGTTGAAGCGTTAATGTCTTGGAGTCAAAATCCACGGGTATTTACGGAAGCATAATAGCATCATGGTGATGCTTAAGTATAAATGAAAAGGCCCTATTGGGCCTTTTCATTTGAGTTAAATTATAAGAAAGAAAGGCAAGTCCACAAGATGAGACGAAGAAAAATAAAAGGCGCACTTGAGCGCTACTATGGATTTGAAACCCTTGCAGTCCCACCCGATGAATCAGCAAATGAAAAATTAAAAGGCTTTATTGGCCAAAAGCCTCTGCATATTGAAATCGGAACAGGGCGAGGGCAATTCATTGTTGAAACCGCACGAAGAAACCCTGAATGCTGTTTTATAGGAATTGAAATGAAAGAGGAATTGCTACTGAGGGCGGCAGGGCTTGCTACAGACCATCAGGTGGAAAATATTAGGTTTATGCTAGCGGATGTTTTTAAAACTGGGCATTGTCTTGAAGGTTTATTAAGTGATGTGATTTACTTGAACTTCAGCGATCCCTGGCCTAAAGATAGACATGCCAAACGGCGCTTAACCCATGGGACATTTCTTGATTTCTACCGTGGCTTGTTAAAACCATCGGGTAAGCTTGTGATTAAGACCGATAATCGTGGTTTGTATGAATTCACCGTTGCAAGTTTAGAAGCCAGTGGGTATGATATTATAGAACGGACTGAAGATTTACACAGTCTTTGTGATCCAGATAATGTGGTCAGTGAGTACGAGGAACACTTTGTAGGCCTCAAGTACCAGATTTTTAGAATCATAGCGACAGCACCTCAGTAAGGAGGTTAGAGCAATGGGGCATTTCTTAAAACGCAGTATTAATTTACTTGTTTGGCTGATTGTATTGGCTTGTCTTGCCATGGCCGCTTTGCTCATTAAGCGAGATGCCAGTTTTGAATGGGTAGATTTAATCTGGGTCCGTGCTTTTTTAAAAGGTGGCCTATCCCTTTATTTATTGTTTGTAGGTTTTTTTATCTTTTACGAAAATAAAAATCCTCATAAGACCATCGCTTGGCTACTTGTCTTGATTGCTTTTCCAATATTAGGATTTGTACTCTACCTGATGTTTGGTAGAAGTTTTAGAAAGCGAAGGATTTCAGAAGCAAAACGACTGTTTTCTCATGGCTTGCTAGAGAAACGAGCCGATATCCAATCTGCCATGGTATCCATTATCGAAACCTTCAGTGGACACCTAGTCAATGAACGACTGGTTAATTTGCTTCTTAATAATTCTAAGTCTCCATTTTTTTTGCATAATGAAGTCAAGATATTTTCTGGCGGTGATGGATTTTTTGATGCACTGATTGAAGATATTAAGCATGCTAAGCACCACGTTCATTTAGAATACTATATCATTCGTGATGATGCAGTTGGTAGCGCCTTAAAAGATGCTTTGATTGAAAGGGCGCAAGCTGGTTTAGAAGTCAGATTGATTTATGATAGTGTTGGTTGTTGGCGATTGGGAAAATCCTATATCAATCAATTAAAAAAGGCCGGTGTTCAATGCTATGCCTTCTTGCCAATGGTATTCCCATTGTTGGGTAGAGAGTTGAACTATCGAAATCATAGAAAATTGACCATTATCGATGGTGCAATTGGTTATATTGGTGGCATGAACATTGGTGATGAGTACCGCGGAAAACATCCCTATTTAGGTTATTGGCGAGATACCCATCTGCGAATGCTAGGTGAAGGTGTCATGGGTTTGCAGCACCACTTCTTGATGGATTGGGCCTTTGTTAGTAATGAACTCTTAATGGAATCTGACTACCTGGCGCTGTTGCCCATAGAAAATGAATCCTTAGTTCAAATTGCTGCCAGCGGTCCTGATACGGATTGGGAAATTATTTCTCAAGCTTACTTTACCATGATAGCCACGGCTAAATGGCGAATCTGGATTGCAACACCTTATCTGGTTCCCGATGAGAGTATTATGGTGGGACTCCAAACTGCAGCCTTATCAGGAGTGGATGTTCGCATCATGATTCCCTATAAGCCTGATCATTTAATGGTACACTGGGCAACCCGAGCGAATTTTGAACGGTTGTTAAGCTCAGGTGTCAAGATTCATCTTTATAAAAAAGGCTTTCTGCATGCCAAAACCATGATTATCGATGGCAGTGTAGCTTCAGTGGGAACGGCAAATTTGGATTACAGGAGCCTGGCCATTAACTTTGAAATCAACGCTTTCCTTTATGGGGAACAAGAGATCACCCGGTTAAGTGAAGATTTTGTTCAAGATATGGAAGCATCAGAAACTTTGGATTATCATGTCTATAAGCACAGGCCCAAGTGGCAGAAAGTATTTGAAGCAATCGGGCGAATTGTGTCGCCTTTACAATAATGCCTGCGGACTAAAGGAGTATTTATGTGGATCTATGTGTTAATTATCATTGCAATCGTCGTTATTGATCAACTGGCCAAGTGGCTAGTGGTGCTATATGTAAAGCCCATTGACACCTTACCGCTGATTCAAAATGTCTTTCATCTGACGTATTCTGAAAATACAGGTGCAGCATTTAGCATATTACAGGGCAAGCAAACTTTTTTGGTGCTGATCACCGCAATCGCCATGACGGTGATGTTTGTTTACCTGTTGAAATGGTCCACGCAACCCGGTGAAATCTTTGCAAAGATTGGATTTGCAATGCTCATAGGTGGTGGTATCGGCAATCTCATCGATAGGATTCGATTGGGCTATGTTGTAGATTTTTTTGATGCTCGCATCATTAACTTTGCGATATTCAATACAGCTGACTCCTTTGTGGTGGTAGGGGTTGCCCTCTATCTGATTACGCAGATTTTTGTTAAAAAGCCAGTATAAAAGAGATCCTGTAAAGGTGATCGTATAAAAGTGATCGTGTAAAAGAGGTAGTCGCCTTATCTGTGATCAGATGAAAGCGACTACCTCTTTTGTTATTTCATATCAATTGCTTATTTAGTTGGTGCTACCAGTTTTCTTGCAGCCCCATCGATATCACCAGCGCCCATTAAGACCACGAATGTGTTTTCGTGACACAGGGGCTTGATGGCATCGGCGATATCATCTAGGGATGCCAAATAAGTGACGTTGTCTTGCTCCTCCAGTATACAGTTGACTAAGTCACGGGAATGGATGTTGTACGTATTGGTTTCCCGTGCAGCGTAAATATCTGTAATAAAAACATGCTTGCAGCCTTTGAAAGCACCAGCTGTTTCATGAAGCAATGTCTTTGTTCTTGAATAGGTGTGGGGCTGAAAAACTGCAATAATATCCTGACCTTCTAGATTTTGAGCAGCGTGAAGGGTGGCTTTTACTTCAGAAGGGTGATGGGCGTAGTCTGATACGATGGTTGCGCCGTGGAAATTTCCAAGGACTTCAAATCGCCGTTCGGCATTTGTGAAGGCTTCCAAAGCCTTTTTAATCGATTCAAAATCGATACCATTGGCATGGGTTGCGGCAATGGCGCCAAGGGCGTTATAGACATTGTGTCTTCCCGGTACAGAAAGCGTTATTTTGGTCTGGGATTCCCCGTTTACAAATAATTCAAATGTGGGCTGCCCTTCGTGATTAAACGTTAGGGCCCTCGCCTCGTAATTTGAAGGTACATTAATACCATAGGTTAAGATGGGAGCATTTTGATGGCGATTGAGCTTTCTGACATTGAAATCATCGTTGTTGAGAATTAAGTGGTGCTCTGCTGTTAAATGGGTGGTAAACTCTTGGAAAGTCTCAACGATAGCATCAAGGTTCTTATAGAAATCCAAGTGTTCTTCTTCGATATTGTTAACCACAAGTGTCGTAGGAAATAAATCCAAGAAGCCTGCTTTATATTCACATGCTTCAATTGTAATAAATTCCGATGGCGCCATATGGTAGGCTTTGTGTGAGTGGGGCAGGCGAGCGCCAACAAGGTAGCTTGGATCAGTCATAGCAGCTTCGAGAATCATAGTGGCCATGGTTGTGCTAGACGTCTTGCCGTGTGTTCCAGAGAAGGCCAGCGAGACGGGATAGTCCGACATCAGCTGATTGATGGCTTCTGTGCGACGTAAAATGGGAATATTCAAAGCAACAGCACTCTGAAATTCAGGATTGCTATCATCGATAGCGCCTGTGTAAATCAAAAGGTCTTGATGTGCTATGTTGCTGGCACTATGTCCAATGGTGACTCTTGCACCAGCGGCCCGCAATGTATCAACAGCATAGGATGATTTTGCATCTGAACCAGTGACTGTAAGACCCCTTTCAAGGAGTATGTGTGCAATAGCACTCATTGAAATGCCACCAATGCCAATTAAATGGACTGTTTTTGCTTCTAATAAGGATGTCATACTGTTTCGTTCCTCTCTGTGAGCGGATTCTAACCGCGTCTCGATATACGCTATGCATTATATCAAATAATGGCCCTTTTTCATAGCTTTTGCTTAAAGACGAATAAAAAGAAGAAGGAAAGCTTGATTTACTGAAATAAACCGAATAAAATAAGCATATTGACATAACTGGTCTTTTATTGTTCGGGGTGTGATGATGAGTAAGATAAAAAGAAATGAACGTGTTGGCTTAATTGTTAAAGTGTTGAGTGAACATCCGAATAAGACAATCTCATTCAAATATTTCACTGAGATGTTTGAAGCCGCTAAATCTAGTATTAGTGAAGATATTGCCATAGTCAAGTCCATCATGGCAAAAAATCGATTGGGTAAGGTGATTACAATACCAGGGGCTTCAGGTGGTGTCAAGTATATACCAAGAGTTGAACAAGTGTATAAGCAAGAAATTTTGGATAGGCTTTGCATTGAACTCAATCAACCTGAAAGAAGAATTCCAGCTGGCTTCCTCTACATTGCCGATATTTTGTATCACCCAGAGCTGGTAAAAGGTGTAGCGGAGATGTTTGCAGAGGCCTTTGCTGATCGCTTGGTAGATTATGTGGTGACAATTGAAACCAAAGGCATTCCAATGGCCTTTATGACTGCGAACTATCTGAATGTGCCTTTGGTGATTGTTCGAAAAGAAAACAAAGTCACAGATGGACCAACGGTGAGCATCAATTACCTATCGGGATCGTCTCAGAAGTTGGGTGTTATGTACGCACCAAAGCGTGCGATACGACCTAAATCCAATGTTTTGATTATTGATGATTTTATGAAGGGCGGCGGTACAGCCAAGGGTATGATGGATTTAGTCCATGAATTTGATGCTAAAGTGGTGGGTATGGGGGTCTTGTTAGAAACCGATGTGCCACAGGTAAAGTTGGTTAAGGATTATTATGCGCTTCTAAAGCTTGGCCGTTCGGAAGAAGGTCATATCATGGTAACGCCTCATCCTGGAGCGCTTCAAATCAATATTTCAGAATAGGTGAAGCTTTCGATTCTCCCTCATATGGAAATTTTTTTACTAAATTACTGTTTGCCACTAGCCAGAGCTGAAATATTAAGGTAGAATAAGCTGACATAGCTTTTCAAATATTCTGACAGATGCAGAAGGGTAGGGGCGATATGAATGTGACAGATGTAAGAGTGCGAAAAATTAAAAACGATGGAAAAATGAAAGCAGTTGTTTCTGTAACATTGGATGATATGTTTGTCATTCATGATATCAAAATAATTGAAGGGCTAAGCGGTTTGTTTGTAGCGATGCCATCACGTAAAGTTGGAGAATCCGATTATCGTGATATCGCTCATCCAATCAATAGCGATGCCCGTTCCATACTCCAAAATGTAATCTTTGATGCTTACGAAAAGCAAAAAGAGTACGTGCTAGAAGACCAAATTGAGTACATACAAAAACTTTAGTTATCAGCCTTAAACCCATTAGCATAAGATGCTTGTGGGTTTATTTTTATGGCTATTTTTATATTTAATACCGGTTGTAGACAAGTGGTTATCATGTGAATAGTCTCAAAAGTTAACAAAGCTTAATAAGTTTTAACACGACTTGAGATTTATATTGTACGTGATATAATGACATGGGAAAGTAGGAGGGTGCAAACGATGACAACGACAAATTGGGTAATGGTGGCAATGGATAAGCATTTGCTAAGCGGTACTGAGCAATCGCCATATACATTAAAGTTGCTAGGGAAGACACTGATTGATCAAGGTGCTAGAGTGCTCAACCACCTGGGGGGCACAGTGACATGCATATCGGACTTTACAGAAGAACCCAATTGGCTAGATGCCTACGGGGAGTCCTGTGTTGTACTTTTAGATGCAGCGGTTTACTTCACAACAGAATTTTATCACGTGCTTTCCTTGCGTGAGCGACAGTTGATGAATGAACAAGTGATTTATTACGTGAACAACCGTCCAGTGGCGATTCTGGCAAGAGCAAAACACCTAAAATCCATCTGGAAAAATATAAACCCAAACCAAGTGAAAGAAACTTATTTAAGCCAGATTTCTGAGCTCTTGAACCAAGCATTTGAAGATCGTTATGAAGATGCATTGGGCAAACACCAAGGAATTGTCATTGAAAATCTCGTAGCCTATCAACAGGTCAATCACCTATTAAGACAAGCGAAGCTTGATGCTTTGATGCTTTCAGGTGTAATGGTGATGGATTCTCTTAATACGTATATAGATCAAGATGTGTCAATTGGTGCCGGAACCGTTGTTTATCCTGGTTCCTTCATTGAAGGTGATACAGTCATCGGCACAAATTGTATAATTGGACCTGCAGTTAGGATTCAAGATTCGCAGATAGGCCATGGGGTCACTGTAAAAGATTCAACCATCGTCTCTTCTAGAGTGGATGATATGACCACCGTAGGTCCTTACGCTTACTTGAGACCAAAATCCGATATCGGCAAGCATGTTAAAATCGGAGATTTCGTTGAAGTTAAAAACGCTCGAATTGACGATGGATCCAAGGTGTCGCATTTAAGTTATATCGGAGATGGACATGTGGGAAAGGACGTCAATATTGGTTGCGGCGTCGTATTTGTTAATTACGATGGTAAGAACAAGTATAAAACAGTTGTAGAAGACGGTGCCTTTATCGGGTGCAATGTCAATTTGGTAGCACCGGTTACCGTTCAAAAAGGTGCCTATGTTGCTGCGGGTTCAACGATTACAGAAGATGTACTGCCAGATAGTCTAGCCATTGCAAGAAGTAGACAAACCCAGAAACTAAATTGGGTTGTAAATAAAGGGGCAAAGTAATTTTGTTTTGTGCTGAAACCACTAAAGGGTCAGCATAATTGGTCGAGGAGGACACAATGCATAGCAAGGGCAAGAAAATCAAAGTTTTTTCAGGAAATGCCAACAAATCACTGGCAGAAAAAATCTGTAAAGAAATAGGTATCCCTTTAGGTGATGCAACAGTAGGCGCATTTTCAGATGGTGAGATTTCTGTTAATATTGGCGAAACGGTTCGTGGGTGTGATGTTTTTATCATCCAATCGGTCAGCCCCCCACTGGTAAATCGCTACCTAATGGAGTTATTGATTATGATTGATGCTCTTAAGCGGGCTTCTGCTGGACGCATAACAGCGGTTGTTCCTTATTACGGCTATGCAAGACAAGACAGAAAAGCAAAAGCGAGAGATCCAATTTCGGCTAAATTGGTCGCTGATCTCATCACTGCCGCTGGTGCGGATCGCATTCTGACAATGGACCTTCATGCAGCTCAAATACAAGGGTATTTCGATATCCCTGTGGATCATTTAGTGGGTGGCCCAATTCTTGCAAATTACTTTAAGAACCTAAACCTGAAGGACCTAGTTGTCGTATCACCGGATTTAGGGAGTGTTACTAGGACCCGTGATTTCGCGACTAAATTGGATGCTCCAATTGCTATTATTGATAAACGTCGTCCAGAGGCCAATGTCTCCGAAGTGATGAATGTCATCGGCGACATTAAAGGGAAAAACGTCATTCTGATCGATGATATGATAGACACCGCCGGAACGATTGTAAACGCCGCAAAAATTCTTCAGGAAATGGGTGCCTTGGATGTCTATGCTTGTTGCACCCACCCGATTCTTTCAGGGCCAGCCCTAGAACGGATTCGCAATAGCGTGATCAAGCGACTGGTGGTGCTAGATACCATTCACATGGTACAGGATCAAATCCTACCGAATATGAAAGTACTCTCGGTTGCCCCCTTATTTGGAGAATCTATCAGAAGGGTTTTCAATAATGACTCTGTGAGCAAAATATTTGTCTAATTAGATAGACGTATAGTCAGAAGTCTGTCTAGTAATTGTCTTATCAAGATAATTGCTTCAAATCAAGCCTCCAATTTTGGAGGCTTTTTATTTTAAATGTCACTCAAATGTAACATTGATTCTGCAATAGATTGCATGGTTTTGTGATAAAATAACGGTAGCTAAAAAGTAGATGTAAGGAGTCCGCTATGACAGAAATCACCAGTCATTTTATGAATATGACCATCAATGACCTATTGGACATTGGAATCATCACATTTTTATGTTACAAATTCCTGATGTTAGTCAAGGAAACCCGGGCTGAACAACTGATTAAGGGGTTGTTCATCATTCTTATTGTGTGGAAAATATCAGAATGGGCAGAGCTCAGAATGATTCATTTTGCCATTAAGAATCTGGTGACCTTGGGGATTGTAGCCCTCATCATTTTGTTTCAACCCGAACTACGCCGAGCCTTGGAATACATCGGTCGCAACAAACTACTACGGAAATCACTGACCGATATGATGGAAGAAGAGATGGATTGTATGCTCGAAGCCATTGTTGAGGCGGTGGTGGATCTTTCTGCCACAAAAACAGGGGCCTTGATTGTGGTTGAGCGGGAAACCGGTCTAAATGAGATTGTTCATACCGGTATCATGCTAGATGCTAAAATCACCTCTGATTTACTCAAGAATGTATTTTTTCATAACGCCCCCCTCCACGACGGCGCGGTGGTGATTAAGAAAAATCGTATTCAGGCAGCGGCCTGCTTGCTGCCCTTGACAACCAGCACCCAACTTTCCAACGAACTAGGGACCCGCCACCGTGCGGCTCTTGGACTTGTGGAGAGGTCAGATGCCATGGTGATTGTTGTGTCGGAAGAGTCGGGGACCATTTCCCTTGCAATGGATGGAAAATTATCTCGGTTCTTGGACCAGAATTCTCTAATGAGTATTTTGCGTTCAAAATTTAAAGTGGTCAAAAAAGCCAATGCATTATCTTGGTTAACAGGGAGGATCAAGCATGAAAGCGATGTTTAAAAATCTCTGGAAACGCATGAATTTGACTAAAAACACCACTCAGAAATTCTTCTCTCTGGTGTTTGCAATTGTTTTTTGGCTATTTGTCATGGATACCGAAAATCCTGAAATGACAAAAGTCATCAGCAGGGTTCCTATAGAACTCCTTGGCATAGAGCAGACTCTGGCTCAGGGGCTTCAAAACATGACCGTCGGTGACCAATTTGTAGATATTCGGGTTCACGGTAGGCGCAAAGATGTTCTCACCCTTACCATCAACGACTTTAAAGCCACGGTTGATGTCTTTCAAGCCAAAAAAGGCACCATGAATTTTCCTTTAACCGTGAAGTCCCTTGGGGAGGGTATTACGGTTGATTCTCTCTCGCAAACCACCATTGCCCTGGATTTCGACCAGATTATCACCTCGTCAAAACCTGTTAAAATTGAAATTGTAGGAGAGCCACCAGAGCCCTATTACCTAGAGCAAGCTAAATTAGAAAACGAATATGTTGATGTTTTGGGACCTGAACAGGTTGTCAATCGTGTGGCCTATATTCAAGGGGTTATGGATGTCACCGGGGTTACGGCATCCTTTAAGTCCGAATTCAGTTTAGTGGCAGTGGATGCCCAGGGGAAGGTGCTGGAGGGGTTGAAACTCAGCCAAAGCAAACAAAGCGTGGCCTTTGAAATCATGAAAGAACGGCGGGTGCCCATAGTGACCGATGTTGTTGGTAGTGTGCCAGAAGGTTATTTGTTGCTTGAAACCCTTCTCAGTCAAGAGGATATTGGTATTGTTGGGCCAGAAGCCCTTGTGGATGCAGTTGAGGCTTTGACCACGCAACCCATTAAATTAGATGGGTTTGATAAGAATTCAGAAGCCACAGTACAATTTATATTGCCTTCTGGTGTTAAGATTAGACCTAACGAAGTTGTAAAAATCAAAGTGGCCATTGATCCATTAAAGCGTAAAGTTATGACGATTGCCCCAGAGCGGGTCAAGTGGTTAAATCAAAAGTCAGAATATGAAATGGCATTTGAAAGCGGCACAATTGAAATTTCACTAGAGGGTGCATCCCGTTTTGTGGAGGCGCTTAAAGAAACAGATGTGATTGTTGAAATTGACTTATTGGGATTAGAACCAGGTCGCCATAGGCTACCGATCAATGTGGTTGTACCACAGAATATTTCGTGGGTAAAGGCCAGTGCTGGAGAAGTCGCCATTGATGTTTTATTGACATTAAAGACAGGGGAATAATATTCGAGGTGCCTTACCATGGAAATTGCATTCAAAAAGATATTGGATTCCACCCATGACGCTATGATTGCTATAGATAGCAATGGTTGTATCACCCTTTTTAACAGGGCGGCTGAAATTTTAACCGGATACGCATCAGAAGTGGTGATTGGGCACCCGATAATGACCTTTATTCAAAATACCAGATTGATTGAAGTGTTAAAAACCGGCAAAAGCGAAATGAATCAAAGGCAGTTGTTGGGTCAGATTGAGATTATCACCAGTCGAATTCCCTTAATTGAGAATGAAGAAGTCATTGGTGCTGTTGCGGTCTTTAGAGACGTTTCTGACGTTGTGCGGTTGGCTGAGGAAGTCACAAATCTCAAAGAGATTAAAATGACCCTTGAAGCTGTCTTTAACGCAACCCAAGATGCTATAAGCGTGGTCAATCAAGATGGCATTCATATTCTAATCAACCCTGCTTACACCCAAATTACCGGCTTTACGGCAGAGGAAGTCATTGGAAAAGATTATTCTGTGGATTTAGTTCAAGGTGAGAGTGTCCATGCAAGGGTCTTAAAGACGGGTCTTCCAGTGAACAGTATCATAGTTGTTTCAGGAAAGACTAAAAAAAACATCGTCACCAGTGCGGCGCCGATTATTGTAGATGGTGCCATATGCGGCTCTGTGGCTGTGCTCCACGATATCACGGAGATGACAAAACTCAATCAAGAATTGGCACAGGCCCGTCAGATTATCCGTAATCTAGAGGCTAAATATACCTTTGATGATATCAAGGGCAATAGTATGATGATGAAAGATGCCATTGAACGGGCGAAAATTGCGGCCATCACACCAGCCACAGTGATTTTGCGAGGGGAAAGCGGTACGGGGAAAGAACTTTTTGCCCATGCCATACATAACGCCTCAAGCAGGCAAAATGCACAATTTGTCCGGGTTAACTGCGCTGCAATCAGTGAGAGTCTCCTTGAAAGTGAACTGTTTGGCTACGATGAAGGGGCTTTTACAGGGGCTAGTAAAGGTGGACGCATGGGGCTTTTTGAAAGGGCTTCTGGGGGTACCATTTTTCTTGATGAAATCGGTGAAATGAGTATTAGCACCCAGGTTAAACTCCTACGGGTGATTCAGGAACGTGAGATTGTCAGGGTTGGGTCTACAAAGCCAATCTCAGTAGATGTTCGAATCATCTCGGCAACCCACGTGGATTTAGAAAAAGCCGTTAAGGCAGGCCTTTTCCGAGAAGACCTCTACTACCGATTAAACGTGATTCCCATTGTCGTACCACCCTTAAGAGAACATTTAGAAGACCTAGAAGCCGTGGTAAAATCCATATTGACCCGGTTTAATCAAGAGTACGGCAGAAACATCCAAACTGTCTCCCCAGAGGTAATCTCAGCACTTGGGGCTTACCACTGGCCTGGCAACGTCCGAGAACTTGAAAACTACATCGGCAGAACCGTCATACAGATGAGGATCAGCGAAACAACCATGGAGCCTCATCACATGCCGGCCTTCAACGACACAAAACGCCCAGAAGTCCTGGCCTTAAAAACGCCAAACCAGAGCGCTCACCCTCTGCAAACCCTAGAAGCCGCACTGGCATCGGCAGAGCTCTCGGCCATCAACAGTGCCCTTCTTGCCGCTGGGAACAACCGCACCGAGGCAGCCAAAATACTGGGCATCTCCATCAGAAGTCTTTATTACAAGATGGGAGCTTTCAGGGACGTATACTGATTCCCCCCTAAAGGCATCGTGTAGGGACACATCATCAACTCAAAGTTGATGATGTGTCCCTTTTTACATGTCCTCCAATCACTTTTCCAGTAGCACCTGTCACAGCGACTGTGCAATAAATTGCGCGAATTAAAATATCTGCAATTTATTGCATGCATAAAATTGCACTCTGGCCACTCTAACTGAAAAACGTTTTCACACGATAACTCACAGGCCCCTAAACACCCGATTAAGAATTTGAACAAGAGTTGGCACAAGGCTTGCATTATGAACAGATGAGAAAACAGGGAGGTATTATCATGTCAAGAGAACTCGTATTAGTGATTAATCCAGGTTCAACATCAACAAAAGTAGCCATCTTCAAAGGCTACGACTTGTTGGTCCAAGAAAACCTCGTCCATTCAACAGAAACATTGGATGGTTTTGCAAAGATTACAGATCAATATGCTTACCGTAAGGATATGATTCTTCAGTGGGTTGTTGAAGCGGGCTATCAACCAGAGCATTTAAAAGCGGTTATCGGACGAGGCGGTTTATTAAAGCCAATGCCTTCAGGTACTTATAGTGTTACAGATGTCATGATAGAAGATTTAAAAATTGGCATTCAAGGTGAGCACGCATCAAACCTCGGTGGTTTAATAGCAAGAGCTATTGCAGACAGCCAAGGGATTGGGTCATATATTGTTGACCCAGTGGCCGTAGATGAATTCGAGCCGGTGGCTCGCATCTCTGGTCTCCCTGACCTTAAGCGCAAATCACTACTTCACGCGCTTAACATCAGAGCCATTTCTCATAACGTGGCTAAAGACTTGGGCCGACCTTTTGCTGACCTAAATCTAGTCGTCGCCCATTTGGGTGGTGGTATTTCAGTGGTTCCGGTTAAAAAAGGCAAAATGATTGACGCTAACAATGCCAATGAAATGGGTCCTTTTTCACCAGAACGTGTTGGCGGTTTGCCAGTTGGTGATATTGTAAAAATGTGTTACTCCGGTGAGTACACCATGGATACCTTGAAGCCTAAGCTTCGCGGAAAGGGTGGCCTTGTGGCTTACCTCGGCACAAATGATGCCAGAGATGTTTTGAAAATGATCGAGGCTGGGGATGAAAATGCGAAATTGATTTTTGACGCCATGGCTTACCAAATCGCCAAGGAAATCGGCGCAATGGCAACGGTTCTAAAAGGGGAAATCGACGCAATCGTCCTTACGGGTGGTGTTGCGTATTCACAATATTTGACAAGCTACATCAAGGAAATGGTTGGCTTTATGGCTCCGGTCATCGTTAAACCGGGCGAAGATGAAATGACGGCTCTTAACGAAGGCTACTTGCGGACTGAAGCTGGTGAAGACACAGTGAAGATCTACGAAAACGAGGTGTAGCATGATTAAAACATTTGATGATTTATTGTCAGTAGCAAGAGAACGTGGCCCTAAAATTGTAGCGGTTGCAGTGGCCCAAGATACAGATGTGTTAATGGCCGTAGAAGCGGCGAGAACACAGGGAATTGTGGAAGCCATTCTCGTAGGCGACCAAGACGAGATTCGTGCCCGAGCCAAAGAAGTCAATTTAGATTTAGGCCCTTACCAAATTATAGACATCAAAGATATGGCGGAAGCTTCACTAAGAGCGGTTGAGCTGGTTTCTACAGGCAAAGCCCATATGGTGATGAAGGGTTTAGTAGACACTGCTGTGATCTTGAAAGCGGTCCTCAATAAAGAAGTGGGCCTCCGTACGGGCAATGTCCTTTCCCATGTAGCGGTCTTTGATATTGAAATGTACCACAAGCTGTTGCTTGTCACAGATGCGGCCATGAACATCGCTCCAGACCTCATGCAAAAGAAGCAGATTATTGAAAATGCCCTTGAAGTGGCCTATGCCCTCGATGTGGCGATTCCTAATGTTGGCGTCATCTGCGCTAAAGAAAAGGTCAATGATAAAATGCCTGCAACCGTTGATGCTGGAGAACTTGTGGCCATGAACGAACGGGGCGAACTAACAGGTTGTGTGGTGGGTGGACCATTTGCCCTAGATAACGCTGTATCTAAAGAGGCAGCGCGCCTTAAAAAGATCACACATCCAGCAGCTGGGGATTGCGATATTCTCCTTTGCCCAAATATTGAAGGTGGCAATATTCTTTATAAGACATTGGGCTTTCTCACTAACGCCCGTTCGGCAGGTGTCATTGTCGGTGCTAAAGCACCTATCGTGTTAACATCACGAGCGGACTCGGAAGATGCAAAGCTCAACTCCATCGCACTGGGCGTGTTGATGGCTGCTAAAAAATAGGAGGCTCTGACAGTGGATACATTCAGAATATTAGCGATTAACCCAGGTTCGACATCAACAAAAATCGCGATTTACGATAACGAAAAAGAAGTCTTTGAAACAACACTCAGACACCAGACAGAAGAAATCAATGCCTTTGAAACGATCTTTGCTCAATATGATTTTAGAAAAAAGGTAATCTTGGATGCCCTTAACGAAGCGGGCATCAATCTCACTAAACTCAGTGCAGTGGTTGGTCGAGGCGGTCTTTTGAAGCCAATCAAAGGTGGCACTTATGCTGTGGACGAACTCATGCTTGAAGACCTTAAAATCGGCGTTCTCGGCGAGCATGCTTCAAACCTTGGTGGCGTCATCGCCCACGAAATCGCATCACTTCTCCATATCCCATCATTTATCGTAGACCCGGTTGTGGTTGACGAAATGCAAGATGTGGCTCGTATTTCTGGCATGCCAGAAATCGAAAGAAAAAGTATCTTCCACGCCCTTAACCAAAAGGCAGTTGCCAGAAGAGCTGCTAAAGAAATGGGTAAATCCTATGAGTCATGTAACTTTATCGTGGCCCATTTAGGTGGTGGTATTTCAGTAGGAGCCCATCGTAAGGGGGCTGTGGTCGATGTCAACAATGCACTCGACGGTGATGGCCCTTTCTCACCAGAACGTTCGGGCGGTTTACCAGTGGGAGACCTTGCTAAACTTTGTTTCTCAGGTAAGTACACTCACAACGAAATCAAGAAGCTGATCAAAGGCCAAGGCGGTATGGTGGCTTACCTCAATACAAACGATGGCAGAGATGCAGGCAGAATGATTCAAGAAGGCGATGAAAACGCCAAACTTGTCTTCCATGCCATGGCTTATCAAGTGGCAAAAGAAATCGGCATGTGCGCAACTGTCCTTAAGGGCGACATCGATGCCATCATTTTGACAGGTGGCTTGGCTTACGGTGAAATGCTTATTGGCTGGATCAAGGAAAGCGTTGAATTCTTAGGCAAAATTATTGTGTACCCAGGTGAAGACGAAATGTCAGCCCTAGCCCTTGGTGGTTTGCGCGTATTACGCGGGGAAGAAGTCGCACAATCATACAATTAGGAACACTAGGAGAAACTATGTTAAACGACGGGAGAATCCGTGTGATTATTGGGCACTATGGCAGTGGTAAAACGGAATTCTCCGTTAACTATGTCATGCAATTAGCAGCACTCACCACACGTAAGGTAGCTCTTGCGGATCTCGATGTTGTTAATCCTTACTTTAGATCACGAGAACGGCACGGAGTCATGGAAGACAAGGGCATCTTGGTGCTCAGCTCTCAAATGGGTAATTCGGTGAATTTTGAATTGCCATCAGTGGATGCTGGTGTACTAGGGCCCCTTCAAAATCACGATTACGATGTTGTTTTGGATGTCGGTGGTGATGCAGTGGGTGCAAGGGCCTTGGCCCGTTATAAAGAGTATTTGATACCCGGAGACTACGATATGCTGGCGGTGGTGAACACCAACCGTGCAGATACCCAGACCATTGAAGGGATCATCATGCATGTTAAATCAATCGAAGGCACCGTAGGTGCAAAAGTAACTGGTTTGATCAACAATACACACCTACTTCGTGAAACCAGGGTGTCTGATGTGATGGCAGGACAAAAAATTATTGAAGAAGCCGGTGTTGTTTTAGGCCTTGAAGTAAGATATGTTTCTGTCATTAGAGCGATTGCAGAAGATGTTTCAAAAGAAGTTTCGGCTAAAGTGATTCCTATTGATATGTATATGCGTGACCCATGGATGTAGGGATTTAACTCTTATAGTAGCAGATTAAAGGAGGGCATCAGCGTGGCAAAAGGCAAAGTAACGTTTAACCAAAACAACTGCAAAGGGTGTGAACTCTGCACAGTGGCTTGTCCAGTAAAGATTATCTCAATGGACAAAAAGAATATCAATGCAAAGGGCTATCACCCCGCTACAGTATTGGAAATGGACAAATGCATTGGTTGTGGCAATTGTGCAATCATGTGTCCTGACTCGGTCATTACCGTTGAAAGAGAATAGTGGGGGAAACTATAATGTCTAAAATTTTAATGAAGGGTAACGAAGCAATCGGCGCAGCAGCTATTAGAGCAGGTTGTAAAGCATTCTTCGGTTACCCAATTACACCGCAAAATGAAATTCCAGAATACATGTCAAAAGAAATGCCAAAGCACGGCGGCGTTTTTGTTCAAGCTGAATCAGAAGTGGCTGCCATCAACATGGTATACGGCGCAGCTGGTTGTGGCGTTCGCGTTATGACATCATCTTCTTCACCTGGTATTGCCCTTAAGCAAGAGGGTATCACTTATCTTGCTGGTGCAGAGTTGCCATCTGTTATCGTCAATATCGTCCGTGGTGGTCCAGGTCTTGGCGGTATTCAACCAGCCCAATCGGATTACAATCAAGCCACTCGTGGCGGCGGTAATGGCGACTACAAATTGTTGGTTTATGCACCGGCTAACCTTCAAGAGATGGTTGATTACGTGCAAATCGCATTCGATAAAGCGGATATCTACAGAAACCCAATTATGGTCATCGGCGATGGTATGATCGGTCAAATGATGGAGCCAATCGAATTTAGAGATGTTCCAAAAGAAACCCTTCCAGAACAACCATGGGCTACAACAGGCACAGGTGGTGTCAGAAAGCCAAACATCATCAATTCTTTATTCCTTAAGCCTGAAGAATTAGAAGATCATAATATTCATTTAACGGCAAAATACAAAGCAATGAAAGATAACGAGCAGCGCTTTGAAGCTTTTAACACAGAAAATGCACAGGTTATTTGCGTGGCATATGGTACGACTTCACGTATAGTTAAAAATGCCATTGCTGAACTTAAAAAAGAAGGCATTGAAGTTGGTCTGATTCGTCCGATTACCCTTTGGCCTTTCCCAGAAAAAGCATTTGAAGTGTTGCCAGAAGAAACTAAAGCATTTTTATGCGTTGAAATGAGCATGGGACAAATGGTAGACGATGTTAAGTTAGCCCTTAATGGACGCTTACCAGTAGACTTCTACGGTCGTTCAGGTGGTATGATTCCAACGCCGGATGCGATTGTCGAGAAGCTGAGAAATATGGTCGGAGGTACAAAATAATGGCGATGGTATACGAAAGATCAGAGGGTTTAACGGTCAAGGAAACGCACTATTGTCCAGGTTGTACCCACGGTGTGATTCATAAATTAGTAGCAGAAGTTTTGGTTGAATTAGGTGTCCTTGGAGAAACAATCGGCGTTGCACCAGTTGGTTGTTCAGTGCTTGCGTATGACTACTTTAACTGCGATATGAATGAGGCATCACATGGTCGTGCCCCAGCAGTTGCAACTGGTATCAAGCGTGTATTGCCAGATAAAGTTGTCTTCACTTATCAAGGAGATGGTGACCTTGCTTCAATTGGTATGGCTGAAATCGTCCATGTTGCTCACAGAAGCGAAAACATCACAACCATCTTCGTCAATAATGCAATTTACGGTATGACAGGTGGCCAAATGGCGCCAACTACCTTGATTGGTCAAAAGGCCACAACTGCTCAGTCTGGTCGTACAGTAGAAGGTATGGGAATGCCACTTAAAATATCTGAACTCATGGCCACTGTGCCAGGGGCTTCATTTATTGAACGTGTTTCAGTCCATAATCCTGCTGCTATCAGAAAAGCTAAAAAAGCCATCAAAACAGCTTTTGAATATCAATTGGCTGGTAAGGGTTTCTCTATGGTTGAAGTCTTGTCAACTTGTCCAACTAACTGGGGCTTAACGCCGGTTGAGTCACTTACTTGGCTTGAGCAAAATATGATTCCTTACTATCCGCTTGGCAATTTCAGAAAATCTGAGGAGGCAAAATAGATGCTAAATGAACGTGTAATTATGGCTGGCTTTGGTGGCCAGGGCATCATGTCCATGGGACAACTTTTGACTTATGCAGGGATGCTTGAAGGCAAGCAAGTTTCTTGGTTACCTTCTTATGGCCCTGAGATGCGTGGTGGTACTTCCAATTGTAACGTGATTGTCAGTGATTCTTTAATTGGTTCGCCGGTTATCACAAACAACGCTACTTGTTCTATTGTCATGAACTTGCCTTCGTTTTGGAAATTTGAAGAGAACGTTGAAAAGGGCGGCACAATTTTGATCAATTCTTCATTGATTGATAGCAAAGCCACCCGTGATGATATCACAGCTTACTATATTCCTGCCAACGAAGTAGCCCTAGAACTGGGTAACGCTAAAGCTGCTAATATGGTCATGCTTGGTGCTTATCTTGCACTTTCTGGCGCTGTTAAACAAGAGTCAGTTTTAGAAGCCCTCAAAAAAGTATTTGGTCCTGGTAAAGCGCATTTACTTCCGCTTAATGAACAAGCCCTAACAAGAGGCGCGCAACTGGTTTCATAAGCTTGACCTAAAGATCTTTAAATTTAGACCCAAATTGAATCGCTTAATCTAAAAACGACCCACGGGGTAACTGAAGAGGGAATTCACGGAAAAGCCGAGAATCTACTCAATGGCTACCTTGTAGGTCGGTTTCTTTTTTGCTTTATTTCATTTTAGTAACATTTTATTCCATTTAACCACGTTAAAACCTAGTTTCCTTTTCATTTAGCCCAAATCAGGTTATAATAAATTTGTTGTTAATCTAAACTGTGAGGTAAAAGTATGAATCGATTATTCGGAACAGACGGTGTACGTGGTGTTGCCAATGTTGAACTAACAGCAGAATTGGCGTTTAAACTAGGCAAATACGGTGCTTATGTACTTTCAAAAGGAAAAAAATCCGCTAAAATCATTGTGGGTAAAGATACACGGGTTTCTGGTTATATGCTTGAGTCGGCATTGATTGCAGGCATCATGTCAGCGGGCTGTACAGCTTACTGTGTGGGCGTCACCCCAACTCCTGCTATTCCTCATTTGTTGAAGCACTACCATGCAGATGCTGGTGTCATGATTTCTGCTAGCCATAACCCTGTGGAGTTTAATGGCATCAAGTTTTTCTGCGGAGATGGGTTTAAGCTGTCTGACGAAATGGAAAATGAAATTGAAAGCTTGATCAAAGGGACCATTCCTTATCCCCTAGAGATTGGGGGCACTGAAGTGGGTCGTCGTGCATTCCACTTTGAAGCCAATCATATATACGCTGCAAAAGTTAAAGAAACGGTTTCTGTTGATTTCAAAGGCATCAAAGTTGCTATGGACTGCGCCAATGGGGCCAGCTTTGAAGTGTCTCCAAGTACCTTGCGGGAAATGGGTGCAGAAGTCACTGTTATCAATAATCATCCAGATGGTCTCAATATTAATAACGACTGCGGTTCTACCCACATGGATAAAGTGGCTCGTCTCACAAAGGAGATTGGCGCTCACATTGGTATTGCCTTTGATGGGGATGCGGATCGCATGCTTGCCTGTGACGAAAACGGCAATTTAGTGGATGGGGACAAAATCATGGTCATCTTAGCAAATGCCATGGCTAAAAAAGGTAACCTAAAGAATAATACTGTTGTTTCAACGGTTATGAGTAATATGGGCTTTGATAAAGCCCTTAGCAAGCTTGATATTGCATCGGTAAAAACAAAAGTCGGCGATCGTTATGTCCTTGAAGCCATGAAAGAAGGGGGACATATGATTGGGGGCGAGCAATCAGGTCACGTTATTTTACTTGAGCATAACACCACGGGTGATGGTTTGCTTTCGGCCATCCAGCTGATTGCTGCACTGAAAGAATCAGGTCTTAAAATGTCAGAGTTAGCAGGGGTGATGAAAATCTATCCGCAAATCCTTAAAAATACCCATGTGCCTAATACTGAAAAGCACCGAATCTTAGAACGGCCTGAAATCAAATTGGTGATTGATGAGGTAGAAGCAGCAATGGCAGGTGACGGTAGACTTCTCATTAGACCATCGGGCACAGAACCCCTTGTTCGCGTGATGTTGGAGGGTCCTGACCTACCGGCAATTACGGCTCATTGTGACCGCTTGATTCAAGTGATTGAAGCCATCTACAACTAAGAAGTCTGACTAGTGAAACGAAAGTACACCTAAGAAGCCATATTAGTGAAACGTAAGTACCTATAAGAAGTACAAAAAAGGACCTGGTCAGAAGTTATCTGCTCAGGTCCTTTTATAAGTGTTTTTTAGGATCTATCTCTGTCTAAAAATTGATATAGCCAAACATCTTTAGGCCAATGGCAATGATGGCGCTATCTGCAATGGCGTGGGCAATCCAGGAGTTCACGATGCTACGACTTTTAAAGTTGATCCAAGCGTAAACCACACCGATGAGTTCCAAACCCACCAGGGCCAATGCCATATAACCAAGACTGAACCAGGTGCTGAAAATGGCTAGGTGGTAGGCTGCAAATAAGGTGGCTGAAAACACCAGTGCCGTCCGTTTAAAGCCAAGATCGTGTAGACTGAAATAGACAAAACCCCTGAAGAAATACTCTTCCAATAGCGAATTTCCAAGTGTGATGTAAAGGCCGATAATAAGATAATTCATGGGTGTGACTTTAGATTTTTCTATTAAATCCTTTGCGATGCCATCTAAGTCAAGGCCTTGGCGCAGTAGTAAATAGGTGGCGATAATCACACCGGCTGAACCCAGGCCGATAATGAGTCCTTTTAAAATGGAAACCCCTCGAAGATGGAGTAGGGCTCCTGTTCTGCGTCTGCCTGTAACGGCAATCCAGCGTCGATAGCCAATCACCATTACCAAAAACAATGCAATCTTTAAAGGTGTTGTGATAAAATAAGAAAGGCGCCAATATTGCTCTGCTAAGAACAATATTGAGCACACCAAGGTACTCAGTAGGATAATCACCCCAGCGGGTAATCGATTGGGTTGTTTAATCTTCATATCCAGAACACTCCCATAATTTAGTCGTCCCTATTATAGCACAGAACTTTAAAAAATACACTTCCATACAAAAAACTTCACAAACAACTAAGGACATAAAATGAAAATCATAATTTCCCCTAGTAAACTCCAAAACCCCACACTGGTATCAAAGGTGACCTCTGCTTTACCGACAAACACCGGCTTGACCCAGCAGATAAAGAATCGATTAATGGCTGATTCCCGCTTAGCTTTAGGTGAACGCTTAAAAATAAAGGGTTCACTTTTAGACCAAGCTTACAGCTGGCTCCATAATGAGATGCCAATAAAGGGTCATGCAGTGGTAACTTATACCGGAATAGTTTTTAAAGAGATCACGCCTAAACTCTACGCCATCAGCAGTGTGCCTATTTAGAGCGCCACTTACGTATTCTTAGTGCTTATTATGGGATACTTAGTCCCTTCACTTTAATAGAGCCTTACCGCTTGGACATGGGTGCTAAGTTTGAGGATTTCAATCTTTATGACCACTGGGGGCAAGTAGTCCATGGGCATTTCTCTGGTGAAGATCTCATTGTCAATCTGGCATCAAAAGAATTTAGCCAGTTGCTGGACCGCAAAACCCGATCAGTACCCATTTTAGATGTAGACTTTAAGGAAGAACAATCCGATGGAACCCTTAAAATCATCACCGTTCATGCCAAACAAGCCCGCGGTTTAATGGTTCATTTTATGGTGGAAAACTTGGTGGAGAAACCGGAAAACCTGAAGTGCTTCAATGAGATGGGTTATGTGTTCAATGAGGCGCTGAGCAGTGACGGTCATTATGTATTTGTAAAACCTTATGGCGCCTACTAGACAAAGGCGCCTCATATGGTATAATGTTGGAGCTAGTTAAATTTTAATCAAAAGGAGGACACAAAAGTAGTACGACAATTTCATGTCAAGCGCCAGACCCTATAGGGGTGACGAGGACAGGGTTTATCGATAATTCGGCGGGTACCCTGCGGCAATTCAATGCCGTTAACGACAGGACAAACCCAGTGTGAAAGCGCTGGCACAAAGCCTAGGTCAGTTGAGACACCATAGCAATCGGTTATGCGCATTTTTGCGCGGGGACGGTACAATTGTACTGTTTTTTTTATGCCCTCAAGCGTTTGAGGGTTTTTTTGTGCCCATTTGGGTATATAGCGGACATTGGGTTCGTGAAGTGTAAAGGTTTTGCAGAGTTGCCGACTGGGTCGGCTCAGATAAGGAGAAAAATTATGTGCGGTATCGTAGGTTATATTGGCAATCAATTGGCTGTACCTGTTCTTTTAGAAGGTCTTTCAAAATTAGAGTACCGAGGCTATGACTCTGCTGGTGTGGCAGTTTTTGAAAACGGCGCAGTGAAGGTCCATAAGTATAAAGGGCGTTTGCAAAATTTAATTGATAATGTGACGCCGATGGCTATTAAGAGTCATATCGGCATCGGACATACGAGATGGGCTACCCATGGTGAACCATCGGATTTAAATGCACATCCCCACACCAATGTGGCGGGCAGCATTGCTGTGATTCACAATGGGATTATCGAAAACTACTCGCAAATCAAAGAGTGGCTGATGGTTGAAAAGGGCATCAAGTTCTTGTCTGAGACGGATACAGAAGTGATTGCTCACTTAATCGATCACTACTATGCTGGCGATTTACTGGATGCGGTTTACCATGCTATTGATCGTATGGAAGGGGCTTATGCTATTGGCGTCATCTCTCAAAACCACCCTGACACGCTTATCGCTGTCAGAAAAGATAGCCCTCTTGTGGTTGGACTTGGCGATGGTGAGCAGTTTATTGCTTCAGATATCCCAGCGCTTCTTAAATACACTCGTCAAGTTTACTTGATTGAAAATGACGAAGTGGTAGTTCTCAAGCCTGAAGGCGTGACTATTTTTGACGCCTTCCGTCAGCCCGTGACAAGAGAGATCTTCCATGTCACATGGGACGCTGAATCCGCAGAGAAAGATGGCTACGAACACTTTACACTTAAAGAAATTCACGAGCAGCCAAAGGGCATCAGCGATACCCTAAATAGAAGACTTTTAGCAGACAAAACCATGAACCTTGAAAGCATCCATTTGACTTCTGAGATGTTAAAGTCATTCACTAAGGTTTATATCGTTGCCTGCGGCACCGCTTATCATGCGGGCCTTGTAGGCCGTCACATCATTGAAAAAATTGCAAAGATACCAGTGTCTGTGGAAGTTGCCTCTGAATTCAGATACAGGGAGCCTTTTGTGGACGACAAAACTCTTTTTATCGCGGTTTCACAGTCCGGTGAGACCCTTGATACACTTCAATCCCTAAGAGAAGCTAAGCGACTTGGAGCCCGTGTACTTTCAATTGTCAATGTTGTTGGTTCATCTGTTGCAAGGGATTCCGATGATATTTTCTACACTTGGGCGGGTCCTGAAATCGGGGTTGCTTCCACTAAGGCATTTACAACGCAGATGATGGCATTTTATATGTTGGCTCTACACATGGGTCGTCTCAAGGGTACCCTTGAATCAGGTGTCTACGAGTCTTGGATTGAGAAGCTTGGCAATATGTCAGAGTTAACAGCCCAAACCCTTAAATTAGAGCAGCAGATGCAAAAAATCGCTTCAGAGCAGTTTAATAACGATAAGATTTTCTTTATGGGCCGTGGGGTAGATGTGGATATTGCCTTTGAAGCCTCGCTCAAACTGAAAGAACTGAGCTATATCAATTCGTTTGCCATCGCAGCCGGTGAACTTAAGCACGGTACCATTGCTCTTATGGAGAAGGACACATTAGTTGTGGCCCTTGCCACTCAGTCTTACCTCTACGAAAAGACTGTTTCTAACATCAAAGAAGTTAAGGCCCGCGGTGCGTATGTGGTAGCCATCGCCCAAGAAGGGAACACTAGTATCTTGGATGTGGCAGACGAAGTTGTCTTCTTGCCAAAGTGCGATGATCTATTGACGCCACTTTTATCGGTAATACCAATGCAGTTTTTTGCTTACTATGTTGCTCTTGATAAAGGCAATGATGTTGACAAACCAAGAAATTTGGCAAAATCTGTAACTGTAGAATAGTCATAAAGAAAAAAACGAACTCTCAAAAGCAAATTGCTTTTGAGAGTTCGTTCATTATATGGATATAAACGTATAAATATATCGAATGAAAACGTTATCCTTTGAAATTTCAGTCCAATATTATGACGATAGATATTAACAGAAAGACACAAATAGATGAACGAAGCGTAACTTGGGGACGTTTCCATATCAGATAAAAAGAAATATGTCAAGGGGTCATAACGTTAATTTGCTATTTATATTTTGTGTTATTGTCACAAAACCCTTCACTTTTTACTTGCAAAACTCAGCATCAGACGTTATTATTAAGTTACTGTAATTTGACTGAAAACACAGGCTTGTAGCACAACTCAGCAAATATAGAAGAATTAATATGGTATAGAATTTATTTAGAATAGGAAGTGAATTAGTGTTACAAGACAGCAGATATTATGAAGGTTGCGAACTACTTGAATTACATCGGCTAGATGAAGCCGACAAACTCTTTAGAGAGCTGCTTCATGAAAAGCCAGAACATTATGAAGCCATTAATAAGATTGGCGTCATCTTTGCTAGAAAAGGTAAAGCACAAGACGCAAAAATCTGTTTTGAAAAAGCATTACAGTTTGATGGGTTATACGCACCGGCACTTGTCAACCTCGGTAATTTAGAGCTTGAAGCCGGTGATCTTAAAACCGCCGAAGTTTACTTTAAGAAGGCCATTGAAGCAGATCTAGACTACCCCATGTCCTATTATGGATTAGCCCTGATTTCTAAAAAGCAAGGTGACTTAAAACAATATGTCACACGACTCAAAAAGAGCAAGCGTTTAGAACGCAGAGCACGAACAGATCAAGATCAACAGTTTAGATTGCAGTACAAAAGAAAAATGGGTTGTTTATCCAGCGTGATTATGTCTTTTATGGTGGTAGTGGTCATCGCTATAGCACTTACATAAGACATTCATGATAGAAGTGGCAGTTTGTAACACAGCTTGAAAGGGGGATATACATCAACTATTTCTACTTGTCCAATTCGGTCGTTTTAACATCAAGAAGGGGGAACACTTGTGAAAAAAGTATTGCCAATAATTTTGACACTAGTATTAGCTGTTAGTAGCTTCGGTTTCGCAGCAGCACCTACAAAGGCATCACCAGTCATGGCTACAAAATCTGCTATCGTTCAAAACTACACAGAGACATCAGTCACAGTACTTGAAAACGGTAAAATGGTTACTTATGCAATCGCAGATGATGCAACTGTAACTTCTGGTGGCATGGAAGCGGTTTATGCAGACACAATTAGTAAAGGTAGAATGATTACTTTCAGTGCAACTGCAGGTACAATCAAAATGGTTGATATTCCTGGTCTTGGTTTACAAGGTCAAGGCGTTGTTACAAGCAAACCAGTCATCACAGAAGCTGGTCTTTTCCTAAATAACGCTGTGTCACTTGTTGATACACGTGTTGGTGTGACGTTCTCTAACATTATTCCTAAAGATTCAGCAACAACAAAATACGCTGCTGTTGTTACTGGCGAAGAAGCTAACGATGATTTTGACTTAGCTGCTGATTTTAAATCTGCAACTTTAGATGACACTGATGTTATTGCTGGCTCTGCAGTTGTAACAATCGATGGCAAAGCGCTTAAAGTTGTCACTGATGCTTTCACTGCGACAGCAATTGGCGATGAAGCTAAACTTGTTAAAACAGGCACAAAAGCTTCAATTGAATTCGAAGCAGCTTTGACTGAAGCACAACAAAAATCACTTGCAATTTCTTACAAGCGCTCAGTAAGAACCATCACTGCAGTTGAAACTAGTATTTTTAAAGCGACTAACACTACAATCATCGAACTTAATGGCCATGTAATGCCTTTCGTGATCGATGGCGTGTCTGCTTTTGTTGATGCCGATTTAGCTGGTAACACAATCTACATCAATAGCTTCTACAAAAACCAAGACATGAAGTTCCTCGGAACATATGGTAACAGAGCTGTTGTTGCTCTTATGAGAGGCGACGCTGTTGTACTTTATGATTCAATCGAAATCGCTGATAGCGCAACAATTTCTGATGCTGCTGGCGAACCAATTGAAGTTGCTAAAATTAAAACTGGTACTATGATTAAATTAACAGTTGACCCAGCAACAGGCTACCAAGTTGTTGAAATGACAGTTGCTAAGTAATAAAGTTGCTCAGTAATTAAGTTGTAACTGCGTCAAAACTGTTTTTTAATAGGCATCACTAACTAGGACAACCTACGGAGGGTTTTAATGAAAAGCTTAAGAACCATTTTATCACTTACGCTTATGTTCGCTTTGGTGTTCACTGCAATGCCAATGGGTTCATTTGCAGCTCAAGATCCAAATACGATCACTTGGGCAACGTTCTCAGATCCAATAGACTTCAACCCTACTCTAGCTAAAGATAGTGCATCTACAGATGTTCTTGGCATGGTGTTTGATGGTCTATACACGAGAGACTGGAATGCAAAAATCATTCCTTCAATGGCTGCTGCAATGCCTAAAATCTCTGCAGACAATAAGACATTGACCATTCCATTAAGAAAAGACGTTAAATGGCACGATGGCAAACCTTTCACATCTGCTGACGTTAAATTCTCTATCGAATTTATGCTTAACAAACAAACAAACTCACCAAGATTTGCAAACTTTGAATTGATTGACAAAGTTGAAACACCAGATGCATATACAGTTATCATCAAAATGAAGTCTGTTGACTCTGGTTTGCTCCCAACATTGGCTAACAACTATATCATCCCTAAACATATTTGGGAAAAAGTTGCTCCGCTAACTGCAAGAGAATCTGAATTCAACAAATCAAAAGTCATCGGTTCTGGTCCTTACAAGTTTGTATCTTGGAGCAAGGCTGAGCGTGTTGTTTTAGTTGCTAACGATGCTTACTATGGCAATAAAGCTAAGATCAAAAACTTAGTTTACACAATCACACCTTCTCAAGCGGTTGCAATGGTTAAAGTTGAAACTGGCGAAGCTAATATGGTTCAAGTTCCAGAATCAGATATCACTAGAATGCAAAAAGTTTCAAGCTTGAACGTAACAGTCTACGATAGAGTAGTTTTCGATTGTATCTTGTATAACATCAAATCAGCTTACTTCTCTGATGTCAGAGTTAGACAAGCAATCTCACATGCTATTAACAAGCAATACATTGTAAAAGGTATCTATAAAGGTTTTGGTTCACCTGCTGAAGGTTCTTACCACCCTAAATTAGCTGTTTACAATGCAAATGTTCCTAAATATGCTTATGACATCGCAAAAGCAAAATCATTACTTGATGCTGCTGGTTGGAAAGTTGGCAAAGGCGGCGTTCGTGAAAAAGCTGGCAAACCTTTTGCATTTGTTCTTTTAACTAACAAAGGTAACATCATGAGAGAAAAACTTTTGGTTGAAGTACAAAGACAATTAAAGCCACTTGGTATCTCTGTTGAGCCAAGAATCTTGGAGTGGAACACATTCCTTGCTAAATACGTAGATGTCGGCAAATTCGATGCATACGTTGGTGGTTTCTCTACTGGTCTTGACGGCGATCAAACAGTATTCTACCACTCAGACAAATCAAAAGCTTCTATGAACAAAGGTTCTTATGCTAACCCAGAAGCTGATAAGCTTTTAGATGCTGCAAGAGCAACACTTGATCCTGCTAAGCAAAAAGAATATTATGGTAAGCTACAAGTGATTGTTGCACAAGATCAACCAATGACATTCCTCGTTTACAGAAAAGCAGCTTGGGCTGTGACTAAAAACGTTAAGAATGTTAAAATTGTAGATCTATTAGGCTTCAATACTGGCTTCCCTAGCTGGACAATTACTAAGTAGTATATCTGTGGAGGTATGCGGTTATCAATCGCATACCTCTCTTTTAAGGAGGACTTATAAGCATGTTTAAATACATTGTTCGACGGGTTTTAGAAGCGATACCGCTGATTTTTATTGTAACGGTTATTGCCTATTTGATTATCAATATGGCACCGGGCGATCCAGTTAATATGTTTATTAACCCAGAAACGGCTAGCACTGTTGACGTTGAGATGATCCGTGCATCACTTGGACTTGATAAGCCCTTGCCAGTTCGATATGTAATATGGCTTGGTAAAGTTCTGCAAGGTGACCTAGGTAAATCGTTCCAACATGCAGAGCCCGTTACAAAGCTTATTTTTGAGCGGTTGCCTAATACCTTGGTACTGGCTATCACAGCCACCATATTCTCATTTTGTATTGCCATTCCAGCAGGGATTATTTCAGCAGTTAAACGCAATACTTGGATTGATAGTTTGTTCTCTACAATCGCTTTTATTGGTATTTCATTGCCAAGCTTTTGGTTCGCCCTTATGTTGATTCTATTATTTAGTTTGAAACTTGGTTGGTTGCCATCAGGTGGTATGCGTAGCAACTTTGACGAATTTGTATTCATGGACCGCTTTAAGCATATTATATTGCCAGCGGCTGTAATGGGTATGGGTGCCATGGCTGCGAAAATGCGGTATATGAGAAGTTCCATGCTTGAGGTTATTCGTCAGGACTATATTAGAACTGCGCGTTCAAAGGGTCTGGCGGAAATCGTTATCATATTCGGCCATGCACTCAGAAACGCCATTTTACCAATCATTACACTCATTGGCTTGATTATTCCTGGTTTGTTTTCTGGTGCTGTTATAATCGAACAAATATTCTCTTGGCCAGGTGTTGGTAGCCAAGCAGTTGGTGCTACGTTTATGCGTGACTATCCCCTGCAGATGGGTACAATCCTGATTTCTTCGGTCATGGTTATCTTGGGTAGTATTTTAGCGGATATCGGATACGCACTGGCTGATCCGAGAATTAAGTACAATTAAGGGAGGAGGACAAACATGAGTGAAGATAAATCAAAATTAACCGAATCACAAGTAGCGGCGGAAAGTTTCGAATACAGTGATACCTTTAAAGCAAAATTCAAGATCTTCTGGAAGCGTCTAAAAAAGAATAAACTGGCTGTCATTGGTTTGTTTACCCTAATCATTCTTTACACATTATCCTTGGCCGCACCTCTTTTAACACCTTATTCTCCTGAGGGCGTCATCGATGATATCTTATTGGTTGACAGAGCACCAACTTTTACAAGTTACACGGATTTGAACTTTGAAGGGGAAGAGGTTACTTACCCACCTAACTACTTTGGTCGAGATGAACTTGGCAGAGACGTTTTCTCAAGATCCCTTTATGCAGGTAGAATCTCCCTAAATGTTGGTTTTGTAGCGGTTGCAATCTACATTTCTATCGGTACGGTTTGGGGCGCTATAGCAGGTTATTATGGTGGTATTGTTGATAACGTCATGATGAGAATCGTAGATGCCATCATGGCCATGCCAACCCTACTGCTTCTGATTACAGTTATGGCTATGTTTACACCAAGTATTTGGAACGTTATGATTGTTATTGGTATTACTGGTTGGACCGGGATTGCCCGCTATGTTCGAGCCGAATTCTTAACGCTTAAAAAGCGTGACTTTACAGAAGCGGCTAGATGTATCGGCGCTAAAAACTCTAGAATTATCTTTAGACACATCCTTCCAAATGCTGTTGCCCCAATTATTGTTGCTGCAACCATGGGTATCGCTGGTGCCATCCTTACGGAATCCACCCTTAGCTTCCTTGGCCTTGGCGTACAACCACCAACGGCAAGTTGGGGTAACATGCTGATGAATGCACAAGAACTTAGCACAATGTTATCTGCACCTTGGAAAGCAATATATCCAGGTCTACTAATATTTATCACTGTGTTATCAATTAACTTCTTTGGCGACGGTCTCCGTGATGCGCTTGACCCAAGATTAAAACAATAGGTAGAGGTGGTATATGGAGAAATTACTAGAAGTTAAAAACCTGCGAACATACTTCCATACTGAAGATGGTGTTGTTCCTGCAGTTGACGGCGTAAGCTTTTATATCAAACCAGGTGAAACTCTCGGTGTTGTTGGTGAGTCTGGTTGTGGCAAAAGTGTTACTTCCCTTTCTATACTGAGATTGATTCCAAATGTATCTGGTAAGACAATGGAAGGTAGTGAAATACTGTTCGAAGGCAAAAACCTCTTGAACTTAACAGAAAAAGAAATGCGCAATGTCCGTGGTAATGACATCTCAATGATCTTCCAAGAGCCAATGACTTCTTTAAATCCAGTTATGAAAATTGGCAAGCAAATTGGAGAAGTCCTTAAGCTTCACCAAGGTAAAAACAAAGAAGAAGCCAAGGGAATCGCCATCGAAATGTTGACCCTGGTTGGTATTCCTAGACCAGAAAAGATTGTTGATGAATACCCACATTCGCTTTCTGGTGGTATGAGACAGCGTGTTATGATCGCCATGGCCCTTGCTTGTAACCCTAAGCTTTTGATTGCTGATGAACCGACAACTGCTCTTGACGTAACGATTCAAGCGCAAATTCTTAACCTAATGAGAAAGCTTAAAACAGAGTTTAATGCATCTGTTATGCTAATCACTCACAACCTTGGTGTTGTGGCTGAAACTTGCCAACGGGTTATCATTATGTATGCTGGTAAAGTGGTTGAAGAGGGAAGCGTTTACGATATCTTTGAAGATGCTAAGCACCCTTATACACAAGGTTTGTTAAAATCAATTCCTAGACTTGATTCAAATCACGAGCTTCTTGACTCTATTCCAGGTTCTGTTCCAAACCCACTTAATATGCCTAAGGGTTGCCGATTTGAGCCGCGTTGTGTCAAAGCTATGGCGATTTGTAAGGAAAAACAGCCTGAATTAACAATTTTAGGGGAAGAAAGAACTGTTCGTTGCTTCCTTTACGAAGGAGGGCAAAAGTAATGAGTGAAGTTGTTAAAGTTAAAAAAGTGATTCACGAAGTCAAAGAAAACCGTATTATTGAGGTAAAGAACTTGAAAAAATACTTCCCAATCAAGGGCGGTATTTTGAATAGAACTGTTAACCAACTGAAAGCGGTTAATGACATCAGTTTCTATATTAAAGAGGGTGAAACCCTTGGTATCGTTGGTGAGTCTGGTTGCGGTAAATCCACAACTGGCCGTGCGATTTTGCGTCTCCACGAAGCCACTGCGGGCGAAGTATTCTTTGAAGGTCAAGATATTTACAAGCTAAATGCAGAGCAACTTCGTTTAAAGCGTCGTGACATGCAGTTAATCTATCAAGATCCTTATTCATCTCTTAACCCAAGAATGACAGTAGGCGATATCATCGGTGAACCAATGGATATTCACCAAAAGTTACCCCGTGCTGAAAAACTTGACCGTGTTAAAGAGCTATTGCAACTGGTTGGTCTAAGCCCATACCACGTAAGAAGATACCCACATGAGTTTTCAGGTGGCCAAAGACAACGTATCGGTATCGCAAGAGCCCTTTCTTTGAATCCTAAGTTCATCGTTTGTGATGAGGCTGTATCTGCCCTTGACGTTTCAATCCAAGCTCAGGTCATCAACTTGCTTCAAGAGCTTCAAGCGGATTTCAAACTCACTTATATGTTTATTGCCCACGACTTAAGTGTTGTTAAGCATATTTCTGACCGTATTGGTGTTATGTATCTTGGTAAAATTGTTGAAATGTGCCCATCTGATATGATGTTTGCAAATCCAATTCACCCATATACACAAGCGCTTTTATCAGCGGTTCCAGATGCTGACCCAAGAAAAACACCGGGCCGCATCATTCTTGAAGGCGACGTGCCATCACCAGTTAATCCGCCACCAGGTTGTGTATTCCACACCCGTTGCCAGTATTGCATGGCGATTTGTCGTGAAATTGAGCCTCAGTTTAAAGATGCTGGCAATGAGCACTTCGTTGCTTGCCACTTAGTGGACAAGAAGTAAATTCATTTTAAAACACAATAAAAAGTACAGCCGTTCAAGTGATTTCACTTGAACGGCTGTTTTTTGTAAGTGTTATGCAACTGACTTATTAATCACTGATTACTTAAGATATTCACGAACCTCAAAGCCTTTTTCCTGCAGCTTCTTAACGATTTTATCGACATCTGTAGCATCAAGGCGAATAGAGATTTCTTGAATGCCCATGACTTCTGTATCTAGTAGCACCACGTTGGTGATATTGCCATCGTATTTAGAGATGATTTCTGTGATGCGGCTAAGGGTACCCTTAAAATTATCTGTTAAAATTGAAATCTTTGCATTTTTTAAACCGTAAATTTTTGTGAGAATTCCAAACAGGACGTTTTGAGTGACGATTCCCTGGAAGTCATTATGAGCATCTACCACAGGAATAAAGCGAATCTTCTCATTAAAGAAAATCTGAGCTGCTTCTTCAACCTGATAATCAGCGCTGATGGGCTCAATCTCTTGATAAATAAATTCGCTGACTGGTCGCTTTAAAAACTCAATAATATCCGTTTGGTGATCTTTGAAAAAAGAATCATAGATATATTGTTTAGAGAGAAAGCCGATAAATTTTTTGCCGTCTACGACAGGTAAAGAAAGAAATCCGTTCTTTTCGATGTAATCAACAGCAAATGCGGCGGTATCAGTGGGCTTAAGTAGCATTAAATCTTGTGCAGGAATCAATATTGCTCTGACTTTCATGGTGTAGCTCCTTTCAATTAGGTGGATAATAAGTAGTTTGTTGACTCAATTCCATTTTACACCACTTTGCAAGGGCTTGTCTAGGTCTTGATTTTTAGTCTCAGTAATCGATTCAGTGCTTCTTCTAGAATTCCTCGTGGACACCCTAGATTCATCCGCACAAACCCTTCACCACCTTGACCAAAATTTGACCCTTTAGATAAAGCAACTTGAGCCTGATCAATTAAATAATGATGAAGGGTCTCTTCGTCAAAGCCCAAGGATCTAAAATCAAGCCATAAAAGATAGGTGCCTTCTAAGTCTGCAATATGGACACTTGGAAAATGCATTTTGAAGAAGTCTCTGACGACATGTTCGTTGTCCTTAATATAGCTGAGCAGTGCTTCTAACCATGGTGCACCCTCTTGATAGGCGGCCTGGGTAGCCACCAGGCTAAAGCTGTTGTTGCGCTTGATGTCTGACCGTTGGAGTGCCTTTGTCAGCAGGTTGAAATCATTGGGATTAGTGCATAGGGCAAAGGAAGTTTGCAGGCCTGCAAGGTTGAATGTTTTACTGGGGGCGCAAAGGGTGACTGAATTCTGGGCGAATTCTGGGCTGATACTGGCAAAGGGCACATGGCGGTGAGGTTTGAAAACCAAGTCACAGTGAATTTCGTCTGAAATCACCTTGACGTCATACTTCAGGCATAAATCACCAATGGTAGTGAGTTCCTCAGTGGTCCAAACACGGCCGATGGGGTTGTGGGGATTGCAGAGGATGAAAACCTTGGGGCGGTGGTTTTTAAGCTGCTCTTCAAAGTCGATAAAATCCATGACATAATTGCCAGAAGCCGTTTGTTGTAAAGGGTTTATAATTGGAATTCTTCCGAATTCTAAGATTTTTTGCTTGAATGGATAGTAGACCGGTTCTTGAATTAAAATCCCGTCTCCTGGTGCTGTTAAGCCCTCAATAAAAATGCTTAAGGAGAAAATCACCCCTGGGCTAAAGACCATGGTGCTTGGATCCACTGTCCATTGATGTCGCTTTTGATACCAATTGGAAATGGCCTCAAAGTAAGCTTCGCTTCTGTACATATAGCCATAAATTCCGTGGTTAGCCATCTCTAAAATGGCTTGTTGAATGACTGGCGCCACTTGAAAATCCATATCAGCTACCCAAAGTGGGATTAAATCGTCACTGCCAAAATTAGGGCCCATTTCAAGCCATTTAGTTGAAGAAAATTCTTTGCGAGGGTGAATTGTATCAAAGTCAAAAGTGGTTATATCGTTTGGTTGTTTTGTCATATGGGCTCCTTAAACTACCGAAGTAAAGGCTTGAGGGCGTGCTCAAAGTCTGCAATCAGATCGTCGATATGTTCAATGCCAACAGAAAATCGGAGTAATTTGTCATCAATCCCCAGGCGATTGCGATAATCAAGGGGCATGTCTGCGTGGGTTTGGGTGCTAGGGTAGGTAATGAGGCTTTCTACGCCACCGAGGCTCTCAGCAAACTTAACGAGCTTAAGATGGTCTAAAACATGGGCGCAGGCAGTGGCATTCTCAAGATGAAACGAAACCATGGCCCCATACATAAAAGGTACGTAGGATACTGCGTTATCTTCTGTGGCAGAGGGATTTTCTCGGGGGCAATAGCTTGGGGATGTTGGTAGACCAGGATAGTAAACTGTTTTAACTGCAGGATGTCCATCTAACCAAATGGCCATTTTAAGTGCATTTTGACACTGGTAATCCATTCTTAAAGCGAGGGTTTTAATGCCGCGCATCAATAGCCATGAATCTTGGGGACCTAAGATAGCGCCAGTGGATTTTTGTATATAAGCCATGGATTCTGTTAAGGATTGCCTTTTAGTTACCACAATACCTGCAATGAGATCGTTGTGGCCACCAAGGTATTTGCTGGCACTGTGGATCACTATATCAGCACCTAAAACAAGGGGCTTTTGATAGAGGGGAGTCATAAATGTATTGTCCACAATGCTTAAAAGTCCATGGGATTTAGCAAGTGGAATCAGGGCTTTGAGGTTTGCTACTTTGACCATGGGGTTTGTTGGGGTTTCTACCATGATGGCCTTTGTATTTGGCAGGATGGCATTTTCAACAGCTTCTAAATCAGTTGTATCTACAAAGGTCACCCTTAAGCCAAAACGGTTAAAAATTGTCTCTAATACCCTGTAGGTGCCACCGTAAGTATCTTCTGTCACAACCAGATGGTCCCCGGCGCTAAAGTGGGTTAGAACTGCTGTAACAGCCGCCATACCTGAGGCAAATGCAAATGCACCAGTACCTTCTTCCAGTAAGGCCATGCCTTCTTCTAGAGCGTGACGGGTGGGGTTAAGAGAACGGGAGTAGTCGTAGCCGGTAGACTGGCCAAGACAGGGGTGCTCAAAGGTAGCCACTTGATAAATAGGCATGCTGATGGCCCCTGTTTTAGGGTCTTTGCCAACCCCAATATGGGCCAGTTGTGTGAGTAGATTCATGGTGACCTCCTTGTTGGTGTAGTTTGATACAAGTCTAGTGTAACCAGGTGGTGTTGTCAAGATTACGAAGAAGGGTTATACTAGAAAATCAAGGGAAAGAGGTGCATGATGGCGACGAGCTTAGCGATTATTGGACTGTTTGGACTGCTTGCAAGTGTTATTTTTCAACGTTTAAAATTACCAGGACTTTTAGGCATGTTGTTACTGGGGGTTCTTGTAGGACCATATGGCTTAAATGTTTTGGATCAGAATTTATTGACTGTATCCGGTGAATTTAGAAAGATGGCTCTAATCGTGATTCTATTAAGAGCTGGCTTTGGGATTAACCGGGATGATTTGAACGCAATCGGTTTTACGGCATTTAAAATGAGTTTTTTACCAGGGGTTTGTGAAGGGGTTGCCGTCATGTTTTTAAGTCAATGGCTTCTGGGTTTTACTTGGATTCAAGGTGGGATGTTGGGATTCATTCTTGCAGCGGTTTCACCGGCTGTGATTGTTCCTTTTATGTTAAAATTACAAGAACTGGGCTACGGCGAAAGTAAGCGCATACCCACCATGATTCTAGCTGCGGCCTCTGTCGATGATGTGGTTGCCATTACCTTGTTTTCAGCTTTTTTAGGATTTTATATGGGGAATGGTGGCAATATTGGGCTTCAACTATTGGGCATCCCTCTATCAATTATATTGGGTATTTTATTGGGGCTGGTGATTGGCTTTGTTTTAGTCTATCTATTTAAAAAATATCACATCAGAGATACGAAAAAAATTGTGATGATTTTAGGAATTGCAATCTTACTAACCGCCCTAGAACAATTGGTCAAGGACTATGTGGCCATGGCCTCCCTAATTGGGGTGATGACCATCGGTTTTGTGATTGTGGAAAAGCGTCCTGTGGTGGCAAAGCGATTAGCGGCAAAACTCAATAAGGTTTGGGTGTTTGCTGAAATCTTGTTATTTGTATTAGTGGGGGCCCAGGTCAATGTCACGTTGGCTATTGAGGCTGGCGGTGTAGGCTTAGTACTTTTAACCCTAGGGCTTATGGCCAGAAGTGTTGGGGTTTGGATCGCAACCATGGGTTCTGGCCTTAATGCCAAAGAGAAATGGTTTTCCACCCTTGCATTTTTGCCTAAGGCCACGGTTCAGGCGGCTATTGGTGCCATCCCTCTTAGTTTTGGTGTGCAAAATGGCGAGTTGATTCTTGCTCTTGCTGTTCTCTCAATTGTGGTCACTGCGCCCTTGGGCGCCGTAGCCCTAGAATTAAGCGCAAAAAAATTATTGGTCCAAACCACACCTGAATCAAGTGATCTGGTTAACCAATAATCTTTTCGTTTATTCAATGCTTATAGGCCATCGATGGTTAGATGGCCTATAGACTAGATGCCATCGATATAAAACTTAGCTTCTGTGACGTAAAACAGGTTTTTACCGTGGTCTTTTAGCCACTGATAGTTTATGCGAGCTAGTGCTAGATCGCTTTTTAGATAGGCCCTAGCAAGCCCATAATAGGCATCTTCATAGGAGGGATGGATGGTTTTGGCTTTTTCAAACGCAGCGATGGCTTTATCGTTTGCATTGAGTTCTCCATAGAGATTACCTAGCTTGACAAAGGTCTGATAATCCTCTGTGAATATACCAACGGCTCGTTCATAATAACTGGCTGCAGAACGCAAGTCTTTAAAGACGGTTTCGTAAATCGCTGCTGTTTGTTTTAGGGCTGAGACATGTCGGGGGTGTAATTTAAGGACTTTGTCATAAAAGTCCAGGGCCTTTGCATAGTCGCCCTGTTTGAAGTAAGCATTTCCCTCTAAATAGTATTGCTCTACAGTTGGCAAATTTAAACCAACTGTTTTTTGTTGGGCTTCCCAAGTGACAATGCCGCCAAAAAACTCAGTTAGAAAACGAACTGAAATAAAACTATTGCCCTGTGTCAATGTCAGTGGAACATCCATCTGGTAACTACGGCCATTGACCAACACTTGGCTAGATCCTATTTGAAACTCTAAGGTATCTTGATAGCGTTTGACGGTGACGCTACGGGTGGCGTCTTCCCAAGCAACTTGGCATCCTAGCATCTCTAGAATCCGTCTTAGGGGCACCATGGTACGTCCACTTGTAAGATAGGGCTCAACTGGGAAGAAGAGTTCCTGATTATTGAGTTTTAATCGATAGGGTTGTTCTTTTAACTGTGTAACCACCAAGGCGTTGCTGATTTCTCGACCGGGTTTTACAGCATACTGACCATTTTTCATCATCCCGGTGGATTGGCCCCCATCTAGGTTGATGGCCTCTCTTAGACCCAGGGAAAGGGCTAGCTCTGCAAGGGCATCCAGGGTCATTGGCGGTGTTGTTACCATGGCCATTCTGCCATCTGCAGTGGTACCAACCATGGAGCGAATGGCAGTTGAGGTTAAAAGTTTAGAAACGGTAAAACCTTCAGCTTTTGGGTTTAGAACTTTGAGACCATCTAAAACCAGGGTAGGACCTGCGCCTACAGCAGTTCTGATGCCATTGAAATCGGTGATTTCAGCCCCCATTTGTCTGTCGTCTGACATGGCGTAATTCTTGATACGGTAACTGATTTTATCGCCGATTTTCACCAATTTTTTCATATTGGTGGTACGGGTTACGATGATATAGCCATGGGTTGGTATCTGGGGGATGCTGTCGTAAATGCCGATGACTTCATTTCGATCCACTGCAATGGCATAAACAGGGGCCAATGGAAATTTGCCTGTATATGAATTGTCAAAAATCATGATGGCATCTGTGTTGGTAAACAAGTGATTGATATTCCAAGGTGAAAAGCTGTAAGGAGGTTCCCATTGGTCGTTGATGGCGCCTTCAATGCGATTGGCAAGTCGTTCGATGTGCATTTTGTTTTGCCCGTCAAACCCCACCACCGAGCCACTACCTCCGACATGCCTGAATTGACCAGAAGTCAGAAGAGTACTGACCGGTTGAGAATCTGGTTTCAAGTTAAAAAAGGAGCCGTTAATACTGGCAATGACGGTTTCGTTTGCTTTTTTAGGTTTGCTAAGACTTTCTAGTGTGGCGGTAGCCCCGATTTTCTCGTCTGCAAGGGACAAATCCACCCGTAGGGTAGGGTCATTGAGATTGATCCATTGGATGGTGACGTCGTAGGTTTTCTCTTTGTAAATAAAGGGTGTGGTAGGAATCAAGGGCGCTATGGGTTCTTTCTTTGCCAGAGCAAAAGTGCCTGATGTGGCTAAAGTAGTAGCGACCAAAAATCCAATTAAAAGCGTACGTAGTTGTTTCATCATTCACCTCGTCTTTGTCATTTTCTCATCTATTTTAACACGTGAAGATGACACAGAGGTAACAAGAGTGTGTAGATTTCGAGATAATTATGGTCTTTTATGGAAAACCACTTGTGGCATAGGGTTTTAGATGATAATCTTAAAAAGAGTGAAAAAGTTAGCTGAAATTTCAGAAATAGTTGTTTTGTTTTTCAAGGGAACTTTTTTGTGTTAGTAACGTCTAAGGTAGAGATCGTTACATGGTATTTTTATATGAGTAGAGGTGATAACGACTTGGATGTCAAAGAGGAAATTGTAGAAAAAAGAGAAGCCTTAGTCAAAATACGTGAACTCAAGAAAATCTATACCATTGGGAAGGAGCGGATTCGGGCTTTGAATGGCCTGGATTTGGACATTTATCGTGGGGAGATTATCGTTATACTGGGGACATCAGGATCTGGTAAATCCACATTTTTGAATATGATAGCAGGTCTTGAGAAGCCAACCAAAGGGACGGTTTTTATCATGGATCAAAATATCGGGACCATGAATGAACGTAAATTAGCAAAGTTCAGGCAACGGCATGTAGGTTTTATCTTCCAGAGTTATAATTTATTGCCTACCCTTACGGCCCTTGAAAACGTCAGCTTACCCCTAACTTTTAGAAATGTGAAATTGAAGGCCCGAGAGAAAGAAGCGGCCTATCTGTTAAAGGCCGTTGGTTTACAAACCCATCTGATGCATAAACCAACCCAGATGAGCGGTGGTCAACAGCAGCGTGTGGGTATAGCACGGGCCTTTGCGGGGACACCTGATATCATCTTTGCTGACGAACCGACAGGTAACTTAGACTCAAAGACCTCTAAGCAAGTTATGGGCCTGATGCTTGAAATGGCTAGGTCTAGAAATCAAACCCTGATTATCGTCACCCACGACCCCGAGGTTGCACAATTTGGAGACCGTGTGGTTTATATTCTTGATGGTTGTATTGAAAAAATCGAAGTGAGAGAAGGAGATATCAGAAAATATGAACACGAAATCCATTCCCATGAAATCCATGAACACAACAGCTAAGCGGATCGCTCGGATAATCTTAAGCTTGACCATGATCTTTAGTTTGGTGGTAGGCTTAGTGCCTTTGAGTTTTGCTGCACCACTGACTTATGGCATTACTAAATCAGAGGTAATCGGCTCGAATGCAAAAATAGTTTCTGGTAATACCTTTACTTTGAATTTGACTTTTGATGATTATGCAGATTCTGCGCTTTCCCTTAAACTCGTTAATAAAAGCACCAGCGTCGTGAAATTTTCCAATAATACGGTATCTCAAGCTGTTGGTAATATAATTGACGGAACCCCAATATCCTTAAGTTTGCAGTATCTTGGAACGGGTAGTTCTTTTGTTTTCGATCTAATAGACCCAGCAGGTAATATTGTTCATTCTGACACCGTCTTTATTGATGAGCTACTCCCAAGTACGGCAGGTGGGGACGATGCACCAACACCTGAGTACAAAGCAAATCTCATCCTCTCAAATGACATGATCGCTCCAACCCTTAAAGCGGGCACGAACAGTAAACTGACGGTGAAAATTGATAATATCTCTAATTATTCAGCGATCAAAGCAAAGGCCTTCTTAGTTTACGATGCTGTAAATCCTGTATTTGATCGGATTAATTACAATAAAACAGTGACTCTGGACCTCATCCAAGCAGGAAAGACAGGAGACTTTATCTTCGATGTCAAAGTTCCAGATTCGGTGAAAGCTGGTAGCTATGAAATCAAAGCAAAAATTGCCTTTAACGGTTCAAAGGGCACCACTGAGACCATTGACATTGAAGTGCCAATAAAAGTAGAGAATGCATCGATACCAGTGGTTCTTGGTATTGTGGACACAAAAGTGATTACTGGTGAGTTGTCAGCTGGCAATAGTGGGATCATTGAAGTCACCCTCCGTAATGCTGGCAATATAGCTGCAGAAAGAATCACTTTGAAATTAAGCGGTTTCACAGCAGATGGGGTCCAGCTGAAGGGCGATCTTGACACAAAGAATGTTGGCAATCTTATCAATGGGGATACTGGGTCCGTTCGCTACAATCTTAACGTTTCAAAGAACGTTAAACTACCTGTGACCCTGGATGCTGAAATAACATACTATGATAGTGTAGGGAAGGCGACTACGAATAAAGCGTCAGTTTATTTGCCGATATTGGGTGTTGAGGTTTTTCTTGATGGTATTGAGGCAACAATTGTCTCGCAGACTAAGAGCCTAATGCCTGGTGGAGAAGGGTTAACTAAAGTAACCGTTAAGAACACCACAAAAACTGTTCAAAAAGATATCAAATTAACCATGACCTCGGATGCAGCCCCAGTGTTCTTAACGCCTTATTCCCAGCTCATTAGCAAACTAAATCCTGGTGAAAGTAAGGACATGATATTTAAATATATCATCAAGCAGGGAACAGCAGCCAATACGTATCCGGTGTTTGTTGAGGTGGCTTTGCCAGGAGCAGAAACCAATAAAAAATCTGTGTACTCAGGCATCACTGTTAAAGGTGAAGCAGAAAGCACAAGCAAACCTAAAATCATCGTAGAAAACTATGACTATGGCGCTGACCACGTTTTAGCAGGGTCCACATTTGATTTGTCAGTAAGTTTCAATAATACCAGCAATGTTATGGGTATTAGAAATGCTAAGTTTGTGATGAGTGCTGATGATAATGTCTTTATACCAGTGGATTCGGCCAGCTCTTTTTTTATTAATAAAATTGGGCCTGGAGAAACCGTCGAACAAATCGTCACCCTAAAGGCGAAGGCGGATGCAAAAGTTCAAATGTATGGGGTCACATTCAAAATTGAATACGAAGATCAAAATGGTAAATCATATGATGAGATGAAAGTAGCCTATACTGCAGAAGAAAAAGTTTCGATTAATGTTAAACAAGAAGTTCGTTTAGAAGTAGCAGATATTGTTTTGTCACCTGAAAATTTTGTGGGAACCCCGGTGCCCCTTGAAGTGGAATTCTTTAACATGGGCAAATCACCAATGTATAATTTAATGGTAAAACTCGAAGGTAATTTTCAAGCTCAAAATTCAAATTACTTTGTAGGTAATTTTGAAGCTGGTCGCAGTGATTTTTTTAGTGGCAGTATTATTCCCGAAGCAGTTGGACCTCTAGAAGGTAAGTTAATCTTTGCCTTTGAAGATGAAACGGGCACTAAGCAAGAAGTTAGTTTTCCAATTGCCACTACAGTGATTGAAGGCAGTGCTCCAGGTGGTGACGGGATGATTAACCCCGAAATTCCACCGGATGGAGGGATTGTAAACCCGGAAAAACCAGGGATTAACTTGCCATTATGGGCTTGGACTTTGATTGTGGTGGTCCCTACAGGCTTAGGTTTATTAGTGTTTTTAAGACTTCGTAAAAAGAAACGATTAAAATCCCTGTTGGAGGTTGCTGATGAAGACTAGAGACTTAACTGGGATGGGAATAAAAAACCTTTGGAGACGAAAAACACGGACTTTTTTGACCGTGCTTGGTGTTGTCATCGGTTCCAGTGCCATCTTGTTGATGATCTCTTTGGGGTTGGGGCAAGAACGCGCCTTCCAAAAGTCCCTTGAAATGTTTGGCAATATCCGGATTATTGAAGTTGATGCAGGGGGCTATGTGGAGCCTGGCAAGGAAGCCCCAAAAGAAGCCCCAGTGCTCAATAAAGCTACGGTTGAAGAAATTAAGGCAATGGAGGGTGTTAAGGGTGTTCTTGCTATGTACAGTGCCTATACCGAGTTGCAAGTAGGCCGTTATACTGGTGGCGTGCAGATTATGGGTGTTGATATGAAAGACCTTGAAGCCTTTCAATATAAGGTGGACAAGGGTCGCATACCAGAGCTGACTGATCGCAATGGCCTCTTGGTGGGGGCCAGTTTTTCTTCAAGTTTTTACGATCCTCGGGCCAGGAACTGGGAGCCAATTGTGATTGATCCTTTAACATCATCATTTAAAGGGTATATGAATGGTACAACAGATAAAAATGGCAACAAAAAGCGGGGAACGCCTTACACTGTCACTGGTGTCATGGCGGCATCAGGCAGTAATGATTACCTAGTTTTTATGGATCAAAATGCATTTTTAAAGTTGCTAGCAGAAGATGCTAGAAAATATCCAATGACCGATAAAAAAGAAAAGAAAAAAGAAAAGCTCTACGAAAAACTTCAAGTCCTTTGCAACACCATTGATGACGTGGAAGTGGTAGATGAGGCCTTGAAAGGTATGGGACTCAGCTCTTATAGCCCCATTGAATATGTAAAGTACGAAAAACAAAAGATGAAAACCCAGCAAATGGTCCTTGGTGGTATTGGAGCTGTTTCCCTATTGATTGCTGCAATTGGTATCACCAATACCATGATTATGGCAATTTATGAGCGCACTAAAGAAATTGGGGTCATGAAAGTTTTAGGGGCAGAAGTGAAGGATATCATGAAGTTATTTCTCTTCGAGGCTGCGATCATTGGCCTTCTAGGTGGGTTGATTGGCATTGCTCTCAGCCTGATTGGATCCGATGTCATCAACAACGTCAACGCCTCCATGCAAGCCAATATGTCGGCAGAAATGGGGGGGCAAGGTCCAGTTATGGACACGGATATTTCATATATCCCACTGTGGCTAATAGGAGGATCCCTTCTGTTCTCGACTATGGTTGGTGTCATATCTGGCTTTTTCCCTGCCATACGGGCGACAAAACTCAGTGCACTGGAAGCGATACGAAATGAATAAGGCCTATTTGCCCCGCACGCGTACAACGCAAGCGGGGCTTTTTATGCTTAAAATAGACTTTCTAGGGTATAGATAAAGCATAATACACCAGTCCACTATTGCTTAACCTTTACAAACGTACTCGAGAAAGGAGGTTCTGATGAGTTGGTTAATTCTATTGATTGCAATTGGCATCCTAGAATATCTTACTGGAATCGGGTACTTTTTAGGCATCGCTAGATTTGATCAGATTGCCTATTTTAAGCAAATGTCAGAAAGGATGCTTAAGCACGGACACTATAAAATGGCCCTTTTTTATGTGACATGGGCTGAACAGACTGCTAATCAAGTTACTCTTTTTAAGTATATGCATGGGTTGGCTTTTTACCGCCTACACCAATATACAATGGCTGTGGACCTCTTTGAAATTGCAAAGCGAGAAGCACCTGGGTACGATTTGATCGATAACATCATTGGTGATACGTATATTCAGTTAGAAGCCTACTCTCAAGCTAAACCCTATCTCGATCATTATCTCCTTTGCAATCCTGATAATATTTATGCTCGGTTGAATCTGGCCATAGCAGAGTATCGGACCAATCACTCGGATTCAGCCCTGAGAATTCTAGATCAAGTACTTAACCTTGATACTTCTAATAAGATGGCCTTAAAGCTGAAAGGGAGTATTCTCGCAAAACGGCAGCAATATGATTTAGCACTTCAGGCTTTTGAAAGTTTTAACCTGCTAGGGGGAGACGACCCCACAGTCCATACTCAAATCATGGGGATTTATAGAAGTCAAAGAGAGTATAAACGGTGTTCCTTATACGCTGAGGCTCTGCTCAGAAATGGCAAAGAAATTCCAGAGTATTACGTTCATTTAGGTGATGCACTGTGTCATCTGGGTATGCTAAAAAAGGGTGCCGCGATGCTTCACCAAGCGGTACAAATGGATGATCACCAAGGTGAAGGCCACTATTTATTAGCAAAACTCATGGCCATAACTCACCATAAGGCAGAAGCCTTGATGCATCTAAGAAAAGCAATACTGGAACATCCTAAATACATTCTTCAAGCTAGAGAAGATGATGATTTCAACAATTTGCGATTTTTTAGAGATTTTTATCGTTTGGTAGACCAACCCTTAGTGTGATATAATAAGGCCAGTTAAATGACGATCAGAGGGGGGACTTTTCAAAAGTCGCTCTCTTTGTTTTGTGTCAAGAAAAGGAGTATGCCTGATGCACATTATAGTAGGACTTGGGAACCCCGGCTCCCGTTACGAAGGTACCCGTCACAATATTGGTTTTGAAATCATCGATTTTCTGTCAAGAGAGCACCAGATCCCCGTTAAAAAATTGAAATACAAGGCTTTGATTGGTGAGGGTACCATCAATGGTCATAAAGTAGTTTTGGTAAAACCACAAACGTTTATGAATTTAAGTGGTGAGGCGGTTCAAAGTGTCTTGCAGTATTACAAGGTCCCTTTATCAAACTTGATTGTGATTTACGATGACATTGACTTGGATCCTGGTAAACTCCGAATTAGACATAAAGGCAGCGCAGGTACCCATAATGGCATGCGCAGTATCATTGGACAAATCAAACAAGAGGATTTTCCAAGGGTGAGGGTGGGTATTGGCAGATCAGCTGTGATGCCCCTTGAAAAATTCGTCCTGTCGGGGTTTAAAAAAGAGGAAGTTCCGCTGATGGAGGATGCTGTTCAAAGAGTCTCAAAGGCACTGACCCTTTATATTTGTGAAAGTTTAGACCGCGCTATGAATGCCTATAATGGCTAAGGAGTGGCTTATGTTTAAGAATTTTTTCAAAAATGCAGTTGAATTTGCCAATATTGAAGAAAACATCAATCTTAAAATTTTACCGACTGCAGTTTTTGGTTTAGAAAAAAGCGCCTTCTTATTTCACGTGCTAGCTCTATTGGAAAGTCACGGGAAAGCAGTTGTCATTATGGAGAATGAAAGCGAGTTGAGTCAGGCCAAGGATGACCTAAGTCCTTTTTTTCCTTATGTGTATACACTGCCAAGACTCGAACTCACGTTTTTCTCAGCCTATGCCCATTCTCATCAAGTTGAAAATCAACGACTTGAAGCCATTTATGCACTTTTAGAGGATGAAAAGGCTTTAATCCTAACCACTCCTGATGCTTTGATGCATCAAATGGCCCCTCCAGAATTTTATAAAAAGAGTGTCTTTGAGATCAAACAAGGTGAAGAAATTCCTTTGGAGACTTTTATACAGACCTTATTGCGCTTTGGTTTTGAACGTGTAGATATTGTGGAAGGCAGAGGGCAATTTACGGTTCGTGGGGGAATTCTAGATGTCTTTTTACCACGGGATGAATTTCCAACACGATTTGAGTTTTTTGGCGATGAAATTGACGGCATTCGCTTTTTTGATATACAAACCCAGGGATCCATACAAAACCGCAGTGTCGCTTGTATTAGACCCTGTCGAGAAGGTTTGCTCTCTCAGGAACAGACTCAAGTGGGTCTGGATTATCTGCAAAGTCGCATAGAAACAGTCAAAGATAAAACACAGCTACAATTATACAGAGGTTTATCTGAAGAACTCATAGAAGGTCGTCACCGAGATGAACGGTATAAATTGTTGCCCGTTCTATTGCGACAGCCTGTTTCTGCTTTTTCTTATATAGGGGATACCCTAGTTTTAGCATGGGGATTTAATCGTTTAGCAGAACGGGTAGGGGCTAAGTATGAAGATTGGCAAGAGCGTTTTAAGGATCATCTGCAACAGGGAGAGGCATTAAGCGAACAAGCCTATTTGTTGATGAGTTTTGATCAGTGGCTAGCCCATCTTCAGCAGTCTAGATTACTGACTTTTACAGGGCTTAAAACTGGCATTCAACACCTTAAACTTCAATCCATGGTGGACTATCACATCAGAGAAGCCATTACATACCACGGACAATTACCCATGGCAATTGAGGATATCAATACTTGGGTATCCCGTCATTATCGGATATGGGTCATGGCTGAGGGGACAGAAAAAGCACTGGGTATCGAACGATGGCTAGAAGAAAACAATCTTAGAAGCACACTTCTCAAAGAGGATGTTGATTTCACTTCTCAGTTAGTAAAGGGAGACCAAGGGCAGTCAATTGTCATTGTCCCTAAGGGCTTTAGCGCAGGCTTCTCCAGTGATACATTTAAAATAGTGGTGATCACTGAGAAAGAGCTCTATGGCGGTCAAAGAATCGCTAGGAAAAAACCCGTTAAAAATGCACGGATGATCAAGGCCTTTACAGATTTGGGGATTGGTGATTACGTGGTCCATGAAGCCCATGGTATTGGGCTTTACCAAGGTGTCTTTCAACTGACTGTGGATGGGCAAAAGAAAGATTTTCTCAAGATAACTTATAAAGGGGACGACGTACTCTACGTGCCCGTTGAAAAAATGGGTAACCTACAAAAATACATCGGTAGCGATGTCATGAAGGTTAAAATGAGTAAACTTGGCTCTGGTGAATGGAAGCTCACTAAAGCAAAAGCAAAAAAAGCGGTTGAGGACATGACAGATGAGCTGCTACTACTTTATGCCGAAAGAGAAAAACGGGTTGGCTATTCATTCGGTCGGGATAATGAATGGCAAGCTCAATTTGAAGACGCTTTTCCTTATCAAGAGACACCAGACCAACTCCGTTGTATCGTTGAGATTAAAAAAGATATGGAAAAACCCAAGCCTATGGATCGCTTACTTTGTGGTGATGTTGGCTATGGCAAAACCGAAGTGGCCATGCGAGCGGTTTTTAAAGCAGTGAATGAGTCTAAACAAGTAGCGGTCTTGGTGCCCACCACAATATTGGCACAACAGCACTACAATACAATGCTGCACCGGTTTTCCACATACCCAGTTAAAATCGGCGTCCTTAGCCGTTTTAGAAGCAAGAAAGAAATTGAAGAGGTCATTGAAGGACTTCGAACCGGGGTCTATGATGTTGTTGTTGGAACCCACCGATTACTATCAAAAGACGTTTCCTTTAAAGATCTTGGACTTTTAGTGGTGGATGAAGAGCAACGATTTGGGGTGAAGCATAAGGAACGTATCAAACAGTTAAAAACCAATGTTGATGTCCTGACATTGACAGCTACTCCGATTCCAAGAACCCTTCATATGAGTCTTGTTGGGGTAAGAGATATGAGTCTGATAGAGGATCCACCTGAAGATCGGTATCCGATTCAGACCTATGTTCTGGATTTTCAAGAACACGCGATACGAGAAGCCATTCTAAGAGAATTGGATAGAAGGGGGCAGATTTATTTTGTTCATAACCGGGTTGAGGATATTGATCAAGTGGCCTTGAAATTGAATCAACTGGTGCCAGAAGCCCGCGTGGTCTTTGCCCATGGCCAAATGAATGAACACATGCTTGAAAAAGTCATGCTGGATTTTATGAACCATGAATTTGATGTACTGGTGAGCACCACCATTATCGAAACAGGTCTTGATATCAGTAACGTCAATACCATCATCATCAATCAATCCGACCTCTTTGGACTTTCGCAACTATATCAATTGCGTGGGCGAGTGGGGCGTAGCAATCGTCTTGCCTACGCCTATTTAACCTATGAACGGCAAAAGGTACTCAGTGAAGTGGCTGAGAAGAGACTCCGGGCCATTAAGGAATTTACTGATTTGGGATCTGGATTTAAAATTGCCATGCGGGATTTAGAACTACGGGGTGCTGGTAATTTATTGGGTGCCCAACAGCATGGCCATCTGACATCTGTTGGCTATGAGATGTTTTGTAAAATGTTAGAAGATACTGTAAGAGAAGCCAAAGGGGAAGTGCTTGAAGAAGCCCTAGACACTTCAATTGAAATTATCTGTGAAGCTTATATTCCTCAGTATTATATTGACGATTCCCGTTTTAAAATAGAGCTGTACAAGAAAATAAGTGCCATAAGACATCTAGAGGATCGACAACAGATTCAAGATGAGTTATTTGATTTGTATGGTACAATACCTCAATCGGTGGATAATTTGATAAGCGTTGGCTATATTCGAGCCCTTGCTATGGGATTTGGCTTTGAAAAAGTGGTACAAAAGGAACGAATTGTGTCCTTAGTTTACAGTCAGAATACAAAAGTCAATCCACTGTTGATTTCTTTGGTAATGGAAAAGTATAATGATAGGGACTTAAAATTTGTAGGAGCCGAATTATCTCGGTTTGAAATTAACCTTGCAAAGCGTTTCCAAGATCCGGTTGCGGTACTCGACATGACCATTGGTGTATTGGAGACTTTTGTGGGGGCTAAATCCCGTCTTCAGGCGGAAAACACTAATAATTGAGGAGATTAAAATGAAACGTTTACTGGCAATGCTTTTAATATTAGTAATGGTTATGGGTTTAATAGCCTGTGGACCCAAGACACCTAAGGGTGAAGAAAATCCACAAGGTGCCAAGGGAGAGCCGATTATTGCAACGGTTGAAGGTGTGGAAATTACTCTGGACACATTTAATAAAACCTATGCAATTGTTGAGCGTAACTATATTGAAACCTATGGCGAAGCGATTTTTTCGCAGGAGTATTCAGGAAAAACCCTGGGTGAGTTGATTAAACTTGAAATTATGAACAACCTAATCCTAGATGTAGTGAAAATTAAAAGCGTGAAAGATGCTGGTAAAACAGTGACAGTTGAGCAAGTTCAAGAAGCATACACAAAATATTATGATTCTGAATTGAAAGACGATGAATCAAAACGGACGTTTTATCTAGAAAGTAACATTGACGAGGCATTTATCAAAAGTCAAATTGAAAGCCAATTATATGCACAGCTGTACATGGAAGATTTAAAGGTGACATCTGCTGATGCTCTTAAGATAGACGATGCAACTTTTGAAACCACTGTAGCAAAAGTTAGTGCCCGTCATATTTTAGTAGCAACTCAAGAAGAGGCTGATGCCATCATTGAAAAGTTGAAAAAGGGTGAGGCCTTTGAAGAACTTGCAAAAACCCTATCCACTGATAAAGCCAGTGGTGAACTGGGTGGCGATCTTGGTTTCTTTATGCGGGGTGACATGGTTGATGAATTTGCAAGCGTTGCATTTGCATTGCCTGTAGGTGAAGTTTCAGAACCTGTCAAATCCCAATTTGGTTTTCATATTATCCGAGTTGATAAAATACAAACCGTTGCAGACCTAAGAAAAGCAAGTGCTAAAGATGAAGAAATCGAAAAAGTTAAGGCTTATTTGACAGAGCAGCTATTGAAGGCGACTTATCAAAAGGCCATTGAAACACTTTTGACCAATGCTAAAATAGAACGTCACGAAGAGCTACTTGCAACACCAGTTAAGACAACTGAAAAATCAACTGAAAAAGCACCAGAAACCACAACAACAAAACCATAATTTGTTGCAAGGTTAAACCATAATTTGTTGTAAGACAAAACCATAATTTGTTGTAAGACAAAACCTTAAATTATTAAAATGTGAAAGAGCACCTACACTTGGGTGCTCTTTTGGTGTAGAATGGAATGTATTTAACTCAACGAAAAAGGATGCTACGATGAATAAAACAGAAACTAATTTAAACAACGGGAATGGTCGTCCAAAGAACAACTCATTTATCAACGCAGCCCTGATATTTGGTGCCGCTGGTATCGTGGTTAAAATTTTGGGTGCATTTTATAAAGTGCCTTTAGGTTCAATACTTGGGCCAGAAGGTGCTAGTTATGTGGCATTTGTCTACCCTTATTACAATTGGCTCTTAGTGGTTTCTTCAGCGGGTTTTCCAGCAGCCATCGCAAAAATCATTGCTGAGTACCATGCCAAGGGTGAGTATTTAGAGGCAGAACGGTTATTTGGGGTTATGCGCCGGGTAATGACCGGTATTGGTTTAGTCACCATGTGTATACTCCTTGGCATTGCCCCTATCCTGACCAAGACTTTTGGTAATGAAAAAGCGGTCTATTCAATGCAAGCCATTGCCATAGCGCTGTTTTTTGTTTCGTATATGTCCGCCTATCGCGGTTATTTCCAAGGCCAAAATCATTTGATGCCCTTTGGTATGTCTCAGATTGTAGAACAACTGGGCCGAGTGATTACAGGTATTATCTTAGCCCTAGTACTGCTGCCAATGGGAACGGAATTCGCAGCAGCAGGGGCTACCTTTGCGGCGACTTTCGGTGCGATTTTAGGCACAATCTTACTCATTTTTTACTATAAGCGGCACCGAAAAAAGCAAGGCTATCCACAGGTGAAAATTGGTTCATTAAAGCAACACCGTCCACTGATCAAACGAGTCATTCAACTGGCTATTCCTATAACCATAGGGGCTTCAGTGATGCCTCTCGTCAATATGATTGATGGATTTGTCATCATCAATCGCTTACGGGATATCGGCTATGGAGAATCAGCAAAGGCCTTTTTTAGCTACCATTCCTATTATGCCGCTTCACTAGTGAATTTCCCCCAAATCCTATTCACGGCCATCCAAGTGAGTTTACTTCCAGCCATATCATCTCTGACTGCACTGGGAGATATGAAAGCCGTTGCAAGAACTGTGAAAACCGGTATGAAAGTTGCCTTATTAATTGGCTTGCCTTCTGGCATCGGCATGTCGGTATTGGCTGCTCCTATTGTGACGCTACTATGGCCAAAACTTGACGACGTTATCCAATATGCTCCCCCTGTACTTCAAATCACAAGCCTTGGACTCATTGCCCTTTGTCTATTTCAAGCGACAACCGGGATCTTACAGGGAATGGGAAAACAACATATGCCAGCAAGGAACCTGATGATTGGTGCCGCCGTAAAAGTGGTCGCTTGTTATGTCTTAGTCGGTATACCGAGTATCAATATTTTGGGCGCCGGTATTTCAACAGCCTTGGCATTTTTAATTGCGGTTATCTTAAACGTCATGTCGCTTACAAAGCATATTGCTTCAGACTTTAAAGTGAATGATATTATTATAAAGCCATTTATGGCAGCAATGGGCATGGGTATTGCAGTTCACTTTTGTTATCAACTGCTGTTCACCATCATTGGGCTAAAAAATAGCCTAGCGACTGTGGGTAGCATTTTTGTAGGGGTAGGGGTTTATTTAATCCTCCTATTAGCTCTAAAATCCTTGGATCAAGACGACTTAGCATTTTTACCTGGTAAACGAGTTTTGCAGCGATTCGTCAAAAAAACCGCCTAAACCCCTACCGCCACTATATAAAAAGGAGAGACAACCATGCATCAACTGACACTGCTTGGTCTTGGGCCAGGCCATATGGATTACTTGACAATGGAAGCTTACCAAGTGCTGAAATCTTCACCTCAAGTGTGGATTCGTACCGAAAAGCATCCAATTATAGACCCTTTAAAGGCCCAAGGTGTGAATTTTATTAGCTATGATTCACTTTATGATACTGCAGAAGAGTTTGAGCAGGTCTACCGTCAAATCGTAGCTGATGTTCTCCTGAATCTAGAGAATCAGGATGTGGTTTATGCCGTTCCCGGTAACCCCTTTGTGGCCGAAAAAACCGTTCAGTGGTTGACAGAAGCCCTGCCAAAAGACCAAATTAGAGTCATACATGGCACTAGTTTTCTAGATGCGATTGTAACTCGCCTTCAGTTGGATCCGGTTCTGGGCCTGCGTGTTGTGGATTGTCTTCGCCTAGAAGAGGCTTCCCATGCCAATGATGATGCCCTGGTTTGCATTCAATGTTACAATACCATTGTTGCATCTGACCTTAAAATTTGGCTCACAGGACTTTACCAAGACGATCACCCAGTGATGGTGGTGCGGGCTGTTGGCATACCTGAGATGGAAGAAATCATCACAATGCCACTTTATGAACTGGATAGATATGCCCAATTTGATCATTTGACTTCAGTGGTCGTACCCCAGCATGACGGCACCAAGCGTTGGTCTTTTGACGATCTCGTGCGCATTATGCGGCTTTTGCGCAGTGAGAAGGGTTGCCCTTGGGATAGAGAGCAAAACCACGAAAGTCTGCTCCCCTACGTCTTAGAAGAGGCCTACGAGGTGGCCCAGGCCATTCGCAGGGGTGATGTTTTTGAATTGGAAGAAGAACTGGGAGATTTGTTGTTGCAAATTGTTTTCCATGCCCAAATTGGCACCGAAAATGGTGATTTTTCCATGGCAGATGTCCTAGATGCCATTTGCACAAAGATGATTTCCCGACATCCCCATGTGTTTTCTGATGTTTTAGCGTCTACATCAGAGGAGGTTTTGGTCAATTGGGAGGCCATAAAACAGACTGAAAACAATCATAAAACAGTTAGCGATAGTATTAAAAAGCTTTCCAGTGACTTGCCAGCACTCTTTAGAAGTGAAAAAATACAAAAAAAAGCGGCCAAAGTTGGCTTTGATTGGCCTGATGCCATGCCGGTTTTTGACAAAATTACCGAAGAAATCGAAGAATTAAAAGAGGCAATTGCCGCAAAAAACGGTTCGGGGATTGAAGAAGAACTTGGGGATTTGCTTTTTACCCTTGTGAATTTAGCCAGAAAACTTGGTGTGGATAGCGAATTTGCCCTTCATCAAAGCGCTGATAAATTTACGGACAGGTTTGCAATTGTCGAGGCAGAAATGGCGGATAAACACCTAAATATGTCTGATATTCCCTTGGAAGAGCTCGAAAATGCGTGGCAAAGGGCAAAAAAAGTGAAAATTTTAATAAATAATTAAAAAAACACTTGATAAACACTGATATTTCAAGCTAATATAAGGTTAGCGGTTTAAGCTAATCAAGCAACCTAAACACTTATGGAGGTCATGTTATGAATAAAGCTGAATTGGTATCAAGCATCGCAGAAAAATCAGGTCTTACTAAAAAAGACGCTGAGCTTGCATTAAACGCTTTCATGAACACAGTTGAAGAAGCGCTTGCAAAAGATGAAAAAGTTCAATTGGTAGGTTTTGGTACTTTTGACGTTAGAGAAAGAAAGTCAAGAAAAGGTAGAAACCCAAGAAACCCAGAACAAGTCATCGAAATCCCAGCTTCAAAAGCACCAGTTTTCAAAGCAGGCAAAGCGCTTAAAGAATTGGTAAACGCATAAATTATTACATAAAAGCAGCTTAGCTGCTTTTTTTCTATGTTAACGGCTTTTTTTATTGTATAATAGGCAAGTGGTACAAACTTAAGTCTAGGGGGGACCCATGCGATTAGACAAATTTTTAAAAGTATCCCGCTTGATTAAAAGGCGGACTGTTGCTAAAGATGCCTGTGACAGTGGGCGGATCAGCGTTAACGATAGAGTGGCAAAAGCCAGTTCTGAATTAAAGATAGGCGATATCATTACATTGAGTTTTGGAGAACGCCAAACCAAGTACCGGGTTTTACAAATCACTGATCACGCAAAAAAAGAAGATGTAGATTCTATGTACGAAATGATTTAATATTATTTTCGTGGGTAAAAGCTAATCAATATGAATCACTCAACCGATAAAGCGTTCGGGGGCATTACGATGAAAAAAAATGGTTTTAAGCATATTCGGCGTAATCGCGCCTTGATTCTATTCTTGCTAGTCGTTATGGTTAGCTCTGGGCTGGTTTTAGTCAAACAGGAGCTCAAACTACAAGAGATGTCATTTGAGCAAAGTAAGATCAATCAAGAAGTAAAGGTTATGCAAGGGCAGGTGGATGCGTTAGAAAGCGAAGTTGAAGTATTGGATACCGATGCTTCAAAAGAGGCTCTAGCAAGGCAAAAGCTCAATATGATTAAAAAAGACGAGATTCTTTACATTGTAAAGGCAAAGGCTGATGAATAAACAATCAGTATTCTAATGGCAACAAGGATTACTAAACCTAGTAATCCATATTATAAATGAGAAGCGAGTAAAAAAGGACAATGAACACTACAATTCAACAGGAGGACAGAATGGCGGCAGCCGTCGGCGATTTCTACACAGGTAAGGTAACAGGCATTACAAAATTTGGTGCATTCATTCAGTTGGAAAATGGCGAAACGGGACTATGTCATATTTCTGAAGTGAGCTTTGGCTTTGTTAAAGCCGTAGAAGATCACCTCAAGGTTGGTGACCCCGTTAAAGTAAAGGTGCTTTCTCTTGAAAAAGGTAAGATGAGCCTTTCTATTAAAGACGCGATGCCAAAGCCTGAAACGCCTGCCCCATCGGAGCGAGCTCCGCGTCCTTACAAAGAACAAGGTAATTTCAGAGAGCAAAAATCTTTTAACGATTCAAGATCATTCAACGACAAAGAAGTTGTCAAAGACGTAGATCCTTTTTTAGAGGCCAATAATAAATCGGCCCGAGAAATGAACCGCGAAAAGAACAAACACAAGGATAAAGAAAAAGATCGCGGCAGAGAAAAAGGCCGTGAAAAAGAGATGCAAGCCCGTAACGAGCGTTCATCACGGAGTGGTAGAATGATTGAAGTCGACGAAGACGATTTTGACGAGTTTGATATCAGCTTAATCGAGCACTTAGTAGTGGCAAAGAAGCCAGCTAAAGCTAAAAAAGGTGGCGCTCGCCCAAGTAGATACGAGGATTAATCATGACAAAAGTAGCCGCGATCGATATAGGGACTAACTCAGTTCGTTTAATGATTTGCGATCTAGTCGATGGCGTTTTAGTGAATAAGCAAAAGCAGCTAGCCATGACCCGTATAGGCAAAGATGTTGATGCCACCGGCATGTTAAACGAAGAGCGAATGCAAGAGACCATCCAAGCCCTTGGGGCCTTTAAAGCGCAACTACAAACATTGGGCATTGAAAATTGCCCCGTCTTTGCAACCAGTGCTGTTAGAGATGCAGCTAATCGATATGATTTTGTGACAAGAGTCAAATCAGAAACGGGTTTTGACATCGAAGTGATCACAGGTGATCAAGAGGCGCAACTGGGGTTTAGTGGTGTGGTAAGAGGTGCTGGTTTGAGTCAATTAGGACTCTCACAAGCACCCATGCTCGTGATTGACATTGGCGGAGGTTCTACAGAACTGATTGTCGGGTACCCAGATGGCAGGGTCATACAAGCTATGAGTCTTAATATTGGGGCTGTTCGCTTGACAGATCGTCACCATCTAGGCCATGGTCTTTTGAGTGAGGATTTTGATGGGGTTCGGGCCGATGTTCATTTGGCCCTGACTCAGTTTAAAAATGCCGTAGGCACTCTGGTTTTCTCAGGGGCTTTTGGCATCGGTGGTACAGCCACAACCTTAGGGGCAATTGATCTTTCACTGGCCCCCTATGATGCAAACGCTGTAAACCACCACCGGCTATCCGCTGCCAAAATCCGTGGGATAGCCGCAACCCTTTGTGGGATGAGCTATAATCAAAAGTTGGAACTCAAAGGGTTGATGCCAAAACGCGCCGACATTATCGCTGCAGGCGCTGTCATACTGGATCAGATACTCACCGAACTTGAAATTGAAACACTTGTAATCAGTGATGACGATAATTTAGAAGGTGCACTTTATCAAATGCACCTTACAATCTAAACGTTTGACAAAAATCGTCTCGGCTGCTTGCCGAGGCTTTTTTATGTTCACAGTGCGTTCATAAATCCATGTTACTTTTGACTATAGACCCTCTGCAATTAAGGAGTCGGATATGACAAGAGCCATTAAAGAAAATGCCATAGAGCAAACTTTTGAGCAGCAATTACAAAGGGCTTGTGACATTGCTCCGGGCACTAAAATACTCGTTGCAGTCAGTGGTGGAGTGGATTCCATGGTTCTTTTGGCCCTTTGCCAAAAAGCAGCCCATGGACTAGCCCTAAAAATCGGTGTTTTTCATCTTGATCACCAGTATCGGGGGGATGCATCCCGAGCTGATTATCAATTGGTAAAAGATTATTGTCACAAGTTAGATGTACCTTTTTATGGTTACAGACGACCAGTTCAAGCGATTGCAAAAGCCAATAACCAGGGGTTTGAAGCCATGGCCAGAGACCTGCGCTATCGCTTAATAGCTGGAGTTGTTGCAGCAAATCAGTATCAAGTGGTTTTAACTGCCCATCATCAGGGGGATCATGTGGAAACCCTGTTTTTACATCTTTTTCGTGGGAGCGGCCTCCAGGGGTTGACGGGCATTGCAAGCAGGCGGGGCAATTTGGCCAGGCCACTACTAAGTCTGGATAAACAGGCACTTTACCTGTATGCCAAGGCCCATAGCATCCCTTACCACGAAGATCAGAGCAATGTCGATACCGAATTCAAACGAAATCACCTGCGACATGAGCTGATACCTTTTTTACAAACCCATTATGGGAACGGTGTTATCAAGACCATCGCACAAACCACATCCCTGCTTTCGGCGGATAACGACTTTATCTCCCAGCAAGTTGATTTAGCAGCAAAGGTCTGTTTTGAGAACTCTGATAAGGCTTGTTTTGAGAACTTTGATAAGGCCTGTTTTGAGAAATCTGAAAGAGTACTGACACTTAAACTTCAGGACTTTAATGCCTGCCATGTGGCTATCCAAAGACGCTTAGTGTTTAGGATTTTCGATACGTTTAATTCACATCATCAAGATGTCACCATGCAACATGTGACGGCTTTAATGGGGTGGTTTGATCAGGGTGCTACGAGCACGATTCAGATGTTTCAGGGGATTCACTTTGAGAAACGCCAGAACCAAATTCGGATCATGACCAAAAAGGCCTATGATGCAGCCTTCATAAAATCAGTATGCAGCCTTGAATTTGGTGAGCAGACCCTTTTGGATTGGGGTATAAAGGTGATTGTTGAGACCATTGAATTGAAGGATGGTTTAAACAAAACATCGGAAAATGTAGCACAGGAACCACTCATGACCTACCAATATCCTGTTTACCAAGATGCTGGATTGCCCGAAATGCCTAAATTTTGGTTGAGGCAGCGCCGAGCTGGGGATGTCATACAGATTCATGGTGAAGCTGGGCAACACAGATCTCTAAAAAAAATATTTAACGATTTTAAGCTGGCATCTGATCAAAAGGCTGCTATTCCTATCATTGGAGTCGGAAATACGATACTTTGGGTAGTAGGATACTTTAAAGGGTCTCATCATCAACAAGTGCAATTAACACAGCCTCAAAAAAAAGCGCAATGCTTGATAAGGATTCGTGTGTTTTCGTTGTGAGTAACCTTTATCTGTGTTAGAATAAATAGGATTCTGATAAGACAAACGGTTTGTAACTGAGGAGGATAAAATGAGGAAGTTTTTTAAAGGAGCATCCATTTATATCGTTATATTTTTGGCCATCCTTTTAGTAGTGCTCTTTTATAGAGACAAAACCACGGTGACTGCAGATATGCCGATTTCCGATCTAGTATCCGCACTAGAAAAAAATGAAGTCAAGAGTATTAAAATGGTTAACAATGCCATAGAAGGCGAAAAGATAGATGGTACAGTGTTTAAATCCTATGTGCCTGGTGCCCTCCAAGATGCATTTGGCAAAGAGTTATATGACAGAGTCGTCAAAGAAGAAATTCTATTAGTGGGTACTGCACCTGCTAAAGAACCATTTATTATCACTCTGCTGCCAATGGTATTTATGATCTTAATCCTTGGTGTGTTTTGGTTCTTATTTATGCAAAACTCACAAGGCGGCGGTAATAAAGTCATGCAGTTTGGTAAATCCCGTGCGAAGCTGCAAAAGGAAGATGATCAAAAACGCATCACTTTTGCTGAAGTAGCCGGCCTTAAAGAAGAAAAAGAAGAGATGCAAGAGGTTGTTGACTTTCTTAAAACACCACGAAAATATTTGGATTTAGGTGCCCGTATACCAAAAGGGATTCTATTAGTTGGCCCTCCTGGTACTGGTAAAACCTATTTAACCCGAGCTGTTGCCGGGGAAGCAGGGGTACCCTTTTTTAGCATCAGTGGTTCTGACTTTGTTGAAATGTTTGTTGGTGTGGGTGCTTCCCGTGTCCGTGATATGTTTGAAAACGCAAAGAAGAACTCACCTTGTATCGTTTTTATCGATGAAATCGATGCAGTTGGGCGTAAGCGTGGTGCAGGCCTAGGTGGTGGCCACGACGAACGTGAGCAAACACTGAATCAACTGCTTGTTGAGATGGATGGTTTTGGAGAAAACGAAGGTGTTATCATCATCGCAGCCACAAATCGCCCAGATATTTTGGATCCAGCGCTTTTAAGACCAGGTCGTTTTGATAGAGAAATTACAGTCGGTTTACCTGATATTGAAGAACGTGAAGCGATTCTCAATGTTCATGCTAGAAAGAAACCACTTTCAGCCGAAATTGATTTTAAAATCATTGCACGTGGAACACCAGGTTTTACACCTGCAGATCTTGAAAATGTCATGAATGAGGCAGCAATTCTATCAGCACGCAAAAATGATAAATCGATCTCCATGGAAACAATGGACCAAGCAACGATTAAAGTCATTGCAGGTGTTGAGAAGAAGTCAAGAGTTGTCAGTCCGAAAGAAAGAAAGTTAACAGCATATCACGAAGCAGGTCACGCTGTCTTGGCAAACCTCATGCCTAGTACAGATCCAGTTCATCAAGTGACGATTATTCCAAGGGGCAGGGCTGGTGGATTTACTCTCCAGTTACCAACTGAGGACCGTAGCTACCGCACAAAGATGCAAATGGAACGGGAACTGGTGATCCTATTAGGTGGCCGTATCGCTGAAAAGTTGGTTTTACACGATATTTCAACAGGTGCTTCTAATGACCTCCACCGAGTTACCCAAATAGCACGGGGCATGGTCACAAAATATGCAATGAGCGATAATTTATCAGCTATGTCTTATGGTTCTGAAGAAGAAGTGTTTATTGGCCGCGACATGGCTCAAATGAAAACATTCTCAGAACAGGTTCTAGCTGAAATTGATAGAGAAGTCCGTAGAATCGTAGACGACGCTTACGAAAATGCCCTGACTTTACTAGAAGAGCACTTGCCAAAACTGCACTCAGTGGCAGAAGCCCTCCTTGAGTTTGAAACCCTTAATGGCGATGAATTCTTACTATCTCTTGAAGGCGGCATAGAGGCTGTTAGACATTACAGAACCACTTCTAAAAATAAGGGTTCTAGTACACTGTTTACTGGTTTTACAACCGTGGTTGATGATGGCGTGACATTGTCTGATGATGCTGTTCAAGTATCCTTAGAAAAGCCTGTCTCTTCAGAGCAGCCGGATGTAGAAAAAGAGAAAGAAAAAGAAGCCCTAGATTTAAGTAAAGAGACACCCAAGTCATAAATGACAAGCGCCACTCTAATAAGAGTGGCGTTTTTATTTTTGCCCAGAGAAGGTTTTGATTTCTAGATAGATTGATGAGTGGCGTTTTCCTTTTCGTCAAAGAGGATGTGTGGTAAACTAGATTTGGCAAGAATCGTGAAAAATGTGGAGGTTTAAATGGATTATAATTTATCGGTTGGACTAAATGCTACAGTGCTCAAAGAGGTATCTCTGTCGGATACAGCACAGGCCTTTGGCAGTGGCGAAGTAAAAGTTTTCGCAACCCCCATGATGATTGGGTTGATGGAAAATGCAGCACTTAAAGCCGTGGATCACCTTTTACCTGAGGGGTATGCCACTGTGGGAACCCACATTGACGTTAAACATTTAGCGGCAACCCCTGTGGGAATGACGGTTACGGCTGAGGCAAAATTAATAGGGATTGAAGGTAAAAAACTAACCTTTTCCATTACCGCCAAGGATGAGTTAGACCTAATTGGGGAAGGTACTCATCAAAGAGTGATTATTCCCTTCGAGAAATTCGTCAAGGCAGCAGAAGGTAAGGGTAAATAGGCTGCAAAACAAAAGGGAGGCTTTATGCGAACTATCCATGTGGATCAAGTCGTCAAGGCAGTTCAAGAAATGTGCATGCAAGCAAATATTCAATTGCCAGAAGATGTTAGAAATCGCTTAAAAGAGATGAAGGCTAGTGAAGCGTCTCCGATTGGACAATATGTGCTTGATGCTATTATTACCAATGCAGACATTGCCCAAAAGGACTCTATTCCCATGTGTCAGGATACAGGAATGGCTGTATTCTTTGTAGAACTAGGTCAAGGTGTCACAATTGAAGGGGGACTCTTAGAAGATGCCATCAACGAAGGGGTTCGTAGAGGTTATCAAGAGGGCTACTTAAGAAAATCAGTGGTGGCAGATCCTTTAAATCGAAAAAATACAGGTGATAATACACCGGCGGTCATTCACTATCAATTAGTGAAGGGCTATGCACTGACCATAGAATTTGCGCCAAAGGGATTTGGCAGTGAAAACATGTCAACCAGCAAGATGCTAAAACCATCGGACGGGGTAGAAGGGGTTGTGAAGTTTGTCAAAGAGACTGTCCTTTTAGCAGGATCTAACCCTTGTCCTCCTATTGTACTTGGCGTTGGGGTCGGTGGTACCTTGGATAAAGCGGCTCAAATTGCAAAGAAGGCATTGATGCGGCCCATTGGCTCAGAGCATCCAGATCCATATTACGCAGCACTGGAAAAGAGACTTCTTGAAGAGGTCAATCAATTGGGCGTTGGCCCTCAGGGACTAGGGGGCACAACAACGGCACTTGCCGTCCACGTGGCCATGTTCCCCACCCATATTGCAGGTTTGCCCGTGGTGGTCAACATCAATTGCCATGCGGCCCGTCATTTAAAGTGCGTCCTGTAGCTAAGCATTTGTGTATAAACATGTGAGTAATCCACACATGAGGAGAGAATATGCAAAGTAAACCAATCCATTTAAACACACCAATTACTGAGGCAGTAGCCCGAGGTCTCAAATATGGAGATAGTATTCTCATTACAGGTACTATCTATACCGCTAGGGATGCGGCCCACCTCCGTCTTAATGCAGCCATTGATAAGGGCGAAACATTACCCTTTGATTTAAAAGATCAAATCATATACTACGTTGGTCCATCCCCGGCAAAACCCGGGCAGCCAATCGGTGCATGCGGTCCTACCACCAGTTATAGGATGGATGATTTGACTATCCCGCTTCTTGAACGGGGCCTTAGGGTCATGATTGGCAAGGGAGAAAGAGACGATCAAGTGGTTGAAGCAATGAAGACAAGCGGAGTCGTCTATATGGCAGCCATTGGCGGCGCAGGGGCTCTATTATCAACCTGCGTGACAAAGAGTGAAGTAGTGGCATATGATGACTTAGGGGCAGAGGCCATACACCGATTAACAGTAGTAAACTTCCCTGCAATCGTGGTGATTGATGCCCAGGGGAATAATCTTTACGTAACCGAACGTGCTAAGTATGCACATTCACATTCAAATGCAAATGCAAATGCAACTAAAACGAAGAAAAGCTGATCTGAGGCAAATAAATGCCCTCACAATAAAGGAGTCTTTATTATGGATTATAATCAAATGTCTTTGGACTTACACCAAAAGCACCGTGGTAAAATTGAAGTGGTTAGTAAGGTGCCCTGCGCCAATCGAGACGACTTATCCATGGCTTACACACCTGGTGTTGCTGAACCCTGCCGCCGGATACACGAAAACAAGGACGATGTCTATCGGTACACTGCAAAAGGCAATTTAGTAGCTGTTGTAAGCGACGGCACTGCGGTATTGGGGCTTGGAGATATCGGGCCAGAAGCAGCCATTCCAGTGATGGAAGGCAAAGCCATTCTCTTTAAAACCTTTGCAAATGTAGATGCCTTTCCAATTTGTGTGGCCAGTAAATCGGTTGAAGAAATCGTGAGAACCGTGGAACTAATCGCACCCGTCTTTGGTGGTATCAATCTTGAAGATATTGCAGCTCCCCGTTGTTTTGAGATTGAGCGCGCTTTGAAAGCACGTTTGGATATCCCGGTTTTTCATGATGATCAACATGGCACAGCCATAGTGGTCGCTGCAGCACTGATTAACGCACTGAAGCTCAAAAAACAAACCTTTTCAGAAATGGAAGCGGTCATTAACGGTGCAGGATCTGCAGGTATTGCGATTGCCAAACTTTTGATTAGTTTAGGCATTGGCAATATCATTCTTTGTGGCAAAGAAGGAATCCTCACACCGGATTCTCTTCGCATTAACGATGAGCAACTGGCCATGCTGAAAATCACCAACAAACGTTCTGAAGTGGGGACGTTAACAGATGCACTAAAAGGTAAATCCGTATTTATCGGTGTTTCTGCAGCTAACATGCTTTTAGCTGAAATGGTCTCACAGATGGCTAAGGAGCCGATTGTATTTGCCATGGCTAATCCAATTCCTGAAATTATGCCAGAGATTGCTAAAGCGGCTGGTGCATTTGTAGTAGGAACTGGTCGCAGTGACTTCCCTAATCAAGTCAACAACGTCTTGGCTTTCCCTGGTGTCTTTAGAGGTGCTTTAGATGTACGTGCCTCTGATATCAATGAAGCCATGAAAGTTGCTGCTGCGTATGCAATTGCAGGGACTCTTGAAGATGATGAATTGACACCGGATTATATACTTCCTCTAGCCTTTGACCTTCGCACGGCTCCCCGAGTGGCTGCAGCTGTTAGCCAGGCCGCAAGAGATTCAGGAGTTGCTAGAATTTAGATGCAACACTGATGGTGTTGCTAGAATTTAGATGCAACACTGATTGGTGTTGCTAGAATTTAAGAGTAAGTCTTAAGAGTTTGTAACATGATTTGGCAGATGAGCCGTGGTTAGAGTGGGTCAATTGCACCTAAGCCCTACTATTGAAATGTTCAAAAAATAGAATGCCTTATTAAAATAAGTAAGTCCATCAGCGGACTTACTTATTTTAATAAGGAGATGATGAAAACACTGGCCTTTTTATGTTTTTATCGTTATAATGACTTTAGAAAAGTAGTTCAAGATAGGCAAACGTTTTTTTCAGTCGGTTCAGGGTTTCAAAATAATGAAATCGACAAAAAGTATACACGCATATTTTATTTAAACCCATCTAAAACAAGACACAATGTGATATGCTATATTGGGTATAAAACCGATTGTATTATTAAGGAGGCATACAGATGTTCGATAAAGAGAGAATCGCAGGTGTCAAAGAGAAATTTGACGCTTTCGACACAAAGGTTAAGGCACAAATCGCAAAAAGACCAGAACGTTACGAAACATTCTTCACTGGCTCAGGGGACCCTGTTAAAATGGTGTATGGTCCTCACGACATCGCTGATTTGGATTATGCTAGAGATTTAGGTCTACCAGGCTCATACCCTTATACACGTAGCGTTCAAACAAACCTCTATAGAGGTAAGCTTTGGACAATGCGTATGTATGCAGGTTTTGCAACAGCAGAAGAATCAAACAAACGTTATAAATACTTAGTAGAACAAGGCTCTATGGGCCTTTCAGTTGCGTTTGACTTACCGACGCAAATTGGTTACGATTCAGATCACGCCCTATCAGAAGGTGAAGTTGGTAAAGTTGGCGTTGCAATTGACTCCCTTGCCGATATGGAAATTCTATTTGATGGTCTTCCGCTTGATCAAGTATCAACTTCAATGACAATCAATGCACCAGCATCTGTTTTACTTGCTATGTACATTGCTGTTGCTGAAAAGCAAGGGGTAAGCGCTGATAAACTTAGAGGCACGATTCAAAATGATATCTTAAAAGAATACATTGCTAGGGGCACTTATATCTTCCCAACAGAAGAATCAATGCGCCTTATCACAAATATCTTCGAATACTGCTCAGTTCATGTACCGCAGTGGAACACCATATCAATTTCTGGTTACCACATTCGTGAAGCTGGTTCAACAGCAGCGCAAGAAGTTGGTTTTACACTTGCTGACGGTATTGCCTATGTTGACGCAGCTATCAAAGCTGGAATGGACGTTGATACTTTTGCACCAAGACTTTCTTTCTTCTTCAATGCTCACAACGATCTTCTTGAAGAAATTTGTAAGTACAGAGCAGCAAGAAAACTATGGGCTCAAATCATGAAAGAGCGTTATGGTGCAAAAGACCCTAAGTCTATGCAGCTTAAGTTCCACACCCAAACAGCGGGTTCTACGTTGACAGCCCAACAACCAGAAAACAATATCGTTCGTGTTGCCATTCAAACATTGGCAGCAGTTCTTGGTGGTACACAGTCTCTCCACACGAATTCTAAAGATGAAGCATTGGCGCTGCCTACAGAAGATTCTGTAAGAACAGCTCTAAGAACACAGCAAATCGTGGCGTTTGAATCAGGCGTGACGAATACTGTTGATCCACTTGCTGGCTCTTACTTCATCGAAGCAAAAACCCAAGAGATTGCTGATCGTGCTATGGCTTATATTAAGAAAATCGATGAACTCGGTGGCGCGCCAAAGGCGATCGACCTCGGTTACATCCAACAGGAAATCATGGATGCTGCTTACCAGTACCAAAAAGATGTTGAAACTGGCAAGAGCATTGTGGTGGGCATGAACAAATTTCAAATCAAAGAAGATGCACCGAAAGGCTTGTTGCGCGTAGATCCAATCGTTGGCGAAAACGCCAAAGCAAAACTCAAAAAATTGAGAGCAGAGCGAGATAATACATTGGTCGAAAGTACATTATTGGCTCTTAGAGGAGCTTGTGAAGGTTCTGACAACGTAATGCCTTTCTTGCTTGAAGCGGTTAAATCCTATGCAACACTTGGAGAAATTTGCGGCGTCATGCGTGAAGTATTTGGCGAATACCAGCAAAGCGTGAACATTTAACAGTCGATTAGGAGGCATAATATGGAAAGACCAATTAGAGTGATTGTTGCAAAACCAGGACTTGACGGTCATGACCGTGGAGCAAAGGTCATTGCACGGGCGCTTAGAGATGCCGGTATGGAAGTTATCTATACAGGTCTTAGACAAACACCAGAACAAATCGTCAGCGCTGCTGTTCAAGAAGATGCTGACTGTATCGCATTATCAATTCTCTCAGGTGCTCACAACACATTGTTACCACGGGTGGTTGAGCTACTTAAAGCAGAAGGGGCTGGCGATATCTTGGTGATTGGCGGTGGTGTTATACCAGAAGAAGATATCCCTGGCCTTAAAGAAAAGGGTATCGCTGAAGTGTTTACACCTGGTACAACAACTACGACAACCATTGATTTTATTCGAGCAAACATAAAAAGATAGTGATGTGATAGTCGTCGCTGTTGAACGTTGAAAATTGAGTTTGAATCTAGGTACAGGCGCTACAACATGGTTCTAGCGCCTGTAGCCATTCAAAAAGCGGGTGGTTATATGGATTTACAAACCAGACTTTTAGCTGGGGAAAGACGGGCTGCCGCTCGCCTTATCAGCTTAGTTGAAAACAAAGATCCACAGGGTTACGAGATTTTGAAAGGTGCATATGCGCAGTCAGGCCACGCTTATGTGATTGGTATTACAGGCCCACCAGGAGCAGGGAAAAGTACCTTAACCGATAAATTGGTAAAGGCTTTACGCAAACAAGATAAAAAAGTGGCAGTCATCGCAGTGGATCCCACCAGCCCATTTACCGGGGGTTCCATTTTAGGGGACCGGGTCCGGATGAGCGATTTGAATACGGATCCTGGTGTTTTTATACGTTCTATGGGGGCAAGGGGCCACTTGGGTGGTATCTCTGATGCCACTGCAGGGGCTGTGAAGATTCTTGATTTATACGGTGCTGATTTTATCATCATTGAAACGGTAGGTGTAGGGCAATCTGAAATTGATATTGTCAAAACCTGCGATACTACTGTCATGGTCATGGTCCCGGGGCTTGGAGACGATATTCAGGCCATTAAAGCTGGGATTATGGAAATTGGAGATGTCTTTGCGGTAAATAAATCGGATAGAGATGGTGCTCAAAAGACAGCAAGGGATATCAATATGATGCTGGACTTTAGTCCCCTAGCATGGCGTCCACCAGTTAAAATGGTTGTCGCTGTAAAAAATGAAGGGGTCAACGAGCTGTTAGAAGAAATTCTAAACCATCGTCACTATATGATCTCTAACGATTTATTTTTAAAAAAGCGTCAGCAGAATGCAAAAGCTGAGATTGTAGAACTTGTTAAAGAAGCGGTTTTGAATACCATGTCAAAAAATACTGGGCACCATGTTTTGTTAGAAGACTTAGCAACAGCAGTTGCCAGTCGCTCCAACGACCCCTATAGTGCTTCAGAAATCATCTTAAAAACCATCAAAACTGAATTTTAAATCTTTGGTTTTGTTTAAGTGAGTGATTAGTCTATTTCAATTTAGAGGAGGCACGGAATGAAAGCATTAAAATTAGATCATATCGGTATTGCCGTAAAAAATCTTGAAGAAACCTTAGCTTTTTATACTGATGTCCTAGGACTTGAATGCCAAGGAACAGAAGTAGTAGAAGAGCAAAAGGTTAAAGTTGCTTTTTTACCTATCGGAGACACTGAAATTGAGCTTTTAGAATCAACCACTGAAGATGGTCCTATTGCCAAGTTTATCGAAAAAAACGGCGAAGGCATGCAACACATCGCTTTTAAAGTTGATAACATTGAAGAAGCCATTGAGCATATGTTGGCTAAAGGCATGAAAATGATTGACGAGAAACCTCGCTATGGTGCTGGTGGTGCAAAGATTGCTTTTGTTCATCCAAAGAGCACAAATCGCGTTTTAGTGGAGTTATCACAGCGGTAGTTTGTTACGACTTGAATCAGGAGGGAATTAAATTGTCTGAGACATTAAAGAAATTGGAAGCATTGCGTAAAGCAAAGCACAGTATTTCGCTTGGTGGCGGAGAAAAGCGTATTGCCAAACAACACGAAAGCGGCAAACTCACTGCCAGAGAACGTATTAACCTTCTTTTTGATGCAGATACGTTTGTAGAATTGGACGCATTTGTTAAACATCGTTGTACAAATTTTGGCATGGAAAAAGTAGATGCGCCTGCAGAAGGGGTTGTCACTGGTTATGGTAAAGTGGATGGTCGTTTGGTTTATGCATTCGCTCAAGACTTTACTGTTGTTGGCGGTTCGTTAGGTGAGATGCATGCTAATAAAATCGTTAAAGTTCTTGATAACGCCCTAAAAGTTGGTGCTCCTGTTATTGGATTGAACGATTCTGGTGGCGCCCGTATCCAAGAAGCGGTTGATGCATTATCTGGTTACGGTAAAATTTTCTTCAGAAATACATTAGCCTCAGGGGTTATTCCTCAAATTACAGCTATTATGGGACCTTGCGCTGGTGGTGCTGTTTATTCTCCCGCTCTAAATGACTTTGTCTTTATGGTAGATAAAACATCTCAAATGTTTATCACAGGTCCGCAGGTGATTGAAACTGTCACAGGTGAAAAAGTGACGGCGGAGGCCCTTGGTGGTGCCATGACACATAATGCCACATCTGGTGTTGCCCACTTTATGAGTCAAAACGACCAAGATTGTATCGAACAAATCAGAAGATTACTTAGCTTCTTGCCTTCAAACAATATGGAAACTGCGCCGGTTTTTGAACCAGGTGATTTAAACCATGTTGAAGAAGCTCTAAATTCTTTAATTCCTGATAATCCAAATAAGCCATATGATGTCCATGATATTATTAAATTGATTGTTGATCATGGTGACTTTATGGATGTCCAGCCATACTTTGCAAAGAATATCGTCACTGGTTATGCTCGTATCAACGGTCGCTCAGTGGGTATTGTTGCAAACCAACCTAAATTCTTAGCAGGTTGTTTGGATGTTGATGCCTCTGATAAGTGTGGTCGTTTTGTTAGAACGTGTGATGCGTTTAATATTCCTATTTTAACAATTGTAGACGTTCCAGGCTTCTTGCCAGGTACAGAACAAGAATATGATGGTATTATTCGACATGGTGCAAAAATGCTTTATGCTTACAGCGAAGCGACTGTTCCAATGGTCACGTTGATTACCCGTAAAGCATATGGTGGTGCTTATCTTGCAATGTGCTCAAAAGAACTAGGCTCTGACATGGTACTTGCATGGCCATCGGCTGAAATTGCTGTAATGGGTCCTCAAGGTGCCGCTAATATCATCTTTAGAGCAGACATTACTGGTGCTGATGATCCTGTTGCCATGAGAAAACAGAAAATCGATGAATATACAGATGAGTTTGCAACCCCTTATAAAGCAGCTGAGCGTGGTTTTGTGGATGATGTTATTGAGCCAAGTGCAACGCGACCTAGATTAATTGATGCCTTTGACATGCTTCAAGGTAAGCGAGAGCAAAGACCTGGTAAGAAACACGGGAATATCCCGCTTTAAAAGAGACGAGGTGTCTAAATGGTTACAGCAACTAGTTTGATTGCTATTTTTGTTGGGGTAATAGTTTTATTGGGCGTGATTGTTCTCATGACTAAATTCTTGGTACATGAAACCCCTGATACACAGCCGGTTATCGATCAGCAAAAGAAAGGTGTCGAAAAATCGGTGACACCCATAGCAACACCGATAGCAGCACCAATAGCAGCACCAATATTGGATTTAGAGATTGATGAAGAATTAATTGCAGTCATTACTGCAGCGATAGCCGCTTCATTAAAAACTAGTATTCACAATATAGTAGTGAGCAACATTGTACGTGTACCAGATGAAACGCCACCATGGGCAATTAATGGCCGTTTGGATCAAATGAAGGCGAGATTCTAAGACTATTGGAGGGCAATAAAACATGAGAAAATTTAACATTAACGTCAATGGTAAAGCATACGAGGTTGAAGTAGAAGAAGTCGGTGCGCCGTCGTATAGCGCGCCAGCCCCAAGAGTTGCGCCAGCGCCAGTAGCAGCTGCGCCGGCAGCAAAAGCTACGCCAACACCAGCAGCGGCAGTCGTTGCTAAACCAGCACCAGTTGCTGTTCCAACTTCAGGTGAAGGAATAACATCGCCAATGCCAGGCACAATATTAGAAGTCAAAGTTGCTGTTGGTGATACCGTCACAAGTGGGCAGACACTTTGTATCTTAGAAGCAATGAAGATGGAAAATGAAATTATGGCACCCCGTGATGGCGTTATTGTTGCAATTAATGCGAATAAAGGTGCAGCAGTAAATACTGGGGATGTATTAATCGTTTTGGGTTAGTTTTTAATAGTATTAATCAATTGGGGGGTCAGTGATGGCTCCCCAATTGATTGTTTTTGCGTTATAATATATGGAGAGAATCAATAAATACCCAATGGAGGCCCACGATGCGCGCTGAAATACTAAAAATGTTGCTCGATAACATCGGTACCTATGTATCAGGCGAATCCCTAATGCATGCCTGTAGCATCTCCCGTCAAGGGGTATGGAAGCATATTCAGGCCCTTATGGAAGAAGGTTATCCCATCTTGACAGCCAAGGGTTCGGGGTATCAACTACCCCATGATCCCCATATATTAACCCAGTCCCGGTTGGAGCTGATCCTCTTATCGCTGCCTTTTATTGAAAAGGCCTACCATTTCCCCAGCACCCCCTCTACAAATGCATTTTTAAAGGAGCAATCAAAGCGAATTGAGTCAGCCATAGCCGTGGCAGACGAACAAACCCAGGGTCGGGGCAGGCTCGGAAGGGCTTGGGTGTCCCAAGATCAAGGGGGCCTATGGTTTTCAATCTTGCAGCGGCCATCAATTTTACCAAGTCAAGCCTCTATGCTCACCCAGGTTGCAGCGGCAGCCATGGTGAAGACACTCTTGACGTTAACCACAATTGAGATTAAAATTAAGTGGCCTAATGACTTGATGATAGGCGACCGAAAATTGTGTGGCATTTTAACAGAAATGTCGGCTGAGCTCCATGCCATCGATTATGTTGTCATTGGAATTGGGCTTAATTTATACCAACAAGCATTTGAACCACCTTTGGACAAAATCGCAACAGCCCTATGCCAGCATCAGTCTGGCACTGTTGACCGTATTGAGATTATCAAATTGTTTTTAGAAAATTATCAAGAACTCTATACTTGTTTTGTGAGAGATGGTAATTTGCGAGAAATCATTGAATTTCTGAATCAAAATGCATATCTGAACGGTCATGAAATCACCATTATGCACGACACTACAAAAAAAGCAAAAGCAAGTCACGTGAATGTCAACGGGGAGCTTGTCATCCAAAATGAGCAAGGCGAACAAGAATCACTTCTTTATGGGGAAGTGAGTGTAAGGAGGGTTCTCTAATGTTATTGGCATTTGATGTTGGTAATACCAACGTTGTTCTGGGCGTATTTGAAATTGAAACAGGTGAACTTCGTCAACAATGGCGAATCTCTACAGATAAATCTAAAACAGCTGACGAAATCGGCATGGTGGTTCACCAGTTGTTTTCTTACCATCAACTGCAGTTGACAGAGGTACAGGCGGTTATTATTTCTTCGGTGGTCCCGCAAATCATGTATTCTCTCCAGCACATGGCTATCAAATATTGCAATACGAAAGCAATCGTTGTGGGGCCAGGTGTTAAAACCGGCATGAATATTAAATATGACAATCCTAGACAAGTTGGTGCAGATCGCATCGTCAATGGGGTGGCTGCATTTAAGAAATACGGAGGCCCGATTATCGTTGTTGACTTTGGTACAGCGACGACTTTTTGTGCGATCAATGAACACTGTGAATATCTGGGTGGTGCGATTATGCCCGGAGTGAAAATTTCCAGCGAAGCCCTTACCAATTCTGCAGCAAAACTCACCCGTGTAGAACTTGAAAAGCCGAATCGCGTGATTTGCAAGAACACTACTCAAAGTATTCAGGCAGGGTTGATATATGGCAACATTGGCGCATTAGATTACATTGTCAAGCGGATGAAGGTTGAAATGGGCGTCACGGGGGAAATCCCTGTTATCGCAACCGGCGGCCTGTCTGGCATGGTTGCGCAGGACTCCGAGACAATCACAGTGGTAGATCGACACTTGACCCTTGATGGCCTATACACAATTTACATGATGAATCGGTGATAAGCCGGACTTACATGATTAATCGATAATAATCCGGACTGATATGGTGAGTGTTTTAAACTGAGTTTTAACAGTGAACGAGAATGAATTGAGGGAAATATGAAAATTGGAACCGTCGAATTGGGTGGTAATGTTTTTTTGGCGCCAATGGCGGGTGTGACAGACTTGGCTTTCAGACGTCTTTGCAAGCAATATGGTTGCCCAATTGTGGTGACCGAAATGGTCAGTGCGAAAGCGTTGGCTTATCAATCGACTAAAACTAGAGAATTGATGGATATTCACCCGGAAGAACGGCCAGTGGTACTTCAAATCTTTGGCTCTGAGCCAGAGGTGATGGCAAGGGTGACCCGTGAGATTCTCAATGATGAACCCTTTGATATTTTGGATATTAATATGGGTTGCCCTGCGCCTAAAGTCATAAAAAATGGCGATGGATCAGCGCTGATGCGAAGTCCTGATCTGGCATATGAGATTGTTAAGGCGGTCAAAGAGGCGTCTACAAAACCTGTTACAGTGAAATTTAGAAAAGGATGGGATGAAAGAAATGTAAACGCTGTCGAATTTGCAAAAGTGGTGGAAGCTGCTGGTGCAGATGCCATAGCGGTCCATGGCAGAACCCGTGAGCAGTTCTACACTGGGAAAGCCGACTGGGACATTATTGCTCAGGTCAAGCAAGCGGTTAAGATTCCGGTAATCGGCAATGGGGATATTTTTTCACCCGAAGATGCAAAAAGCATGTTTGAAATAACCGGTTGTGATGGGGTAATGGTCGGTCGAGGCGTTCAAGGACGTCCTTGGCTATTTAAGCAGATTTTACAGCACCTTATAACCGGTAGGTATGATCCAGACCCTGATTTAAGAGAAAGAATTGGACTGATTGAACAGCAAATTGAGTGGATGCTTGCCTATAAACCTGAACGGTTGGTGTTGATGGAAATGCGCAAACATGCCTCCTGGTATCTAAAAGGCATTGTGAATTCAGCCAGTGCTCGGGCGGCGGTTAATCGCATCACCACTAAAGAAGAGATGATGACATTGCTTAACTCCTTACTAAAATCGGAATGACACTGAAAAATAATTTGATAATTCAGTCACAAACTCCCTTAAAGGCATCAGTTTGCCTTGACACAACTTTACACATCCTCTATAATTATCGCATATGAAAAAATTGACTGTGCAAAAATGCAGAATACACTTATTGAGCCTGATTTGGTGTGGTTGCGGTTAAACCCCATTCAGGCTAGCGTTATGTGTAAGGCAAACGGTCATCCAAAGGAGAGATTAGCATGACTAATAAGGCGATGGTACTCACAACTGAAGGTTTACGTAAGTTGGAAGATGAATTAGATATGTTGAAAACGGTACGACGCAAAGAAGTCGCTGAAAAAATCAAAGAAGCTAGAGCTTTTGGCGATATCAGTGAGAACTCCGAGTACGATGAAGCGAAAAATGAGCAAGCAGAATTAGAAGCTCGTATTAATAAGTTAGAAAACTATGTTCGAAATGCTCAAGTAGTGGACGAAAATGATATTGATACGGATCATGTTTCAATCGGTACGGTCGTGAAAGTCCACGACTACGAATTTAGCGAAGATATTGAATACACAATTGTGGGCGCCACAGAAGCAGATCCATTTGAAAATAAAATTTCAAACGAATCCCCAATTGGTCAAGCGCTGATAGGTAAAGAAATTGGTGCAGAAGTTGAAGCGATTACGCCAGATGGCGCCATCAGAATGAAAGTTCTAGAAATACATCGTTAAAAACTAAGCCTTTGCTCATGCAAAGGCTTTGTCAAATTTTAGCCCACGGAGGTGCTTCATGAGTGAAACGCAGAATTTGAATGAATTGTTGATGGTGAGACGCGATAAGCTGAAACAACTTAGAGAAGCAAATCGTGATCCATTTAAAATCGAAAAGTACGAAAGGACAGCTTTTAGTGTCATTATTAAAGAAAACTATGCTGACTACGAAGGCCGAGAAGTCCAAATTGCAGGCCGGATCATGTCAAAGCGGATCCAAGGTAAAGCTGGTTTTATCGATATACTAGACAGAGATGGCAGAATTCAAAGCTATGTCCGTGAAGATGCCATTGGTGAAGAAGAGTTTGAATGGTTTAAAAAATTAGATATGGGCGATATCATTGGTTTGCGTGGTACTGTCTTCACTACAAAAGTCGGCGAAATTTCAATTAAAGCACTTGAAGTTACTCTGCTCACAAAGTCACTACAAGTGCTACCAGAGAAGTTTCATGGTCTCAAAGATCAAGATATTCGTTACCGCCAAAGATATGTGGACTTAATTGTTAATCCAGAAGTTAAAGAAACATTCTTAAAGCGTAGTATCATCATCAAATCCGTTCGTGAATACCTCGATAGCCTTGGTTATTTAGAAGTAGATACACCAACACTTAATACTATCGCTGGTGGCGCGTCGGCAAGACCTTTTGTCACTCACCATAATACATTAGATATTGATTTGTACATGCGTATAGCCAATGAACTATATCTCAAGCGCCTCATTGTTGGTGGTTTTGATGGCGTTTACGAAATGGGTAAAATGTTCAGAAACGAAGGGATGTCAATTAAGCACAATCCTGAGTACACGGCGATGGAAGTTTACGTGGCTTACGAAGACTATGAGTTTATGATGAACTTGACAGAAAACCTTGTTGCTCATTGTTGTGAGCGTGCCAACGGCACACTTAAAATTAACTACCAAGGAACTGATCTTGACTTTACACCACCTTGGAGACGTATTTCTATGCACGAGATGGTTAAAGAGAAAACTGGGGTTGATTTTTATAACCTATCAGATGAAGAAGCTAGATCTGAGGCAAAGCGCCTTCACTTAGATGTTGCTGATCATTTAACTGTGGGTCACTTTGTTAACGAAGCGTTTGAAACTTTCTGTGAATCTTCTTTGATTCAACCAACGTTTGTCTTGCATCATCCTGTAGAAGTTTCACCACTAGCAAAACGTAACCCTGATGATTCGAGAATTACTAATCGATTTGAAGCATTTGCAAACACTTGGGAAATCGCCAATGCGTTTTCTGAATTAAACGATGCCATCGATCAACGTGGACGGTTTGAAGCCCAAATGGTTCAAAGAGATGCTGGTGATGACGAAGCGCAAATGATGGATGAAGACTTTATCAATGCACTTGAAGTTGGTTTGCCGCCTACTGGTGGTTTGGGTATTGGTATTGACCGTATGATTATGCTGTTAACCAATGCAGCATCCATCAGAGATGTTATCCTATTCCCTACAATGAAACCTGAAGTCTAAGTGCGCTTAGAAGCAAACTGCTAAATAGTATAGAATGAGATTAGGTCTGAAAAAAACCACTACTAATAGAGAAGGGATAACGTGAAAAACACGTTGTCTCTTTTTTTATAAAAATTCTGTTAATTGTGAGTTAAAAATAGAATCGTGGGTATAAATGCTTTGTGTCCACTTTAGAAAAGATTTTAATAGCTTTTGAAAAGTTTTTAATAATAGTGCTTGACTTCGTATATGCACAGTGGTAAGATGTACTAGTTGCCAAGAGACATCGGCACACAAGTTTGAACAATGACAACTAAACAATGTACCCGCTTCCATAAAGCCACCCTGCGAGT
>CAZFST010000001.1:0-488742 GCA_964522015.1 uncultured Fusibacter sp. | reverse complement strand
CTCAGTTAAATGAGGCGGTAATCATTGAAACAAGAAGCCCCCACTTCTATAAGTGCTGGGAGCAAGTCACCTCATCTTATGATAAGCAAATAGAGCTATCCATCACAATTGTAAGTAATTTCGGTTCCAACGTTTGGCAACTGCAAAGCGATATTATTGAAAGCATTAGACCTGAGATTTTTAAGGGCATATAGGAGGAATCACAATTAAACAGACTATAGCACTCAAACAAATCGACACCGAAAACTTTTGGGACATAATCAACCTTAAAGTTGCAGATCATCAACTGGACCTGGTGACATCAAATGCCGTATCCATTGCCCAATCAAAGATTCAGCCAGAATGCATCCCTTTGGCGATTTATGCCGAACAAGAATTGGTTGGATTCTTAATGTACTGTGTTGATCAAGATGACAACGAATACTGGCTTTATCGACTGATGATAGATGAAAAATTCCAGAGTAAGGGTTATTCAAAGGCAGCCATGAATTTGTTGTTGGAGACCATTCAAATGGATACCACAAGACATAAAATGTATTTGGGTGTTGATCAAGCGGGGGTCGCTTCGGTCAAACTCTATGAGAGCCTTGGCTTTAAATTCAATGGGCAAGTGTTTGGCAAAGAGCATATCATGATGCTTGAGTATTAATAAGAGCAATGCAAGCTTTTAATGACCCCCAAACGAAGGATTTACTTTGTCGTTTTACCACTTCGCCCATTGAGCAACATCAATCTAATGCAATCAGGAGGCTACATTTGGATATCAAAGATTTTAACATCAAATCAATCGGGACAGGTTTGTCAGTAATCATGCTACATGGCTTCCATCTTGATCAAGTATCTCTCATCGAAGCATGTGAGCCAATTCTTAAAGATAAGTCTTTCAGGAGAATCTATTTTGACCAGCCTGGAATGGGCTTTAACACCAATGTTGAAGGCATTCATAATGTTGATGATATGATCAAAACAATTGTTGAAGTCATTCAAAACACCATCGGTGAAGAACCATTTTGTATCGTGGGCATGTCCTATGGCGGATACTTAGCCAGGGGTATAGCCCATTTATTAAATGACAGGTGCAAGAGCATGTTCCTTTTTGCCCCTGTTGTCTACCCGCTTTTTCATGAAAGGACAGTGCCAGCCCATGAGGTCGTCTTTGAAGATTACGAGTACACCAAGGACTTGGCTAGTGAATTATTAGATGATTTACGAGCAAAGAACGTTTCCATAACAAGAAGGATTGTAGAAAGACAGGCGGTTGAAATTGACGCTGCTTTAGAGAGAGCAAATGAACAGTTTTTAGAAACCTATCAAACAACCGGGTATGGGGCAACTTATGATGTTGATGAACATTGTATGGACTTCAACAAACCCGTCATGATATTGGCTGGAAAACAAGATTCAGTGGTTGGCTATGAAGATCAATTTAGACTAAGCCTAAGATACAAAAGGGCCTCGTATGCAGTGATTGACGGTGCAGGCCATGGGTTGCATTTTGACAAAGAAGAAGCATTCAATTATAATTTCGACTTATGGTTATCTGATATTTTAAAGGTGGTGTGACAATAAACAAATTCTCTTGCTAAGTCGTCCAGAGTTCGCCCAAAACAAATTCAATGGTGATTAACCCCTTTTTTTGTAGTATACTATTTTGGGATAGGGGTGATTAAAATGGTGACAATTTATGATATTGCGAAAAGAGTTGGATGTGCTTCCAGTACGATTTCAAAAGCACTTAACAATTCTAAAGAAATTAGTGAAAAGAGAAAGATAGAGATTTTAGCAATTGCAAAGGAAATGGGCTATGTCCCCAATTCCAGTGCTAGAAACCTTGCTTCTAAAAACAGTTGGACAATTGGTATTCTCTTCAGTGAGGATTTAAATATCGGGTTGGAACACCATTTCTTTGGTGGTGTTTTACAGGCTTTTAAATCTTATGTTGAAGATCACGGTTACGAAGTGACTTTCGTATCCAAGAAAATTGGTGCGCAATCATTAACTTACTTAGAGTGGTGCAAGTATAAAAATGTTGATGGTGTTTTAATTGTGACTGTAGATATTAATGATGAAAATCTCAACGAGTTAACACAGAGCGGGATTCCAATTGTTTCTGTCGATAATGGGCTCTTAAATATTCCAACCATCATTTCAGATAATATGCAAGGAACACGGATGGCTATCGAGTATTTAATGTTAAAAGGGGCTAAGTGCATTGCTCATATTGCGGGTCCCCACAGGTCCTTTGCTGCTGGTGAGCGTTTACAAAGCTATAAAGACACCCTTGGAAATTATGAAATTATTTTTGATGAGAAATTAATTGTGGAAGCTAATAATTATGATTTTGCCAGTGGCAGAAAAGCATTGGAGCAATTGCGAGCACAAAACAGTGTTATGCCTGATGCCATTTATGCTGCTAGCGATGATATTGCTTTAGGTGCAATTATCGCTTTAAGAGAACTTGGGTATCGGGTACCTGAGGATGTGTCTGTTGTTGGATTTGACAATATTGAATTAACTCGCTACACGTCCCCAACGTTAACCACTGTCTCTCAACAAAAGGCAATTATTGGAACGGAGGCTGCTAAGCGGTTAATTGGCATTATCAATCAAGAAACCAGCCATGAAGCGGATATGATACATCGTGTACCTGTTGAATTGATTGTAAGAGAAAGTACAAAGTAATGATTTGTACTTTCTTTTTTTTATTCATTTTTGCTGTGTTTTGTGTTAACATAAAGACGAAATCGGTTTCGTGATAACCGTACACTCTTGAAGACTATTTAGAAAGATAGGGAGGCTCTATGAAAGTACTATCCATAAGATCGGAAAAAAAAGATGCAAAGTTCTGGATCGATTTGCCCATTCGTCAGACCGGGGATTTTGATCCAACAAGGAAGGTCATTGCGGTTAACACTAAAATGGCATATCAAGAACACATGGGATTTGGGGGTGCCTTTACGGAAGCTGCTGCATTCACTTTATCTGAAGCGCCAACTGAAGTTCGTGATGAAGCCATTAGAGCCTATTTTTCAAAAGATCATGGTCTGGGTTATGTCTTGGGCAGGGTAGCTATTCACTCCTGTGACTTTGCACTGGGTAACTATACCTATGTTCAAGAAGGTGATACGACTTTGGCTACTTTTGATATGTCCCGTGAGGATCAATGGGTTATACCTATGATTAAAGAGGCTATGAATTATTCAAAGGTGCCGATTAAGATACTCGCGTCCCCTTGGAGTCCACCAGCCTACATGAAAGACACCAAAGAAATGAACTATGGGGGCAAATTACTACCTGAGTTTTATCAACTTTGGGCGACTTATTATGTCAAATTTGTTGAAGGCATGAAAAATCGTGGAATTGACATCTGGTCTGTCAGCATTCAAAATGAGCCATTAGCCACTCAATCCTGGGATTCTTGTATTTACACTGCCCAGGAAGAGCGAGATTTTATTAAACATCACCTTGGACCAACTTTGAAAGCCGCCTATCCCGAAACTGAAATCATTATTTGGGATCACAATAGAGATGTTTTAGTAGAACGGGGAGCTGTGGTACTTTCTGATAAGGAAGCTTCTAAATATGTATGGGGTACAGGAAATCATTGGTATGTCAGTGAAGCCTTCGAAAACTTATCTGCTTTACACAACTTATTTCCCGAGAAACACATTCTATTTACAGAAGGCTGTGTAGAGCTAACGACGACTTCAGAAAATGCTCAATTTAATGGTTACTTGGGATCCTGGTCTAATGCAGAACGTTATGGTCGCAATATTATTGGGGACTTTAACAATTGGAGTCGTGGTTGGATTGATTGGAACTTGGTTTTGAATGAAGAGGGTGGTCCAAACCATGTTTATAATTATTGTGAAGCCCCAATCATGTATAATAGACAGTCTAAAAAACTGATTTATAATAACTCTTATTATTATATCGGGCACTTTTCTAAGTACCTTGAAATTGGCGCCAAGCGATTAGAGATTAGTGTGACTAAAGAGGATGTCTATGCTGTTGCATTTAGAAATCCCAACGGAGATGTTGTGGTGGTTGCGCAGAACGAGGGGTGGATTGCTGAGATGGCTCTTGTAATAGATGGTGAAGGTGTCAATATCAATATGCCGGATCATTCGATTACAACTTATGTTATCAAACCTGACGCAATTTAAGGGGAACACGCTATTTAAGAAACCGAATTCGTTAGTTACAAAGTTGTTTCTTTTTCACGAATAGCTGAAGGGTTATTTTTTAAAATGAGCTGATAAGAAGGCCTTTGTGGCTATCTATAATAGAATGCCAGTCAGATAATCGGTGCTGATATATGACTTTGCAAGGCAGTAACCTATCAAATACTAAGTTTTATCAAAATCACGAAACCGATTTCCTAAAAAGTATTGCAACCGGTTTCGTTATCTGATATATTAAGTTTACAACATAATTGAATGTTGAAAGCGCTTTAGTAAATAGGGAGGAAACAATGAAGAAATTATTATCAATGTTGCTTATTTCGTTACTTGTAGTTACAGCTTCCACAGGTTGTGCGAAAACAGGTGGCGATGCTACGAGCGGAGTGGAAACTCCACCAGTGGTGGCTGACAAAGCTAAAGATTACTCAAATGAGAAATTAGTCATCTGGTCATTTACAGATGAACTTAAAACTGCAGGCGACGTTGCAAATTTCGAAGCACAATATACTGCTGAAGGAAAACCTTTCGCAGGTATGGAAATTGAATTTGTTGCAGTTTCCATTCAAGATGGTTATATGGATAAAATCCTGCCAGCTTTGGAGTCTGGAAATGGCCCAGATATCTTTACCGGTGAGTTGGATCACATCAAGCAATTTATTGAAGCTGGTTACTATGGTAACTTAGAAGCGATGATGGAATCGGATACAGAGCTTGACTTTGCTAAAGAAAAAGCAGATTACAAAGAGTATATCTGGCAATCAGGGATTGATCCTGCTACAGGTAAACTAGCTGCCTTATCATGGCAGGTTACCCCAGGTGCAATCTTCTTTAAAACTGATATGGCTGCTAAGGTATGGGGCACTGAAGCTGGATTCCCTGCTGTAGGTAGTGCGGACTATAATACTGCAGTGACGACTTGGATGAATCAAAATAAATTTAACACAATTGACAATTTATTAATTGCTCAAAAAGAAGTCAAGGCTTTCAATGCTAACTGGCGTTTGTTCCCAGATGATCAAGCGGTAAGACACTTTGCGGCTGGAACAAATAAACCAGCAATGTGGACTGATGCTGACGGCAAACTCAATCCTGCAAAAATCAAAGAGCAAATTCCTTACATCAACCTTGTAAAAGATATGTACGGTGAGACAATTAATGATTCATTAACAGCAAACGCTGCTGAGTGGAGTGGCCCTTGGTTTGATGCTATGGATGCTGACCTAGTGGATGCAGAAGGAAAAGTATGGCAAGTAATGGCGTATTCAATGCCTACTTGGGGTTTAAAGTATGTTATTGAACCGAACATGGAAAAAGTCGATGCTGCTGGAAAAACTCTTTTAAAACCAGCTGAAGATGCTGATCAAGCTACTAAGGATGCCTATGCTGCAGCTGCTTTCAAAGGTAACTGGGGTATGGCGACTGGTCCTAACTCGTACTTCTGGGGTGGTACTTACCTTGGTGTGAATGCTGATTCAAAACTTCCTGAAGCTTCATATGCATTTGTAAAGTCTATGTTATTTGACAAAGCTCGTCTAGCAGAAAGACAAAAGGCAGACAGTGACATGTACTCTGTAGAATCTGTTATGGCGCCAGTCATTGCAAGTTATGAAGGTCGTCAATCTTTAGGCGGCATGAACCACTTGGAAGTATTTAATGATGAAGCAGCGAAAATCGACCTTTCAACAGTGACAACTTACGACCGTGGTCTTAACGATAAATTAGGGGTTCATATCACAAACTATAAGTTGGGCGCCGAAGGTTATAAGACTGTAGCAGACGTTTTAAAAGCATTCTATGCTGATGTACAGGTGACCTTCCCTGAAATTTATGTTGACGGTTTACCGCTAGAATAAATAATATTTTTATACAAAAGTAGACTTTATGTCTACTTTTGTATATGGAGGACGTAATGAAAAAATTAAAAGATTCAGTCGGATATGTTTTCATATTACCATTCTTCGTCGTTTTCTTTCTGTTTAGTGCTTATCCTATTTTCTATACCCTATATATGGCATTCACAAGATACAAGGGATATGGCAAAAAAGTATTCATAGGCTTTGAAAATTTCGCCTTGATATTTAAAGATCCAAATGTAATCGATGCATTTATGAATACAATTAAGATTTGGGGCGTTAATATATTTTTTCAAATCATTCTTGCTGTCTTACTGGTTTTGGTCTTTTCAGACATGAAATATAAAGTAAAAGGTCTGGGGTTTTTTAGAGTTGTTTTCTATCTTCCAAATCTGATTGCAGCAGCATCTATTTCTCTTATTTTCGTAAAATTACTGGACAAAGATTATGGTGTCGTCAATCAAATCCTCTTTAAACTGGGTTGGATCGATCAAGCCATCGGTTGGTTGACAGATCCTATTTTAGCGCAAATGAGCGTTTCGGGTATTCAGACATGGATGTGGTTTGGAAATTCATTTATCTTATTCATGGCTTCAGTGCAAGCGGTTAGCAAGGAAATCTATGAAGCAGCGGCTATAGATGGAGCAGGTAGATTTCAAATTCTCAAGAATGTTACGCTGCCTTCGATTAAGCCGATTCTGATGTATGTTATGATTACGGGTCTCATCGGTGGCTTACAATTGTTCGACATACCTTTTTTAATTACAGATGGTAGGGGCTTTCCTGAGGGAAGCTTGAATACAATGATTGTTTATATTTACAACCTAGCATTTGTTTATAAGAATTATGGTTATGCTTCAGCATTATCATTCGTACTATTTATCGTCATTATGGTATTCACGGCGATTTTCACTATCGCCACAAATAGAAATGAAATTAAAGAGTTTATTGAAAACCGCAAAGTCATTAAATTGAGAAAAAAAGCACTTGTGGCGATAAAGGCGGGTGGCAAAAATGAATAGTCAGAACAAACCCATTGAAGTGAATGAAGATCAATTAAAAATAATGACTGAAGAACAAGCAAAAACATTGAAAGCTAAGAAAAAGAGAAAAGCAAAGAATTTTGTTGTGTATTCAACAGTGTATTTTGCCCTAGCAATCTTGGTGATAATCTCAATCATTCCTTTTTGGATTGTTATCATTAATGCAACACGGGATGGTATGTCTATCACGACACAAGGGATTGCATTGCTACCAGGGACCAGTCTTAAAGCCAACTACATCATATTGCAGGAAAACGTGAATATTGTAAGAGGATTTTTGAACTCTTTGAAAATCGCTTTACTGGTCACTTTTTTATCAGGGTATTTCTCTGCGCTCACTGCATATGGCTTTAATACGTATAATTTTAAAGGCAAAAATTTCTTGTATGGTCTGATTCTTATCTTTATGATGATACCCAGTCAGTTGGCATTTCTTGGCTATGTGAAGTGGATGACACAATTAGGCTTAATGGATACCCATGCTGCGCTTATTATCCCTTCTGTGGCTTCAATTGGAACTGTCTTTTTCCTCAGAGCCTACATCAGTTCAGCCATGAGCAAGGAAATTATTGAATCAGCGCGAATGGATGGCGCTGGCGAATTTTATGTCTTCAATCGAATCGCATTGCCGATCATGGCCCCTGGTGTGGCGACAATGTCCATATTCACATTTATCGGGTCGTGGAATAGTTATTTAAGTGCCCGTGTGATTTTGAGTTCTAAGGCAAATGAAACATTGCCAATGGTCATATCTTCTTTAAAAGCTTTGCGAATTTGGAATCAAAATCAAGGGGCTATTTATCTTGGATTTGCAATATCGATTGTGCCTATTGTCATTGTGTTTATTCTTGCTTCAAAATATCTGATTGAGAACATTTCAGCGGGTGCTGTAAAAGGTTAACAATAGAAAGGACTTAATAATGGGAAATTCAAAATTGTATTTTGGCGATACATTATTGTGCCAGAGTTCAAAAAAAGTTGCATTAGAAACGGTGAAACATCAAAACGAAAGTTTTTTCAAAATAAATAACTATGATGCCATGAGTCCCTTTTTTATGACAATCGTCAGTGATTCTGACTTTTGGATGTTTATTTCTAGCACTGGGGGACTTACTACAGGCCGAAAAAATCCTGACAATGCTTTGTTTCCCTACGATACAGATGACAAAATTCACGACAGCTCTGAAACTACTGGTGGACACACCATCATGATTGTAACGTTGAAAGAAAAACGCTTTATTTGGAAGCCTTTTTCTAAACACCATTCCGATGTTTATCAAATTACAAGAAACTTGTATAAAAACACCATCGGAAACAAGATTATGTTTGAAGAGGTGAATCATACCCTAAATATTACTTTCAGATACACTTGGAAGACCAGTCAGCGATATGGATTTATTAAAGAGTCCGAAGTCATCAATACAAATAAAACGACTAAAGTGATTAAAGTATTAGACGGTATCAGAAATATTCTTCCCTATGGTATCAATACATTACTTCAAACCACAAAAAGTACATTAGTTGATGGTTATAAGCGCTGTGAGTTAGTCGAAGATGTGGGTTTAGGAATCTATACTTTAAGCTCGATTATTTCTGATAAAGCAGAGCCAAGCGAATCCTTAAAGTCAACTACTGTGTGGTCTCAAGGTTTAGAAAACCCCAGGTATTTGCTCTGCGAAAAACAGGTACAATCATTTTGTCTCAATGAAGCCATTGAAACAGAATTCGATGTAAAAGGGCGAAGAGGTGCTTTTTATGTTTCGGATGCCTTTGAATTAAGTAGTGAAGCGTCAAAAAAATGGTTGATTATTTCTGAGCTAAATCAAAGTGCTGCAAGTTTAACAGCCCTGATTCATCAAATTAAAGATAACCAGGCAATTTTAAATGACATCAATAAAAATGTTTTAGAAGGTGATGAAAATCTAAAGAAATTAGTGTTTGATGCGGATGGTTTTCAATTAACCGCTAATCAAAATTCAGGTTTTAGACATTTTTCAAATACCCTATATAACATTATGCGTGGTGGTATTTATGCCAACGGCTATCAAATTGATACCAAAGATCTTAAACAATTCATTTATAATTGGAATAGAACCGCTTTTGAGGAAAATACAGAACGATTAGATAGTTTAAGTGAAACTATTGAATTTCAAGACTTGCTTGATTTGGCGTCTAAAATGGGAGATCCTAATTTTGAACGGTTAGTGCTGGAATATCTGCCATTAACCTATTCTAGACGTCACGGTGATCCTAGTCGTCCATGGAATAAATTCAATATTGAAATCAGTCAAGCCAACGGAGAGAAAAACCTAAACTTTCAAGGTAATTGGAGAGATATTTTTCAAAACTGGGAAGCACTTTCGGTGTCTTATCCTTTATATATTGAAAGTATCATCTCTAAATTTGTAAATGCTTCAACAGCGGACGGCTATAATCCTTATCGTTTGACAAAAGACGGCATTGATTGGGAGGTGCTTGACCCTAAAGACCCATGGTCCAACATTGGTTATTGGGGAGATCATCAAATCATCTATTTACTTAAACTCATGGAGCTATCTCATAAGTTTAATGCTGAAAAATTGTGTGATTTACTTCAGAAAGACATTTTTGTCTATGCAAACATGCCATACAGAATTAAAGGATTTGATGAACTTGTAAAAGATCCGAGAAACACCATCACTTTTGATGAAACTTGTGAAGAACTAGTTGAAAAGCGGGTTTCGGAAATTGGCTCTGATGGTAAGCTTATTTTTGTGGACAACCAGTTATATCATGTGAACTTGATGGAAAAACTCTTGGTACCTCTTCTATCCAAGTTGTCAAATTTTGTACCAGAGGGCGGCATCTGGATGAACACTCAGCGACCTGAGTGGAATGATGCTAATAATGCATTGGTTGGCAATGGTATTTCCATGGTAACGCTCTACTATCTCCACAGATTTTTAGGTTTTATGTCCGATTTAGTAGAAGAAATGCCGCAAGAGGTTCAAGTGTCAACTGAAGTGCACAGAATGTTCGAAAGAATTTTTGATGTGCTAGTTTCAAATGAAAAACACCTTGGTATGCCAATTTCAGATGAAAATCGCTATGTCGTTGTCTCAAAGCTTGGGCTTATTGGTCAAGAATATCGTGATACGATTTATAAAAGCGGTTTTGCAAATGTTAAAAAGAGCCTTTCTTCAAAATCAATCAAAGCTTTCATCACCATTTCTATGTCCCATTTGAAGGACACCATCATTAAGAATAAGCGCAAAGATGGTTTATATCATGCATATAACTTAATTACCTTCAATCATCATAGCTGCAGTGTTTCTTATCTTTACGAAATGCTGGAAGGCCAAGTGGCTGTTTTAAGTTCTAAAGCCTTAGAGACAAAAGAAAGCCTCAGTGTTCTTAAGGCTTTGAGAGAGAGTTCTATCTACCGTGAAGACCAAAATAGTTATATGCTTTATCCCAACAGAGAGCTGCCTACCTTCTTAGCCAAAAATGTTATTCCTGAAGAAATAGTGATGGGCTCCAATGTGCTAAAAACTGAAGTCGCTAATGGTTTGAACCGTTTTATTGAGAAAGATATCAACGGCACTTATCATTTCAATGGTGACTTTAGAAATGGTGATGAAATTATGGCAGCTATTTTAGGAACACAAACATATGAGCATGGTGATGTTGAGGCTGTTGGTGAAATATTCTCTGAACTCTTTGACCACCATTCATTTACCGGCCGTTCGGGTACGTTTTATAAGTATGAAGGATTGGGTTGCATCTACTGGCATATGGTATCTAAGCTAGTTCTAGCAACGCAAGAATCCTTTGAAGCAGTTGTATCAGCAAATGGCTTGTGTGCTGAAGCATTAGCGCTAGCAAGGTATTTCCAAGATATTAAAGCTGGCATCGGCGTCGAAAAATCACCAGTGGATTATGGTGCCTTTCCAACAGATGCCTATTCTCACACCCCAGGATTTGCAGGTGTTCAACAACCTGGTATGACAGGACAAGTTAAAGAAGACTTTATTGCCAGATACGGAGAACTGGGTGTGCATGTCAGCAAAGGTGAAATTACCTTTGACCCTTACCTCTTAAATAGAACTGAGTTCTTAGAAGAAAATAAAACTTGGGAATTGCCATCAGAGATCATTGAACTGGAAAAGAACCAACTTGGTTTCACTTTTGGTTCGGTACCAATCATCTATGTTTTAAATGACGAAAAAGCCATTACTCTTTACTATAAAAATGGCGATATATTCAAGTTTGAAAACACATCGAGATTGAATAAGGAGTTAAGTAGTAAGATTTTCAATCGAGACGGTGAAATTGCGAAAATTTTCGTGAATGTTAAAAAGAAAAATTTGAGATAGCAATCGGTTTAAAACTTAGCATTAAGGAGTTTAAATGAGTCAATACAGATATGAAAATAATCAATTTATCATTGAGAATTACGATAACCAAAAGCCGTTTTCTAGCTTTCTTCCTGGTATAGCAGGACTCAAAGGCATACCCCTTTGGGTCTACTATACCAATCGAGGTCAGGGTATTGCGGGATTTGGGGTTGAAAATAAGAATGGGTCAATTTTTGACTTTGTCCCTGCTAATGTAGCTTACAAACGGACAGAACTCCAGGGTTTTAGGACCTTTATAAAAATCAATGATCAAGTACACGAGGTGTTTTCATCTATTTCTGATGATGTGGTTGAACGAAGAATGTTAATTGAATCAAATAGCCTTGGTTTTGAAGAAATCAACAAGACCCTGGGTGTAAAGGTTAATGTTACGTATTTTACAGCCACGGAAGCCCCATATGCTGGACTGATTAGAAAACTCACGTTAACAAATTTAGAAGGCACTTCAAAGTCTCTTGAAGTGGTTGATGGGTTAATGACAATTTGGCCTTATAAAAACGATGATGTGATTATCAAAACCATGTCTAATTTAGCAGTGGCCTGGTTTGAAGCTTATAACACGGATAAAAACATGCCGTTTTTTAGAAATCGATCCACAACCAACGATTCGGCAGAAGTAGGTGCTGTTGAAGCGGGGCATTTTTACGCCGCATTTTCAAGTGTCAACAAGGGCCCATTGCCTGTGATCTTTGACCCTGATATTTTATTCGGTGAACAGACGAGTCTAATCAAACCTATGGCTTTTATGAAAAAAACTTTGCCAGAACTACTGGCACAAGACCAGGTGTCTGCCAATAAATTACCCTGTGCCTTTTGTGCATTTGATGGGGACTTGAATGAAACCCTTACCATTACCAGTGTCATTGGAAAAATGGCCAGTGTAGACCAGCTGAATCAACTGTCAGCTGATTTCTCTGTTGATTATTTTGATCAAATGGCCCAAAAGGCAACTGATGTAACAGCGGCCCTACTGAATGATGTCGATGGCAAAACCGCGTACCCACTATTTGATGCTTATGTCAAACAAAGCTATTTAGATAATTTTTTACGTGGCGGCTATCCTCTAAGTTTTGAAGGGAAAGAGGGGCCAATTGTCTATCACGTATACTCGAGAATACACGGAGACATGGAAAGAGAGTATAACGATTTCTATGTAGAACCAGCCTATTATTCCCACGGGAATGGTAATTTTAGAGATGTGAATCAGAATAGACGCAATGATGTCTATTTTGTTCAAGAGGCTGGCCTGTATAATGTGAAACAATTTATGGAATTGATTCAGCTAGATGGACAAAATCCTTTGGTCATTAAGGGCAGTAGACTACTAGTGAACCAAGAGGATTGGCCAACCATTTTAAAGGCAGTGAAAAAAGGTGAGGGGTCCTTGGCAACAGTTCTTAAAAACTCATTTACACCGGGTGAACTACTCACAACCATTGAAGAACAAGAGATTGAACTGGATAGGTCCCAAGATGAATTGTTAAATCTTGTGATGAAACACGCAGTCCAAGAAAACCATGCAGCCTATGGTCATGGGTTTTGGGTGGACCATTGGACCTATAATATGGATTTAGTGGATAACTACTTAAACATATATCCAGATCGCCTAGAAGCATTACTCTATGAGGATCAATACAAGTATTTTAGAAGTCCTGATTTTGTACTCCCTAGAAATTTGAAATATGTTCTCAATAATGAAGGCAACGTTAGACAGTACAATGCGCTTTATAAAAACAGCGAACAGCTTGAATTAGAAGGCTTTGATACTGATGCTACTAATTGGTACCGCCTTAAAGATCAGACTGTCCTTAAGACAAATCTCGCTGTCAAGTTACTGGTGCTAATCATTAATAAAATGACGAATTTTGATCCGTCGGGTTTGGGACTCATGATGAACTCTGACAAGCCAGGTTGGAATGACGCCATGAATGGTTTGCCAGGCCTGTTCGGTTCTGGGATGAGTGAAGTGATTGAAATCAGACGTGTGATAGAGTTCTTGATCAAGGGCCTTTCAACTTATGAGCGTTCCCACTCGGTACCAAAAGAAGTGGCTGAGTTAATGGCCGATTATCAGACCTTGCTTGAAAAACGACTGGCCTTTGAAATGGATGAATTGTGTTTCTGGGAATCGGTGCAAACCAAGAAAGAAGCTTATTTAAGCGCCATTTTGAATCCAATTGCAGATGCCAGAATAGAGTGCTCTAATCAATCAGTACTTTCCCTTTTAAAACTGATGCATCAAAAATCGTCGGAAGCCATTAGTCAAGGGATTGAAATGGGAAGTGGCATTATGCCTAGCTACCTGGTCCATCAAGCCACGGCATTTGAAATCAACCCGGGCCAGCTTCATCCTGTAAATGGGATGCAAACCGTAAGGGTTAAAGAATGGTCGTGCCGGAGTTTGCCTCTGTATTTAGAAGCCCCTGCAAGGTACCTCAAGCAACTTCATAACCCACAGGAAGCAAAGGACATCTTTGATAAAATCAAATTAAGTGGGATGTATGACGAGCAGCTAAAAATGTATGTCACCTCAGAATCTCTCGAAGATGAAACCTTGGAGATCGGGCGAGCAAGAGCCTTTACACCAGGCTGGTTGGAACGGGAATCCGTGTTTATGCACATGAGCTATAAGTACCTTTTAGGCCTTTTGAAAAGTGGTCTGCACGACGCCTTCTACGGCGAAATTGAACACGCCCTGCCTCCCTTTATGGATCCCAGCGTCTACGGCCGGAGCACCCTGGAAAACTCTTCATTTATTGCATCATCTAGAAATCCCAACCCCAAAAACCATGGCAGGGGATTTGTGTCTCGCCTAACTGGTACAACCTCTGAAATGATTACCATGTGGCTCCATATGATGACTGGTTCAAAGTTGTTTACCTTTAAAAATCAATTGAATTTTGAGTTGAATCCAGTTTTGAGGGCAGACTATTTTGATGAGCGGCAGCAAGTTTCCTTCAATTTATTCAAAAACACCAAGGTAATCTATGATAATCCCAAAAGAAAGAATACCTTTGGTCAAGATCGGGTCAAACCAGTTAAATACCAGCTGACCTTCAAAAATGGTCAATCGATTACCACTGAAAACGTAACTGGCGATTTAGCCAAAAGCGTACGCGCAGGGGAAATTGCGCTGATTCAAGTGACACTGGACTAGTTTGAAGCTTTTGAAACAAACTAGGTATTGTGTTTGCAAATAATGTTAGCGTTACGTTTGTTGACGAATTAGGTATTGTGTTTGTAAGTGAATTGGAAATTAAGTATTGCAATATCCTGATATATCGTTTAAGATAAAAAAGTATTAATTTAACGAATCATATTGATTTAACTAATCATATTAATTTAAGGGTGGTGTGAAAATGAATAAATTCTCTTGCTAGTTGTCCAGAGTTCGTCCAAAACAGGTTCAGTGGTGATTAACCCCTTGTTTTGTCGTGCTCGCGCAAGAGAGTTGCTCATTTTCTATGCCAAGGCATAGGACCCTTTGTTTTAAAAAAGGGGATACAAGATGATGCTTTCTTGTGTCTCTATTTTTATGCACAAAATTAGGAGGTCTTATGCCAACGATTCAAATTAAAAATCTAACATTTACGTATAACGGCAGTTACAACCCAGTTTTTGACCAAGTCAGTTTCAATCTCGATACCGCCTGGAAATTAGGTCTTACAGGCCGTAATGGCCGTGGGAAAACCACACTTTTGAGATTACTATTAGGTGAGCACATGGGAATGGGTACCTTAACTGGTCGTATAGAACACAACACTGTTTTTGATTATTTTCCCTTTGAGATTTCAGATTTAAATTCTTTGACCTATCAGGTGGTTGACCAGATCAATCCTAGTTATGAGCACTGGGCACTGGTGAAGGAACTGAATCTTTTGGCCCTTGATGAGGATGTGCTTTATCGGTCTTATGGGACTTTGAGCCATGGGGAGCGCACCAAGGTGCAACTTGCGGTACTATTTTTGAAGAACGAGCATTTCCTGTTGATTGATGAGCCCACCAATCATCTTGATGCCAAGGGGAGGGCCTGCGTCGCGGCGTATCTCAGTAAAAAGCGCGGATTTATGATTGTGTCTCACGATCGGGTTTTTCTTGATGGGTGCATTGATCATGTGCTCAGTATTAATAAAAGCAAAATTCAGATTCATCAAGGGGATTTTAGCACCTACATGGAAAATAAGGGTCGTCAAGATGCCTTTGAACTGGCTGAGAATGCTAAGCTTGAAACCAGTATCAGGGTGCTGGGGGAAGCGGTGAAACGGACGGCTGGCTGGTCGGATAGTCTTGAGGCCACAAAATTTGGTGGCGGTCCTGTGGACCGGGGGTTTATCGGTGCAAAGTCGGCTAAAATGATGAAACGCGCCATTGCCATTGAACGTAGGCGCCAACGGGCTTTGGATGAGAAGCAGGAGCTGCTCCACGATATTGAAGGGCAGCAGCCCCTGGAACTCAAGGTATTAGAGCCCAGTTCGGTGTACAGGTGCGGTACCAAAAAGCCCATGGTTAGCTGCGTGGCAGTTAGTGCTGGGTATGGGCATATTGTGTTGTCAGGAGCGAACCTTGAAGTTTACTGGGGTGAGCGCATCGCCATTACAGGGGGCAATGGCAGCGGCAAGTCCACACTGCTAAAGGTGTTAATGGGGTTGTTGCCCCACCAGGGTTATGTGCATTTGGACAAGGGATTTTCGGTGTCTTATGTCAGTCAAGATACGGGGATGCTTCAAGGGTCTCTTAGAGAATATATTAAGGGGCGAGGCATTGACGAAGGTCTTTTTAAGTCCATGCTTCACAAGTTGGATTTTAGTGCTGAGCAGTTTGAACGGCCCATGTCACAGTTTAGCGAAGGGCAAAAAAAGAAGGTGCTATTAGCGGCTAGCATTTGTGACAGGGCCCATCTTTATATTTGGGATGAGCCCCTTAACTACATTGATGTGATTTCAAGAATGCAAATTGAGGATATGATTTTGAAATACCAGCCGACTATGATTTTTGTGGAGCATGATCAAGCGTTTGCTAAAAGGGTGGCAACCAGGTATATTGTAATGGACGTGGTTAAATGAAAGGGGATTGTATGTCCATCAAAAAACATTTTTTGAAGCTGACGGATTTTACAAAAGAGCAACTTTTAGAGATATTTAAAATCGCTGATGATATAGCGGTTAAGCCTAGACCTCAGGCCTTGGCTGGGAAAACGGCGGTTCTGTTTTTCCCAGAATCCAGTATAAGGACACGGGTCACCTTTGAAAAAGCCGTACATGGGCTTGGTGGGCAGAGCATCTTGTTTCCACCAACAACCCTTGATAAAAAAGAAGCTTTTGTAGATGTGGTGGGGTATCTTGAAAATTGGGTAGACCTTCTAATTGTTAGGCATGGCCAAATGGATAAGATGAAAGAACTGGCAAAGGATGCTCAAATACCAGTGATCAATGCCATGACAAGTAGTAATCATCCCTGTGAAGTGATGAGCGATTTATATGCTTTACGTCGGATTAAACCGGATTATGGGAATCTCGTCTATACTTTTGTTGGCGAGAATGGCAATATTGGCAATGCTTGGGCTGAGATTGCTCAGGTAATGGAGCTGCAGTTCAATCACGTGTGCGTTTCAGGCCAGGAGATTCAGGAAAACGGCCCCTTTTATCATTTCTCATCTTCTCTCGTAGACACTCTGGTCAACACCGATATTGTGTTGACCGATGGACTGCCACCTGAAATGAAAAATCAAGACTATTATGACCATTACCAAATAACCTTAGAGCGTATGAATCATGCTAAACCTGGGGCGTTGCTGAATCCTTGCCCACCTTTTACCCGAGGGGAGGAAGTTGCTGCTGAGGTGATCGACTCGGAATACTTTGTTGGCTATGGCTTTAAAAATGATTTGCTGTTAGTGCAACAAGCTATTATTCTATATTGTTTGGGTATCTCGTGAAACATACAATGAAATGGACACTCGTGATGTTTGTTAACATCTACCTACGTTCTTATGATATCATTTAAGTAATACTAAGCAGAATTAACTATAAAATCTAAACCATAAAGGATGAGGCCATGTCTAAGGATTTCTACAAGCTAGAAGACATTATTGATGTTGCTAAATTTCAGAAGATACAAGACGATATTGCCAAAGCAACGGATATGGCCATTTTGACAGTGGATTATAAAGGCGTTCCCTTTACAGGGCACAGCCAATGCCAGTTGCATTGTTCTCGGATTCGAGAAATCTCTTATTATAGAGACCTGTGCCAAAAGTGCGACTCTAGGGGCGGACTGGAAGCCGCAAGGGGACATAAACCCTATATTTATATATGTCATAGGGGGTTGGTGGACTTAGCTGTGCCGATTGTGGTCAATGGTCAGTACGTGGGTGCCATGATGGCTGGTCAGGTGCAGCTTTTGGAGTCAGATGATTCTACTATTGGTGATGGTGCATCTGATGAAGAGCCTCTGGAAGCGATTGTGGCCAGTAGTCATCGTTTTAATGGCATGGGAAAGGCTTCGGTAGAAGAAGTTGGACGTGATGCAGAGCTAAGGGCCATGGCTGATTTGCTTCCCAAGATGTCCCTTTCTAAAATTCAGGCCATTGCCAGTATGCTTTCTCATATTGGCCGCTATATTGTGGAAGAGGCCATTTTAAAGGCTCGGCTCAGTGAAGCCATCTCTGGGCATGATTTTGAGGTTGCGCCCACACTTGAGAAACCGAAATTCCAAGAATTCAGTGAACCTTTAACGGCGAAAGCGGACTTGATCCAACCGGCTCTAGATTATATGTCTAAGCATCTAAACGAAAAAATCTATATTGATCACATGGCCAGTCTTTGCAATTTAAGCGTCAGCTATTTTAGTAAATGCTTTAATCAAAGTACGAATATGAATTTTGCAACCTATCATAACCATATGCGTCTTGAAAAGGCGATAACCATGCTAAAAACCACCAATGAATCGGTTAATGGCATTTCTGAAACCTTGGGATTTGATAATTCGGGCTATTTTATTAAAAAGTTTAAGGAGAGTCAAGGGGTTACCCCGTCGGTTTTCCGCCAGCAGTATCAAGCGAAAAGGTCTCTTGAACACAAGCAGACATAAAATAAAACGCCCAACAACAATTGAGAAATCAATGTTGTTGGGCGTTTTTGTGTTGAAATTTAAGTGGTTTTTATTTTTCCGCAAGTTCTCTCATACAATAAACAAGGTTGCCAAGGGCGCGGTGTCTATTAATTATTGCAGCTACAGCTGCAACCGCAACCTTCTGTGGGAATTTCTTCAGATGATGAATCGCTACTTTGAAGTGCATCAATACAAAGCGCCTCAAATGCGGATTGATTGTCTGCAACAACGATTTCGCCGTTAATCATACCATATGGTTTATCAGCGTGAAGAGCACAGTTATCAAAACAACCAATGTTTAGCTTTTCTGATGGCACAACAGTGCTGAGGGCTTCGATGTCTAAATTAGAGCAACTTTTACATACTTTTATCATGATAGTCTCCTTGTTGTCAAATACCCCTAGGGGGTATGCCGGATTACACTTTTATTATAGCCACATAAGCCGTTATCGTCAAGATAAATATCTAGTTGTCACTAGCGCATTGAAGTGTTAAATGGTAAAATGAAACAGTCACAATCGCAAATTTATGTCGGTTAAGGGAGCCATCAATGAAGAAAACAATCGGTATATTTGCACATGTTGATTCTGGGAAGACCACGTTTTCTGAGCAACTACTCTATCAAACCCAGGCTATTAGAACTTTAGGGAGAGTAGATCATAAAAGTGCTTTTTTAGATACCCATGGGATCGAAAAAGAACGGGGCATCACTATTTTTGCTGAGCAAGCATACTTTCAATATGGCGAAGATACCTATTATCTGGTTGATACCCCTGGTCACGTGGATTTTTGTGCTGAAATGGCTAGAACCATTCAAATGATTGACTATGCCATTATTATAATCAGTGCCCTAGATGGGGTTCAAAGCCACACAGAAACCATTTACGAGCTTCTAGAGACGGCTCAGGTACCTGTCTTCTTTTTTGTGAACAAAATGGATGTTCCCCATGGGGATTTTGACAAATCCATGGAAGGTATTATTGCTTTAGCGCCTGGCGCTCTAGATTTTAGCGGGGCTTTTAACATGACCCAAGACTTTTTAGAAGGGGCCGCAGAAAAAGACGAGGATTTAATGACCTTGTATTTTGATCATCAGGGGTCAACCCACTCCCTTGGCGCTGAGCAATTTAAAACCCAATTTACAAATGGGCTAGTTAAAGCTATAAAAAACCGCCTCATCATGCCGGTCTTTAAAGGCGCAGCCCTAAAAAATGAAGGCATAGATGAATTTTTAGAGGGCTTGAGATGTTACACAAAAACCCAAGAGTATTTACAACAGGGTCCACTGAGTGGTGTTGTTTATAAAATACGCTACGATCAAAAGCAGCAGCGACAAACCTTTATTAAGTTGTTTAGCGGTAGCCTCAAGGTCCGTGATTACTTAGGGGATGAGAAGATTACTGAGATTAGGATCCATCAGGGGCCTAAATCGACTGGTGTTGGTGAGGTCTGTGGTGGTGATGTATTTTCTGTAATCGGCATTAAAAATCTTCAAGCTGGTCAAAGGATTGGAGACGGCGCAAGTGATATCTATGAAATAGCACCCTCAGTTTTGGCCCATGAGCATATTACCCAAGCCCTTCAACCGAATCTCAAAAGTCGAATGACCTTTGCGCCAACCGTCAATCCCAAGGATTTGTTTCAAAAGATTAGACTTTTAGAGGAGGAAGACCCTTTTTTAAATGTGACTCTTGACGAAAAAACCAGGGCTATCACCCTTGGTATTATGGGAACCATTCAACTAGAAGTTTTGAAAACAGTTATTTTAGAACGATTTGGTTTTGAAATCAACTTTGAGGAACCAACTGTCATTTACAGAGAAACCATCTCTTCAACTGCCATTGGTTACGGTCACTTTGAACCACTGAGACACTATGCTGAGGTGCATCTGTTAATTGAACCAGGTGAATCTGGATCGGGGGTCACTTTTTATAATAACTGTCCTGCTGAGCATCTCTCCTTAGGCAATCAAACTTCAATCAAAAATAGTCTGCTGGATAAAGTTCATCGTGGGGTTTTAACAGGCTCGGATCTGACGGATCTCAAAGTAACACTGTTAACGGGGCGAGGTCATTTAGAGCATACCGCCAGCGGTGATTTTAGAGAAGCCAGCATCAGGGCCCTTAGACAAGGGCTTGAACAGGTGGAAAATGTACTGCTAGAACCTCTTTACCATGTGGCCATTACGGTGGGCAATCAGCTGGTTGGCCGGGTGATGACGGATCTTGTCGCCATGCATGGCACCAATTTATTGGCAACTTCAAAGGGCGACGTCGCCCTGGTAGAAGGCTCTGTTCCCGTTGCAACGTTCAAAGATTACGCCGCAGAACTTGCTAGTTTAAGCAGTGGCCATGGTCGCTTGCGCCTAAAAGCAGCTGGCTATGCCCCGTGTCATAATGCTGATTCAGTGATTGAAAAGATCGATTACGTCCGTGAACGTGATGTCGATTATCCCTCGTCATCGGTTTTCTGCGCTAAAGGGAAGGGCTACATCGTTCCTTGGGACCATGCTAAAGAACATATGCATTGCCAGTGACTCGGGGGTGCAACGTCCCCCTGAGTCGTTCGTTAATAAACTCTTAATAACTAGTTTATTGGCAGTTTAATAGTCTCGTTTATACTAAGTCCATGGTTAAAGCAAAAGTGCTTTCCAAACAAGGAGGACGTGTAAATGAGTAAATTAATGACACTTTATAAGGCGATTAAATCAGTAAAAGAAATGAAGTCGATCGATGCTGTTGCCACAGGTGAAATGAGCTGTGGAGATGCTGTTGTCGGGACGGTCAATGGTTCTATGATCTGTAAAGATGGTAAGTGTTCTAAGCAACTGGAAGCGAAGATGGGTGAGCGCACTATTAAATTTGGGGTAGATGGCTGTTGTTCAGATGTCGATTGCTGCAAAGGTGAACAGTGCTGCACGGATGACGTTTGCTGCAAGGGTTATGGTAAATTGAATCACGCAATGATGATGTTGAAATTGCTGGATCGCCTAGAAGAGAAAACCGACGAGAAGGGTCAAAAAAGCCTGGTGTTGGAATTGAATCAGAATGATATGCCAAGTGGCTTCAGAGCTCACATGTCTAGCCATATGGGCCATTGCTTCAAACACATCTCTAAAAAAGGTTGCTGCGTTGAGACTTGTTGCGCTGATCTAGATATGTCAACAATCATGCCAACAAACTTGCGTGTAGAAATGCTGCTTAATGAAACAGGTGCACCTACTGAGATGTTGGTAGCGGCTGTTGCATCATCGAAGTTAAAATCAGGGGCTGACAACGAGATTCGTGTCCGACTGAATGTAAAACTGGTATAATCAATGTAGGGCTAAAAGGGGGACTGCTGAGTCGCCCTTTTGGCCTATCTATCAATAGGAGGCGGTGATCGTCATGAAAATAAAGCGGCACTTCAGGCAGCTGAAAAATGATCATCAAGAAGAGTTCTGCTGTGATGTGGTAGTCATTAGAAAGAGATATAAGGGATATCATCGTTTTTTCATATCGTCGTCAATCATGTTGCTTTCTGTGATTATCATCGCATGGTTTGCCAGCCAAGGTCGGTTGACCGGTGACGCTTTTGTATTTCTATGGGGTCTGCTGGGGTTGGTTGCAGTGAAGGAACTTGTTTCAATTGTAATTTCCAGGCGGATTTATGACCATATCCTGAAGCCGGTAGAAGAGCTTAAGAATGGTCTATTTGAAGTCTCCCGGGGCAACTACGGCTATAAGATTGCGGCCACTCGTGCGCCAGAAATTTCTGAGCTGATTCGAGTCTTTAATAATATGAGCCAGCAACTCCACGAATCAGAGCGTGAAAAGTCTGCATACGAGGCCAGTCGCCGGGAGTTGATAGCCAGCATTTCTCATGACCTCAAAACGCCCATCACCTCTATCAATGGTTATATCGACGGCATCGTAGAGGGCGTCGCTGATAGCCCTGAGAAACGTGATGCATACTATAAGATTATTCAGCAGAATGCACGATACATGAATAAATTGATTGATGACTTATCGCTCTATTCGCAGCTGGACCTGCACAAGTTATATTTTGAATGTTCCTGTTTGAATGTGAACAATTACATCAGCGAAGTCTTTGAGGAGCTTTCCCTTGAACTGGAGGATCAAGGGGTTGAAATGCAACTTAATAACCGCTTGATGGAGTCAGTAAGCTTGGTGATTGATGCAAAACTCATGACTCGGGTGATTAGAAACATTGTCAATAATGCGATCGCCTATGGGCGTCCAAATGGAGCTAGGGTTGAGTTTGAGCTAGTCACTGATCGCGACCATGATGGGGTGCTGCTTAAGATCAAAGATAATGGACCTGGCATCGAAAAAGAGCGGCTTGATAAGATTTTTGAACGGTTCTATAGGGGTGAAGGTTCCCGTAGCGGCTCCATCGGCAGTAGTGGTTTGGGTCTTGCTATTGCAAAAGAAGTGGTCAGTGCTCACGGGGGCAAGATTTGGGCTGAAAGTACTTTGGGTGAAGGTACCACCATTTGTATATTGCTACAGAATAACATGGAGGCGACCCTATGTCAAAAACACGGATTTTGATCATAGAAGATGATCCTGATATAGCCCGCCTCGTTGTAGACTACCTGGAGATCGAAGGCATGCACCCAACGGTCTGCGCCGATGGAAAGTTGGGGCTTGAAATGGCTCTGAGACAAGGTTGGGAATTGATTCTTCTAGACCTGATGCTGCCTGGCATCGATGGTTATGAGATTATTAAAAGGCTGCGCACAGAGTTGGAGATACCGATTTTGATGATCTCTGCCCGTGGGGAAGACAGGGATAAGATACGTGCCTTGGGGTTGGGAGCGGATGATTATATCACCAAACCCTTCAGTCCGTCAGAATTGGTGGCCAGGGTCAAGGCCCATCTCAAAAGGTTCGACCGCATCTCTGGTAGAGCAACCGAGGTGGAAGAAATCGTGATTGGCAGCATGGTCATCCAACTGGGTTCCCATAGGGTATCAGTTGATGGCAAACCCATCTTATTGACCACTAAAGAGTTTGAACTGTTGGTGTTTCTAGCCACCAATCGTGATTTGGTATTTAGCAGGGAGCAGCTGTATGATAGGATTTGGGGCGCTGATAACTACGGCGATATCGGTACGGTTGCGGTTCACATTCAGAAGATTAGAAAGAAGATTGAACAAGATTCTGCTAATCCGCGGTTTATTGAAACCGTCTGGGGAGCCGGGTATCGGATGTGCTAAAGAATGGCTCAGGGGGAGAAAATTGATGACAACGATGCAGCAAATAACGATTGCAATATTCACAGTAATTGCAGGGGTAAATATCTATACCCAAACAGAAGAAGGCAAAGGGGGCATCCTGCTCCGTAAAATTTCTAAATCCATGCTGATGCCAGTGCTAATGTTGATTGTCTGGTTTCTAACATTTGGGGATAGTGGTGGGGGAACAATCGGAACGGGTACAGGTGGATTGCTACCTTCCCAAGTGTCTTGGTTATTTTTCGCCCTCTTCTTTTGCTGGATGGGGGATGTATGGCTCATCGGCAAGAAAGACTGGATGTTTCTTTGTGGCTTAGGGAGCTTTTTAGTGGGGCACATAGGCTACTTGATTGTCTTTAGTCAAGGTGTTGATTTAGCAGGGCTGCCAAGTGCCTTTTGGGGACTGGCCTGTGTGATTTTCTGGTATGCGGTGATGCTCTACAAAGGGGTTTATCCAAAAGAATGGATTCGATTGGGAATGTTGGTTTACATGGTAGCCATCAGCGCCATGATCTTTAGCGCCATGGCTTGGTTCTATCAGACTTTGGATTTCAATGGCTTTTTGTTGCTTTTAGGTGCTTTGCTCTTTGGCTCCTCGGATTCAGTACTGGCTTTTCGGCGGATTAAAGGTGTCGAACTCTTGCCAGAAAGTTATGTAATGTTTAGCTATATCAGCGGTCAATTTCTAATCGTTCTTGGTGTGCTAATGCATTGATTTTATGTTAAAATTAATTCGTATCTCTACATAGATTTGATAGGAGTACAATCGACAATTACATTTCAGGAGGCATTATGGCAATCATATTTATGACATTTGGACTTGTAGCGATGGGTTTGACTTATTTTAAACCCAATATTTATTGGAATTCAAAGAAGGCTCAACGGCTACGGAATCTCATTGGCGACAAAGCCACAGCATTAGTATATTACGGCATAGGGGCGATTGTATTTGTGTTGGGTGTTTTAGGTCAGTTGAATATCATCAATCTCACTTAATTTTGTCACTCAGAGTAGAGGGAGAAGTCAGTTGATTTCAGAGAAGGGTGGGTGCGCATGTGGCTCAAAACACACAAGAATTTCTAACGCTGGCCATGGCAAACGATGCTGACATTTCTTATATTGCAGCGGTTTGTGAAGATGCTGGTCTAATCTATGGTGATATCATGCCAGGGGCGTTTTCAAAGCTTGCTAACCGCTATATGACACATGGCTTGCCTGGAAAGTATCAGTTTTATGTTATCCAAACGGCAACAAAAGAAGCGGTTAATCAGAATTACCAAATGGCAACAGAAGCGCCGGCGGCACCGGGTAAACAAATGGCAATTAGACAACGAATGGCAACGTTTTTAGGCATCTATATTGAGATGATGATCAATCCTGGGTGCTGCTACATCGTTGGACTCTATATCCATTCGGACCATCGGAGACAAGGCTATGGCAAATTGTTGTTGGATGAAGTTCGTTCAAGACATGGGGGTAAACGGTTGGTGCTGCTGGTCCATCAAGAGGCCAGTTGGGCCATTGATTTTTACCTGCAAAATGGTTTTAAGTTGGTGGCGAGTAATCTAGAAGAGGCCATTGCCTATGAACCGGACATGCAGGGGATTTATATGGGCAAGACTTATCTAATGGCTTTATAGGAGGATCTCAATGTCAATGATCTTTACAAACATACACTTTACCGCCCGGGAGTACCTTGATGAATTGACCTATTCTCAGCTTGTCATTCTAGAAAAAAAGTGCCTGGACCATGACCAGACTACCTTAAAGCTTGAGCTGGATTACAAGTTGGCACATGGGAGAGAGGCGAATCAAACAACCCAAAATTTGAATGAGTTTATGGCTTGGGATGGAGAAGTCTTAATTGCCTATATTGGCATTGGGTGTTTTGATGGTGTCACCATGGAAGTGAATGGCATGGTTGATCCTATATACAGAATAAAAGGAATCTTTAAAGGACTTTATCAGCAAGTTATGATAGAAAAGCAAAAGCGCTTACCCCGTTCACTGCTACTTCTTGCCGATAGAAAATCTGAAAGTGGGCAAGGGTTTATACAATCAACTGGGGCTGCCTACTTGCATTCAGAATATGAAATGTATATTTATCAGTTTCAATCTTTTATGGCGACTGCAAAACTGGTTGAAACAGAGATAACTTTTAAAAAAGCCACCAACAAAGATGCCTTGGAAATCACGAAGCAAAATAGCATTTATTTTGGCTCTGATCAGGGCGATGACCAGGTTGTGGTGCCTGAGGATGAAGAAAAAAGAGGCATGACCATCTATTTGGCTATGCTTAATGACAGGGTGATTGGAAAAGTGAATTTGCAAACCCACGGGGATACAGGCGCAATTTTCGGACTAGGTGTATTGCCTGATTATAGAGGAAAAGGTTATGGTAGAGCAATTCTTCAAAAGTCACTGGAAGTATTTTTAGCCCAAGGTGCTGAAACTGTTTTCTTGCAGGTAGCAGCAGAGAACGAAACCGCCCTTCAACTTTATTTGAGTTGTGGTTTTGAAAAAACGTCGATTATGGATTATTTTGAAGTGATCATATGACAATTGAAATCAGTAAATTACAGATGCGCCGGTTCCTATTAACCTACCATGGTTTAATGGGCCAACCCCGTTTTAAAGGTAAACAGGGGATTTTAGAGTATATCAATCAAGTAGGCTGTATTCAATTTGATCCCATTGATGTGTGTGGTAAGAGTCCAGAACTGACTGTACATGCCCATGTCCATGGTGCAACAAAAGAAGATTTGTATACCCTTTTGTACCACGACAGAAAATTAGTGGACTACTTTGATAAGAATCTTTCTATTTTCCCTGTTGAGGATTGGCCTTATTTTGAACATACAAGGCAGTGGTATCAAAGCAAGTCACGTTCTAGTGTTGTTACTGATGAAGCCACACAGCATGTTTTAGAGTGGATTCATAAACATGGCGCTGTATGCTCCAAGGATATCAAGTTGGATGAGAAGGTGGATTGGTATTGGGGGCCAACATCCCTCTCCCGTGCAACCCTTGAACGCCTTTATTTTCAAGGTAAGTTGGTGATTCATCATAAAAAAGGAACCATTAAATACTATGCATTAGCCACCGATTATATCCCCGATACCCTCCGCCTTGAACCCCATAATTTTTTAGATCAGTACCATCTTTGGCACGTACTACGCCGTATAAAAGGCGTGGGTGCTCTCTGGTGCAAGGCCTCCGATGCTTTTCTCGGGATACACGGGTTTAAAGCAGCCCATCGGAATCACGTATTTGCAAAACTCGCTGAGCAAGGTGACATAATTGCCTTTAATGTGGCCGGTATTAAAGAGCAACTCTTTGTGGCAAAGGAAGATTACCCGCTTTTATTAGCTTGTATGGACGGCGCTCAACCTAAGTCTAATCAGCGGTTGACTTTTGTAGCACCTCTAGATGCCATGATTTGGGATCGAAATTTAGTGGAGGCCCTTTGGGATTTTAATTATCGGTGGGAAATTTACACACCGGAGACCAAGAGAAAGTTTGGGTATTATGTATTACCAATGGTTTATGGCACTGATTTTGTGGGCCGCATTGAAATAATCCATCACAAGAAGAACCATGCCCTTGAGGTTAAGCAAATTTGGTTTGAGCCTGAGTTTGAAATATTAGGCACCACCCCGGGTAATTTATTCAGTGTCGCACTAGATGAAGCACTTGATCGTTTAAAGAATTTTCATGGCTGCCAGAGGGTAATTCTCTAAAAAAAACGCTTGTTTTAGCGGTTTTTGGGTATCTAAAATATTGGCAACGCTTTCCCAAATAATATGCTCTTATGCAATTGTTTAATCAATGGACATTGTGTATAATTTAACAAGTGTGGTTTGGGTGTCAAGAGTAAGTAGATAACCGTTTTACTGGGAGGTCCATATGGTAAAGGTTTTACGAGCAGAAGGTATGAACAAGTGCATTGGTTGCTTTACTTGCATGTTCACATGTGCCGGTGTTAATCAGAACAATCATTCCCTTTCAAAGAGTGCAATACATATCAAAACCAGTGGTGGCATGCAGTCTAAGTTTATTAGCATCGTCTGTTTAGCCTGTCCGGATGAACGGGCTTGCGAGTCAGTCTGTCCATCCGGTGCCTTGACCAATAGAAAAGGTGGGGGCGTCAACTTTAACAAAGAGCTATGTATCGGCTGCCGAAAATGCGTCAGTGCCTGCATTGTCGGAGCTGTCCATTACGACGAACATAAAAATAGTCCTATCATTTGCAAACACTGTGGTGTCTGCGCCCGTTTTTGCCCCCATGAATGCTTAGTGATGGAGGAGGTTGCAGACCATGTATAAAAACTATATTAAAGTACTCAATATCGATTTAGGCACCGGAAAGATTAGAATAGATAAACGTGAGGATTTAATGGCCTATTTGGGCGGGGTTGGTGTTGGTATCAAACTGCTGGAAGAAACAGTCCGTCCAGAGCTGGATGCCCTTGATCCAGGGCAACCCATCGTCCTGGCCATTGGTGCGGCTTCTACGGTATTTCCAGTTATCACAAAAGTTGTGGCACTGTTTAAGTCCCCACATACAGGAGAACTTGGTGAATCATACGCTGGAGGCAGACTGGCAATGGCCATTATGATGTCTGGTTACGATGCCATTGTCATTACCGGTAAGGCTAAACATGCTTGCTATTTGTCCATCACTAAGAGCAACGTTGAGATTAAAGACGCCAGAGCTTGTTGGGGCATGCGTACCGATATCGGCCGTATGATTAGGGAACGGGAGCCTGGTAGAGGCAAGCGGTCTATTATTAGAATCGGACCAGCTGGTGAAAACCTTGTGAGCTATGCCAGCGTTTGTGTGGATACCTATAGACACTTTGGTAGATTGGGCCTCGGAGCTGTGTTTGGCAGTAAAATGCTTAAAGCTATCTCAATTATCGGCGATGATACTTTGCCGATTATGGATTTTAAAAAGTACTTCAAGGTTTATCAAGAGATTTATAAGCGTGTCACCGAAACTGAAATTATGGCCAAGTACCATGACCTTGGAACCCCAATCAACGTTGAGCCTCTAAATGCCGCCGGTGGACTGCCTACTAAAAACTTGAGACAAAACGTATTTGAAAACGGTTCTGATATATCTGGTGAGTCCTTTGCTAAAAAGAACCTGGTTAGAAAAGTTGCCTGTACAGGGTGCCCTGTTGGTTGTATTCACGTGGGCCAATTTAGAAGGGAATTTGACAAGGGCCACGAATATGAAGCTGTCAGCGTAGGTTACGACTTCGAACTGATCTTTGCCTTGGGTAGTTTTTTAGGGATCAAGTCAACCGACGAAATCCTTGAAATGATTGAGGCGGTTGAAGAGGCGGGGATGGATGCCATGTCTACAGGGGTTGTTCTCGGTTGGGCCACAGAAGCCACCATGAAAGACCTGGTCACCCTCAACGACACTATTGTCCCACTTAAATTTGGTGATGCAAAGAACTACATTGAAGCTATTCGCCATATCTCCGTCAAAGCCAATGACTTTTACGCAGCCCTTGCAAAAGGTGCTGATTATGCGGCTTCTGTCTATGGTGGTCAGGATTTTGCCATGACCTTTGCTAAAAATGAAATGTCAGGTTACCATACTGGCTACGGTACCATTGTTGGTTCGGTGGTTGGGGCCCGTCACTCCCATTTATGTAACGGTGGTTATTCCATTGATCAAAGCATGAAAGTGCTTGATAAAGAAGCCATGGTCAACATGATTTTTGAAGAAGAAAAAGAGCGCTGTATGCTGAATTCACTGATTATCTGCTTATTTGCCCGCAAGGTTTATGACAGACAAACCATTTTATCGGCCCTAGATGCCATTGGAAACCCACTGACAAATGACGATTTATCAGCCATTGCCGCCCGTATCTATAAGACGAAACTCCGGGTTAAGGCCATGCTTGGTTACGACCAAACAAAAGTGGTGTTGCCAAAACGCTTTTTCCAAACACCAAGTATGAACGGCCAACTGGAAGAAGCCGTGGCCTACGAATTGATCGATATGTACAATAAGAAGATTGATGCCTTTATGGCAAAGGAAGACTAAGTGATAGCCCGAGATAAAGTCACAGACAAAGATATTGTTACCTTAACTATTAAATTAGGTTCATGGCTTGAGCGGTTTGTTCAATTGCCAGAAGGCGCAATCCGTGATCCAGAGCAAAGCGGCACCTATGTCTATAATCCAACCAGTTTGCTAACACCCCTTGAGGTGTTAGCAAACCTTGGTATTCCGGTTAAAGAGGTGGGCTTTATTGCCTTTAACCAAAAGGCCATACCCATTGATCAAGTGATTACCGAGGCAGGTGTTTTAAACTTTTATCCAATGATAATTGGTGGTTAAAAAGGAGGGTTCATATGCAATTTATGATTAAAGCTATGGATTATCAAGATGCAGGTGCCTTGGCTAGGCGACTGGAAGCTCGGGAAGCCCATCTGAAAGTGACCCAGGCCATGAAAGACAGTGGTCATTATCAGGTGGCAGCAGCACTTTTAGATGAGCAGGGGCAAATGAACGGTTCTGTAATTATTTGCGACTTTGAATCAGAAGAGGCCCTCAAGCGCCACATTGCCCAAGACCCTTATATTGCCTTTAAAGTATGGGAAAAAATCGAGATCATACCTTGCAAAATTGGACCCATGTTTCTTTAGGAGGCAACCCATGATGATCACATATGAAACAGACCGACTCCTTATAAGACCCCTGGCGCATGCAGATGCACAGGGGATTTTTGAATACCGTGCTAAGGCTTCCAACTTCCCTTTTGTGGACATGCCAATTTACACCAGCATGGATGAATCAACTGCCTACATAGACAAAATGAACGATGGCATGGCCAGTGGCAAGTGGTATTGTTTTGCACTGGTCGAAAAAATCACAGAGGTCCTAATAGGCACCCTGTCCATTTGGAATTTTGATGAACAGAAGACTCAAGCTGAGCTGGGTTATGGACTCTTTGAACAGGCCAGGGGTAAGGGTTACATGCACGAAGCTTTAGCCTGGTGCACAAAATTTTGCTGCAATACCCTGATGCTTAAACGGATTGAAGCCTTTACCCATATGGACAACCAACCATCTACAAAGCTTTTAGAAGCAAGTGGTTTTGCCTTTATGGAACAGGTGATGGATGAAGCCTCTGATGGCGGTCCCCCTATTCCCATGGCGGTTTATGGGCGACAAAGCCATGCTGATACCCTTGAAACCTATGAAACCTTTGAAACCAATAAATCCCTGGAAACTTGCCGAACAGTTGCTATAACAGGAGCAGGTAGCGGCCTGGGTAAAGCCTTGGCTTTAGAATATGCTTCTTATGGCCATCAAGTGATTCTTTTGGGGCGAAGATTAGACGCCTTGCAAGAGGTGCAACTTGAAATTGAAAACAGAGGTGGCACTGCATCTGCTTACACCGTTGATATTACCCAAAGTTCAAGTGTTAAAAATCTGTGTTCAGAGCTAATAAGGAATCACAAAAGGCTTGATACCCTAATCAATAATGCTGGGGTCGGTGCTTTTGGTCCTTTTGAGGACATGACAGAGAGCGATATAGACAGGATGATTGACACAAATCTTAAAGGTGCAATCCTGATGACACAAGGGATCTTGCCCATTTTACAAAGGCGTATCATAAACATAATTTCTACTGCTGGGCAAAAAGGCAAGGCAAACGAAGCCGTGTACTGCGCCACTAAATTTGCTGTTCGTGGCTTTACTGAAAGCCTGCAAGTAGAGTGGCAAAAAAACGGCAATGGCAGACAAGCAACGGCGGTTTACATGGGTGGCATGCACACCCCATTTTGGGCCAACAGTACTCATATTTCGGAGATTGCCAGGCTGAAAAAACCTGAATTTGTAGCGCGGCTAATTTATTTGCAGGATGACGGTCGCAAAGCTATTTTGATTTAAATGGGCGCAAAGCTATTAATATTTAGGAGGTGCTTATGAAAGCAAATTCTGAAACCCTTTGCAAGAACGAGACAGAAATTTTGGCATGGTTATGTCAAGGTGACCCTGCCATTGTGTACCAAGTTAAACGGGATTTAATGGGTATTCCCCAGGGGGATTTGGAAACCCTGCGTAGGTCCATGCTGAAGTCTGGCTATGTCAAACACTATCTTGACCTACGGGACCCAGAAACCGGCAAGTGGGCAAATGGCATTTACTCGCCAAAGTGGGCATCCACCCATTACACCATGCTGGAACTGCTGAATCTAGAAATACCACCAGATACACCTGCTTATGTTGAAAGTGCCCACTTGTTATTGGACCAACTCTGGCGCAATCAGAAACGCCAGGGCCAAATACTGTATCAAGACATGTGCGTCACTGGGATGCTTGGGAGCATGGTTTGCCACGCTAAAATTCAAGATCCCCGCCTAAATCAAATGGTAGATTACATGCTAGACCACATCCAAAGCGATGGGGGCTTTAACTGCAACTGGAACACTTCTAAGGTAAGTTCCATTATGACCACCTTGACTATGCTGATTTTTATTAGGGATTACATAAAAAATGGCTATCTCTATAGAGCAAGTGATCTCGAGTCTGCGGCAACTGATGCCCAGCACTATATTCTGGAGCATCATCTCTACAAGAGAAAGTCAACTGGTGAAGTGATTCAAAAGGCTTTTGTCAACCTGCCTTACCCAACCCGGTACAAATACGATATTTTAAAGTGTCTAGATTACTTTCAGTCCATTGGCTATCCCTATGATCCCCGTATGGCAGATGCTTTGGCACTTTTAAAAGGTAAACAGCTTAAGGATGGCACTTGGCCTTCGAGTGGCAATTATGCTGGTGAGATTCATTTTAAGATGTCTGATGATGGCCGGGGCAGTCGAATCAATACACTCCGTGCATTAAGGGTTTTGAAGGCCTACGGTCAGGTAGGAGGTCAACCATGTTAGAAAGGCCAGAAGCGGTGACATTGGCAAGACAATTGAATGAAAGTTTGATAGGCCTGGAGATACAGCGTGTTGTGGTTGAAAAAGACCCACACAAAATGGCTTGGCTAAATGAAAATCGCAAGGACTATATTGATTTACTCATTGGTCGACACATCGATATGGCTGTAGCCTATGGTGGGCAAGTTGAATTACAAATGGGAGAGAGTAGACTACTGGTGTCTGATGGGGTTAACCTTCGCCTTTGGTCAACTGAGCCACCAGAAAAAATAAAGCACCAACTGTCACTTAAACTAAGTAGCGGATCTTATTTGACTTTTACGGTGCAGATGTATGGTGGCATTAGTGTTTATCTCAAGGATACCAATCAAAATCCTTATTATTTAGCAGCTAAAGAAAAGCTGTCCGTGGATGATGGAAATTTTAGCTTGTCCTATTTTAGCGGGCTTGCAGCAGCAAATCCAAAGTTATCATTAAAGGCATTCCTAGCCACAGAACAGCGGATACCTGGTCTTGGGAATGGAATCTTACAAGACATGCTTTTTAATGCAAAACTTCATCCCAAAACAAAAGTGGGTTCTTTAGATGATGAAAAATGTCAAGGGCTCTATACTGCAATATGTGAAACTGTGGCGCAAATGATTCAAGAGGGCGGCAGGGATGTAGAAGTAGACCTGTTTGGAAACCCCGGTGGTTACCAAACCAAGATGAGCAAGGCCAATGAGTCACAGCGCTGTCCCATATGTGGTACTGGTATTATAAAAGAAAATTATATGGGTGGGAGTATTTATTTCTGTCCAGCTTGTCAAAGGATGTGAGCAGTACACTGAAATCACTATTCAAGGAGCCAAACATGACAGAATTTGAAAAAATGCATAGTGGCAAAATCTATAATTGTGAAGATAAAGAGGTGATGGCACTTCAAATGTTATGTTTGGAGCGACTCTATGATTTTAATGCCACCCGTCCCAGTGAATCAGAAAAACGGACTGCCATGTTAAAAGAAATGTTTGCAGAGATTGGGGAGGGGTGCTATATTGAACCACCCCTTCGTAGCAATTGGGGTGGTAAACATGTGCATTTTGGCAATCATGTTTACGCAAATTTTAATTTGACCTTGGTGGATGACACCCACATTTATGTGGGGGATTATACTTTGTTTGGCCCAAATGTTGTTGTAGCAACAGCATCTCACCCCATAACCCCTGAAATGCGCATGCCTGTTACCCAGTTTAACCTACCTGTTACTATTGGTAGGAACTGCTGGATTGGTGCAGGGGTTATCATTGTTCCAGGTGTCACCATTGGTGATAACACTGTGATTGGTGCTGGCAGTGTTGTCACAAAAGACCTTCCTGCCAACGTAGTAGCAGTGGGAAATCCCTGTAAAGTACTTAGGGCAATTAGTGAAGGGGATCGTGAAAAGGCAATGGAAATGATGGTCTAATTAGGACCAATAGAAATCAGAGTGCTCCCAAGGTGGGGCACTCTGATTTTGTAAAGAACATCTTTGACTAAGGTGTTCTTTTTTTGATATAATGAATCGATAAGTTAAAGCGGTTTAACATTAGATGATGGGGGATCACATGAAAAAGAATATATGTAAACTACTGGCCTTGAGTCTAGTCGTATTAGCAGTTGGTGGCTGCACTGGGGCACCAAGTTTAAAGAAGGCTGATTCATCTGCAAGCACTTCAACCTCTTCAACCACATCTAACACGGTCTCCTCAAACACAGCAGCAACCAATACGGCTGTGCCTAAACCCTTGCTCTCGCCCAACCACAAAGACTATCAACCGACCCAGCAAATTCAGACCTATTACCAATTATGGAAGAACGGCAATCACTTTGACCAAGAAGGTAACCGTATAGAGGCGCCTGGTTATATTCAAGGTTTTGAGTTGCCGGAGGTTTATAAATTACCATGGGAAGCAAGTGGTAGCAACATGGGTGCTGTGGTGGTTATGGTGCCAAATGGGACACCGGACGAACTGCCAGGTGAATACTGCGTTTCAACAAATGAGGCACTGGGTTATGGCATGATCATCGCTGCCTTGATGGATGATCAAGAACTTTTTGACAATATTTTTCGGGTGGCAGACTATTATGATAATTACAATGGGGGATGGCAACCTAATTTGACATCCTGGGCAATTGCCGCAAAAAAGGGTGCTGATTGGTTTGAGACCCCTGAGTTCAAAGCATTGACTCCAGAAGCCCAAGACCAGTGGCGTGAAAATGGGGTTAGATATGCCCCCCTCTATAAAGAAAACACCAAAATCAAAGAGTCGGTTATTATGGGGGAGCCCTTAACCGAGGAAAACGCCAGTGGTTCAGCAATGGACGGCGAACTGGATATCGCCTATGCCCTTTACTTAGCCCATGCTAAATGGGGGACTGCAGACCAAAACCACTATCTTGAAATGGGACAAGCACGGTTTAAGGCCATTATGGATGTGTTGGTTGAGCCCTATGGTCAGTTCAAAAGCGAAAGTGGGGTTGACACACTATTTTTACCAGCAGGTGATTACGTCATACAATACCACAATGGTAAAGGAGGGGTTGAACGGGCAATCACAAGGCCCTGCGATTGGATGAACGCCCAAATCAGAACCTATGCAATCCAGTCTGGAGATGTCCGGGCCCTTAAACTAATTGAAAGTAATTACGCCCTTTCAACACAACTGGCGAATCCTAAAACGGGGTTTGTGCCTGATTTTGCCATGTGGGCCATCAACGATCAAGGGGAAGAAGCCCTAGCCCCTGCGCCGGACTCAATTGCTAATGAATGGATGACCGATCAATTTTACATGAACTCATCCCGTTATCCCTTTAGACAAGCCTTAGACTACCAACATTATGGCCAAGTACAAGGACTTAATAACGCCTTAGCCATCGTGGATTTTATGATAAAAACCTATGGCTTCAAGACCCCGGAGGACTTCGAGGCATACCCGCCAGCCATTCATAGTTTAGATGGTGTTCCAAACGATGAGGGTCTTTGGGTTAATCCTGTCCTCAATGCCGGCCTGTATGCAGCAGCCAGTGCCAGTGGTGACCCTAAATATCAAGACTTTGTCAACATGGGTTGGGATAGCATCGCCAATAGTTTTGACAGCAGATACAATGATTACGACCAAAATGGTTTGGGATTTGATCCCAGTCATACCGGTTACTTCTCGGATACATGGCGTCTGATGGCCATGTTATCCATGAGTGGTCAGTGGCTTGTTCCAGAGCTAGGTAAGTAGTGAACTCGTAGATACCAAAACATAACGATTCCCACATGAGAGCAATTCCCCCTTGGCATTAAACATGTGATATAATAAATCTACATAAGCATAGGGGGGCAGCTGCCGTGGGATTAACAATAGGAATTTGTGATGATTGTCAGACGCAAACAGAATTAATTGAGGGCTATCTCGCGCCTTATAAGGTGGCTTTTGACCTTCGTATTATGATTTCAAACAATCCAATCTTATTTTTGAGGCAGCTTGAAACCCAATCGGTTGATTTATTTTTTCTAGATATTGATATGGGCACCATGGATGGCATTGCCCTTGGGTCCCGGCTAAAAACCCAATACCCAGAGGCTGTCATCGTTTACATAACCGGACATGAACACTATGCGGTGAAGGCATTTCAGGTGAGGGCCTTTCATTATTTGCTTAAACCCTTGGCAGAAGAGCGATTTGTTGAGGTGTTTTTAGAATGCGCTAAAAGCCTTCAAAAAAAAGCGCTTCGAAGTTCAGAGAAGAAGCTTTTTAAATATCAAAAGAAAGGTGTTATTGGTTATTTAGAGTATGACCAGATTCTTTATTTTGAAAAAATCGGTCGGAACGTCCTTGTACGAACAGTTCAAGGTCCCCACGAGTTTCCTTGTCACTTTTCACAACTACTTTGCGAACTTGACCAAGAGGTTTTTATGCAGTGCCATCAAGGTTATATCATCCATAAGTCCATGGTTCGCTCTTACCTTGATAAAAATTTGATTTTAAAAGGGGATTTTAAAGTGCCCATCAGTCGAAGCTATGCCAATAAAGTCAGAGTTATGCTTGAAGAAAAGCTGTTTTCAAGGGAGGAGCTCATATGAGTCAATTCTATAGATGGCTATTGGGCGATACCGAAGAATTCCCCTTTGAACAGCGCATGTTTCATGTGACTCTATTGCTAGGTTTCATAACAACTCTTTTTGGTGTAGTGGTAGATTTTAGATGGGCACTGGATGTCTATGCATTATTGGGGTTTGCAATCCTTTGGCTTTTTCTATATCACCTCTCCCGTTTTGGCGGCTACTTCAAAAGGGTATCTCGTGTTGCGTTTAGCTTGTTGGTCTTTGTGTTTATGCCTTACGGGTGGTTTTCTACAAATGGCAGCTACGGTGTGTTTCCCTATTATTCAATCATTATTCTAGCTGTCATGTGTATTATTTTAAGCGGACGAACGCGGATTATTTTAATAGGTGCCCTAATTGTTATTCAGTGGCTGATGCTACTAATCGATAAGGTTTATTATTTAGAGATACCCTTTTATCATTTTCAAGAGGGTCCTGATTTCTTTATCGATCATTACTTAATGGTTCTCTTAGTGATGACGGCTCTTCTTTTAGTGTATTCCACTACGTACATGGCAGAAAAAGAGCAAAGAGAGGCTCACGCCAAGACCATCGAGGAAACCTCACGGCAGCAACTATATTATATGCAAAATCTGGAGTCCTTGATTGATAAACTCAAGTCTGAGCGTCACGATTTTAATCATCATTTGGGAGTTGTATATGGCTTACTTGAAGGGCAAGATGATTTAAAGGCAAGGGCTTATCTCAAAAAACAGGTGGTAATTGCTGAGGAATATCATAACATCGTGAGCATGCCTTATTCTTTGATTAGGGCTATCCTTAACTACAAACTATCCTGTGCAAGAGATGCAGGCATTGAACTCAAGGTCAATATCAACGTCCCTGAAAATCTTGATTTAAACGAATACGACATGACCTTGTTGCTTGGAAACTTGCTAGACAACGCAATAGAGGCAAGTAAATCAATAAAAGACCAACCGAGATCTATCACTTTAAATCTTGAATATAAACCTGACTATTTGGTGATTCAAGTCGAAAATACTATAAATGATAATGTTGCTTACACCCATCGGAAGGGATACACCTCAAAAGCAGATAGGGACAACCATGGTTTCGGTCTGAAAAACATAGAATTTCTAGTCAATAAGCACAATGGTTTGATGAAAATTGAACCTGTCAAGGGCATTTTCAAGGTGAATATCGCATTGTTGATAGGTCCAGGAGCCCTTAATAGAGTTCAATTATAAAGATATGATGTCGATTAGGACATTTCAAGCGTCGATTAGGTAATCGGCGTTTTTTTGTGTCTAAAAGTGGTTAAATAAAGATTGAAGCAATAATCTTAGATTTCCTTGTAAGGGATACGAGAGTATCAACTTAAAGGCATGTGAGGGTGGAGGCGTGAGATGAGAGCGGAAAAAATATTTAAAAAAACTAAGCGCATTTTGTTGTTTTGCTTGGTGGCAAGTCTAGTGCTAGTGCAGTTTCCAAGCACAGCATTTATCAAGGCATTTGCAGATGCCAATGTCCCGGTCTTAGAAATAACGAACATGCAAGCTGTCTTGAACGAATACTATATACTAAAGGTGAATTTCGGTAAATTATCTGTACCCATAAATGAGGTTGGAATACAGCTCACAGGGGGGACATTGTCAGATCCAGATAACCCAAGACCAAGTGGTTATCACATTGTTCCCATGGCTAATATCCAGTTGGATGAGCCTAGTAATCCAAGTGCTTTTGAATTCAATTTTTATTATGCAGTAGGGAAAGACGATAGATTTAAAAATATTATTGGCAATTGCACATTAGACTTTTATATCAAAATTGGAGATGAAATTTTCTGGAGCAATGATTTTGATTTAGATCCATCCAATCCAGAACAATCGTTTATCAATTCTAGTTTTGATTTTTCTGTGCCGATTTTCGAGAGTACACCCCGTTTGATTCCTCCAAGTGAGTTGTTGGAAATGCAATACAGTGCGACATATAATCATCGTGGTTTTTATTTAGAGTACTATATCGATAGTGTCAATGATGCCACTATTGCGAGTAGAAGAATTTTCGTTTTTGAAGGCATTCCAAGTACTGAAGAGGATTTCGATACTATATGGGGGAAATATGTAGACTTTATCAAAATCAACGCTATTGATGAAAATTCTCACGATTTCACAGTTGATATTAATAAGGCCGTAGTAAAATCCAACGACCCTTCTGACTTAGTACATGGCCTTTATGCTATCAAAATCAAAGCAGTTTCTTTTAGCGATAATGGATTTGAAGAGACTTATCCAGTTTATTTTCTCGTTGATAGAGAAGAACCTCTTGTTGCTGTTGAAGCAATCGATTCAGATAATATGAACGAATTTAAATTCGAAGTTGTTGTAAATGATGAAAGTGGTTATGAGTTTGTTACAGATGCATTGAAAAATGAGCTTAATCTCACAATCCCTGAAAACATCAATGGTACCTTAAAGTACAATATAAAAAAAGATTTAAAATCTGACGAAGTAGTACAATCATTCGCTCAAGTTATTCAAATACCTGTGTCAGATGCTGTAAAAACTATTATCGAGATGCCAGAAGACCTGACGCCGGGAGATTACTATCTTGAAGTCATTGTTGAGGATAGCGCTGGAAACGCTAAAATATATGATGAAAGTGTCTTGGCGTTTACAATGCTTCCTAAGCCATCAGGTGGCCTGACAAGTGATACACTGACTAAGGAAGACACCGTTAAAGTCGACTACACTTTAGATGAATTTAATGATAAAACAGAATTTCGCTATGTTTTAAATCTTGCCAATGGCAGCAAAATAACTAAACCCTATGGACCTCTAAATCATACAGATGGCTTAGGTAGTTTCAATTTAGACATTAAGGATCTTCTAGATGGTAACCACATTCTTTCTATGCAATATAGATACCAGATACCAGATGATACAAAAACACCCCCTGTTAAATTCATCGACTCAGCCGTCATAACACATTCTTTTACAGTGGATAGAACGGCTCCTACTGCTAAGATAAGCTACTCCACGAATCAACCGACTGATGAGCCAGTTACAGCAGAACTCATTGAGATTAAGGATAATCATTCAGCCAATAGCAAAATAAAAATCATGCCCGACACTAAAAAACTGACCTTAACTTCTCCAGATCAAATCTTAGCTTTTACCCTTGAGGATGAGGCAGGCAACAAGGCGGTGATTGAAGCGCATGCCCCTTGGATTATTCGAACCGCTACGCCTGTCAAGATGCTCTATAGTCATATACAGCCTACAATAGAGGATGTCACTGTCAGTCTCGTACTGGACAAACCAAAAATGCCATCTGACCCCGATCTCTTGCCTCAAGAAGTCAAATTACTAGGCGACGTGCCGACAGCACAGTACAGCCTAAAGGTTTATGCATCTGGCCTTCATGAGTATACGTTTAAGAAAAATGGCGCCTATACTTTTCAGTATGTCGATCAAATGGGTAGGACAGGCTATACGACGGCTTATATTTTTAACATCGATCGCCTAGCGCCTACTGTTGACTTGACCTTTAGTGAATCGGATTTAACGAGCAAATCGGTGAATGTATTTTTTACACCATCCGAAAAGGTAACCTATAAAATTGTAGATGCGAAGAACGCAGTTTTACAGGAAGGAGAAACAACATCTTCTAATACAGTCAAATACACCTTCGATACAAATGGCACGGCGACCATTAAACTAAGTGATCCTGCAGGTAATGTGGTAGAGTTGCCTATTGAAGTGAATTGGATTGACAAAACTCCGCCTGTGGTAGTCGTTGCCTACAGTTCAAATTATCCTCAAAATACCTTTGAACCAGTGACGGTGACGGTGTCCTCTGAAGAACCGATTAGAATACTCAACAATCTCAACAAGACTTCGAGAATCTTCAAAGAGAATGGTGATTATACTTTTATTATCGAGGATGTAGCGGGCAATCGGATCGAAAAAAAGGTGAGCATTCAAAATATCACTGGAATTGATCCCAATTTTCAAATCACTTACTCAGATGCGACTCTTACAAATAAAAATGTAACAGCAGAGCTATCTGCGGATGTGAGTTTTACAATCCTCAATAATAATGGCAATGGCAGTTATGAATTTAAGACCAATGGCGTCTTCGTTTATATTGTCAAAGACATTTATGGTACGACTCATAGAATTCTTGCTCGTGTTAACAACATCGATAAAGTGCCACCAACCATCGCATTTGATTTTCAAGAGGTGATAGGTGAAGTTGGAAAGCCCCTTGATCTCACAGCTGGGGTAGTCATCTATGACGATCTCGAAATCGACAAAGCAGGCTTTACAGTTCAAAGCAATGTGGACATCTTTACGCCAAATACCTACTTTGCTGACTATACGTACCAAGATACTGCGGGCAATCAAGTGGTCACCAGAAGAACGGTGATTATTCCCGATAAGCCCCTGATTAGAATCAATGGCATTGTGGCTGCGCAAAATCTTATCATCTTAAAGAATTCAAGCGGCCTCGTCGATGTGATAAATGCCTTTGGGTCCTACGAGCTGCAGATTAAAAAAGGCCTCCTTGGATCGGGTGCGTTTAAGCGCAATAAGAACATCATTGCCGAAGGCCCATTGGTTTTGAAAGAACCGGGCTATTATACGATGTATTTTATCGATCAAGAGCGCCATGGGATTTTACTTAAAATCTATGTGCCTAGGTAGGGGGTTATCGTGAAAAAGACAATTGCACTCACACTGATTATATGCTTGATTTGTCTTAGCTTTGGAGAAATGGGACCGATTTTTGCCGATGGTCCAACTACCTTTGAAGTATCCAATGATTTTCTTAAATATTGGGTGAATGAGGACAACGGCCGCTTCACCATCGAAACGGTCAAGGGAACAAAAAATCCAGCAGATAACAATAAACAGCTGTTGTTTAAGGATGGCGTCCCGGATACCACCTTTACTACCTTTATGATTGATGGAAAACAGTATGTTTACGGTAATGAATATGGCTTTTTAGGATTAGAGAGTTCCTTTAGGTTAGATCCGGTGACTATGGGCAACGTGACCAAGTCCGTTTGGATGATTAAAGGCATCGAAATTACCCAGTTTATCACCCTCGATACATCAGATAAGAATGCAGGCAATGTGCATATTCGCTATCAGGTGGCCAACACGGGAAACAAAGACTTTTCAATTGGCTCAAGGGTTTTATTAGATACCATGCTAGGTGAGAATGACGGCTCGCCCATGTCACTACCAGGTAGTCAGACCTTTATTGAAAACGAGACAAAGTTTGTTGGCGCTCAGGTGCCAACCTATTGGAAAGCGGTGGATAATCAATATCAAACCAGCGTTGTTTCTTACGGTTTACTGAGTGGGTGGCGTGGCGCTAGTAGTGATGCTACTCAAGACGTGTATTACAATCAACAGCCAAGCTCAATGGTGGTAGGCCATTGGCAAGGTCTTGCTGAAACCAAGTGGGACTATCAAGTGGATTCAACCCTCAAATTCACCTCTGAAGCCAATGAATACGGTTCTGCTGATAGTGCAGTAGCGCTGTACTGGGACCCTCAAAACTTAGCAAAAGGAAAAAATCGTATCTATGAGACTTACTATGGCTTAGGCGAATATCAAACAAAAGAAACAACAGATTCAGTTCAGTTGCTAGTCCAAGCGCCAGAGCGTTTAGAGGTCAACGACCAATTCAATGGCTATACCGCCAACAAAATGGCCATTAATGGTGTTGTAGACAATAGCTTGTATCAAGCGCAATTGCTTAGAAATGCAAAGGTAACCTTAGAATATAGTCAAGGGGCTACGTTGCCTTTTACCCAGCCTAAGACCATTCAATTAGGCACTGTTTTACCCAATGAGACCATTAATTTTAAATGGACTTTGAATACGCCTCCACTCTATCATTGGACCAATTTCCAGTATAAAATTACACTAAATGCGGACAACCTGAGCGCGCCTATCGAAAGATCTGGAAATGTACTGATTCCTGCAATTTCGGGACAACCACCTACTATTAAATTCACTGATTTCAACAATAAGTTTATTTATCATCTAGATACGGACAGGGTCATCACAGTTAACGGCGAAAATTTAAATGCCATTGTAAACAATGGTACCTATCGCGTTTTGTTGCGAACCCAAAGCGGGGGCTCCACTGTTGATAAAGTGATTGACCCAAGTTTGTTGAAATTTGAGCCGAATCAACTGCTGATTAAACTGCCATCAACAGAAACCTACACGGTTAACCACGATTACAAATTGGTGGTTGAATATGTGAAGGATGGTCTTTTGACCTTCCAAGAGTTCACAACACCCCTACAGTTTAGTAATGACGTAAAGTATAGAGTTCGCACCTATGGACTCTTAGGGATTGTACGCTCACTAAAAGAAGGTAGTTATGTCTATGAGATTATTACTGCAGATTCTGAAAGTGGGTTAAAGTCGCAACTGGCGGGTCGGAAAATTGTTTTAGATGTTAGAGCTGATAAAATTGCTAAAGCTGAGGGCGATAATATCTATACCGTCATCAGCGAAAAGGCAACCATCAATTCAGTTATGACAAGTACTTATTCAACAGGCAAGATGAATTTTGGATCCCCTGATCGGCCGATGAAAATTCAGGTACACACTAAGGATATGATGCACGAATCCCCATATATTAGCGTGACTGGTTCAGGGGTTTTAAGTATTCCAAACTTGAATTTTTTGTACGGTCCCTATATTATGACCTTCCAACAGGGTTTATTTTATGAAATCTCCGAGGACGACACAAATAAGGAAGAAGTAGCAGAAGAAGATGTCAACCCGATTCGGGTGGAGTTTGCCTATGGTGATAAAACGGTTAGTACAGACAAAGCTATTGGTACTGCGCTACTAGGATCATTACCTGTAAAAATTAAAGCAGCTATTCTCAGAGAGGATACAATCTCCTTTGGTGGCAGTATTGATTTTGCATGGTTATTTGGCATGCTTGGAGATCCACCATGGAAAAAAGAGACCGCTGACCAAAAGGCCAATGCTCTAAAGACTGCAGCTTTAAAAACGACTGTAGGCAATACCCCAACACCTAATCCTTCGCCAAATCCTGGCGCAAAGGAAACCAAACCCGGTGAAAATCTCGATGTGGATGGGGCGTTGTCATTGTCCATTGACGATTTGAGATTTAGCGTCTATGGCAGTAATGTGAAGCTTGAAGGGATTAAGGCTGAAGGTCAAATCGGCATCCCTAAAGGTGTAGCCAATCTAATTGTTCCTGGATTGGATATCGGTGCTGGTGCCAGAGTTGCAATCGATACCTTCAAAAATTATAAATTTGAAATGGAAGTTGAGGTTGCTATAAAAGTCGTTGAGGCTGAGGGGAAACTCATTTTAAGGGCGTTCGATGTAGGCGGTTATGCTATACCTATCCCCGACAAGGTTTATGTTTATGGTGGATTCGAACCTGGGATTCCCATAATTCCAGTAGCTCCGGTAGTGTTCTTGCAAGGATTAGGTGGCGGGTTTGAAGGGTTGTTCGATACCATCACCCGAAATTTCAACGTCTTGCCGCCCCTAGCGCTGAATGCGACAGCTTCAATGTCAATCGTCAAAATTTTCGTCGCAAAAAAAGTGAATTTGATGCTGTCCTTGCAAAGAGTTGGCCTCAATATGGCATCTCTAGATATTGGACCAGTGAAGATTTTTAAGAATCTCCAGATGGGGATGACATTTGGTGACAGCCTAAAAAGCCCGAGTGCAAAGTTTAGCGCTTCTGGTGAAATAGATGTCTTCGATGTTATTTATGGCTCTGTTATGATTGTACTTGGCATTGATGCTAAGCATAAAGGTGCACTTGGAAACCTGATTCTTTCAGGGGATGTAAAAGGCGGCATAAAACTGCCAAGCAATTGGCCTTTTGTAGGGGGAATGAACCTTGGCAGCATCACCGCTGGCATTAGTGACACCGGTGTGAATGCATCCGCAAGTGTCATTAACATCCCATTTAAAGTCAAGTACGAATGGTCTGGAAACTTCTCCTATCAACTCTTCTCTAGCGCCAATCACGATATTGGCTATGCGGACCCCTTTTATAGCCAAGTGGTCTACAACGAAAACAACCAACCAGAAGGGACGTTTATTGTTGGCGAGAATATCAACCTGATTTCCGACTCCAGAAAAAATAAATTGACCGCTTCTCTGGGCAAAAATGCCATGTTGCAATTGGCGGCCATGAATCAAAAGAATCACACATTTGACTTAAATAATCGGGACAACGCACTGATAGAAGTCCTATTTATAGGCGAGACACCTGTTGTTGCTGTCAAGTCGCCATCTGGTGATATGTATCCGATTTTCATGGAAGATCAGCCAAATCAAGCAAAAAACGCCTTTGTCAAGAAGAATGCCGAAGGTAGCCAGCATTCCTTATTTATCTCAATTAACAGTCCTGCCAATGGCACTTGGACACTCACTTCAGAAACCGTCGTAGATTGCAAAGTCTTTGAGGCCAAAAATATAACAGCTTTGGAGTCTGTCAATACATCAATCGTCAACGATGATCTGACTATCCAGTGGACCGGCAAAGAGATTGTAGCGGGACAAACCGTTAAGGTTCTCTTGGTCAAAGAGGTTGTCGGTCAAGCGGATCCGCAAGCAGCTGAAGATAATCTTCTGCTGGTCGATGGCATTGCAGCCAATGCATTAAAGACTACAGCAAAACTTCCAGCCACTCAGAAATCTGGAAACTATAAAGTGATCGTTCAGATTATGGACACCGATGGCTTTGTTGCCAGCTCTATGACTACCCAGGATGCTTTTGCTTATACAAACTTAAATGCGCCACAAGGGGTTCAAGATTTTAAAGTGGCCAATGTTGGTAGTGGCTTGCTTAAATTGACATGGCAAGATCCAAAAGCTAATTTAGTAACAGGCTATTTGGTAGACGTATTCGATAAGAGTACTGGCGAATTCGTCACAAGTTATGAATTCACAGAAAAAACGGGCTACCACTTGATTGGCGGTACCTATAAGAATGTCGATGGCGCAGGTGCTACGGCGATTACCAATGCTATGAAGACTGCTAGTGATGACTCAAATGCCAGCGATGGCCTGGTTCGTACAGTCAAAGGCATTATTCCTGGCAAAACCTATCTGATTAAGGTCTCAGCCTACAACACGGTTACCGAAGCACGCTACTATTCTGAGATATCAACGGGGGAAGCAACGCTGAATGTTCCAAATCCAGCGATTGTAGCTCATCAGTTTCTATTGTCAAGTGGTGCTCAAGTCATCGACAAGGGCATTGTAGATTCAGTCCAAACCTATTTGACCAATTTACGTCAATTTACTTGTGACCTTTCAAGTAATCAAACTGTCACCTACCAAGTGTCGATTAACGGCACAGAGATTCAAGACAGCTCAAACCAGCACATCAATTTAACTTTAATCGAGGGTGATAACGCCATTGCCATCTCTGCGACTAACGAAAATGGCGATACAACCAATCATAATTTCAAAGTCACCTTGGATTCTACGTCACCAGTTCTTAGAATTGACAGTCCTGAACCGGGAGCCTTAATTAAGGACACAGTTCGCGTCAGAGGCTATTCGGAGTTTAATACCACCATTACTGTAAATGGCAAGAGTGTGACCAGTGATGAGGAGGGCATATTCGTTGCAGATGTGTCCATGGCAAATCAACTCACTCAAAACATTACAGTAGTCTCTACCGACCAAGCAGGAAACCGTTCAGAGTTTGTGACTGAAATCTATAACAGCGCTTTGTCTGATATGGTGGGCCTAGTCATTGAGCCTCAGAAGAATTATCTGATTTTAGGCGAAATAACCCAGTTCAAAGTCTATCTAAAAGATTCTAAGAATCAGCTATTCCAACTGGACCCTGACAAGGTAGCATGGAAAACCCTTGTCAAACAAGGTGCTTTAGAAGTCGATCAGCTTGGTAAGGTGAAGGGTGCTAAATTGGGCGAGGATATTCTGCTTGCTAGCTACCGCATTTCAAAAGATTATGCCTTCGAAACTGGAATGAGTTTAAGTGTGGTTAAAGAACTGCCGAAAATTAAGCGCTTTTATGCAACACCAGAATGGGTGACCTTAAAACTTGGTCAAAAATCAAACTTAAGTGCTTATATAGAAATGATTGATGGTACAGTTTCTAAATTGGATGCAAGTGCAGTCGCTTATCGTGTCAAAGCTGGTAATAATCAAATTGTTATCAATAAAGATGGCGAAATTTCAGCAAGCAACGTAGGGGCTGGTATTATTGAAATCACTTATGATTATCAGGGTACTTTGTTTACAACTGAAGTATTAGTCACTGTTGAAAAACAGACGGTTGGCAAAGTGGTTGATGAACCAGAAGAACCAGAAGAACCAGAAGCAAAAAAATTAGTAACTCTCAAGGATTTAAATGTACCACTTGGTGAAGCGGACAGAGTTGTTTTAAATGCTTTAAAAGAGATTATCAGTAAAAATGGTGCGGTTACCATCGGTTTTGAGCCATTAAAATCTACTGCTAATAATCAATCGGTCAAATTGATGGTAACATCAAGTCAACTTGAGACCGCTTTTGAACAAGCAAGCTTCAATAGGGATAAAATCAAAACAGTGATATTGAATGCCCGTTTCAATAAGCTTGTTCAGAGTTGTTTATTTGTGGTGCCAAAGCGATTCTTCACTGGAAATCCAAACTATTCAGTAATCATAAGAACCGATTATGGCGATGTGGTTCTAAAAGGTGACCTCCTAGGTGATAAGACCATCAGTGGTGATGAGACAATTAGCTTTATGTTCAATCAAGTGGCTTGGAGTACTTTGGCAACACCTGGTGAAAATAGGGACAAGCCCATGATTGACTTTAGCATGATGGAAAATAATCAAAAAGTCGATTGGAAATCTAATAAAAAGACCATTAAGTTCGCTATTCCCTACACACTAAATATCGGTGAGGATCCAAGTAAAATAAATATTTGGCGTTTAAACAAACAAGGTGTGAGTGAGCTACTGGCAAGTGGCCGTTACAGTGCTGAAGATAAGCAGGTTTACTTTGAGACCAACCATCTAAGCACATTTGGTGTCAGTTATTCAAAATTGACATTTAAGGATTTGGTGAATGCAGAGTGGAGTAGAAAAGCTGTTGAAGCTTTAATGAGTAAAGGCATTATTAAGGGACAAGGTACTGGGAATTTCAATTACAATGGAAAAATCAATCGTGGAGATTTTGTCACATTGATGATGCGTCTCATGTACTTTAATGAGCCTCAAACCCTTTTCTTTACTGATGTTAAGAAAGATGCTTACTACTCAAATGCGGTCAATGCTGCAAAAGAACTGGGTATTATAAGTGGTGCAGCTAACAAGATGTTTGTACCAACTGGTAATATAACTCGTCAAGATATGATGGTAATGATCGACAAGTTTCTCTTAAATGCTGGTATGAGCCCTGCTGAAAAGAACACTGTTGATCTAACCAAGTTTATTGATGGCTCTATAGTTAGCCCATATGCCAAAACTGCAGTGTCAAATTTGATAGGAAGTGGTTTAATACTAGTCACAGATGGCAAGCTCAGACCTCTTGATAATTTGACTAAGGCAGAAGCGGCTGTGATACTCTATAGGGTTTACAATAAAGTCTATGGATATCAACCATTTGTTGTGGAATAGCTTTAGCGGGTTGGTGTTAGAAGTAGGAAGTAGGAAACTAATAAAAGTAAAGAGGCAAAAATAAAGGCCAATCCATTACCTAAGTTTAGGAAAATGGATTGGCCTTTATTTTTGATCTGGCAGAATGGGCATAGCCATATGATTGACAGAAAATTGCATTCGTGCTAGGCTATATCTAGATAGATATTATCAATAAGATACTATCGGCGGCGTACTAATATCAATATGCACGTAGTAACATTATCATTAATATTAACATTATCATTGAGATTAACATTAACACTAATAAGTTAAAGAAAGTGGGGACTTAAAATGCAGGAGAAAGAGTTTCTCGACACCTATAACCAGGCCTTATATGAAAAGCCATCTGTCACAGCAGATATACTTATTTTTACAATCGGAGAAACAATCATAACCAACTACAGAAAATTACCCGAATCAAAATTACAAGTGCTCCTGATTAAGAGAAAAGAACACCCTTATCAAGGTAAATGGGCACTCCCAGGTGGTTTTGTACGCATAGATGAAAGCATTGAAGCCTGTGCATACAGGGAGTTAGCAGAAGAAACTGGGGTTCGGGATGTGTATTTAGAACAACTTTACACTTGGGGTGATACAAACAGAGACCCACGAATGCGGATCATTAGCGTTTCTTATATGGCATTAGCACCCAAAAGCAGTCTGTTGCTAGAACCGGGTACAGATGCCAGCGATACTGCATGGTTTGATGTCAGTTATAAGCTCCTTAAAGAAGAGCGGACTATTAAAGAAGGGCAAACTAATAAAGAAGGGGAAACGATCAAAGAAAATCGGATCGATCATACCTACTATATGACACTTAATTTGAAAAGTGATTCTGTTGAGTTGAATGCTCAAATTAAAGTCCATAAAGTGATAGAAGGTGGCAAAGTCACAATTTCACACACCCTTGAATCCCAAAATGACTTGGCTTTTGACCATGGGAAAATAATTGCCTATGGGGTTGAACGACTTCGCAATAAGATCGACTATACAGATCTAATCTTCAACATGATGCCCCCCACATTTCCATTAACAACCTTGCAGCAAGCCTACGAAACTATCCTTAACGAAACACTTCTTAAAGCAAATTTCAGAAGAAAAATAAGTAAAATGCTCATCGAAACAGATGACTACTACAGCCATCAAGGTCATAGACCATCAAAATTGTTTCGCTTTAATCCAGAATGGAGCCGTACCCTATGAGTGCGCTTAATAAGATAGACAACTTTTTAGATGGGGATTTAAGCGTGCTTAAAACTGAAAAATGGCTCATGTACTTAGCCCTAACAGATGAAATTCATCAGAATTTTGAGCGCCTGGATACGCTCAAAGACATCTCATCAAAACAAGTGCTCCAATATGTAATCAGGACTCTGACCATCCTTAAAAAGTCTGGAGCACCTGCGGATACACAGAAGCTCGTTGAACAAGTTCTAATGTGGTCAGAAGTCGCCAAATGCGGCATGGGCCATCAAAGAAAAAAGTGGCTTGCAGCGGGCTATAATTTGGATGTTCACAATATAGGCTCAGTTCAAATCTTCAATGCTCAAAATTGCATTTCACATGTCTTTGATTCCCAAATCCTTGATCAAAATCAACTAAACTCTAAAGAATCACATATCATATCTGAACTCATAAAAACTCATGGTTTAGTGGGGCAGTATTTGAGGGGAGAAGTTCCCTTACAGTTTAACAAACCCCTTCATGACTTGATCATGGAGGACTACCTTACTAAAGAAAACCTACTGGAAATTATGATGACATTAAATCAATGTGTCATTGAGGGGGTATCTGAAAATCTGTGGCACCAATTGTCTGAGCAAGTGACTTTGGTTTGTCAACAAATCGTAGAAGGAAATTTCAGTTCTGAGTATTCACCTAAAGAGCGTTTATGCCATTTGAGAAAGCTCTCTAATGACAATGGGGATGATTTTGAATTAAGCTATCAAGCCATTGAGAGTGAACTGAAATCAAAGGCCAGTGAACTGAAACAGAGTCCAATAAATCTATCAGAACTACTTGAAATATTGATGGATCAGAAGACATTTTGGTATCTAGAGGCAGCCCTTTATGATTTTAACCTGCAAGAAGTGATTAAGATTTTATGCCTCACCAAGGTCGCCACTGATAATGGATCGGATGACATTATCATAGGTAATCATGAAATAATCCGAGGCAGGGAGGAAACTAACACAGGCTATAATGCCGTTGAACATATTAGTTTTGAGCCCCTGATGCAACAATTGTACTATCAAAGAGAAAATCACAAGCAGGTCAACATCTATAAAAAGCGCATTATTGAAAAATACTTAAAAGAGATGGAACTGCCTTCAATTCACAAAGAGACAATGCACCTATCAGAACATGTTAAGTTGGTTAGTCACTTTAGGGGCCTTAACCAGAATACCCTTGCGGTCAGCTTTGAGTTCTCGCCAGCGGCTGAGAAACTCATCGCATTTTACATGGAAGCCGAAAAAGCCGGGGTTCTCTTTGAGCAGGCAATCATTCTTTTATACGATCTCTTCAACTTCAGAAAAGACCCATACGACCGGTTTTACGAAGAAGAAAAGTATCTGGCAACCATGAATCAATCGGTGGATTCCAAAAAAGTGATTCTCGATTATATCGTAGGGGAAACGGTTGTGGATATTGGCCCAGGTGGTGGTGCATTAATGGATCTGATTTTAGCCAGGTATCCAGAGAAAAAAGTGGTTGGCGTCGATATTGCACAAAATGTGATCGACACTTTAAATAAGAGAAAATACAAGGAGAACAAAGCTTGGGAGGTTGCTTATGGCAACGCTTTATCCCTTGGAGATACCTTTACTAAAGGGCAAGTGGACACCGTGATTTTTTGTTCAATCCTCCACGAATTATTCTCATACATCGAGTTTGAAGGCAAAAAATTCAACCATGAAACCTTAAAAAAAGCCCTAAAAGAGACCTTTGATATCTTGCCAGTTGGGGGCAGAATCATTATCCGAGATGGCATTATGACAGAACCTGAATCTGAGAATCGTATACTGACTTTTCATTCAGATGAGGGCATCCGATTTTTAGAACGCTACCAAAAGGATTTTAAAGGCAGAGAGATACAGGTGCGAAAACTAAGTCAACACCAAGTAATGATGCCCGTCAATGATGCCATGGAGTTTCTCTACACCTATACCTGGGGCGAAGCATCCTACGTCCACGAGGTCAATGAGCAGTTTGGCTATCTAACACCCACTGGCTTTAAAGAAATGATTCAGGAGCTGTTTGGTAGCTCTGCTACGCTTATCACCTTGCAACATTATCTGCAAGAAGGCTACGCTTTGGCGTTGTCACCTAAAGTGAGTCTCTATAACAAAGAAAATCAACCAGTTGCCCTTCCGGACTCAACCTGTATTGTTGTCATTGAAAAAACAAATTAGAAAATAACATTTAAAGAAAAGAAATGGCATTTAACATGTCAAAGGGGCTCGAAATGATGGTAAATCGTATTTTATTAATGGCAATAACGGCAGTGATCATGATAACCCTATTAGTATTTAGTGTTCATCCATTTATAGCTGGTATCATGACTGTATTAACAGTGCTTGTAGGTTACATCATCATAGGTCATTTAAGAGTTAAAAAGCGTTTAAGTTTACTAGATGATGCTTGCGATCCAGAGGCATTTATGGAAAGAACAGAAAAGCAAAGAGCGATTATGAGTAAAAATTTGAAGATGAATGCCTATTTTGATATTGACCGTTCGGCTGGGTTAATCACACTAGGCAGATTCGAAGAAGCAAAGGCCCTGTTGCTCTCAATTAACAAAAGTCATTTGACACGAAAAAATGACTCCTTGCTAATCTACACCTTGAATCTCATGCTGTGTTACTACGCATTAGGTGAGGTTGCTCTTGCAGAGGCCTTGTTTGAAACTCAAATACCTGTCCTGTCACCGATAAATCCAAGAATTGTACAAGCAATGAATGTACTTGTAGCAGAGCGCTTTTTTTATCTTAAAAGATACGAGGAGAGTCAGGAGCACTTGTCCATGCTACTCAGCCAGAAACTAAGCAAACGCGTGGGACTAGGTGTTTTATTTCATTTGGCACAAATTGATCAGGTGAATGGTAATCTAGAATTGGCGAAAGAAAAATATTTGCAAGTTGCCAATGAAGGCAACAAGCTATGGATAGCAGAAATGGCAAAAAAAAAGCTAGCTCTATCAGGTGTTTAACCTGAATGAGTTAGCTTTTTCGCCTTTCTAGGCTACAGTCTTAACCACGAAATGCCAAATCTAATAATTCATATACCCAGTTATCACCCCAGAAAAACAAGGGCTTTGGATTGAAAGCGGGGTAGTCACGGAAATTTAATTTACCTGTAATTTGAAATACACCTAACCTAAGGGTATGATGAATTGGTAAATACAAACTAAAGGAGGCTTTTGCTATGAACGCCACTGCTTTAAAAAAAGAATTGATGGAATGGATTAGATCTATTGGTATAACTGTATTTGTCGGGGTAATTATCATTATGGTGGCACGGCCGTCCCTGATATTCGGGGCATCAATGGAACCCAACTTTCATGATAGGGAAGTGGTCCTTGTTGAAAAGGTCAGTTACGTTCTGGATCAACCCCAAAAGAATGATGTTGTTATTGTTAAATCGGATATACCGCTCTTTGAGAACACGAACATCGAACCCCTTAAGGCGTTTCATAGAAGAATTATAAAACGTGTGGTTGGCCTGCCAGGGGACCATGTGGTGATTACCAATAATAGTGTTTATGTCAACGACCAGCTCCAAAATGCGGATTTCACCAAAGATGGCATCACCACAGGGGAAGTTAATCTTGTTGTACCACCAAATCAAATATTTGTTTTGGGGGATAATCGCATAATTTCCAACGATTCCAGATTGTTAGGTTGTATTGAATATAAAGATATTGCCGGAAAAGTCTATTTGAGATTTATGCCATTTACACTTTATCCTTAGATTGGTACTAATTACATTATAGCTATAGGAGATAACTCACTTTTGGAGGGAAATAAAATGACCTATATCCAATTAACGCCAGAAAATTTAGAGGTTGAACACATTTGTTGTGGTTTTTCAGACAAAAAATGCGCCACTGGCTACGGGCTAAAAAAGCAATGGCTTAAGTCAGAAATGTTAAAAGGTTATACTTTTAAGCGACTAGATGCAAGGGCTAAGGTTTTTATTGAGTATGGACTAGCAGAAACTGCCTGGTTACCAGTGATTGCGCCTAACTATTTGATGGTCAATTGTTTTTGGGTTAGCGGGCAATACAAGGGTCAAGGGCATGCAAAAGCCTTGCTAAAGCTCGCTGTAGAGGATGCGAAAGCCCAGGGGAAACATGGTCTTGTCACCGTCGTGGGCAAGAAAAAGTTTCATTTTATGTCAGATACAAAATTTCTAACACTTCAGGGGTTTCAAACGGTAGACCAAACGGCAACGGGGTTTGCACTCATGGCCCTAAAATTCTCCGAAGATGCAACAAATCCAGAATTTTCTCCGGCCGTAAAAGCACCTACCGTCGATCCTAGCTTATCAAAGGGTGTGGTTGCGTATTATAGCCACAGGTGTCCGTTTACCGACTACTATGTCAACACCGTTCTACCCCAGTCTGCAGAGGCGTTTGGCCTACCTTGCACAGTGATTCATTTGGCTACCATGGAAGCAGCCCAAAGTGCACCAACACCGGCCACCATATTTAGTCTTTTTTATGATGGGGAATTTGTTACCACTGATCTCAGCGTCTGCTTGTCAGATAAGTTTGGGAAAACTATTGGGGCACTCAGAGAGAGGCCATAAGAAAACCGAAAGGCGGTGTAGCCAATGCGAAATCCAAGTTTTGTTGCTCAGCACAGAGGGGGACCCCTCACTGCCGAGCAACACAGAGCCCTGATGACATGGGCATTTGATTGCATCTTGCACGCCGCCCAAACCCTCGGCACCACCCTCAATCCAGATCTGATGCCATTAATGGCCATCGGCAGGTCTTGGCAGGGCGGCCTTGTAAAAGTCGGGGCAGCCCAGAAGGCTTCACTGGCAGCCCACGCAATCGCCCGTGCAACAGAAGACCCGATTGCGAAAGCCTTAGCGCGAGCCGTGGGTCAAGCCGTTGCCACGGCACACATGGCAGACCACGCCCTTGGTGCACCCTATTACATACAAAAGGCCTTCAAGAGCGCAAACCTAGATGATACGGCTGAAATGCTTTGGCAGAATGAACAATTGCCCGCTACCATTTGCGACCTTGTTCGTGAAGCACGAAATAGCTGAACAACAACTGTGTTACAAACACAAAAGGAGACTAATGTCAGTTAAACAGTACTCAAAAATTGTTGTCGTAATGCTCATTATTGCCCTCGTATCTCTAAACACTGGGTTTGCAGCCAGTACATCACCGCTTTTTACCCAGTTCTATATGAAAGAAATGATTAAAGATAAGAAGCAAATTGCCTATTTGACCATTGAGGCAAATTTGCCAGCTAAAACACTGACTACCATTAACAAAACCCTCTTTACGTTTTTCTCCACGGCCCACCTGGAAATGACTCATGTCTCCACTGCCAATCTAATTGCTTATGCGGATCATCACAAAATAGGCAATTTAGGTGTGTTTAGCAGTGGCGGGACCACTTATATGGTTGATACCGAGAAGACAGAATGGAAAAAGACCCTCCACCTCAATTTAACAAATAACCATACTTATGTTTTGAAAGATCTTTTTAAGAGCACCACGGACTATAAAAAGGCAATTGTAGCCCTCTTGATTGCTAAAAATGAGAGTGATCCAACTAACCAAATGCCCATTGATGGGCCGGCCATGGTGACGGATACGACATTTGAGATTTTACCTGAAGGGATTAGATTTTTTCAAATGGTCAGATTGGGCCATGTGTCACATCCTTATCAATACTTTAGTTTGGTCATTCCGTGGTATGAGCTTGATGGCTTGGTTAATAAGGAGGGTGAGTTATGGGGAGTGATTAAGGGAGCCATTGATATATCGCCCTTGCATCCTGTTCAACTGGAGACTGATGGCCTTTGGGGCTATGCAAATGTAAAAAATGAACTGGTGATTGAACCCCAATATTTAAGTGCTTCAAAATTTGATCAATGGGGATTTGCGAGGGTATCTACGGAGGATTCACCTCAAGTAACTGTATTAATCGATCAGCGAAATAAGCATATTACTGGCTTTAGTCGATTAGAGAACATTGTATCGGCGACCACAGCGGTTATGTACACAATGGAAGATATTGTCCCAAGACTGGTAACTTTGGACACGCAAAAGGAGCTGTATCGTGGTATTTATTCGGCGTTCTCTGAAGGTGTCGCGGCTTATTCACTTGACAAAAAGGTGAACAATCGCTGCGGGTACGTGAATAGTAAAGGGCAAGTCACTATTTCGGCTCGCTACCTTGAGGCATATCCTTTCTTTAATGGCAAAGCCCTGGTTAAACTTGAAAGTGGCAAGTATGCACAGATTAATTATGCTGGAAAAGTGATGGTAAATTACAAAGTAAATATTATGCCGACACCTACTTATAATAACGTTTTGATTTACAAGTCAAATGGTAAATACGGGGCTATCAGTGGTTCTAATAAGGCTATTTTACCAGCAATACACAAAGAGCTTAGTTATGTTTCCGAAAATGGGCAATTTATTATAACCACCTCAAAGGGGGTCTATCTTGCCGATATCACTGGTAAAAGGATGACAGACTATTATCAGGGTATTAGCCATGACGGTGGCAATCAATATAGCGCGACCACCTTAACTGGATTGGAAATGAAGATTAAAGGCAATGGGCAACATGACGGGGCGCAGGAGCGGGCTCAAGTGCAAGCAGGCGTTTCGAAGTAGGGAAGAAGCTTGTTGACAGCTGAAAAGCTAAAAAATGGAAAAAAATAAATACTGGAAATGACCTAAATCGGCAATAAAAAACCGCTCACATCTTATTATAAATAAGAAATGGGCGGTTTTAGTTGGTGTGCCTGGCGGGATTTGAACCCACGACCTACGGCTTAGGAGGCAGTTGCTCTATCCTCTGAGCTACAGACACAAGTGGACTATTACTAGGATAGCGAAAAAACGCAGGAAAGGCAAGTGATTTAGTATAAATGATTAAAAATTGGAGGTTTAGATGAAAGTTTATGACATCGCAAAACGGAAATATGTTGTTATCATCCTTATTGTGGCCATATTCACATTAATAGGCTACTTATATCAATATTATAATTCTATTCATAGGATTGGTGAACTTATTGAGGTGAATGCGACGGATTGTGAATCCATCGAGATGCGACTGAAAGCTGGGAGAACGTATGAAGGTTTTGATGTGGACAATCGAACAGCAATATCAGAAATCATTGGAATTCTAAATGAGGTAAGGGTTGTTCCATCAAATGGGAAAACTAAAAAGGTGTATGGCAATATTCATAAAAAAAATTATATAATATTCATCAACAAATACAATTCATCATACCTAAAACCGATTAGCATTGATATTTGGGATAATACCAATATCCGTATAAATAGCAATGCCTATAGGGTGATAGGCCGTTCCAGACTCAGTGAGCTATATAGGTTAACGATTCTATCACAGGCCCCTGGAACAATTGACCAATACTACATAGATCTCATAGATGTTGATTAATACGATTTAAAAGCATAAGAATTAACTCTGCCCTCAAAGCAAAATCAAAACCCCATGCCGTAGCCAGATTAATATTCTGCCAACTGCAAGGGGTTTATTTTTATTTTAAGTCTCTTTAATTGTCATACTAAACGCTCTTAATCAACACTATTTATCAACGCTTCCAACTCCACAGACATCTTTTTAGCAAGCTCGAAATCAGTAGCTTTTAAAGCATGAGCGATGTCCATTTCAACGGTCTTCTTCTTTTCTTCCATCTCAAAGAACTCTCGATCAAAGTGGCTAGAGAAAACCATTTTCTTGAATTTACGGATGGTCATTTTTCTAATTGTTTTACCTTCAATCAACAGCACATAATCCATGCAGTTAGCAATTGAATAGTAATCATGAGAAATCATGAGAATCGCACCATTGTAGTCTGCAATGGCTTTTTCCAGTGCGACTTGAGAATACGTATCCAAATGACTTGTTGGCTCGTCAAGCAGCAACAGATTGCCTTTGGTTGCAGCTACTCTGGCTAATTGGATAGTGTTTTTCTCGCCACCTGATAGTGAGCTGATTTTTTGGTAGATGATATCGCCAAAGAAACCATAGCCGTATAGGTAAGCAATTATATCATCTTTTGATTTAAAACCAACATCAAAGAACTCTTGAAGAATGGTATTAGACTCGTCTAAAACTTCGCCCTGAAGCTGTGATACATAACCAAGCTTGACTGAAGGGTCAATTGTAATAGCAGGGTGATTGTTTTTTTGAATGTCTCGGAGTAAAGTTGTTTTTCCTGTGCCGTTTGATCCAATCAGTGCCACTTTGTCTTTAGCGCCAATTTCAAAAGAGACTTTTTCTAATAGTAGGTCGTCAAAGCTTGCGGTGTAGTTATTGACTTGAAGTACAATGGTATCTTCCAAGGGTTTATCAGTTTGAAGATAGATTTCAGGCTGCTTGATGGCAACAAAAGGTGCTTTAATTCGGCGGGCTTCCAGTCTTTCTTGAATCTTTACTCTTGCTTTAAGGGCTTTACCTCTAGATGATTCTGAATTGTGGGTGGCGCTAATTCTAAGCTTGTCAATTAAGTTATCATTTTTAGAGATTTCTTCTTCATCGGCAAGGGCAAGTTCTTGTAATTCAATTTTGGATTGAAGAAGTTCATAGTTGTAGTCCACGTAACGTCCATTAAACTCTTGAATTTCTTTATTTTCAAGATGAATGATCTTGTTGAAGCATTGATTCAAGAGGTAACGACTATGGGTAATGACAAGGAGAATGCCCTTGTGCGCGTTAATCAGATTCTTTAGGGCGCTTAAGTTTTCAAAGTCTAAAAACACATCTGGCTCATCCATGATCATGACATCTGGGCGATTCATCATTTCTTTAATGACCTGAACCAATTTAAACTCGCCACCGCTAAGTTCTGAGACCTTAAGATCTTTATGTTTGATCAGGTCAGCAAGATTGAGTTTTTTGTTGATGTCACTTTCAAAGCTGTCCCCATTGATGGCGTCAAAGGCATCTAAGGCAACTTGGTATTTTTCAAGCAACTCTTCAAGGTCAGAAGCGGTTGCCATTTGTGCGCAGATCTCATCAATTTCATTTTGTAGGGCGATGAATTTTTCACCGATGTACTCAAAAACTGTGGTTTCAGTGCTTTGGTCCTGTTGTGAAAACTGTTGGACATACCCGATTGTGGTTTGTGGTTCAATATCCAAGTCACCATCATACATATATTTTTCAGGGTCCATGATGATGTCAACGAGGGTAGTTTTGCCACTGCCGCTGGCACCGATAAAAGCGCAGTGTTGTCCTTTTTCTAATGTGAATGTAACATCTTTGTATAAATCTTTTTGCGGAAATGAGTAATTAAAGAAAATAAGTTGAATCATGGGATTACCTCTCTTTATCACTAAAAAAGAGCCTATAAGATAAGCTCTTCAATATATAACCTCTCCGATTACAACCAGTAATTGGATATTATGTATCAACGATATGCTTTGCAGTTTACCGTTGGTATTGTATCATTCATTGGACTAAATATCAATCCTTTAATGTAGAAGTGTCGTTTATTTCATTTAATACAAAAGCTAAACAAAGAAAAATGCAATCGCAATGATCAGATAAACAGCAATTAGCTGAGCGCCTTCTAACCAGTTAGATTCACCATCACTAGCGACTTGATTGGCAATAAGGGCTGACACAAACATGGCCATTAATTCAAAGTCATTAAAGATCAGCGACATGGGTGTAAAGAATAAACTGATAAACACCAGAACAGGGGCAACAAATAAAATGATTTGAAGGCTCGAGCCAATAGCTATTTCAACAGCCACATCCATTTTATTGCGAGCAGCCATAATAATTGCCGTACTATGTTCAGCAGCATTACCAATAATGGCAATGACAATAATACCAACAAACAGTTGACTGAGGCCGAATGCACTTGTAACTGCTTCAATAGACCCCACAAGAAATTCACTCATAAAAGCAATCAATACAGTGGCAAGTACTAACATACCCATGGCCTTATTAAATGACCATTTTGCAGTGGCTGAAGTTTCGTGCTCTGTGCCAAAGATATCTCTATGGGTACCAAAGGAAAAAATGAGGCTAAGAATATAGATGATAAACATAATAAGTGCAATGGCTACACTGAGACCTTCATACTGCGTGTTTAATAAAGAGGGCTTTACAGTATGGGTAAAAACCGCTGGAATACTGAGACCAATCACTGCAAAAAGCAGCATGCTTGATGAGACACTGACAGCCTTTTGATTAAAAGTTTGGGTTTTAAACTTTAGACCGCCTACTAACATACTCGCACCCAGTACAAGTAGTATATTACCAATGACTGCGCCAGCGATAGAAGCTTTAACCACTTCAAATAAGCCAGCTTTAAGTGCAAAGAAGGCGATGATTAGCTCTGTGGCATTACCAAAGGTAGCGTTGATTAAGCCACCAACCTTTGGTCCACTGTAAACAGCTATTTCTTCAGTGGCTTCCCCCATAAGACCAGCCAGGGGGATAATGGCAATCGAGGCAGTAATAAAGATCCAGAGTGGGTCAACGTGCATCAGTTCTAGTGCCACAGAAATAGGCACAAAAATAAACAGGTACTTTAAGAATTTCATTTCTAGTCCTCGATTTAGTAAGTTTGATATGTGCTTTGGTGTTTTAGTAGAACATTTACCTGATATTCTTTTGGTTAACTCAACTACTTGATCAGATTCATTTTGATAAGTTCATCTACTTGATCAGATTTAAATCAGTTCATCCACTTGATATGTTTTTAAAAGATGTATCAAATAGCTTAATGTGCCAAAATTCTTATCAACATGATCTTTGAGTAAGGCTAAACCTTTGATCAACTCAGCTTCTGTAAAGTTCTCAAGTAGGAGCATAACGCTAAGTGGGCTAATGGCAACATGTTTTGAATCAAGCACATGAGCAAATTTTATGAACTCATTTTTCATGCAAGCACGAATTGACCGTTCTAGTTTTTCACTAATCGCCACATCTGGCCAGCCATCTAAAACACGGATGCCTTTTGCATGGATATCAAGATTTAACGCTTTTGTAGTGTCTGTAAAAATGAAAATCACATTATCAAATGTAGCGCCTTCAAAATTAGCGCCTTCTAAATTTGCTGTATCGAAGATAGCATTCTTAAAAGTGGCATTGACAAATCGACTGTTTTTAAGGTTTGCAGCCACAAATTCAGAGGCTTCAAATGTGCAGCTATTGAAATTACAAGCCTTAAAGTGAGCGCCTCTAAAACTAACGTGACTAAAATCAGAACCTGTAAAGTCACTGCTGATGCAGTTACTTCGGCGAAAATCCTTACCCACAAAATCAGCGTTTTGTTTCTTTCTGTTGCTGTAATTAATTTGATCGTTTTTCCGTTTAGTTGTATTCATAAATCCTCCATAAAATTGGCTTTGTCATCTATTATAACACATCCGCCTGACTTTGAATGCATCTCAATTGTTTTATGTATTAGGACAGAGCTATTCAGATGACAAGTTGTCGGTATGAAGTCACGATGTTTTGGATAACATTATGGAAATCTGGATAATTGAGTAGGGGTATTTGCCAAAATTATGCTATACTGTAATAGGTAGATTTGGTGATGGGACATGCATTTTAAGCTGTGCCTCGAGAGAACTTTTGCTTATCTCGTAATTACGTCTGATAACAAGAAAAGGATGGATGATAATGATAACTGAAAATAACTTCCAAATAGCCCTTGATATCATGAAACATGCAATCGTCACTATATTGGAGCCTAATCAACCAACACTTTATCTATTGGGTTCTATTGTCTTGGACGACTTTAAATTGGGGTGGAGTGATATTGATTTTATTTGCTTAACCCAAACACCCGTAACGAAAGAACAGGCAAACATGTTACTTCATTTAAGGACAAGATTGAGTCGCGAATATGCGGAAAGTCAATTTTACCGTTCATTTGAAGGTGCCTTTCTTTCACTTGAAGCATTTATTTCTAAAAAAGATGACACGGTAGTCTATTGGGGCACCAGTGGCGAAAGAATAACAACCCAATACAGTTTTGATCCTTTTTCAATGACGATCCTTCTTGAACATGGCCGTCTTCTCTATGGCGCTGATGTCAGAAATATACTGACCTTCCCAACACATGAAGAACTCCGCTTTGCCATTGTAGATCATTACAAAGCCATAAGAAAATATGCAATCAAAACTGATCCCAGCCTATATTCAGCAGGATGGCTTCTTGATATAGCCCGTTGTCTTTACACACTTCAAACAGGCAAGGTGATTGCAAAGACAAAAGCAGGTCAATGGGCTTTAGACCAAGATTTGGTTTCTGAAAGAGAAATCATGGTGAAGGCTCTTGCCATTAGAAATGCACCACAGTTATTTATGAATGATGTTACGGTTCTTGCATGGCTTGAATTGCTAGGAGACCCAATACAATGTTTTGCAGATGTGTTGCAAAAACAGTTGGAAAATAGCGAAGGAGAAAATCTAAATGTCTAGAGAAGGTTTCAATTTGAAAATTATTGGTGCAGGTACGCCTGTTATTATGCTCCACGGTTTCTTTATCGATCAAACGTCTATGGTAGCTGCTTGCGAACCCATCTTTTCTCAGAGTGACTTTAAGCGTATTTACTTTGACCAGCCGGGGATGGGTTTGAATTCAAATATAGAGGGCATTGAGAACGCTGATGATATGATTCAATGCATTGGGGATTTTGTAAAGGAAACGATTGGAGAAATACCTTTTTACCTGGTGGGCATGTCTTACGGCGGCTACTTAGCCAGAGGTCTTGCACATGCATTAAAGGATCAATGTCTGGGGATGTTTCTATTTGCACCTGTTGTTTTTCCTAAGTTTGATCAGAGAAAATTGCCAGCTCATGAGGTAGTCTATGAAGATATGGCATACACCAATACCTTGGAACCATCTGAAGTAGAGCAGTTACGGGAGTCAAATGTCATCATTACCCGGCGGATTGTAGAGAGACAAAAACTTGAATTTGACGAAGCCATATCCAAAGCCAATGGCGCCTTTTTAGAGGCATATCAGTCTAATGGTTATGAGGCCAGCTTTAATATAGACGAGAATGCCTCGAATTTTAATGGAACCCTTTTGATACTTGCAGGAAAACAAGATTCAGGTGTCGGCTATGAGGATCAATTTTTACTGAGTCAAAAGTACAAAAGAGCTTCTTACATGGTTTTGGATGGCGCCGGCCATGGCTTGCATATTGAAAAAGAGCAGATCTTCAATCACATGTTAGAACAATGGATTGATGACATCAAAGGAAGAAAACCTATATGAAAATCAACCTGGATCCAACATTTATTACAAGAGGGGTACTCGTTTTCGTAATCACCATCAGTTTATATCAACTTCTAATCAATAAAGACTCTGAGATAATGGCATTGAAATTTGCATTGCTACAAAATGAAATCAAAACAGAAGAACTTACCAAGCGAATAAATATGATTGATAATCAACTAGATCAATTTGAGTTAGGGAGCTTAAATGAAAGACTCACAAGACAAGAAATCATGAATAACATTTGGAAAGAAAGCATTATCAATCATCAAGATGCAAGAATACTAATAGGTAAGGTTGTGACAAATGACGACTTCTCAGAACTTCAAAAGAGCACACCTATTCTGATTAATGAAACAAATCTGGTGGAAAGCTATCCACTTCATAGCGATATAGAATCCTATTCGATAGATTTATATGGCGTTGTAAAAACAGATAATCAAAAATTTATGCAACAAGTGCTTCAAAATGACAAACAATCTTGCACTTTTGTGATCATTGGAAATGAAATTAGATACATACTTATGGGTGAATTGTAGAATGGTTAACGACTGACAAGCAAGGGCAATGTGTCAAGAAGATGTCACTCCTAGAGAGAAGAGGGGGACACATTTTCGCTGTAATATTTAGGAGGTCCTATGTTAGAAATTCGTCAATTAGACATACGGGATGTATTGGAACTTCGTCACATGGTTTTACGTCCCCATCAATCAATAGATGATTGTTTATATCCGTCAGACGGAGAGGTCTCTACCTTCCATGTAGGTGCTTTTCTCGATGAGAAACTCATTAGCATTGTCTCGTTTAACCAAGAGAACTGCGAAATTTTTAGTGATGAATTACCCGAAACACTTGCCGACAAGTCAATGGGGGATTTAGAGCTTGGCAACTTAAAACAATATCGCTTAAGGGCCATGGCCACACTGCCTGAGTACCGAAAACTAGGTGCTGGTCGTCAGGTGGTCGCTTTTGGTGAAAACATCTTGAAACAAAGGGCCGTTAACTTTTTATGGTGCAAAGGCCGGGTTAACGTCACCGATTACTACAAACGACTGGGTTTCAAGCCCTACGGCGAACCCTTTGACTATCCACCCATTGGCATGCATATCGTGCTGACTAAAACACTTTGAGGTGATGCATATGATCAAACCAAAACGATTACAAAAGGGCCAAAAGGTAGCCATCGTAAGCCTTTCCTGGGGCGGCCTCGGGGATCCTGAATTTATACATAAATACCATATTGCCAAAGAGCGGCTTGAGAATGACTTTGGCCTTGAAGTGGTAACCATGGCCCATGCCCTTAAGGGAAGCGCCTTTATTGCCAAGCACCCTGAGCTTCGGGCTAAGGATTTAATGGATGCTTTTGAAGACCCGTCAATTTCGGCTATTTTCTGCGCCATCGGTGGGGACGACACCATTCGCTTGCTTCCTTATATCAATTTTGACACCCTTCGCAACAATCCTAAAATCTTTATGGGCTATTCCGACAGTACAGTTAATCACTTGATGATGTATCAGGCTGGTGTCGTGTCTTTTTATGGGCCTTCAATCATGTGTGAATTTGGAGAATATGTGAGCATGTTTGATTACACTGCTGGGGCTGTGAGAGATATGCTCTTTGGTGAGTGGACAGAGTATCAGCTAAAGCCAAGCCCTGTATGGTCAGATGACTTTGTCTTATGGGACGAAGGCAATATGGAAATAGCCTGCAACTTAAAACCGGATGATCGCGGCTATGAAGTTTTGAACGGCGGTGGCACTGTACAGGGCCATTTATTAGGCGGCTGCCTGGATGTGTTTATGATGGTAATTGGCACTAGCATTTGGCCAACACTTTCCCAGTGGACCGGCGCCATACTTTTTTTGGAAACCAGCGAGGACAAACCATCACCAGATTTTGTTAAATGGACACTTCGTAACTTGGCAGCCCAGGGGATATTAAAGGTGTTAAAGGGGATTCTCTTTGCAAAACCCCAGGGAGAAGTCTATTACGAGGCATACAAAACAGCCATTTTACAAGTGGTAGTTGAAGAAGAGCAGTTGCATGACCTGCCCATTTTTTACAATGTCAATTTTGGTCATGGTAAACCGATTGCAATCATTCCTTATGGGATTCAAGCCCAGTTAGACTGCGACAAGCGAACCATTACATTTGCGGAGAATGCCACTGTCTAAGTAGCCTGCCTTGAGGAGAACTTTATGTATCGTAAACATATAGGAAAGAGTGCATTTCTTTTTCTGATAATAGTGGTTATGTTGTTAGGGGTGGGGTGTAAGGCTGAACCGATTCCAACCCTTGCGCCGGAGGCTAAACAGGTCAAACAGCCAATGAATGCAACACCGTTAGAAAGACAGGCTAAGTTTGTTGAAGATATAACTGACTTGATTGAAACAGTGGAAGCAACCCATCCTGCTTTTGTTTTAGACGATTTACCAGCCAACTATGAAAAAGAAAAAATGGCGATTCTTGAAGAAGTTAAAAAAGGAACTAATCGTATTGATTTCGAGTTTTTAGTAAGGCGCTATCTTACCTTGTTACGAGATGGTCATACCAAGGTTCAATCTACAGGATCAAATATGGCGATTGATATTGAATGCGCATATGTAGATGGTGTATTGTTAGCGCTTGATGAGGCGGTGGCAGTTACTCAGAAGAAAATAACACATATTGGAAGCGTTCCAATTCAACAAATCATGAATATGTGCGACTTGTATTTTCCTGCTGAAAACGATGCAGCTAGAGCCCGTAACTATTCTCAAAATGCATTAAACGCTCAAATCTTACAATATGCAGGGTGCAAGATAGATGGCGATACAGTTCAAATCACCTTTGAGATACAGGGTAATTTGATTCATGAATATTATAGCATTACGACTAAAGAGCCTTTCCTGAGTCATGATTATACCACTGAAATTTCTTCACAGCTGTTTGGTGATGTGCTCTATATAGATATGAATGTCTGTATTGACAACAAGGCACTAGAAGATCAAATTGGAATTATAAAAAGCACCGTAAAAAAAGGTATAAAAAAAGTCATTATCGATGTGCGAAATAATGGTGGCGGAGATTCTATGGCAAGCGAAAAATTAATTATGGCCTTAGACATGGTCCCACCTTCATTAGGTGCTAATGTTCGCTATTCAGAATTAGCAAAAGTAAATTGCTCAGAATATCCCAATGACGGCTATGAAACCTATGAGCCTGATTTAACCGTAGCAAAGCAGAACAAGGAAATCAAACTCGATGTACTTACCAATGTTTACACCTTTAGTGCAGCAACGGATTTAGGTTCTATGGTACAAGATGGTGTACTGGGTATTATTATCGGGACACCTAGCTCTAATGCGCCCACATCTTATGGAAATTGTCTTTTATATACTCTTCCTAACAACAATATCGATGTCAGTATATCCTATAAGCGATTCATTAGAGCTGACAAAAATGCAAATCAAAATACTTTGGTACCTGATTTGGTGACAGGTTTTGGTGTTGATAGTTTAGAGGTTGCCCTTGATTATTTAGGGAAGAAAAAATGATGAGAACATTTATTGACAAGGATTCATAGAGAAATTAACGAGTATACAACTTGAAAACAACAAAAAATGGTATGGTGCTCCCCCAAGTTAATATTTAGGAGACAATTATGATTCTTGGACAATGGCTAATGGCGGCTTACAAGCCCCAAAATTTTTATAAGTATGAACGGGATATGACCAATGCACAGGTGGCCATTAGAACTTTTGGTTTTACAAAAATAGACAATATTTATTATTTTAACTATATCGCATACCTCAAATATGAAGATGCTGAATTTTTGCCAACTAATCTGATGTGGGGCAGCCATACCATTGATATTCAAAACTCTAATAGTCATAGGCTCCGCACAGATTCTATTGATGGTGCAATGATGCTTCAATACTTTATGGAAAAGGGAGTCGATTTAAGCTCATGGGAAACCATAGATACCGAAACACAGTCTGTGATGCTTTGTAGTTGCGCTCTTGAAACCCATGAAAATTTTGACCCAAATAATTTTGTTCAAAACAGGGCGCTTATTTTGACAGGTGCCCCACATTTTCGACGTTTCGATTTGAATTTTGCCATTGAACTGCTACCCGTTGATCTCCAGAGTCCAGTGACTATAGAAATACCCTCGCCCTACACGCAAGAATCACTTGTGGTTAATATCAGCGCCATTCAGTTTCTGGACTACTGGCAGCAACTTGATCAAGAGCTTAAGGACAGAAATACATTGGCGGGGCAAAGTCCTGCACTGGGCATAGAAAGCCTGACACCAGAACACCTAGAAAGTCTTAAATCCGTTTTTAAACCCAATGAGCGCATGGCCTATATCACCTATGAAACTAGCACCAATCAGCAGCTTAAATGTCGATTGATCCACAAGGTCCAACCACAACAGAATGGTATGTTTTTTATGAGTCAAAAAGACAAATTAGGTTCCCATGGACAAAGAATTTTTTTTGAATTTATTGGTTTTGTGGACTCTATGGTCTTAGATAAAAAGTTAGAGCAACATTTGATCACGTCTTTAAGAGAAACTCTGCCCACTTTAGCCATTGAAGGGCTGTGGTTTAAGGGGCCAAACGAGGTGAAACTGGAACCTGTGGTTTATCATGGTTCTTCCACCTTGGCTTTAACCGAAATTGCCCCACGGGTTAGTACCCATGGGGAGGCCTGGGTCTATGGAAACTATGATGCCAACATGAGCGCCGCGCTTTTAAGTGACATAGGCAGTGACTTCACCTGTGCTGTACTGCGATGCCCTATTACGGGTATGGTTGTTGTCAATGAACGGTTTGCGGGGGCGTTTGACCTGCGTTACGATAAAAAGCAGGGCTGTCTCTATACTTTAGACAATGCTAATTTTATCAGTGGCCAAACCGAATGGCCCGAAGAAGTGGTGGCCGAAGGCCCTCAGGCTGTTCTACGGTATGCCGAAATAGACGACATAGCCCATTATTTACGCCAACTTGATGAGCAAGGCCACCTCATAATCATACCCTATCCTCAAAAGCACTTTAGCATACCACATGACGATTCAGACTTAGTGGAAAAAGCTGCTGTCTGGTCGGTGTCCATGGGGCCTTGGATTCTTGAAGACATAAAGCGTTATCAACCTCAGTTACTTGAACGGGTTGAGGCGATGATAGCAGCGAGAGCAATGGATGAAGTGAGGAACGGCGCAATTACTGTGAGGAATGGTGATGCTCCCTGTGAAGAAGGTTCGCATTTAGAATCGGATCTAGAGAGGATACGTCGTTTATTGTTCGGGGACTAAATAATGGGAATTAAAGGATAAAGCCGAAGTGCGATTAGCGTCAGCAACAGACTTGGACAATTGCCTATTTGGGCCTTGAGGAGAAATTTATGGATCGGAAACATATAGGGAATTTAAGCACTTTGCTTTTACTGTTAGTTATGGTCATGTTGTTAGGGATAGGATGTAAGACTGAACCGATTCCAGCTGTTGCGCCGGGGGCTAAGCAGATCATTCAACCCGTTGATTCAGCTATGGTAGAAAAACAGGCGAAGTTTGTTGAAGATATGACGGGTTTGATTAAAACAGTAGAAGCAACCCATCCTGCCTTTGTTTTAGATGATTTGCCAGCCAACTATGAAAAAGAAAAGAGTGCTATTCTTGAAGAGGTTAAAAAGACGACTGATCGTATTGATTTCCGCTATTTAGTGAGGCGTTATCTTACTTTATTACGAGATGGTCATACCAAGGTTCAATCTTCAGGATCAAATATGGCGATTGACATTGAATGCGCATATGTGGATGGTGTATTGCTAGCACTTGATGAAGCGGGGGGAATGACTCAGAAGAAAATAACACATATTGGAAGCATTCCAATTCAAACAATCATGAAAATGTGCGACTTATATTTTCCTGCTGAAAACGATTCAGCTAGGGCTCGTAACTATTCTCAAAATGCATTAAACGCTCAGATCTTACAATATGCAGGATGCAAGATAGATGGTGATACAGTTGAAATTACCTTTGAAACCCAAGATACTATGACGACTGAAAATGTTAGCTTTATAGCTAAAGACCCTTTCCAGATTTATAATTACACCACTGAAATTTCTTCGCAGCTTTTCGGTGATGTGCTTTATATAGATATGAACACCTGTAATGTCAATATGGTACTAGAAGATCAAATTGAAATTATAAAAGGCACTATAAAAAATGGTACTAAAAAAGTAATCATTGACGTGCGCAATAACGGTGGCGGCAATTCTATGGCCTGCGATAAATTACTGATGGCTATGGATATGACTCCGCCTTCATTCGGTGGCACAATTCGTTATTCAGAATTAGCAAAAGCGCATTATTCGGAACTACCCATTGATGGCTTTGATAACTTTGTGCCAGAACTAACCAAAGCAAAGCAGAACAAGGAAATCAATCTTGTGGTACTTACCAATGTAAATACATTTAGTTCGGCAACAGATTTAGCTTCCATGGTACAAGATGGCAAACTGGGCATTATTATCGGGACACCTAGCTCTAATGCACCTACTTGTTATGGCGATATTCTCTCGTACACGCTTCCTAACAACAATATTGATGTCAGTATATCCTTTAAGCGATTTAGTAGACCTGATAAAAATGCAAATCAAACGACACTGGTACCTGATTTGGTGACAGGTTTTGATGTTGATAGTTTAAAGGTTGCCCTGGACTATTTAGCAAAGACAAAATGATAGGGATGTCAGCTGATAGGGGTACTGTTCATAGAGTCATTGCGTGCTAGAGTTAGAAATGATATGATGAAATCGGACGATGTGGTATCGTCCGAAAGGGTGGACGATAAATGGGATATGAGCGTGAATCAAAATGTGTTGAATTTAAGCTGGCGTATTCAAAAACAATGTTAAAGACAGTCTGTGCCTTTGCTAATTTCCACGATGGCATCATTATATTGGGCATTAAAGATGACGGCACTATTGTTGGCATTGATCGGATTAACGAGCAGAAACTCAATATTGAAAATGCCATCAATGATGCAATATTACCAACCCCATATTATGAGTTTGAAATACAGACAATTGAGCAATTACAAGTACTCTTAATAAAAGTATACAAAGGAGATCATACACCTTATACCTATCAAAATAAATCCTACATGAGACGAGATACAGCAACCATTGCAACCGATATTGCCACCCAGCAGAACTTAATATTGGCCGGTCGAAATTTAGGGTATGAAGATCTTCCAGCTACTGTGAAAGATTTATCATTTCGTTTTTTTGAAAACCTTTTAAAGCGCCATTATCAGGTAGGTTCATTATCTGACGATTTAATGCGCACATTAGGGCTTATAAAAAATGGTGAGTATAACATTTTAGCGGTTTTACTGTCCGATGATAATCCTCTGCCAAGTTCCGTGGTACAACTAGTGGCTTTTAATGGCCAGGGCGTCAGCAAAATAAAAGATCGAATAACATTGTCAGGCTCCAGTGTTCTTAAACAGTTTGATGAGTGCATGACTTTCTATCAAAAGCATATTAACGTGGGCGAAGTGATTGAATCGGCTTACCGTAAAACTGTTGAAGAGGTACCCCTCATTGCCTATAGAGAAGCCGTTGCAAATATGCTAGTGCACAGGGATTACGGGGTGCAAGTTGATGCAAGGATTGAAATCTTCTCAGATCGAATTGAAATTGTATCACCTGGTGGCTTGCCCCTTGGGATGATGACAGAGGAATATACAGAGGGGCGATTGTCAAAACCAAGAAATCGCCAACTATCAGATGTTTTTTTACGTGTTAAAATCATTGAAAAACTGGCTACTGGCGTAAGGCGTATCAAGGAACAATATCTTTACCAGCAGGTCAAACCACGGTTTATTGTCAGTGATCATGCGGTAGTAGTGGTTCTACCTTTTATAAAAGACAGCAGTACACACGGAACTGTTTCAGAAAATCATGAGCAGACACATTTACCTGCTAGAGAGCTTAGACTTTACAATCTGATTAAAAGAAATCCAGGCATCAAAAGAGCTGAAATCCAAAAGCAAATACAACTTGAGAAATCGCAAACCATTGAACTGCTCAATAATCTGAGGAATTCAGGGCGCATTATGAAAATTGGCAATGGGCCGAGCACTGGATATAAGGTAGTTTATTGAGGCTTTACAAGTATAATTATAGGGAGAAACAAACTTGAAAAAAGATATTATCTTAATTGGACCAGTAGGGGTAGGAAAATCGACAATAGGCACTTTATTATCTGAAAAACTGGGTATTCCCCAAGCTAGCCTAGATGAACTCAGATGGCAAATCTACGAAGAAGCAGGCTATGATGCACAACACGCAGACGCACTTTTTGAAAATGAAGGGTTCTTAGGCATCTATAAATACTGGAAGCCCTTTGAAGCCTTATCTGTTGCTAAAGCCTTGGCCCTGTATCCAGACCACATACATGATTTTGGCGCGGGTCAGTCAGTTTATGAAGAGCAACACCTCTTCAAACAGGTTAGCGACCTGCTGAGCCCCTATCCAAATGTTGTTTTACTTTTGCCCTGCGAAGATATAAAAGAAGCATTGGAAATACTGGCTAAACGTACTGAATTTGAACATAACAGCCTGTTTCTATTGAACACCTGTAATGAAGAACTTGCCAAGATTGTGGTCTATACTAATGGGAAGACCCCTGAAGAAACTTGTGATGAAATCATCAGCAAACTTAACATAAAGATCGATTAAAATATCTATTGACCAAGTAACCACCAGAATTCGAGCAAGCCATTAAATAGAAGCGAGGACCGTCCATCATGAAAGAAACAAGCATCAATGACGCTTTAAAGAATTTAATGCTAGAAAAGGGTTTGGGCAATGTTACTAAGGCTCCCTTGCGGCTCCATGGGGGCCTTTTACATAAGATGTATGCCGTTGAAACCAACACAGGTAAATACGTTGTAAAAGTTCTAAACCCCAATATTATCAAGCGTCCCACAGCTCGTGACAACTATATAAATTCCGAAAGAATTGCTCAAATGGCGTCTCGAGTGATCAGTGCCGTGCCAGCTCTAGTGGTTAATGGAGAAGTTATCCAGAAGTTAGCAGAGGACCACTATCTCATTTTTCAGTGGCATCCCGGAACCGTAAAAACCCCTAGCAATATTGAAAGCAAGCACTGTCAAGCAATGGGCAAGGTGCTTGGTGCCATTCATTCTATAGATTTTTCCAGTCTGCAGCTACCTGATTCGGATGATAAGGGGGCTGCGGTTGGTTTTATAGATTTTACTGGCTACTTGAAAAAGGGCCGGGACCAAGGGGCTCAGTGGGTTGAGGCCTTGGAAAATCATCTGGTGCTTCTTGAGAAATGTCTGGAAAATGCCACCCAAGCAGTAGGTCAACTGGCTCAAAACAGGGTGATTAGCCACAGGGACATGGATACAAAAAATGTACTCTGGCAAGGGTATAAGCCTATTATTATCGATTGGGAAGCGGCGGGCTATGTGAATCCCCACTGCGAGCTGGTGGAAACCGGTGTTTATTGGGCCACTGGCGTAAATGGGGCCGTGGATTACCACAAACTACTTTGCTTTTTAAGTGGCTACGAGGATGCTAGGGGAAAAACCAGTGCCAACTGGGGCGCTGTGCTCAGTTACTCGGTCCTTGGTAAACTAGAATGGCTAGAATACAACCTAAAACGCTCCCTGTGGTTAGAATGCAAGGACGAAGAGGAGCAAGTCTTAGGGACTCGTGAAGTTTTGACCACCATCGATGCCATTGTCAACTATGTGACTTCAATGGCTGCAATTTTGGAAACCTTTCAGGGAGGGACCATCGAACAAATCATTGAAGACATCAAACACAAGTCTCAAATTCAATGCGATTCCCCAACTGGGGTTACCGGTGGCTTTCTCAATCGGAAATGGAAAGTGAATAGCAGTGTTGGAAAGCTGCTGATCAAAGAATTTTCACCTAGACGGAACAGCCCCAAAAAACTATTTGCCATCGAAAGGGCACTTCTGGTCCAAAGGCAGTTTCACCAGGCTACCCAAGACACACCCCTTGTTCATCTCTTTGATCAAAGGCCCCTTCAAAATCTGGAATCGTCCCATTATATGGTGATGTCCTATACCGAAGGGGTTCATAAATGTTTGAAAACCATTACAAATACAGAGCTATCTAATTTAGGAAAGTCACTGGCAAGGCTCCATCAGGTAAACACGGTGGGGATTTACGAAAATCCACATAGGGTCTTCGATCCACGTAACTCAAAGAATCCTGATGATCTTCTTGCCCATCTTAATCTCTTCTTGCAGCGCAGGGCGACTGAGAACCAAGGGCTTGATCCACAACATCGATTACACCAGCTAACGGCAAAGATTCAGGAAATCTACGACCAACTGACCCCTGAATTTTTTCAAGATCTTGCCGTTGGATTTGCCCATGCGGATTTTTCAAAGGACAATATCCTATTCAATGGGGAACAGCCCATCCTATTGGATTTCGACCGCGGACACATTGCCTACCAGTTACAAGATTTAGGGCGTGCCATTATGACATTTGTCTTTGATGGTTCAGCCCTTCACCGTGAAAAATTACATCATTTGGTCAGCGGCTATCACGAGGTTAGTCCCATTACCCCATACCATGTGAAACGAGCACTGCAGCTAACTTGGATGATCGAGGTGGATTACTGGATGCATCCAATCTACTTTGAAGAGAACGTTAAACATAAGCTAGTGGAGTTTAGAGAAGAAATTGCCTGGCTCACGGAGAATTGGTTTGAGTTAGAGGCTTTATTAAACGAAGGTTAGAAAGGTGGTTAAGATGTCACAGAGGATAATAGTGCCTATTTGCGTTGCGATTGTCGCTCTTGTACTATTCCTCATTATTGGCGGCAATTTTACAATGAATCATTACAGGGAAATAAGGACATTCTCTCAATCTAAATGGCTGAGTGAACCTAATAGTCGAAACCTAATTTCAAGTGATTTATTAATAAATTACCCGTTAATAGGTATGACTCGTAAAGAAATCAGAGATTTACTTGGACCTGATGACGAAAAGTATACAAATGGATTTTATATGCTTTCCAAAAATTCTTCAGCAATTGATTATTACCATGATAATGATAGTGGCTTATTTTACTATCTTGATAAAGGTGATTACCCTGATTATCCTATACCAGAAGATGTTGCAGGTCTCTATTTCGTATTTGATGTATCTGGTCGCTGTACAGATTTTGCAATTGTTCATTTTAGAACCTGACCAATGACGAATAATGAGTGATGTGGGCTTCTTAAGTTGAATAGCCACATTATTTGCATTATAATTGTTATAGTTACAAAGTTTGTTTGCAATATTAACCAATGCAAGACGTGTGAGGTGATTGTATGAATACAGTAGAAAAATTAGTAAAAGAATTTGAAGAATTACCAGCTGAAAAACAAGCTGAGGTTATTGATTTTATTGAATTTTTGAGAGCTAAAGAGAACATAAAGTTGCAAAAGATGATGGACCAAATTATTGAAGATAATACTGAAGCGTTGTTGGAGTTAGCTAAATGAAATCATTAGATATCTCACAGGTATTGGAGTATCATGGAAAAATCATCAAAAAAACAGGAGGAGCTGATGGGGTTAGAGATATTCGACTCATAGAGAGTGCTCTACAAAGAGCTTATACAAGTTTTGATGGAAAAGATCTATATGAAACTACAATTACAAAGGTCGCAGTTATTGCACATAGTCTAATATCAAATCATGGATTTGTTGATGGCAATAAAAGAATCGGAGTTGCGGTGATGTTGTTATTGTTACAGTATAATGACATTAAAATGAATTTTAGCCAATCGGAGCTCATACAACTCGGACTGAATGTTGCGTCAGGTAACCTTAATCATATGGGGATAGAGATCTGGATTAATGATCATGTTCTATAAATCTAGGAGGACGTTTGTCCTCTTTTGTTTTGGCTTAATTCCAGGTGCAAATGGGATTAGAAAGCCTGAGGTTTTTATGGTGAAAAAAGTATTGAGTAATGTGAGTAACAAATGATTATAATTAGAAATTCCTGTAAGGCCCACCTTGAAAGCAAGTATAATTGAAGTCAAGCAGTGGTGTTACATGGATTACGGGTTGATCGGTATATAGGAAGGTTGCTTTTAACTTCATATGGTTTCAAAAGGCTAATCTCCCAAAAAACCATAGACAAATTTTACATAACTATGAGGATAATATGAAAAAAAACATCATTATAGCCGGTGTCGCAAGGGCAGGAAAAACCACCCTGTGTTCCATGATTGCAAAGCAATTTGGCTACCAGCATCTTGCCATGGACGCTCTGATTGAAGGCTTTGAAGACTTATTTCCCGAAATGAACATCGATACCCATCACCATGACATTTGCCATATCAGTAAGCGTATAGCGCCATTCATCAACAGCATCATTAAGAGCGGCGAATACGACAAGCTGGACTATGGGCTTGTGATAGACGTAGCGCAGCTCCTACCCGGAGACTTTTTAGCGCATATTGATCAGGAACTTTGCGAGATTTACTATCTAGTCACCGACTGTGAAACCGCTGCACAGCGCCTGGAACTCCTGGACAAACACGATACCCCAAAAGAATACACTTTTCATTATTCACCAGAAAAACGTCGCGCATTATGTGAGGATTATATGGCAGATAGTCTTTTAATCAAGGGTGAATGCGAAAAGCATGGCATGGCGTATTATGACGCCAGAGACCGCGAGGAAGCATTTAAAAGCATTCTCGATAGTATTCAGCCCTGTATCACTGAAGAAGTGGACACGCAAAGGCTGAATTTCCTCCGAACTCAAGACAGAGAGCGCATCACAGTAAAGTTAAAGGAAGCTCTGGAACCCCTTGATTACATCTATGCCTTTTGGTATGAAGGAGCCGATGCCAATGGAACAAATGACGGTTATTCCGATATTGACTATTACATTGACTTTGAAGATGCTTACGAAGAGCAAGTTGTTGCGGTTGTTGAGCAAACACTAGCTGATGTTGCGCCAATAGATTATTTACATGTAATGCGTCATGGTCATCCAAAATTACGTCAACGGGTTTTCCATTTAGATGGAACCTCAGAATACTTGATGATTGACTTCTGTTTTCAACTGCATAGCCGTTCCCGTGATGAATATTGCTATATAGAAGGGGATACCATTGAAACCGCGAAAGTAATCTTTGATAAAGATGAAATCATACGCTTCAAGGCCTACGATGCCAGCGAGTACACTGAACACCATGGGAGTTTAATGGCCGATTGCGATTATCGCTACACCCAGCATAACCGAGTGTTAAAATATGTGGCTAGAAAACAGCTACCAGAAGCCTTGGCCTACTATCAGCGGTATGTTGTGGAACCACTTGTCACATTGCTCCGGATTCAGTACACACCGGCTCATCCAGACTACCATTTGCTCCATATCTCGTCCCATCTTCCAAAAGAGGAAGTGGCTATGCTTGAGACTTATTTACAGGCCAGGACACTGGAGGCCATTGAAATACAGACCAAAAGAGCGCCTATTGATAAAATGCGGATACAAAAGGGGCTTATATGAAAATCGACAGAGCTATATTGAAACACTACTTAAAAAATGTGCTGTTTATCAACGGTACTGCTTATGCAGGCAAATCAACCATGGTCAAGATGCTTGCAGAAAAGCACAATTTGATTCATTGCGGCGAAAATTATCACTTTAGACACATGAACGCTATTGTTACCCCTGAAAAACAGCCTAATTTGTGTTATTTTCAAACCATGTCTGGCTGGCAGGAGTTTATCGGTAGGACTCCAGATGAATATGAAAAATGGACTTTAGGTGCTAACTCAGAGTGTGCAGAACTGGAGATAGCAGAGCTCATTCATATTTCTAGGGATCAAAAGGTCATTGCTGACACCAATATTCCCATCGATATCTTAAGGGACATTGCGGATTACCATCAAGTGGCTTTCATGCTATCGCCTCAATCTATATCAGTAGACCAGTTTTTTGAACGGGACGATGCTGATAAAGCGTTCATTAAGGCTAAAATCATGGAGGCTGAAAATCCTGAACACGCCATGGAAAACTTCAAGGCGTGCATTGAGAGAACAAATAGCAAAGCCTATTATGACGGCTTTTTAAACAGTGGTTTTTTTACACTGATACGGGAAAATTCTGTAGATGATACAAAAGCCCAAGTGCTCGAAGCCTTAGAAAAACATTTCGGATTAACTTAGACTACAAGGAGTCAACCATGGACGATAGTAACAACAGGCCCATAGATCAAAGAAACAAACTGGATGATGAACCCTTTGACTATAAGGTGCTAAAAGATAATAAGGTTCAGATATCTTGGTTCCACAAGGACATTATGCTTTTAAAAGGCGATCAAGCGTTAAAAATTCTGAAAAAGTTGGAATTGGCAAAAGGTAAAGAAATACAATTAATTCTCGCTAAAGCGACTGGGAATTTTAAACATGGTAACGAAAAGGATGGTAAACGTAAATGATAGGTTTTTTAGATGATTTTATTGGCCTTTCAACTCAAGAAAATTTAGGTGTATACGGAATCCACGTTTACCAAAGGGGAACTGTTTTGGCTGAGCATCGCTTTCGTAGTGATGACAAAGTAAACCTATATTCTGCCTCAAAGACATTTGCATCAGTGGGTATGGGGATTGCAGAGCAAGAAGGGTTAATTAAGTTGACTGACTATGTACTGGATTACTTTCCAGAACACCTTGAAATAGCCTCGCCGGGATCAAAAAAGATACAAATTAGACACTTACTACAAATGAGCTCTGGGCATATGGCAGAATCCAGCAATCCCAGAACCGATCGGGATAGAGCCTTGCAGTTTTTTGAGACGCAAATGACCTGTGAAGCAGGTGCACGTTTTTTTTATGAGAACACATGTACCTATATGCTGGGTAGGGTGATTGAAAAGGTGACGGGTCTCACCATGCTCGCCTATTTAAAACCCAGACTGTTTGATTACTTAGGGATTTTCAACCCTCAGTGGCATACCTGTGTTAATGGTCATACCTTGTGTTCAACAGGACTATACTTGACAACTGAAGAATTCTCAAGACTAGGAATTACCTTGATGCAAAATGGCGTGTATCGAGGACATCGTGTTGTTTCTGAAGATTATATCCATCGCATGAGAACTGATTTAGTCAATACAAGTACATGGGAAGATTTAGAGTCACAATTAGGGTATGGCTATCAAGTGTGGCAATGTTCAAAGCCCAATGCATTCCGTCTTGATGGTATGTATGGCCAAATCTCAATCATTCTCTTAGATTATGATGCAGTCGTTACGGTAACAGCACATAACGAGGATAATCAAAATGAAATTATTAGGGCAGTATGGCAAACGATCCTACCAAAACTATAGGGGAATTGATCAAATGACTATCAAAAAATACATCAAAAAATACGTTGCAAAAAACGCTAAAAAATATACTGCGCTGTTAATGGCCATCGTGCTAATTTTATGTATTACTGGTTGTACAAAGGTAGCAGCTGCAAAATCTCAGGGGATGTCCACTGAAGTTACCACAAAGCAAGTGGCGGTCAATCAAGTTGGTCAAATTTATCTTTATGGCGAAATGCACGGTGTGGCAGCCATCTTAGATAAAGAGTTTGAGCTTTGGAAGGGCTATTATGACACTCAAAAAATGAGACATTTATTTGTGGAATTGCCATACTACACAGCTGAGTTCTTGAATGTATGGATGCAATCGGATAACGATGACATGCTTAATGAACTCTTTGGCGATGCTGCAGGCACTCAGGGAGCTTCTGAAGTTAACAAAATGTTCTATCAGCGCATAAAAAAAGAGTGCCCTGAAACGATTTTCCATGGCACAGATGTAGGCCATCAGTATGATACCACTGGGGTTCGCTATTTGACTTATCTAGAAGATCAGAAGCTAGAAAGCAGTGAGCAATTTACCTTTGCAAAAGAAGCCATTGAACAAGGTAAGGCCTTCTATGCAAAAAGAGATTTTGTTTACCGTGAAAAAATCATGACCGAAAACTTTAAACGTGAATTTGATCAGTTAGAAACCGAAAGTGTTATGGGTATTTATGGTTCTGCCCATACTGGCTTAGACCAACTAGATAGCACTAAATCATTTCCTTGTATGGCAAATCAACTAAATAAAATATACATCGAAAATATGCACTCTGAAGATTTAAGCAGTTTTGTACTTCTTCAGGATCCTATCCGTGTGGACTCAATAGAAGTGGCTGGTAAAACCTATCAAGCATCCTATTTTGGGGAGCAAGATCGCTCTGGTTTCAAAGATTATGAGGCTTTTGAATTTTGGCGACTAGAAGACGCCTATGTTGATTTTAAAGATATTGTCAAAGGAGAGAATGTCCTGCCTTACGATAATTATCCAATGAGAATTGAGGCAGGCCAAGTTTTTGTTATTGACCTTAAAAAAACAGATGGTTCAGTGCAGCGAGTTTATTACCGTTCCGATGGGGATGAGTGGGAAGGGCGACCTACGACAGTTGGTTTTCAAATCAAATAGGTGACGCAAATTCCCACGTTATATGAAGCTCATTAAAATAAAGGATTCTAAATGAATTGAAAAAGTGTTAAGGAGGAACTTTTATGGGGCAATTTTTATCTCGAGAAGAAGTCGATAAGTTACTAGGAGTTGATTCCGCTGAGAGAGTACCTACAAGAACCGAAATTAATCAAATAATTGAAGCTGTTGAATCTGCTGCAAGACAACGCAATATTTTACCTGCTGAAATATCAGTTAGTGAAACCAATGAGATAGCAAAAAAAATCGGAATAAAGAATGTTAAAATTTATAGTTTGGATGAAATATTAAGGACTAGAAAATGAATTTTAAAAAGCAATCAAACTTTAGCTCAAAATAGAAAGTTGATCAGCGCTCAAAAAAGGCCAAAGGATAATAAAGTCAAAACAACTTACAAATCGTAAGATAAAAAAGGAAATCGAACTTTGCTCGAATAATGATCTTCATATAATAGCGCTCTAGCAATATAAGCTTTGTCACGCCACTTGCAGCAAATTGGAGGTAAGGCTTGCACCAATCCGCTAAGGCGGCCGGTTACATTGCAAGTACATTTTCGTTACACGAAATGTTACGCCTCCATACCATACCTCGATAAAGCAAAATTCTGTTAGATTACAAAAAAAGGAGATTTAAATGATTAAGCTGCCTTCACACATACGATACAAGTCAATTGTATATATTGATAAAGGATTTTCAAGTGACAGAAAGTATTGCATAACGACTGACTTAGATGAAAAATTCTTGATTAGAATTTCAAATATTGAAGAATATCAAAAGAAAAAGAATGAGTTCAATTTAGTAAATAATCTATTCGATAAAAAACTCCCTATACCAAAACCAATTGAATTTGGAGTTAACCATGCTGATAGTTACGTTTATACTATTTTAGAATGGATTGAAGGCATTGAAATTGAAAGTTGTCTATCAGATTATAGTGAGGAAAAGCAATTTCAATTAGGGAAGAAAGCTGGACAAATTCTTAAGAACATACATAATAATAACTTTTCGAAGGCAGATGGTAATTGGTACAACAAATACTCTAAAGTTATCAAACCGCGTCTAGAAGCTTATCTAAATGAGGGAGTTGACTTCGAAGGTAGTAAGGTATTATTGAAATTTTTAAATGACAATAAAACACTATTACTATTAAGACCGCAGTCGATTCATCATGGTGATTTTCACATTGGTAATATTGTTATTAGTCAAAATCAAGAATTATCAATTATAGACTGGCATACTGTAGATTTTGATAATTATGGTGACCCTTGGTATGAGTTTAATAGGATCGATACTAATTATACAGCTTTTGCATCGGGGCAAATCTATGGCTATTTTAACGGTGAAGTTCCGATTGAGTTCTGGAGGCTATTTGCTTATTACATTTCAGCAAGTGCAATTACTTCAATTGTGTGGGCTAAATATAATTCAATTGAGAGTATGGATGAAATTTTAGACCGTAATAAGGAAATTCTGGTTTGGTTTGACGATATGAAGTCTTTAACTCCTAAGTGGTATAAAACAAACTACTATTAAAACTTAACTATGAAAGCTATTATACTTTGAAATATATAAGCCAAAAAAAAGTCTAACAGAGCCCCACCAATATATACTTAGTCACGCCCCTTGTAGCAACTTGGAGACAAGGCACTGATTTACTACAATGTTTGTATTGTTATTTGCTAGAGAAGGGAAAAAAACTGGTGATTATCAACAAAGAATATACTAACTACAATGAAGAAGAAATTATAAGGCTATATGATAGTGTCGGTTGGAGTAGTTACACCAATCGACCGACCATGTTAAAAAAAGCCTACGAAAATTCCTTGTATGTTTTAGGTGCTTATGAAGAAAATGAATTGATTGGGGTTGTCAGAGTCACTGGAGATGGACATTCAATGATTTACATTCAAGATATCATTGTATTGCCTGAGTATCAAAGAAGGGGCGTCGGAGCCAAATTATTAAAGGATGCTATGTCACGTTATCCTGATGTCTATCAAACAATTCTGCTGACAAAAAATGAAGAAAAAACAGTTAAATTTTACGAAAGCTTAGGTTTTACTGCTGATTTCAACATCGGATGCGTTGCCTTTGCCATACACAACTATGGCTAATCAATTCGCGTTTTGATGACTAATGATGGGCATAAAACTTTTCTTTTTTTAGCAAAAAAGGAGAAGTTTTATGCCCATTAATTTGATATAATGTTAACGGAAGTGCTTTTTAATCATGTCATGGTTTTACATCTTTCCAATGGCATTTAGTCTGTTGGTGACACCCAACTTTTGGAGGCTGTATGAAAAACATTTTCAAGGGACAAGTCCTTATGTTTCAAAATGGGCCAATAAAAAGAAGTAAGATCCGACTATTTGTTGGCAAAAGACTCTTTACATATAAACGATATTTGGATTGGTATTTTGGTGATAAAAGCTTTTCTAAAACCATTGCCATGTATCAATTGCCCGTCCAAGTATTTGAGCATCAAAGTCCTTTATTCAGACAGCTCCAAAATGTCGACATGTGGATGCAATACAATAAAGCGGCGAATCTAAAAATAGCAATTAGCCAGATGAGTGGCTTGATATTGCAACCAGGCGAAACATTTTCCTATTGGAAATTGATAGGTAAACCAACACAGAAAAAAGGTTATCAAGATGGCATGGTTTTGTTCAGCGGGACATTCAAAGCTGGAGTTGGTGGTGGCTTGTGTCAGCTGTCTAATTTGATTTACTGGATGACCTTACATACCCCTTTGACAGTTACAGAGCGCTACCGCCACAGTTACGACGTTTTTCCAGATGCAAACCGAACTCAGCCCTTCGGAAGTGGGGCAACTTGTGTTTACAATTACAGGGATTTGCAAATTTCCAATCACACAGACCAACCTTATCAGCTGGACCTAAAATTAACAGAAGACCTGCTAATTGGCCAGTGGCGAACCACGGTACAACAAACCCATGTTTACCAGGTCTATGAGAAGAACCATCACATCACCCACGAAGTTTTTGGTGGGTATATGCGGCATAACGAGTTATGGCGACGAGTTTATCAGAGTGAAACCTTCATCAGAGATGAATTCATAGCAAAAAATGACGCATTAATGCTGTATCAACCTTTTTTAACTTAGTGATTCCAGGCTCAAAATGAATTCAGACTTAGATGAATTCAACGATGAATTCAACCTTAGGTGAATTCAGTAATCAATTCTTCAGAAGTCGTTCAATTAAAAATCATTGAGAGGCTAAATCAAATGAGTTACATAAAAACAAAATTAAAAGGTAAACCTTGGATTCTTATAACTTTCTTAGCTATTGTAATAGGTTTATCAGTTATGGCACTCCTTATTTTATCTCGATTTTTCTCTGGTCAACAAGAGGAACTCTCGAGTAAAACTCCTGCAGATGATCAGTGGAAAGCAGTGTACCAAGAATTGATAAAAACATTTCAAGCGGATTTTTCAACCATAGGCCAGTGTCGATTTTCTCTTCACGATATCAATCAAGATGGTTTACCAGAACTGTTTTTAAGTGTCAATGATAAAGAGAATTTTGTCTATACCTTTGAAAATGGCGTAGCTGTCAAAGCAGGTGTCATTGATAATCCTATCTATATCTCTGCTGACTACCAAGGGGTTCTTTCTTATGGCGGTTACGGCACTGGCGTGGGCGGGGCAAAGCAAGTGACACTTGTAGATCATGTATTGGCAGAAAAAGAAATTCTAACGTATAAAGCCATGATCCCAAACCCTACAGAGAAAGAAAGTATGCCTGAATTTACATTTGAAGGTCAAATCATCAGCGAAAGTGAGTTTGACAAACAGGTAGCTCGGATTTGTAAAAGAGAATTAAACTGGGCAACAACAGAGGATATATTCACCCAAATAGACGAGTGGTTACCAAATGAATAGAGAAAAAATTAAGCGACTCATTGAAATTACCCAATCTAATCCCGACATCATGAGAGTTTTTGATGCCCTAGACCAAATGGATATACCCGAATATTATATAGGTGCCGGTGCCATAGTCCAAAACGTTTGGAATTCACTTACCAGAAAACCTCAAAATTATGGCATTACCGATATTGACATCGTTTATTTCGATCCCAATTCTGTCAACGAAGAAGCAGAAAATAGGCTCAGACAAGAATTGGCCACTCAATTAGGTGAGTTTCCCTTTGCACTGGATGTCAAAAATCAAGCTAGAGTTCACCTCTGGTACCAGCAAAAGTTTGGTTATACAATCGAGCCTTATCAATCCCTTGAAGAGGCAATAGACACCTGGCCAACCACAGCGACTGCTCTTGGCATGAGAAGGTTGTCGCAAAACAAATGGCTAGTTTACGCGCCATTTGGCTTTGAAGATGTGTTTGAGTTAACCATCATTCCTAATAATAGGCAGATAACCCCTGAGATTTATCAAAACAAAGTTGATAAATGGACTGGTAAATGGCCTGAATTGGTTTCTGAAAACTGGTCAGAAAATAGAATCCCTATCAAGAATCCAAAACCAATTAGATTTGAACAATAAACACATTTTATATCTAAGGAGACCACAAGTTATGTTGACACAATATCCATGGCTTCACCAGTATCTCAAAGATCGCTTTTCTCATGTCATCACGGCCCCCATTAAAGGTGGTGCCTCGGGGGCAGGTCTTTACCGGTTTAACAGGGAAGACCATGAGGACAAGATACTCAAGATTGTCAAAATCGAGTGCAAACTTGATTCTCAACAAATTGAAGTAGATCTATACGCTTGGCTTGAAAACAAACTGGCGGTACCTGAAGTAGAACATTTTGATACGATAAGCTCGCCAGATGGCCAACTTTTTGAAGTGATTGTCATGACAGAACTTCAAGGCAAAAATCTAAAGGCTTGGCCAGAAAAAGCGTCTCACCTTGAAATTGCAAAGGTTTATGGGAAGGCACTTAAAGCCCTGCATAGCCTGCCATTTGAGGATTGTCCAGTGCGTGTGAATTTAGATGATCGTCTCCGTGACGCGGCTTGGCGCCTTGAGAATGGGCATGTTGATGAAGAGGATTTTGAAGGTCAGTTTAGTGGGGTACCTGCAAAAGTTCTTTTGGAAGAATTGGTTGCCACGAAGCCTGCAAAACTGGATTTAGTCTGTGCCCATGGTGATTACTGTTTAGATAACTTGATGGCAAAGGCTTATGTTGCAGACGATTTTGCAAAAAAGTCTGCTGAAACAAACCCATCGCCCCTGGCATTCTCAGGTTTTTTAGATATGGGCCGAGGCGGTGTTCAGGACCGTTATCAAGATATAGCTCTGGCGGTTAGAAGTATTAGAAAGCGATTGGGACCAGAGTTTGTAGAACCGTTTGTAGAAGCTTACGAGTTAGTGACAGAACTGGAAGCTGATAAGGTGCACTACTATATTTTGCTGGATGAGTTTTTTTAGAGGGTTCAAATCTTGTTTGCTATGTTTGTTGAATTCACAAATGGTATTGAAAAAGGAGCTGTTTTATGAATCTATTTTGGGTTGGTGTTGTACTTTGGTCAATCATTGCAATCGGTGGGGGGGCAATCTTTTTTTACATTAGTTTCAAAAGGGCAGAAGTTCGGCTGGATGAAAAGAATAAGGATTTGAGCTATGACGAGCAGATCGATGAGTTTATAGCCCTCCGAAAAGAACATATGAAGCAGTATGGTATCTTTGTTGGCGGTTCAATTGGGATGGTATTAGGCAGTATGATTTTCATATCTTTAATTTTTTCGATATTTGATCTTTTGTTAGGCTCATGTTATTCCATGTTTAACGGATTGTAGGTGCCTATGGACATTCATAAATTAATAATTCCAGATGGCTTTATGCCGATTATCAATTTTTTTGGCGCCAAGGTGCCAAGTTATTCCTTTTTTGTACTGATGGGTTTTGTGGTTGGTGCAGTGGTCTTTAAATATGCCCAGAAGAGTTGTCACACGGATATTAAAGTTATTGACCGGGGATTTATGTACCGTTATGAGGGTTTTAGTATTGCTATTGCAGCACTGATAGGCAGTGCAATCGGCTCCAAGCTACCAATTGTTTTATACTATTGGCGTCAAATTTGGGCATCAGAAACGCCACTACTTGCAATGCTTAGCGGTAGAACGGTTTTAGGAGGTATGATAGGCGGTCTTTTAGGGGTTATTATTTTTAAGCGAGTCTTTGGTATTAAATCCCGGTTTGGCAACCAACTGGCACCTGCTGTAGCACTTGGCATGGCTGTTGGTAGGCTAGGATGTTTTTTTCAGGGGTGCTGTGTTGGCAGTGCTAGCACACTACCCTGGGCTGTGAATTTTGGTGATGGTGTTCATCGTCATCCTACGCAATTATATGAAATTGCCTTGCATTTGATTTTGTTTGTGGTACTTTGGCGTCACCCTTTGCGAAAAAAAGAAGGTGGACAGCTACTAACAGCTTACTTTGGCGCTTACTTTGTTATCCGATTTTTTGAAGAATTTATCCGAGATGTTCATGAAACACTGTTTGGATTTTCAATGTATCAGTGGATCTGTCTTTTGGGTATTGTGTTTTTATTTTTTAAATGGCAAAGACAAAGGACAAAGCAGGAAAACAGGGTAGAGGCATGATGAACTTTTGGGGAGGTTGATAAGATGAATGTAATGACTTCTTATTGGGTTAAGACAATTTTAGGCTTTGTCGTAGTTATTGGCATCGTCATTTTTTTGATCTACCAAGAATACAAACGGGCTAAAAGTAAACTAAATGACAATGACCTGAGTTTGGAGGAGTTAAGTAGTTCGGTCTCTAAACTAAAAAAGACATATATTATGAAGGGCCTGAAGATACTGGGTATCACCATCGGGTTTGTTGCTTTAGTAGGTGCGATTGCTATTTCATTAATATCCATGCTAATAGGAGCATGCTTTGGCATGCTTAGTTGATGATTTTTCTCAGGGAGCAAACCCTTAAAGACAACTTAAATAAGAAGGAGCAACTACAGTGATAACACCCAAAGAAAAATCAGCCATCTACCATAGCTTTACCCGCAGCATCTGCAACCAATGCGATACCATGCTAGATGCTAAAATCATGATTGAGAATGGCGCTGTCTATGTTACCAAAAGCTGCCCTGAACACGGCTTCCAAAAGGGGCTATTGGAGTCTGACGCCCAATACTACCTAGCTCGTCACGCCTTTGACAAACCGGGCACGGAAACAACTGTCCAAACCCAGATAAAAAGGGGCTGTCCCTTTGACTGCGGCCTTTGTCCAGACCACGATCAGCACACTTGCATAGGCCTCATTGAAATTACCCAGCGCTGTAATATGAACTGCCCCCTGTGCTATGCTAATTCAGCACAAAACAGTGAATTGCTTGGTTCCCCAATCGGCCAGTGTAGTTTACCCAGTGGCGACCTGACCCTAGATCAAATAAATACCATGATGGACTTTTACCAAGCTTCAGAGCTAGACAAGGCAGAAATTCTTCAAATCAGCGGCGGCGAACCCACTTGCCACCCGCAAATATTAGAAATCTTAAAACTAGCCATGACCAAGAATTTTAAGTTTGTCATGCTTAACACCAACGGGTTAGCCCTCCTTGACAATCCGGAATTAGTCCAACTCCTAGCCAGTTTCAAAACAGGTTTTGAGGTTTATCTCCAGTTTGATGGCCTAGAAGAAGCTAATCATAAAACCCTTAGGGGCCAAGACCCAACCCCAAAGAAGCGCCAGATTCTAGAGCTGTTAAAGCAGCATCATATTCCAACAACCCTGGTGGTGGTCGTGGAAGAAACCACTAATTTCAAGGCCCTGGGTACCATTATCCAGTACGCCATGGATGCACCCATGATTAGGGGCGTCAACTTCCAGCCCCTGGCTTATTACAGCGCCGACCATCCCGCACCAGAAAATCGCATCACCCTCACCGGTGTTTTGAAAGCCATTGAAACCCAAACCAATGGCCTCATCCGTATGTCTGACTTTATCCCGCTGCCCTGCAATGTGGAGCGGGTTGCCATCAATTACATGATCCGCGAAAAAGACAAGGGGGCTTTAACCCCAGTTGCTAAAAAAGTCAACTTACAAAGCATGCTACCGGCCATCAATAATACCCTGAGCTTCAAGATTGAAGACGCAGATGCCGCAGTGGAACTGTGCAGTTGCATGAAAGGCCTACCAAAACTTGCTGGCCTTGTCCCAAAAAAACTCCTCAAAGCCACGGTGAAAGAACGCCTTAAATTTATTGACACCAGCACCTTCAGGCTCACCGTCACTTCCTTTGTGGATCGCTACAATTTCGACCTCAAATCCGTCCAAAAGGAATGTGTCCACATCATCACCCCAGACCTCAAGCGCATGCCTTTTTCCACCTATAACATGGTCCACCGAAAAGGAGGCCTCTAATGCAGCTTTGGATTCTCTCCAGCGTTCCCTTAGCGTTCATGATACTCACCACAGCCGTGATTCTCAATTTTGTTAGCGAAAGAAAAGAAATAGCCATCAAAAAGTATCAAAAGACCCCTGTGGACACCCTGACCATGTACCTTGCCATTGGCCTCATGTACGTGAGTTTTCGATTGAGTTATACGCCGAAATTCGGATTTTTAAAAATTGAAATGCCTCTTATTGTTCAATTGTTGGGTATGGTTCTGGTGTACTTTTCCTTGTTTGTTAATGTGGCGGGGCGCTTGACCATGAAGGGGCAGTGGTCGAATATGATCAAGATTAAGGAGAACCACCAAGTGATTGATACCGGTGTGTTTGGTTGGGTGAGGCATCCCCTGTATGCCAGTACCATCTGGATGATTTTTGGCGCGGCTTTGATTTATGGCAATATCGGTATCTTTGTGATTCTTGTGGTGGTTTTTTATCCCATGATGGTTTACCGGGCAAAGCAAGAAGAGGCGTTATTATCGGAGCTCTTGGGGTATCCTGATTATAAGGCACGGACTGGTCGATTTTTTCCGAAGTTGTGGCGTTAATAGACCATTAAAGTGGCACTGAGTAGCCCAAATAGGGCATTGGTGTGCCCTTAGAAGGAGGACAATATGAGAAAGATTCAACCGGTTACCATCTCAGAAGGTGGTTTTACAACTTGTAAGTATTCTGTCGCTGTGATTTTACTGCTGGCGATTTTTGCGCCCATGGTATTTCCAATTGCAGGTCTAAGAATTGGCTTGGTGGCTTTGAGCTTTGTAATTCTTGTGTTTTCAGCACTTTTAGGAGTTGAACGAGCACCCATGATCGTGTTGTTTGATTTGACACTTGGACGATTTGTAAAGACTAAGCCTGTGATGTTAGATAGAGGAGGCATGCGCTTTGCACATACCTTGGGGGCTGTTTTAAATGGTGTCACGTTGCTATTTTTGATCTTGGCACCTACCGTGGGGTTTGTGTTGTTGCTGGCTACAGCGGCTCTAAAGAGTGTTAGCGCCGTGGGTTTTTGCTCTGGGCTGAAGTTGTATCAGTGCATGAACAATGATGATTGTTGTAAGGTGATGAAGCGGTCGGTGTAGTCTGATCGTAACCTAATCAGAAGGGATATACCCATGATACTGATAACCCTGGTGATCGCTTGTTGTGAATATATATTAATCAGAGTAGTTTTGAAGCGCAAATGGGACATTCATTTGGATTTAATTCTGGATAGGTATGGTGATGATTTGAAAAGAACATGGCTGAATGCCAGTGTGTTTTTAGCTTGTTTTTTTGTGACGCTAATCATCATGATTTTGATTTTCGGTTTGGATATGTTTGATGCCTAAAAAGCTAGTGCATCATTAATTTATGTGAAATGAGGCATGTATGGAGTTGTGGGATATTTTAAATCAAAATAGAATGAAAACAGGTGGATTAGTTGAAAGAGGTCAACCCATGAAGCCAGGTGAGTTTCATTTAGTGGTATTTGCATTTATCAGAAACACAAACGGGCAATTTCTCATATCAAAACGGTCGTCAGAAAAGACCTTTCCGAATACTTGGGAAGTTACTGGGGGCTCTGCAATTGCAGGTGATGATAGCTTAAAAGCAATCAAAAGAGAAGTTAAAGAAGAATTGGGTATAGATATGATTGGTGAGGGTAAGTTGTTAAAAAATACAAAATACGAAGGTGACTTTTCCCACTTTGCGGACATTTGGCTATTTGAACAAGAGATTGATATGAAACATGTCATCTGTCAACCGGAAGAAGTCAGCGAAGCCAAATTGGCAACTAAAGAAGAAATCAAAAGACTGATTGAAGAAGATTTGTTTATGACAGGGAACCCTTCTGTCATTGCTTGTTTAGAGGAATTGTAGACTTGTCAGGAGGCTGTTATGAGGTTTGTTGTGATTTTGGGAGTATTTTGGATTGTGGGTGTTATTATCTATGAGATGACATACTTACTCCAAATGAAATATTATAAAAAAGATCTAGCGCTTAAGGAGAAGGGGGAGCTTCTGCATAATGGTGACTCAGAACTTACACCGCCAGTTAAACTAGAAGGTTTTCGCTATAGTTTGAGGACTGCAGGATTTGGTTGCTTATTGTACTTTGTTCTTATATTCTTTGTTCCAGGGGCTTGTTATTTTATGATCAGCCAATAGTTAAGAGCCTAGGTAAAGAAAATGTGTACATATAGGGGGTATTGAATGATGACTTTAGGAATCGGTTCTTTTATTAGCATTGCAGTATTTTGGATCATTGGCATTGTCATCTATGAGGTTACATACGCACGAAAAAAGAAGAAATACGAGCATTTTTTGAATTTGCAAGAGTCAGGGCAATTACCTGAAGGCTTCAAAGTACCACCTGCATTACCCGTTAAACTCACAGGCATTGGCTATGTGATGATGGGGATTGGTTTTGGTTGTTTGGCATATGTGATATTTCTATTATTGGCTGCTGGAGCCTGTTTTATGGTTGCTAGCAACTTAAAACTTTGAGGAGATGCTTATGGGTCAAGAGGAAGATTTAGAACATTTAATGAATGTTAAGGATGATATTGAAGTCTCTTTCATTGAATCGATTCTCAATGAAAATGGTATTTGAATGGTAAAAAAGTATTATGATGGTGACATTGAAGTTACGATGGATCGTACTTTGTCTTTTCGTACCTAGTTTTGCCGCCATTATCTTAACAACAATTATGGAGGTTTTAAGATGAAATATAAATCTAAAGGGGTACTTTCATGGCTTATTATCCTTTGTCTAGTATCAGGAGCAACGGACTATTTCAATTCCTATGCAGCCACAATAGCCACTTCGGTGTCAGTTACCACACCTGTCAAGACCCTATTAGAAAAATCAGCAAAAAACTTTGAAGGTGCTTATGGTATTGCCAATGGCAAGTCAAGGACGATTCTCATTATTAATGCAAAAGGCATTACAGTGGTGACACGGAGCGAAGGCACCTTCAATACAGATGTGTTAAAAGCCAAGAGAATCGCTGCTACTTTGACGCTTAATAAGGGAATTGGTATTTTCTCAAAAGGGATCAATGGATCCATTACCAAAAAGTCTGATGGCACAAGTGTCATTGCGTTAAAATCAATTGGTAACTATACTGGTTTTAAGGCAGTGGATCTTGCTAATTTACTAAAAGATAAAAGAATTGTTGCTCAAGTTAAAAAGGAACAAGCTACATTGGCTTTAAAGAAGCTGAATGAAGAAAAGTTAAAGCCTGTATTACCAATTAAAACTGAAATTATTCCCCCTACAACGGAACCCGTTCAAACTTTTAAAGCAGCAGGCATTTATAAAAAAGGCAACATTTATAGGGTTGAGGCCAATCCACAAAAGGGATTTTATTGGGGTTACTATTTATACATTCCTGAAAACGTTGGACCAGAAGCATTCGCTTTTGTTGAGCCCAATAATGCACCTACTAAAAATGTTGAATACTCTAAAATTGATGAGGGTGCAAAAAATATTGCAAATTATCAAATTGCTCTGGCAACCCGACTAAAAATGCCGCTTTTGGTACCTGCTTTTGTGGGGTCAGATAACATCACCACCCAAAATGCATATTATCCCCATGCCTTAAACCGTACGGCCATGTTAGAGAAACGACAAGAATTTGCACGGTTTGACAATCAACTAATTGCAATGTTTGAAGATATGAGTGAAAAGTTAAAAGCGGAAGGGATCATACTAAAATCTCAGTTTGTAATTAACGGGTTTTCTGATTCTGCAAATTTTGCTGACCGATTCACAGCAATTCATCCTGAAAAAGTAAAAGTAAGCGTAGCAGGGGGCATTAATCTATTTTTGCTCCCATTAGAAGCGTGGAAAGGTGTTGCATTTAACTACCCATTTGGGACTGCTGATTTTGCACAAGTATTTGACAGCCCATTTGATAAAAAGGCATACGATCAAGTCCATAAGCTATATTATCGTTCCTTAGATGATTCAAAAGACCCGATTTACGGTACAAATTTTATGTCATCACAGGAAAAAGACTTTATATTGGCCAATTTAGGCACATGGCAAGGCCGGGTAAATCGATTAGAAGAGATTTTAAAAACATCCACTGAAAATTTCCAAGTCAATTATTACGATGGCATTGGACATTCAGTGCCAAAAGAAGTGGTGAATGATCTTGCCAGTTTTATTGAACGTAACTTAGGCGAACACTTTGTTCCCACTGAGCATTATCGGTATTCACAAGCAGATGTGGATTTTGGAAAACTCATGCAGAACACATTTAAAGCCGCTCAGTATGGTGGTTCAAGAGAAGACAGTGGTGCCTTGCAGTCAACTTTTTCAGTAACCGGTGGCGGAACCGGCATTATGAATATCAAGAAAGAGTCTCTGAGTAATATTCATCTGATTGTTATTGCTAACACAAGAGACGAGCCCACCAGCGACTATGTTCAAAGTGCATTGAACGCAATTGGCTTTACCGGGACTAATGGTATGTATATGGGCTGGTTTGAGAATCGCTTTTGGATATACCTTAAAGCAGATTCAAGCAATCAGCTACAAAAATTAATCGACAAAACGAGAATTATCAATGCCATCAATAAAAGAACGAACTAATCGTCAAATGTTTTTGTCGTACCAAACTCGATCCATCTAGATTATCAGCTTTCAGGAGGATATTATGTCTGTCATGGTGGATTTGCTTGATTCTCAGTGGGGTCAGCAGTTGCTATCCGACTATCATGTGGTAAAGTGCGTTCACATCAGTCCCATGAGCGAGGTTTTTGCTCTAGAGAGCGCAGATGGGCGCACAAGATTGATATTAAAGGCGATGAAACCTGGAATCATCAGCCATCAGATGTTGGAAACATTAAAGACAAGTACTCTAGAAGGTGTTGTACCCATTCGTGATTATCATATAACCGAGAGCTATGCTTATGTGATTAAGCCTTACATCGAAGGGGTGTCACTCCAGGACTCTATTGTCAATGGTCTTTCTATCGATACCCTCTTGAATCTAATGAAACAATTGGTGAAAATTGTTTCCAATTGCCATAGTCAGTCCACACCCATTATACTGAGGGACATTAAGCCGGATAATCTAATGATTTGTCATGGTCAACTACAGCTCTTTGATATGGAGTCCAGCAAATTAAAAGCATCGACTACTTCAAGCCGTGACACCGTGCTTCTTGGTACCCCCGGTTATGCCGCCCCGGAACAATATGGTTTTCAAAACAGCGACGAGCGTACAGATATTTATGCCATAGGGCAGGTGATGAACAGCTTATTGGACCACGTTGTTACGACTAAATCCCATGGATCTATAGGCATTATTTTACAACGGGTATTATTTCGGTCAGCCCGGCGCATTGCTAAGCGCGCTACTTCTTTTGATCCAGCGCTGCGATTTCAATCTTCACAGACTTTTAAGAAAACCCTTGAGGAAATCTACCCAAGAATATATGTGAGTTCTATGACCGTATTTGTGATGATTTTAGCATTATTGTTTGTTGGCTTTCGGTTACCAGGAGTCGATGCAAATGACAAAGCACAAAGTCAGGTCCAAAGTGAAAGTGAAATTAAGAACGAGGATGAGGTGGTTAATCAGATACAGGGGTCTACTAGCTCAGAAAATATGGTGGTGACATCTACTGGCGTCATAACTCAGGATGCAACCACAGCCGATGCTGAGACTTTAACTGAACCTGTTACTGAGCCAATGACTGAACCCTTGACTGAGCCCTTGACTGAGTCGTCAACTCAATTAACAACGCAACCAACAAGTATGCTAGCAAAGCTAGCAACAACTAAGCAAGCGCCGACTCTGACTGCTACTAAAGCGACGGCTGACTCACAAGATATGGTAGAAGTTCAGTTCACAGGTAAACTGGTTTATGCCAGTGAAGTTCCTAAATGCAACTTCCTAATCATCATGGAGGGTGTCACCGATCCCTCATTTAAAAAACAATTTGGTAATCCGGTCACGTTTAATAAGGGGTCCGCACAATATGCGGATAGCAACAAAAGCAAGTTGGTCTCCGGTGATTTATACAATATTACAGGCTATTTGGACCTAAACGGTAACTTTGGTCGGGATTATCAGGAACCGACTGAATTTATTAGTAAATGGACTTTTAATGGCAATCAAAGCCAAACCATCGACTTTATTAACATGGTATATGATCAAGAATTCGATCAAAAGGGCAATCAAATCACCAATCAAGGCACCATCAACCCAGGTGAAAGTGATTTTACTAAATTTATGAAGTCCAAATTTAAAGTTGCCCAATATGGTGGCTCAAAAGAAGACTTCGAAACACTTCTTTCAACCTTCGGGGTAAGCGGTAATGGCACAGGAATTCAAAGAATCACAAACGACTACCTAAAAGACATCAAACTGGTTGTCATGTCCAATTCAAGGAACGAACCCATCAGTGACTATGTTCAGACTGCCTTGAATGCAATGGGCTTTTCTGGTGGCAGCGGTATGTCACTGGGATGGTTTGAAAACCGCTTCTGGATTTACATTAATGCCAATTCAAGCGAAGAGTTTAAAGCCTTAATTGATAAAGACAGGATTATGAAAGCCATCGGTCAGAAATAACAAGGAGGCAACATGAAAGAGCCATTTAGAATGCCTGTGGTCTTTGTCGGACACGGTTCTCCCTTATACACCCTAGAGCATCAGGGCTACATCCAAAGTTGGCGTAACCTAGGTAATCAATTACCAACACCAAAGGGGATCATTTGTATTTCAGCCCATTGGGTTACAGAAAAAAACATGATTCTTTGCAATGATATCAATCATTTGATCTATGATTTTTACGGGTTTCCCAAGGCTTTGTATCAGGTGTCCTATCCTACAAGTGGTCTCGAGGGAATACAGGTGAAAGTCTCTGCCTTACTCGGAGAGCCCATTATCTGTGGAGACTGGGGATTAGATCACGGAAGCTGGTCTGTACTCAGACATATCTATCCTGATGGACAAATTCCTGTAACACAAATCAGTATTCCGAGCCATTATAGTGCTTTAGAGCAGTGGCAACTTGGCAATCGATTGGCGCCCCTTCGGGAAGATGGGTACTTGATTCTGGGCAGTGGCAATATCATTCATAATCTTGGACTGATGGATCAAAGTCTTGAAAATCAAGGCACCACCTGGGCAGAGCAATTAAGAGTTGAGATCAACCAGGCAATCATCAACCGTGATGATCAAAAGTTAATCCACTACGAACAATTTGGTCCTAATATCCATAAAGCCTTCAGAACCACGGAGCATTATTACCCATTACTGGCAGTGTTGGGTGCTGCAGAAGGGGACACAAACATCCAATTGTTTAATGATCACTGCGTATTTGGCTCACTGTCTATGACCAGTGTTGTGATTGGTTTAAAAAGGGACAAAGACTAAATTGACTTCAATTGAAAAGCACCTTTTAAACATTTTGGCTTGTTGCCAGTGTGTTTAGAGGGTGCTTTTTTTTAGAAATTGCAACTGTTTTGTTTCAAAAAGGGTATCAATGGACCAAACGACAAATCTATTAATACGGGGAGTGATCTTGTGGGTAATGGTTCTGATCAAAGCAATTACGGTATTGTTACGACAATTAAGGGAAGCGTTGTGGATGTTAGATTTGAAAGTGATTTACCACCAATTTACACACTGCTTCGTACGGGCACTGAATTTCAGATAGCCATTGAGGTTTACTCTCAACTTAACGCCCATACGGTGAGGGGGATTGCATTGAATCCCACAGAAGGACTTTCCAGGGGGATGGCTGTAGAAAATACTGGTGGGCCCATAAAAGTCCCTGTTGGTGAGGGCACCTTATCACGGATGTTTGATGTTTTTGGAAATCACATTGATCGAAATGCCCCACCCGATGTATTTGAGTGGCGCAGTATCAATCAATTACCACCACTGCTGTCTACAAGAACCACAAAGTCGGAAATCTTTGAAACGGGCATAAAAATGATAGATGTCTTAATGCCATTAGAACGGGGGGGCAAGGCTGGTCTATTCGGCGGTGCAGGGGTAGGTAAAACCATTTTATTGACTGAGATGGTTCATAATATGGTGAATCAACAAAGTGGCATAAGCATATTTTGTGGTATCGGTGAGCGATGTCGTGAGGGAGAAGAACTCTATCGGGCTATGAAAGAAGCACAATTGCTACCCAATATGATTATGGTATTTGGTCAAATGAATGAGCCCCCTGGTAATCGTTTTAGAGTCGGCAAAACGGCTCTGACAATGGCGGAGTATTTTAGAGATGATCTTCACAAGGATGTGCTACTCTTGATTGACAATATCTTTCGATTTATTCAAGCGGGTATGGAAGTTTCGGGACTTATGGGACAAATGCCATCTAGAATGGGTTATCAACCGACTTTGAGTACAGAACTTTCACAGTTTGAAGAAAGAATTGCCAGTACGGATTCGGGGGCTATTACTTCGATACAAGCAGTGTATGTTTCGGCAGATGATTTAACTGATCCTGCTGCTGTCCATACATTTTCCCACCTGTCATCTTCCATAGTCCTTTCTAGAAAGCGGGCCAGTGAAGGTCTTTTTCCAGCCATTGATCCACTAAAATCAAATTCAAAAATGGTAACCCCAGGGATTGTTGGCGAGCGCCATTATAGAATTGCACAGGATATTCGTCGGACGCTGGCCCAGTACAATGAACTGAAAGACATTATTGTCATGTTGGGTATTCAACAACTGTCATTATCAGATAGACGGGTGGTTTATAGGGCCAGAAGACTGGAACGTTTTTTAACACAACCATTTTATTCTACGGAACAATTTGGGAACGTCAAAGGCAAAGTAGTTAGTTTGAAAGAAGCCCTAAACGGATGTGAAAGGATTTTAAATGATGAGTTCATTGACTATCCTGAAAGTGCTTTATACATGATTGGTGAGATTGACGAAGCCAAGAAATAAGGAGGTGCTTTGAGTTGAAGGATTCAATGACACTGAAAATTTTATTGCCATATCAAATTTTTTATGAAAATGAAGCCATCAAAAGAATCGTTATAGAAACTCAACAAGGATCATTTGGTATACTACCAAATCGGCTAGACTGTGTGGCAGCTTTGGTTCCTGGTATATTAAGCTTTGAAACTCAAGAAAATGAAGAGGTCTACGTTGCCACTGACGCAGGAATTTTTGTTAAGTCAGCAAACCAAGTTTTGGTAACCGTTCGAAGTGCCTTTTCTGGCGCTAATCTTGGGGAACTTCAAGCACTGGTAGAAAAGGAATTTTTAAATCTGGATGAAAAAGAAAAAAGCGTGAGATTGGTAATCTCTAAGCTTGAAAGTGAATTTGTCCATAGATATGTGGGGTTACGCCATGAGTAAAAATAAGCCATCTAATCCCAGTGGGACACATTTAGAACTTGGTCATCAAGTGGGCGTTAAGGAATCCCGGAAACTGAGAGCACAAAGGGAAGGGATAAAGACCATATGGTATGGACTTGGCATGATGGGTCTAATCGGCTGGTCAGTTACCATACCAACCATCGCTGGGACTTTTTTAGGTATTTGGTTGGATGTGAATTACCCCGTGGATCAGTCATGGACCCTTGTATTACTTGTGGTTGGGTTATTCATTGGTTGTTATAATGCTATGCGTTGGATCAAAAAAGAAGGCAATAAAATAAAAGATGAGCAGGAGGAGAAAAAAGATGAATGAGATTGTCATGATTATTCTATCGGGAGTTGCGGGCCTCCTCCTTGGAATCTTCTTCTTTGGAGGCTTAAGGTGGACCGTCAAAAAAGGTTTAACAGCAAAAATACCAGCCCTTATTTTCATTATGAGTTTCTTTATCAGGACATTGGTCACACTGGCTGGTTTCATGTTTGTCTCGCAGGGTAGGTGGGAAAGGCTTGTTAGCTGTCTAATTGGATTCATTATCATACGTTTGGTGCTGGTAAATAGTTCTAAACTAAACCTCAAAAAAATCCAAACACTAGGAAGAGAGGTATAGGTATGGAAATAAGCCCAGATCATTTAGTTTTTTGGGAATATGGATTCTTTCATTTGAACGCAACCCTATTATTTACTTGGATTTTGATGATTGTATTGGCAATAACTGCGAAATTGATTACGAGAAGATTGGTTATCAGTACGGAACTATCCCGTTGGCAATGCACATTGGAGATTATTGTCATTACCATAAAAAATCAACTGATTGAAGTTGGCTTAAAATCACCAGAAAAATATATCGGCTTTATTGGAACCTTATTTATTTTTATTTTCGCCTCTAATTTGTTATCCATTATTCCGGAATTTGATCCCCCAACGGCATCTTTGTCTACAACAATAGCCTTAGCTGTCTGTGTTTTTATTTCAGTGCCAGTATATGGTATTAAAGAGCAAGGTATCAAAAATTACTTTTTAGACTATTTAAAACCCAGCGTTTTTATGTTGCCATTCCATATAATTAGCGAAATTTCTAGAACCCTGGCACTGGCAGTACGTCTTTTTGGCAATATGATGAGTGGCGCTATGACCGTTGGGTTACTTGTGACCATTACCCCATTTATCTTTCCAATGGTGATGACAACCCTAGGACTTTTGATTGGGACGGTACAGTCTTATATTTTTAGTATTTTAGCAACCGTCTATATTACCAGTGCAACCACCGCAAGCGAAGAATAAGGAGGTAGAGATATGGATTCAATAACAGCTATAGCAGTAGCATCCATTATTATGGCAGGTTTAACAACTGCAGTCGGTTGCTTAGGTCCAGCTCTAGGAGAAGGTCGCGCAATTTCGTCGGCACTGACATCCCTAGCACAACAGCCTGACGCAACATCAACCATCACCAGAACCCTATTTGTGGGTTTAGCAATGGTTGAATCCCTATCGATTTACTGTTTTGTCATTTCAATGATTCTAATATTTGCTAATCCATTTTGGACCTTTGTGATGACCAAATGAGGAGGTTGAGGTATGTTAATTGATTGGTTCACGGTGTTTGCGCAAATCGTTAACTTTTTAGTCCTCGTTTGGCTTTTGAAGAAATTGCTCTACAAACCTATTCTCAATGCAATTGAAAAGCGCGAGAATTTAGTGAAGTCACAATTGACATTAGCAGAGGCAACGATGAAGGACGCTCAAGAAAAAAGTGATTTATTAAGTCAAGAAAAATCAGATTTCGAAAAAAGGAAGCAATTAGAATTTGATAAGGCAATTGATTCAGCTGAGTCCATAAAGGCATCGTTGATAGAAGACACAAAAAAAGAGTTAGAAGCATTGAGCCTTAAACAACAGGTGCGTTTAAAAGAAGATGAACATACTTTTACAAAGGATCTCATTAAAAAGACTCAAAAAGAGGTCTTTGCTATTGCCCGTAAAGCCCTTTCTGATTTAGCATCAGAAAATTTAGAGAATCATATTGCAGTCAAGTTGATTCAAACAATTGAAACATTGGGACAAGAAGAGCGAGAAGCGTTGATAAATGCTCTTAATTCTTCTGATCAAGGGATTTCAGTTCGAAGCTCCTTAGAACTATCGAATACAGTAAAAATGCAAATCAGTCATACATTTAATAAAATTTTGTCTACTGAAGTAAAGCTTGAATTTGATATCAAACCGGATTTAGTGTGTGGTATAGAAATCGTCACCAATGGCTATAAATTATCTTGGAACATTGATGAATACGTGAGCGCTATCTCTAACATGACCAGTTTGTTCAGTGGTAAAAGTAATCATGTATAAGTTTGGGGGAGGCTATGGACGATAATCGGATTCAACTGAGTCTAAACAAGGCATTTACCGATATTTCTCAGACAACTTCAGATTTTGATCATCGCTTAATTTTGCGCCAAATTGGGACCGTGAGCACTGTTATTAATGGCACTGCAAAGGTAACTGGTCTTTATTCTGTGGGTTATGAAGAATTGCTTATTTTTCCAGGGAATCTGCTTGGCATTGCTTTTGACATTGATGTGGATGAAATTGGTGTGGTACTCTTAGGGGAATTTTCCCATTTACGTTCAGGGGATGAAGTCAGGAGGACAGGGCGGGTGATAGACGTGCCTGTTGGTGAGAAATTATTAGGTCGTATTATTAATCCTCTTGGAAGGGCATTGGACAGTAAGCCGCCAATTCAGTTTACCCACCGTTTGCCTATAGAACGCCCCGCGGCGCATATTATGGATCGTTCCCCTGTGTCAGTACCACTTCAAACGGGGGTCAAGGTTGTTGATGCGCTAATACCAGTGGGTAGAGGGCAACGGGAACTGATACTCGGAGATCGACAAACTGGAAAAACAGCCTTGGCTATTGGCGCAATACTGAATCAAAAGGGACAAAATGTCATTTGTGTCTATTGTTCTATCGGTCAAAGGGGCTCCAATGTGGCCTCTGTGATTGAAACGCTTCGCACAAGTGGTGCTTTGGATTACACAATAGTGGTGGTAGCAGAGGGCAGTGAAGAGCCAGGACTAAAATACATTGCACCTTACGCCGCCACAAGTATAGCAGAATTTTTTATGGAAAGCGGACGAGATGTGTTGATTGTTTATGATGATTTAACCCATCATGCCAGAGCCTACAGAGAAATATCCTTGCTTTTAAGAAGACCACCGGGTAGAGAGGCCTTTCCTGGTGATATTTTCTATATTCATTCAAGGTTATTAGAACGGGCAACCCATTTAAACGCGAATCTTGGAAATGGGTCCTTAACTGCCCTGCCAATTGTAGAAACTGAGGAGCAAAACATAGCGGCTTATATTCCTACAAACCTAATATCCATAACAGATGGTCAAATTTATCTGTCTCCTAATTTGTTTGAACTGGGTGTTTTACCCGCTGTGGATATTGGAAAATCAGTGTCCCGTGTGGGTGGAAAAGCACAGCTTGCGGCTTACCAACAGGTCACAGGGAATTTAAAACTAGCCTACTCTCAATTTGAAGAACTTGAGTCTTTTGCAAGGTACGGCACCCGCTTAGATAAAAACACGCAAAATATTATTGAACATGGGCGCAGAATTCGCACCTGTCTTATTCAAGGTGAGTTTGAACACGTTTCTACCCTAGAACAGCTTGCCATTCTCCTCTCACTTACCAATGGCCTCTTTGATCAAGTGGCTCTTAAGAATATGACATTGGCTGAAAAAGCGGTTCGTGAATCCGTGGTTGGTTTTCCTGAACCATTAATCAAGCGCTTATACACTGCAGACAAACTGAGCGAGGAAGATAATCAACTGATTTTAGCCATATCAAGAGAAGCCTTACAAGCATTTGTGGAGGTTATATGAGCGATAATTTAGAGCAAATGCGTCATAAAATGAGTGGGGTTTCAAAGCTACATTCGGTTGTCAGAACCATGAAAATACTCGCTGCTGCTAATATTGTCCAATATGAAAAATCCATAGTTGCACTAGAAGATTATTTTTTAACCATCGAGCAAGGCCTTTCGGTGTTTTTTAGAAAGACCATTCAGGAAGACCTTGTGATCAATGAGACAAAAAAAAATAAAAAAACATATTTAATTGTATTTGGATCAGATCAAGGTTTAGTGGGTCAATTTAATGATGTTTTATTTGCAAGGGCTGTAGAGTTTTTAAAAACATTAGCAGATGAGAAATATATTTGGGCTGTGGGCGAGCGAGTTTATTCTCTCTTTGATGAAGCCAATATTCCTGTTATTGATACATTTGAAGTGCCTACTTCAGTTCATGCAATCGCACCATTAGTGGGACAAATTCTATTGGACTGTCAAAATTATCTTAAAGATGAGGTGATTACTAATTTTTATGTCATTCACAATCGCCTACTTGAAGGCATGAATTATGAACCTGTCCTTCAACGGATCTTGCCCCTTGACGTTCAATGGCAAGAAAAACTGGCGAATTTGCAGTGGCCTTCGATTAATTTACCAGAGGTTTTGGGCAGTAAGGAAATCACATTAGAATCCCTTATTAGCGAGGAAATTTTTATTGAGTTATATAAAGCATGCGCTTATTCACTGACAAGTGAAAATGCCAGTCGACTGGCTTCAATGCAACGTGCCGAAAAAAACATCTTTGATATGATGGATAATTTACACAGAGATATACAATTAAATCGGCAAAAGACCATCGATGAAGAACTCTTTGATGTTATTGCAGGGTCTGAAAACAGCAGAAAAGGCAATTGAATCAAGTCATCACTTAAACTTGATTCATCGCCTTAATCATTGATTCATCGCTTTAGCCACTGAGCCATCACATCACGGGCAATTGGGGCTGCTACTTCGCCGCCCCCTTTGCCTGCGTATTCGATCACCACGGCAACCGCTATCTGCGGATTGTCAGCAGGCGCAAACCCGATAAACCAGGCGTGGTCTTGCCCCTCCTTTTCGTTCTCAGCGGTACCCGTCTTACCGGCCACCGAGATGCCCCTTATACTTGCCTTTTTACCAGTGCCGCTTTTAACAGCACTGACCATCATCTCGGTGAGTAGCTTGGCGGTTTCAGCACTGGTGAAAGTGCCAAGAGCCTTGGGCTTTGCACCTGTGAGGGAGATGGCCTGCTGATCTGGTCTTGATAGGTGGTCCACCAGGTAGGGGGCCATCAGTTGCCCATCATTTGCAATGGCTGCCGCCACCATGGCCATATTGAGGGGGCTCACAAGCAGTTTACCCTGGCCAATGGCAGTGGCCGCTAATTCGGTGGGTGCCATGTCCAAGGTGCCTATGCGGCTTTGGCTGATGGGGAGTGGGAAGGTTAACTTGTTAAGGGAGGTGCCAGTGCCAATGCCGGCATGTGCGGCTGTTTCAAGGAGGGCTTTGGCCCCTAGTTTTTGGCTGAGCTCAGCAAAATACACGTTGCTTGACACCGTGATGGCCTTTTTAAGATTAGTCTTACCATTGCTTTTTCTATTGGCATTTTCAAAGGGTTTACCGTCAATTTCGGTGCTGCCTTTATCGGTGATAGTGGTTTGTGCCAGTCCCTGTTCAATCAATGCTGCAGCAGTAATCATCTTGAAGGTAGAGCCTGGTGGGTAGAGGCCCATTGTAGCACGGGGAAGAAATGGGCTATCATCTCGTTTAGTAAGGGCTTCCCATTGTTTGTTTAAGCTGTCATAATTGGTATCATAATCGGGGGTGCTAACCATGGCAAGTATGGCACCGGTTTTAGGATCTAGGGCGATAATCGCACCTTTTTTTTTGCCCAAAAGCCCTCGGCACTTTTCTTGGAGTTTGTGGTCGATTGTCAAAATAACATTGTTGCCCTGTGGCAGGGTGCCCTTAAAAAAGGCATTTGTTTTGTTAATTAGGCCATTGGCATCTCGCCCAAGTAGCACGTCATTGTATTTTGCCTCCAGCAGCACCTTGCCATAGGTTTTAGAACTATAGCCAATTAAGTGAGTATACAGACTTTTGTAAGGATAAACTCTTGTGTAATCCGTATCCTTGCTAGCGTTTATATCTTCTTTTGTATTTGCATTAGCTTTTTCTTTTGCATTTTCATCAGTTTTCTTATTATATTCTGTCTTTGCTAATGGCACCCCATTCCTATCGTAAATCGTACCCCTGATGATTTGGTCTTCAGTGGCTGTCAAACGTTTGTTATAGGGGTTTGTCATAATTCCCAGTTTGCCGTGGAGTTCAAACCAACTGAGAAAAAGTATGAGGGCCATAAAGAGGACTGCCACCGCCAAAAAAACGTGCAAAATCCGGTTGTTGATGGTGCTATTGGGCTTGGGATTCATGGGCCATGACCTCCTCTTTTAGTATTTGACCAGACAGGGCTTGTAGCAGTCCTACCATGATATAGCTGGCAATCAAGGAGGAGCCGCCATAACTGACAAAGGGCAGGGTGATACCAGTAAGTGGGATTAGTTTAATGACACCACCAATAATGATAAAGGTCTGGTAGCCAATGGTGATGGCTAAGCCAAAGGCAAGCGCCTTATTAAAGGGGCTTCTGAGTCTTAGGCTGATTTTCACTGCTCGGTAAACCAACATAAAAAACAACAAAATAACCGCGATGCCACCAAATATACCCATCTCTTCACAAATGGCCGCAAAGACAAAGTCGGTGGAAACATTGGGTATAAAACTCGGGAACCCTTTGGTTAAGCCAGAGCCAAAGAAACTGCCACTGCCTATGGCAAAAAGTGATTGGGTAATTTGATAGCCTTTACCATCTATATAAGCAAAGGGGTTTAGCCATGTGTCGATTCGGACTTGTAAGTGATGGACCAATTGGATGGCGACTAGGCCCAGGCTGCCTGCAAGGCCAATGTTGGCCAGGACAAACCAGATACGGCGCTCGAAGACGTAGAGTAATGAGAGATAGACCATAAAGATTAAGAGGGCTGTGCCGTATTCTTTTTGGAGGGCAAAGAGGCCTAAGAGGAAGAATACTAGGCCGGCCAGGTGGATTGAGCTTGATCGCATGAGGGTGATGATCAGCGATGTGGTTGGTGTTGGTGGTTTGGCCCGAGACATAAAGGCGGCCAGAAAGAAGGCGAAGAGGATTTTGATAAATTCGGAGGGCTGGAAGGTAAAGCCGAAGATATTGAGCCAGTTTTTGGCGTCGTTAATGCGCACACCGAAGACAAGTGTGATGAGAAATAGGGCCACGATGGCACCGTAAAATAGCCAGGTGTTTCTTAGTTTGAGGTGGAGTTTTGGAAATATAATGGTAACCATAAAAAACAAGACTGTGCCCACAAGAAACCATATAAACTGTTTGATACCAGTTTGTGGGGTTAAGCGGTATTGCATGGCTAGGCCAATGGTCATGAGCATGGCCACAATGGTGGTGATGTATGGGTCCCCCAGTTTGTATTTGGTGCAAATAGCTTGGGTAATGAGAATCAAAAGTGTATTGGCAATACCAAGGGCAATTGGCCAAGCGGCGATTCCCACTAGTGGTGTTGTTGCGGCAGTGCTGACTTGATACTGCAAAACACCAAATAGCAGAATATTGACAAGGGGCACCATGAGCAGAAATGTTTTGTCCAGTACTTTGATGGGGCCCATGTTAACGACCACCTTCGGAGTATACGAATGTTGAATTACCAAGGGTGAATTTGTCATTATTTTTTAGAAGTTCTGGCGTTCTTGGCTGAAGACGTTGGCCATTTAGTAAGGTGCCGTTGGCGCTGGCCATGTCCTCTATGTAGAACTGATTACCTGTGTCGGCCATAAAGATTCTGGCGTGGAGGCTGGATACGTGTTGATCTTTAATGATAATGTCCTTTTGGGCTTTTCGTCCAAAGGTTGTACTTTGCTTTGTCAGGGGGTAGATTTCAAGCACCGTGTCGGTGGTTTTGCCACCAACCGTTGCCATTAGCTTAACGTGGGGAACCAGAGACTTGGCATCTTCACCGGCAGATATACTTTTAATATCCCGGTAGATGAGAGCCGCAATCTTATAAATGAATAGATAAACAATCAAGATAAATAGATACTTAACAATTTGCGTGAATATAAATAGCATTTTAGTCACCTCCAACCACTATTATACTACAAAGGTAGCAAAGAGGGCCGTAACAGTTTTGCTACCAATCAGTGTTGCGCGGCAACACCCAATCAGTGTTGTGCGGCAACACCCAATCAGTGTTGCGCGGCAACACCCAAGCAGTGTTGTGCGGCAACACCCAATCAGTGTTGTGCAGCAACACCTAAGTAGAACAACCTATGTGTTACTAGATTCCATTAAACTAGAGACTAACCCTGGCAGCATATTGCAAATGTTGTTGTTGAAAAGGGATACATGAAATGTTAAAATATAGAAGCGGCCACTTGAACTCGATGTAAACCACATGAGCGCCACATGAGTATACTTTATTGATCTCGCTTAAATTCATTTTGAAAAATGTGGAGGCGTATGATGACTAATAGGAAGAGGTTTATAAGCATATCGATATTGCTAATTGCTTTATTTTGTACAGTCTTGTATCTAGCTTACGACGGCTTTTTCAAAACTGATTTGCAAAATAAACAAAAAGATGATGAAGCACAAGTCACAAGTATAAAAGCAACTGAAAGTGCGGCAATTGAAAAGATTAATGACTTCGAGTTATTACGTCAAGAAACTGAAAATCTAGAGCCATTTGCTTCTAAAGAAATTTTAGGGGTGGAAGATTTTCATGATGACTGGTCGATTGAACAATTTGAGCAATCTGGATATGTAAAAACAGAAAATAAGGGTACTGGGGAAATATCACTTCAAAAAGAAGCAGTGGTCTATAACTTTTCCTTTATGAATGAGTATGCGTTGCCAGTATCGATTCATATTAATGGCCCAACAACTTTTGAGGTACTTAGAAATATCCAGGTGGGAGATAGCTTTAAAAGTGTCATAAGGAAATTTCCTAATCACTTTGATTGGAGAAAGCAAGTTAATGGCGAGTTTTATGGTATCTCCAATGAATCAGATGAACCATCCACGGCGAACGGCCATCTTAGCGAATATGATAACTCTGATAAATCCATGACTTTAGTTTCAGAATTAGAAGGAGCAGGGGTGTTTGTACAACTTGCTTTTGAAAAGGACATACTAGTCCAATTAAGAATTTATTTGCCGGCCTACATTTCGGATTAGATGACATCTTGACCACGCTTAACACTAAGTAAAATCAAGTCACTTAAATCTATATATCATTAAAAACTGAGGTAACTACAAATGGCACATTTGACAGGCAGAACTGGCTACAAAGCCTTAATCGATCGCTACAATAGATTTCCCCAAGGGGCCCCAGAAGCCGAGTCCCTTTATGAGATACTGCGGGTGATGTTTACCCACGAAGAGGCTACTTTGGTGTCCCTATTGCCCATAAAACCCTTCAATGTCAAGATGGCAGCGAAGATCTGGAAAAAGACTGAACTTGAAGCTTCAGAGATCTTGAATGACCTGGCAGAAAAAGCCCTGCTGCTTGATATGAATGATTCAAAGGAACAAAAATACGTGGTGCCGCCGCCCATGATCGGTTTTTTTGAGTTTGCCCTAATGCGCACTGGGGGTCACTTTGATCAAAAGCTCCTAAGCGAGTTATTCCATCAGTATCTCGAGACAGAAGAAGATTTTATGCGCAAATTACTGTCACTGAAAACCCCAATCGGTCGGGTGTTGGTCAATCAAAATGCGGTAAAACAAGAGGACGCTCCCACGGTACTAGATTACGAAAGTGCCACAAAAATCATTGACAAGGCCACTAGTTTCGCCGTTAGCCGTTGCTACTGCAGACATAAAGCAGAACACCTTGGGACCAACTGCGACGCACCTCAAGAAGTGTGCCTATCCATCAACGGCTTGTCCCATTCGCTTTCTAAACACGGATACGCCCGTTTAATCACAAAAAAGGAGGCCCTTGAAATACTGGAGGTCTCCTATCAAAGCAATCTGATTCAATTTGTCGAAAACGTACAAAACGACGTTGGATTCATCTGCAACTGTTGCGGTTGCTGTTGTATGGCTCTAAAAGGTGCTAAGAAGATGGGGGTTCCCCAAGTAATTAGTTCGTCTAATTTCATTGCTGCCTTAGGAGAGTCGTGCATCAGCTGTAAAAAGTGTATCAAGGTGTGCCCAGTAGGCTGCTTCTCTCTAGTCCATCAAGAGGGGAAAGCCACCGTGGTTTTGGATGAAACCCTTTGTCTAGGCTGTGGCGTTTGCCAACGGGTTTGCCCGACCGGTGCCATAGAGATGCAAAAGCGAGAAAAGCGAATCTTCACCCCAGTCAACACTGTACACAAACTGGTACTTGAGGCCATCGAAACAGATACCTTGCACCATTTGATCTTTGACAATCAAGCCATGGCCAGTCACCGTTTTATGGCGGCGTTTACGGGGGCATTTTTAAAGTTACCGCCGGTTAAACAGTTGCTGGTAAGTGAAAAGTTCCAGTCCAAGTACTTGCTCAGGTTAATTGAAAAGGTAAACGTTTAGTCAACCCGTTCTAAAATCCTTAGACATTGGTAGGTTAGATAGGGTGAAAAGACCTTTTTCTGACCAAAATCCCACTCTTTCATCTTAAGGTAGGCCGATTCAGGTATAAAAAAGCCATCTGGGCCTTGCTTATCTCTTATAATAGTTATCATCTCTTTAAACCGTGGATCTTGATGTGCAAATGGATACTTGCTGAGAACCCCTGCCACAGTGCTAATATCATACCAATTAGAGGGAGATTTTAGTTTACGAAAATCTTGTCCCATGTAAAACATATATGGGTGTTGTTCGAGGCTGTTTTCCCATAGATCTAAAAGGGTGTTTACCGTTGAAACCGCAACTTTAGAATCCTTATACTCTGGTATATTGGCTAATAAATCGGCCATAATCAAAGTTGCATAGGGGCAGCAATCATCCTTTCGACCTGGACCCCGAAACTTGCCAAGCTCGGGGGAGACAGCACATGGAAACCCATTATTCCGCCGTAAAGAAACAAGATAATCGACACCAGGTTTAATGTGCTCATTATAGTTGATACCTGCTTTTAATAGTGCTAGCAACAGCAAGGGAGCGTCGCACAGACACCAGCTAAAGACGTCCAGCCCAGAACCACCAAAATGGACTGGCACATTGGTCATAGATTGAAAAACACCATGTTCATCCCGATGGTCCAGTATTTGATCAATGGCTGTTTTGATTTCAGGAACATCCCTATCAAATCCCAGGTCCAATAGGAATAGTAACTTATGCATTGGCAAGTCAGGATTTTTATGATTAGTCACCAAAATATGATGAAAAAAGGCAACATCGGAGAGATGCTTTTGAATGCGTTTGTCTTCTAAAGCTAGCCCACGAAGCCTATTCAGTTCAATTTCATCTGTATCCCTCAAATGATGATGAATCCCAAATTTCAACCAATCCTCGCTATATTCTAAAAGTTTTTCATATCCAAGCACATGGTCACCGTCCCTCATTGCTCCCTAATTGGGATTTGAATCTCTGTTTGATATTTTTCAGGGTTGCCTTTTAGGAGCATGCCTGGGCCTTTAATGTAGTGCTCGCGGCTTGGCGTAACCCCTGTGAGGTTGTTGGCATTCATATAATCAGCAATGGCCTTGTAGGTTTCGTGAAGGGTATCGTAGGGACCGTAGTGGATGGCACTAACCACCTTTTGTGCAGGCAATGTTCGCGATGTGACAGTGCCTTTATTCACAGGTTTTTTAACAGGAACACAGATTTCGATATCGGCATCCTCTTCTTTGAAGCCTTCGTCAAAATACAAAGAGAATGGGGCACCTGAACCATTTCCGCCCACCGCTTTAAATATTGGCCCCATATGGTCCCCAACGGAGTCGTAGCGACCCTTAAAACGAATACTTGCCACCGTGATTTCAGGAACATCTTTAATTAAAACAGTTGTGGTTTCAGTCATTGTGGTTACCTCCTTTAATAGTGTTACCTCCCGGGTAATCATCCTTTGGGTGTTTCGCAGGGTTTGAACATGCAAAGCAATTTGTTGTTTCTTTTCTTCAAGATAGGCGGCCATATCTTCTGGTCCTTCTATTCTCGGAACAGCATCCAAGAGCTCTTGGATGCTGAAGTCAAACCTCTTGAGAGACTTGATCACCATTGCCCTTTGATAGTTTGCCTGATCGTAATAACGATACCCAGTAACTGAATCCGTATTCGCCGGTTTCAATAGGCCGATATCATCATAATAATGGAGGGCCTTCACTGTCAGAGATGTAATTTTTGAGAACTCACCAATACGATACACGAGTAATACCTCCTTTCTTGATTTTAGTATATACCCTCCAGCGCGGGGGTGAGTCAAGGTTTTTGCGAAAATAATTATTGTGGAGAATAGTCATATGAACAACTTACTTGAAAACAACTTACTTGAAAACAAACACTACCTCGAATTGAAAGCTGATTGCACCAAATGCTTTGGTTACTGTTGTGTCGCACTTTATTTTAGTGCATCAGACGGATTTCCGACCAATAAAGATGCAGGGACCCCTTGTATAAACCTAGAGCAAAACTATACTTGCTTAGTTCATAATAACCTTCGACAGTTGAATTTGAAGGGGTGTATCGCCTACGACTGCTTTGGTGCAGGTCAGAAGGCAGCTCAGGTTACAAGTGGCGGACAGAATTGGCGAGATCATCCTGAATCCGTCCAAGGGATGTTCGATGGGTTTTTGAAGATCAGGCAGCTCCATGAAATGCAGTGGTACCTGATCCATAGCTTGATGCTACAGACAGAAGACTCGGTTAAGTCAGAAATCAGTGCTTTGATCGCGGTTAATGAAGCCTTTACCCATTATGAGATGGATGAGTTGTTAGCCTTGAATCTGGAAGATCACCGCAATAAAGTTAACAGCTTGCTCAAGTATACCAGCGAACAGGTTCGTGCCAATAGTCGCAGCAGAGAGAATTCAGGTACCAAAAGTAAGATGCCTAAACCAGGTAGAACCGATTATTTTGGCTCGGACTTACGGGCAATGAATTTGAGAGGGGCAGATTTTAGAGGGGCATGCATGATTGCAGCGAATCTGCGAGATGTTGACTTGACCGGTGCCGATTTTATCGGAGCTGATTTGAGAGATGCTGATTTCAGCGGCGGGAATCTGGCGGATAGTATTTTTTTGTCCCAGGGGCAAATCAATACGGCAAAAGGCAATGCAAATACAAAGCTGCCGATAACACTGACACGACCTAGTTCTTGGGATTGATAATTATTTGACATTGAAACCGAGCTAGCAGATCGGAAACAGAGCACACAAGTGGAAATGGACAGACTACTGGAAAATGGAGCTGAAATGGTGACAATCGAAACATCATCTAAATGGATTGCAAAACTGCATCATGATTACTTTAAAAATCAAAGCGAAGTCTTGGTAATAACACTGCCTGGTTTTAAATACACGCAAGACAGTCCGATTTTCCACTATCTTACCACCCTGTTTTTAGAGCTGAATGTGGACTTGCTTTGTGTGAAGTATGGTTGCCAATATAGCTTTGAAACGTTTGTTCTCTTAGAGGAAGTGGCTACCATTGAGCAAGAGATCATGGCTGTTGTCAATCAATTAGAGTTAGCAAAGTATAAGAAAATAATCGTGATTGGAAAAAGTCTAGGCACACGATTTGTACCAGCACTTGAAAAGCATATTAGTGAAGTGAATGGCAAAGCTGAACTGCAACTGATCTATTTAACACCCACTGATATGACCTTGCCGCAAACCTTAAATCAAAACATGTATTTTGTAATGGGGAGTAAGGATGGCTTACTAAGTGAAGAATATAGAATCCGTATTCAAGATTCTGTAAGCACGTGCAGTATATTTGAAGGGGCAAATCATTCACTTGAAGTTGGGGATGTCATCGGAGATATTGAAATGATGAGGCTGTTGATGGATGACATCAAGAATGTAGTTAAGCAAGGAAATAGAACTTGATATGAGGAGGCATTACATGGATTTCATACTAATCACAGGCCCACAGGCGGTGGGTAAAATGGCCGTCGGCAAAGCATTGGCACAAAAAACAGGTTTAAAGTTGTTCCATAACCATATGTCGATCGAACTCGTGCTGCAACTCTTTGATTTTCATACTCCTGAGGCACAAAAGCTGATACGCCTATTCCGCCGTGAGATATTTGAAGCCATGGCCAACTCCCAGCAAAAGGGGATGATTTTCACCTACGTTTGGGCATTTGATATGCCAAGCGATGGTGAGTATGTCGCTTCAGTTTTGCAGCTATTTGAAGACCAAGGGGCCAATACCTATATTGTGGAGCTAGAGGCGGATTTGGAAGCAAGAATCCATAGAAACAGCACGCCACTTAGATTGCAAGAAAAACCGACCAAAAGAAATCTGGAATGGTCCCATCAAGAATTGTTATCGAGTCTTGAAAAATACCGTTTGAACTCAGATCCCGGTGAAATTGACCACCGCCATTATCTTAGAATTGATAATACGCAGATGACCCCAGAGGAGGTAGCTGATTCAATCATTAGCACATTTGGCTTGGGGGGCCTATGTTAAGAGATTTTCTATATCAACTGATTAACCCTGTTAAAGAAATCAAAATTGACAAGTCGATTCAAATGGATGAATATGATGTCCATTTCTTATCGATTATTAAAGAACAAAACCACACTAAATTATGGATTTTGTGCCACGGTCCTTTTGAAAACACAGCTCCTCATACTTTACCTGGTGTGAATCCTATTATGAATCCAGAAGCATTCACAAAAAAAGAGACCCTACAATTTCAGTTTGGTATGAGATCTAGAAACCACTTGGCTTTTAGTAAGATAACAATCCAAAATCAAATCTATCAATTTAACTCTAGTTCTGGCAATCATGTGATGCAACTTGATTTTGATGCTGGTTCTAAAATCCAATTTTTCACAGAACGAAATCTGATACCAGACCGATTTTTTGATTATGAACCATCTCAATTGTACTTCATGCAATGTACTTTGGCACAAGATGGCAAGGTTCCATCCATTGATCCAAACAAAGAAATGACCATATCTGTTGAAACCTCACAAGGTTATGAAACCTACTGGATAGAACAGGATGTTGAATTGTCATTCGATCCTAGTTTTGAGCAGCAACTGACCCTAACTTATGGCGAAAATGGTGTTTGTAATGGTTACGTTTATCCGTTATCCCTGTATGATATACATAGTGAAATGCCTAAGAAGTACACCGCCGATCAATTGAAGCATCTGAGTGACGATGATCTTGTTGAACTAAAAAGGGAAATGAAAACACACTCTTTGGAAATTTGTCCCGAAGGTATGTCTCTACTGATGATGAATTATGAATTGGAAGAGGGGTATTCGTTGTCAGTCTACTCAAAACAAACACTTGATATGAAGCAGGAAAAGAAGACGGGTAACACTACAAGTGCGCTTTTCGTTTCAGTATCCCCAGAGGATAAAATCGGAAAACACGGACTACTAAGGCGTATGAGCATCTTACATCCGGTCGCCATGGATTATCGGGATAACACTGATGTTCAAATACTTGAATTGACAAAAACTATACTTGGAAAGCTCTATTCATGTTAGAGGGTGGGGGTGCAGAAGTGCACTTTTGACAAAAATGCAGCATTACAAAAGGAGACTATTATGGCAGGATTTTTACAAGGAAATAGAATTGAACTGCGAACAATCCGAAAATCGGATTTGGAAGAACTTGCATTATTGATGTGTGACCGTGAGATTAGTGAGTTGACGGGTTCTGTGTTCCCAGATACTGAGCAAGAATTTGAAGAGTTTTACGAACGCTGTCAAAAAACCGATAGCCGCATCTGGTTTATCATCATAGACAAAGCCACTAATAAAATCATTGGCGAAACTGGTTTTCTGCGTATCTTTATGCCGTGGAGAACCTCTGACTACTCACTGGTCATTTGGGATCGAAACTACTGGAACAAAGGGTATGGTAAAGAAGTGGTTGCCTTGATGTTTGATTATGCCTTTAACACATTAAATCTAAACCGCCTAGCCATTGGCGTTGTAGGCTTTAATCAAAACGCACTGAAATTTTGGTCAAGTGTAGGCTTTCAAGAAGAAGGCAAACAAATCGATGGTTACTTTTGTAGAGGCCAATACTCAGATTTTATCATGATGGCAAAACTACATAATAAGACATTATAATCTGAACCTTTAAGGGAAGAAAATAACCAATTATATAGAATGCAGTATTGTAGCACTTAAATACTCAATAAAGTATTATTATTATATTATACAACATAGTGTATTATCGCCATTATTAAGAGTATAAGCATATCATGTGTGTAGCTGATTAGTTGAATGATGCTAGTTGAGGTACTAGTTGAATGATTACCATAAGAGAAGGGGCGCACATGGTAACTATGGTGGAAATGGAAGCAATAGTGATTACGGGGAATCTAATCGGTTCTCGAAGTAAAATGTACGGTAATTTTGATATCTGGTTTGAACAACGAATACAAGCACTCAACCAGGCTTTATTAGAGGAGCTAAATATTGAACGCGCATATACGCGTTCCCAAGGGGATGCTTTTCAAATCTTTATACCTGCCTCTAAAAATTTCAGTCACCTATTGTTTTTAACATTTTATTATATGCGACCAGCATCAGTACGATTAGGCATTGCCATTGGTCAATATGATGGACATTTAGTACAAAATTCATGGGATATGTACGGGGAAATATTCAGGTCTTCAAAACAAGCATTGAATACCATTAGAACTGAACAAAACAATGTGATTGCGCTAAGAACATCGCATTGCATACCGGAAATTGCAGATGATTATTTAAGTTATATGCTCTTAATTATGAACACGTGGAAACCTGATACATGGGATGATATCTATTGGTTTGTAACAGGAGAAAATATCCAAGCATGTGCCACAGCGAGAGATGTCTCGCAAGATGGCTTTTACAAACGATTACAACGTTCTGGTTGTAGGAGGTTGTTTCATTCCCTTGATTTACTGATCGGAAAAACAATTAAAAAACCACCCAAGCAGGGTGGTTAAATTTAAGCATTTCTCTCAAAGGACCTTCTCAACTGACCGCATGCTGCGTCAATATCATCTCCGAGCTCACGGCGAACCGTCACATTGAGGCGACCTTTTTCAAGCATCGCTTTAAAACCGTGGACATCTTTTTTACTGGTGGGCTGGTAGTCACGTTCAGCGATTGGATTGACAGGGATCAAATTGATGTGGAGCAGTTTACCACGAAGGAGTTCTATCAGTGCTTTGGCGTGCTCAGGTGAGTCGTTGACACCTCTAATAAGCGTGTATTCTATGGTGACACGGCGGCCGGTCTTTTCAATATAGCGATCGACCGCGGCCATGAGCTGCTCGATTGGCCATCTTTTATTGACGGGAACAACACTGCTTCTGGCATCATTAAATGGCTGGTGCAATGAAATTGCCAATGTTACCTGGAGTTTTTCATCAGCCAGTTGATCAATTTTATTGACCAGGCCACAAGTGGATACAGTGATGTGCCTTTGGCCGATATTCAAGTGGTCGTCGTGGCTCACTGTTCTAAAGAATTTGACCACATTGTCGAAGTTATCCAGTGGTTCGCCACTGCCCATTAAGACCACGTGAGAAACCCGGAGGTCGGCATCTGCTGAGACCAGGGCGATTTGCTCCCAAAGCTCGTAGGCCTCTAGATTCCTTGCTAATCCATCAATGGTGGAGGCACAGAAGGTGCAACCCATGCGACAACCCACTTGACTTGAAATGCAGATTGAATTTCCGTGGGCATATTTCATCAGCACGGCTTCCACTTGGTTACCGTCTCTTAACGAAATGAGGTATTTTTTAGTGGCGCTTTCTTCGCTACCCTGAACGGTAACCACTTTCATGTCAAAAAGCACGAATTTGCTATTGAGTTTCTCTTTTAAGGATTTGGGTAAGTTATGCATCTCATCAATGGTTTTGACACGTTTGTTGATGATAAAATCCCAAACTTGTTTGGCGCGGAACTTAGGTTCTCCAAGGGCTACAATGGCTTCTTGAAGGGCTTCAAAGCTCAGTGAATATAGACTATCTTTCATTTGATCTCCAGTGGTCATAGACAGGTTTTTTAAGGAATTTGTATTTCCGAGTTATCAAGAATTGACTGATGGGTGATGACTGCTACTATTCTATCACGGGATGGAAAAAATCTAAACAATTATATTGAGAAGAGGTATCATATGGGAAAAAAATCAATCCACCACATTTGTATTCAAACTAATCAATACCATGAGTCTTTGGCTTTTTATACGAGAATTTTAGAATTTGAAATGGTTAAAGAAACCCCCAATTTTCATGGCCGGGGCTTTAATTCATGGCTTAGGCTAGGTGATTTTTATATTGAACTGCAAACCCCAAAGGTCAGTGAAGTAGAAATTTCAATGCTTAGGGAGGCACAAACATTTGAGCCTTATAACAAAGATGCACTGGGCATTGTTCACTTTTGTTTGTATTGTGAGTCCTTAGAGGCTGAATACATCCGTATTCAAGAAGCTGGTTTCCTTGATTTTCTACCTAAAAAAGGTGAGGTGGTCTATCAAGTAGAAGAGGGAAAACTCCTTAAAATGAAAGCCCCTGAAGGGACCATTATTGAACTTCGAGATGGCAGCCTGATATAGAAACAGTTGATATGATTAGTAAATAAGTCTATTTGTAGGAGAAGTTATGATGAACATCAAAGTAGCATTACTTCAACTGATGCCCGAAGCCACTATGGCCTTAAATCTAGAAAAAGGCATGGCTGCTTGTCGGCAAGCAAAACAGATGGGAGCCGACATTGCCTTGTTTCCAGAAATGTGGCATAACGGCTATGACATACCAGAGGACTTTGAGGGTTTAAAAGCCACAGCCATAGCTGTGACCAGCTATTTTGTTGGGTCTTTTCAATCTTTAGCCAAAGAGCTGGACATGGCAATCGTCATCACTTTCTTAGAAAGCCACGAGCCTCAACCTAGAAATACGGTGTGTATTTTTGACCGTTTTGGAAATCTAGTATTACATTATGCCAAGGTCCATACCTGTGATTTTTGCGATGAGGCGAGATTAAGTGCCGGTGAAGATTTTTATGTTGCTGATTTAGATATTGATGGTACCACTGTGAAGATTGGCGCCATGATTTGCTATGACCGCGAATTTCCAGAGAGTGCTAGAATCATGATGCTTAAGGGTGCTGAACTCTTGCTGGTTCCAAACGCCTGCCCAATGGAAATTAATCGGATATCTCAGCTAAGGGGCAGAGCCTATGAGAATATGGTGGGTATTGTCACCGTGAATTATCCAAAAGGGCAACCGGACTGTAATGGCCATTCAACGGCTTTTGATGGCATTGTTTACAAAGAAGGTGAATCTTGTTCGAGAGATACTTTGATTTTGGAAACTGGCGAAGAAGAGGGTATCTTTATAGCTGAGATGCCAATTGATGAGATTAGAGCTTACAGAAATAAAGAAGTCCACGGCAATGCTTATAGGCATCCGAAAAAATACCAACTCCTTGTTTCAGACCAAATAAATGAACCCTTTATCAGAGGGGATTATAGACCATAATAGGTTCTGAAATTGCCATAAAAAAAGACACTTGAACACTCAAGCGTCTTTTTTTATGTTCTTTTTAACTAAGTCAATCCATTGTCTTTGCAATTAAGTGACTCACGGTGCACGTCCCCCTGAGTCGCTTCCCCTGAGCCATTTTTGCTTTTAAGATCCAGTAGACGTGTATTTACTGAGTCCGTATCTGAAAAACAGCAGGGAACCAATAAAGAATGCTACTGAATAGAAGGGGCCAAAGAATGTCAAATAGCCTGCCACGTGGTAGTAGGCATCTCCCGTTTTACCTAGGGCAAGCACCGCAGGAAAATAGACCGCCAGTGAAATGGGCACCACATAGGTAAAGAAGGTGGCAAACCACTTCTCGTAGATGCTCAGTGGGAATTGCCCCATCTGCAGGCCGCCGTAGGTAAAGGCGTTCATGGCTTCGATACTGTCATTAGCCCAAAAGGAAAAAGTGGCCTGCACTAGTAGCAATGCGAAAAAGATTGTCATGGCATTAAACAGCGCTAGAACCAAGAGACCATATTGCCATAATTCGTTGAAGCCTATGGTAATCAAGGCGTAAATCAGTGGAATCAACCCTTGAATCAGCCGGCCGATATTGGCTGTCTTGAATTCAGAGCCTAGTACCTGTAGAATGACCGATTGGGGTCTCACTAGAATTCGATCCAGATGCCCTGTGCGAATGAGTCTACCGAAGGTGTCAAAGCCTCTGGCGATGGTTTCTGTCACAGAAAAACTCACGTGGAGAAGGCCATATAAGAGGCAGATTTCACAGAGCAACCAGCCTTCTATCATTTCAAACCGCTGAAAGATAATAAACAGACCGATGACGTCAATAAATGAGGCTAAAAAGCTGCTGAGAACTGACATGATAAAGCTGGTGGGGTATTGCATTTGACTTGCAATTCTGGCACCGGCTAATTTTGTGTAGAGTTTCATGGCTTCCATATCAACCTCCCTGAACGACGGCGCGCTTGAGTCTTGACTCAAGTAACCAATCGTTGACGATTAAGAAGGTGAGAATCCAAAAGGCCTGTACAATTAGGGCTTTTACCAGCGGTAGGCCAACTAGGCTGCCCATTAATACTCGGGCTGGTGTGTCCATGATGCCGATAAAGGGCGTGGCTTGTAAGAAGGGTTGCAGGCTATCTGGAAAAAGTGGCATGGGAAGAATCAATCCTCCGAAGAAGAAAAAAAGGATTGGCATCAAGCGAATGATACCATCGGCGGACATGAGATAGACTGTGAGGATATTGAAGAAGTTGTTAAATGCCCCTGCTAGAAGCCATGCCAATAGAAGGACTATAGGGACTGCCAAGGTAAAGGGAGCCAATTGGAGACGGTAGGGTTCTGGTAACAATAAGCTGAATATTAAAATTGGAATGCCACGCATCAATGGCATCATGCCGCGAAAGGCAAGGGAGCGCATCCACCAGGCAATGCTGAGTCTCACTGGACGAATCATTTCGTAGGCCACGCTGCCATCTTGAACCATGGCTGTTACCAATGGGTCAGGACCGTAAGACACCATGGTAATCATCATTTGTGTGAACCAGATATAGGTTACCGATTGTGATAAATCTAGGGGCATGACCCCAGTGGCGCTTTTGTAGAAGGCTACCATCATAAAAACACGCATCCAACCGAAGGCAAACTGGGTAAAGACCCCGGCATAGGCCTGGGCTCTGTACTGAAGCACCATCAAGGCTTGAGTTTTCAGCATTAACAAGTAGGCTTTCATGACCATTCACCGTAGAGTCTTGCGATAATCTCTTCTATGGGGGGATTTTCAATCAGCAGATCTTTAATCAGGAGCTGCTCAGAGAGTCTGTTGATCACTTCCTGTGCCCCGATTTGGTTGGGGTTGTATTCGACAATCAGCTGCTGATCTTTGCAGGAGATGGGCAAAATGTGGTCGTGTTTGAAATCCAGTTGACTCAGTAAGTGGCAGCCGTCTTTTGTTTCAAAGTCTACCGTCATGCGCCGCATGTTGTGGACCCGGCGCCTCAGGTCGGGCAAAGAGCCGTCGAAGGCCAATAGTCCGTGGTCAATGACCATCACCCGGTTACAGAGGGCTTCGATGTCATCCATGTCGTGGGTGGTGAGGATCACGGTGGTGCCGTAGGTTTGGTTAAGCATTTGTATAAACCGGCGCACCGTTTGCTTGGAAGTGGCGTCAAGGCCAATGGTGGGCTCGTCGAGAAATAAGATTTCCGGAAGGTGGAGAAGCGAGGCGACCAACTCGGCCCGCATCCTTTGGCCTAGGCTGAGTTGGCGGACGGGCTGGTGTATGTAGGTATCTATACCAAGGCCACTGATGAGCCAGTCAAACTGCTGCTTATACAGTTGATCTGGTATCTTGTAGATGGCTTTTAAGAGTGCAAATGAATCTGCCAGGGGTAAGTCCCACCAAAGTTGCGTCTTTTGTCCGAAGACGACACCTATCTTTGCTGTATAGGCTTTTCTCGATTGCCAAGGGACTAAGCCGTCGATGTTGACCGTGCCAGAATCTGGCACCAAGATCCCCGTGAGCATCTTGATGGTGGTAGATTTACCAGCCCCGTTTGGTCCAAGATAACCGATTAAATCACCCTTTTGAATGTCAAAACTGATGTCTTTGATGGCTTCTACGGTTTGGTATTGTGGCTTGAAAAATTGACTGACTGCTGCTTTGGCCCCGGTTTTTCGCTGGGGGACCTTAAAACTTTTTTTGAGTCCACGTACTTGGATTTGCATGTTACCTCCTTAGTGTCAGGCCTTCGCTTTTGAGCAAAGGCTTAAGCCGCAAAGCGGCAGGGCGGTTTTCGCCTGGCAGTGTCCAATGCAGATTTACCAGGTCGGACAATCAGTGTAACATTTTTTGAAGATGATGGCAATTGAAACTTGGGATTATCACCTTTGACAAACTTATTGATAATCAATCTCGATTAGGGGTATAATAGAGAATAACCAAGTGTGAAAGGAGTCTCTATGAAAAATCGATGGATAATCATGACGATAGCAGGTGTTGTTTTACTGATTTCAATTTTTGTGGGTTACCGTGTTATTAGAGAGAATATGGCAGTGGACCTATCTGATTCTGTACAACTGGTTGCTAAATCAGCAACTGATAACCAAAAATCCGAGGCCCCTCTACCGATTTACAACCCTGATAAACCCTTTGTTAAGCCTAGTACTCAGGAACTCGTTAACCTGCTCTCTGAAGAGTCTTTTGCTGTCACCCAGCGGGCTGGCACAGAAACCCCTTATGAAAATGCGTATTGGGATAATAAGGAGAAAGGTCTTTATGTGGATATTGTCTCTGGCGAACCCCTCTTTGCATCGACACACATGTTCGATTCTGGAACCGGTTGGCCAAGCTTTTGGCGTCCTCTTGAAAGTGAAACCATTAAGGTGATTGATACTGAAATTGACATTATTTTGGGGTATGAAGTAAAAAGCGCTATAGGGGATTCTCATTTGGGTCATGTGTTCATTGATGGCCCAGATCCCACAGGATTAAGATTCTGCATTAATTCAGCGGCTCTGAGGTTTGTGCCTTTTGAGCAGATGGAAGAGCTGGGTTACGGAGACTACATTAAATACTTCAACCAAGAGTAAAATTCTTGTCTTGACCGGTGAAAAGGGGGTATACAAACGTAAACAGTTGATATTTGAATAACCAGGGGGAACGAATGACGATTCATAGTATCTTAAAGGAGCTTAAAATTGAGGCCCACACGGTGATACCCATTGGGCACCACGATCTAAAAAGACATTTTGTCTATGAGCTTGTTACTGGTGATGTTAGCAACATTATTAAGGTTTACTATAAACCCCATCGGTTAAAACATGAATTAAGTGCCTACGAGTATTTAAAGGATACAGGGCTGGATTTAGCAGTGCCCATCAGTTACGGGACACTTAGCAATGGTCAAGATTACCTTCTTTTAACGAAACTAAAGGGTAAAAATATGACTCAAATGCCGGTGGATTTTGTGGCTAGTAGAGGGTTATATGCACAGTTAGGTCAGTTGATCGGACAGATTCACACATCCCAGCCCTTAATCCCTTATCCAGAATATAAGTCCTTGCAAAAGCAGCGAACAGAAAATTACATGATGATGATACGACAATTGGCCCTCCCTAAAAATGATGTACATGTTTTGATAGACGCCTACGAATCCTATTTAGGATTAATTGATCAAGTTGACTTTGGCGATATTTTAAAAGGGTTTTGTCATCATGATTTTTGTGAGCGCAATATCTTAGTTGATGAGGAAACCCTTACGGTCAGTGGGATTGTTGACTTTGAGATTGCTGACTTTGGTAATCCTGAATATGATTTATCCTGTATGTTAAGGGGAGAACTATTGACTAATCTCCCACTTAGAGAAGCTTTTTTAAATGGGTATCAATGTGTAACCCCCATCTCGCCAAATTTTGAAGCGCGACTGCCACTGTATTTCTTAGCTGATGGCATTTCTAATTGTAGTTGGGCTTTCGAGCAAGCTCCTAGGTTTTACAAAGAAAATATCGCTTTATTAAGCAGTTTGTGATTGTTATAGGGTATAATAAGCAATATACAGTCCTACCAAACTAACCAACCATACATATCTATTCTAGGGGGAAACAAAATTGAAGCGTTCGATGGTAAGTTTTATTTTAGTGATGATTTTGGTTTTTACTCTTACAGCATGTGCTAAATCGACTAACTCTGGTGATCTAAGTGACAACGGAGGTAGTGCAGAGTGGCCAACCGCCTTAATGGGCAATTTACCAAAACCCGATTGTAATGTGGTTATGGTCACTGAGTACGATGCTAAGAGCATGTCGGGAGAACTGATTGTTGTCAATTACGGGGATATGACCAAAGAGTTTGCGCAAAGTTATATAGCGCAACTTGAAACCCTTGGATATATCAATGGGGTTTCTGTATCAGATGAACTTAAAATCATTTTTAGTGGCACATCAGAAAGTACAGCAGCGGTTAATTTTGATTATGACCCTGCTACAAAAACCGGCAATATTTCGTATAAACCAGTGCCAAAACCATAGTTTCAGATAAAGCTTGGTGTTATGAGTCATGAAGTGAGCATCATCGTCAAGACAAGAAAGTGGAAAATGACTATAATGATTTTTTCCACTTTCATCACTTGACGGCAGTCATGATTTGGTATAAGCTTGTTTCATAGTTATGCACATCCCGTTATATATCTGCACCTGGCAGATCAGAAAGGAGTTACTATCATGAAAAGACAATCTATTGAGGTTTTAATCTTTTAATTGAATAGCGGCACTGCGTCCAAAATTGTGGACCAGGGCCAATCCTTGCAATCTGAATCGTGTTGACACATACGCGCAGAAGGCGTGTTTTTTTATGCCCTTTTTCAACTATGTTTCACTACCAAATGCCACGGAGGCAAACCAATGAAAACTAATATTAATGCAGAAACAAATACTAAAATACAAGATTACGGTTGGACAAATGAACTTGAAACACAGTGGATTGAACAACTTAAAGCTTTATCTGAAGAAAAGCAAGTGCTTGTGACCAAGGGTCGAATCTTACTGGATTATGGCCAAAAGCTAAAAGTATGGACCCAGCAAGAGGAAAAATGGATGAATCGCCCAACCCATGACGGTGTCCAATTAGCTGTTGGGGATTGGGTTGGTATCATTGAAGATGCTTATCAACAAGACGAAGCCCATCTGGAATTTACCCTGCCAAGAAAAACAAAGTTTTCCCGTCTTGCAGCAGGTAATGAAGTGAAAGAACAAATCATCGCCACCAATATCGATGTCGTTTTTTTAGTACAATCCCTTAACAATGACTTTAACCCAAGACGGCTTGAACGGTATCTAATTGCCACTTGGGAAAGTGGGGCCATGCCTGTGGTGGTCTTAACAAAAAGCGATCTTTGTGATGATTTTGCCCAGAAAATAAAGATTGTCAATGACATTGCATTCGGTGTAGATGTCCATGCAATCAGTGCACTCACTGGTGATGGACTTGCTACTATTAAGCCTTATTTCAAACCTGGTGTGACAGTTGCGCTACTTGGTTCTTCGGGAGTTGGCAAGTCAACCTTGGTCAACACCATGATGGGGGAAGAGATTTTAGAAACCCAGGGCATCCGTGAATATGACAGTAAAGGACGCCATACCACCACCCACCGTGAACTGATCTTGTTACCAGAGGGCGGCTTGATTTTGGATACCCCCGGCATGCGTTCATTAGCCCTGTGGGATTCAGAAGATGGGATTTCACAACTGTTTGGTGATATTGAGGCACTACTTGGTGCTTGTAGATTTAACAATTGCAATCACAAGCAGGATTCTGGCTGTGCCATCCAATCAGCCCTTAAAAGTGGGACCTTAAAACAAGCCAACTGGGATAGTTGGCTTAAACTTCAAAAGGAACAGAGAATTTTAGACAGCAAAATCAGACGCAAGCAGCGTTTAGCTGATAAAATCACCAACACGTATACCCCTAAAAAAGACACTAAGAGCGTAGTGGTAAGGCGGGCAGCAAGTGAGTATTAATCTAGCTAAAAGTCAATTTTAAACAACCAGTAAGAGTCAATTTCATACAACCAGTAAAATCCAAGCACAAACAACAACTTGGCTTTTACACAGCATTCAGGTATAATGAAACGGTTCAAGTTAGCGTAAAAGAGGGAGGTTGCCCGTGAAAATTGAAGCTTTTAATGCCCACAATAAATATATGATTTTGCGTCATGCTTTGCATGAAAGCAATGTAGCAAAAACATGTGCCTTATTCGGTATTTCTCGGACAACCTTCTATAATTGGAAAAAGACCTATCAAAAGTATGGCATGAACGGTTTAGAATCTAAAGAGCCTCAAAAGCCTAAAATGCCTAATAAAGTTTCGAAATCCGTGGAAGCTGAAATCTTAGATTTTGTCATTAAATTTCCTTCTGATGGACCAAAACGCATCTATTATGAATTGAAATCCGATGGGGTAATCATTGGTGAATCAGGGATTTACAACGTCCTTAAGCGCCATGATTTAAATACAAAAGCCAAACGGGTCGCCTATGCCAAAGCAAAATCATTACATTTAAAACCACAAAGCATCTTAAAAAAACTGCCTAAGTCTATTGATTTTGATCACACACAAGATCAAAATAGCCATATGGCCCCAGGTTTTCTGGTGGTTCAACGGCTTGATTTTATCGGTCATTTTGCCGGCATTGGTAAGTTGTATCAATATACCTTTATTGATACCTGCTCTAAATGGGTTGTGGTCAAGCTGTATCACAAGAAGAGCGATATCGATATTTGGGAAACCTTCGAACTTAAAATGGATTACCTTTTAAAAACACTGAATCTCAATATCACACATTTGGTAACTGAAAAAAACAAGCAATTCTTGCACTACTTTATGCCAAACGAACACCTTGAAAACATGGAAAAGCGTTATCACATTTCCCACCAATTTGTAGCCGTCAAAGAAGCCGCCAGCCTATCCATTAATGGTAACGGCTTATTCGATGATCTCAATGATTTTCAGTCCGTCATTCATAGTCAATTCTACCGTCAGATAGCCACCCAAAGTCATTTAAACACCTTTGATAAGGTGGAGCGGGCGCTTTATAACTTTGTTAGGCAATACAATACAACACGGGTTTTGGATAAAGGGATACATCTTGGGAAAACTTCTGCTCAAGTGATGCTTGCCGAAGCCATTAAAAATCATGTGGAAGTAAATACTCTACCACTTTGGCTATTAGTCTTATTAGATCCACCAATTCAAACGTCTGGAGGTGATAATCATGACTAATCAAGAAAGTCAGTTTAGCAAATCCATAGCCGTTATTGGCGGAGGCTTGTCTGGGTTGTCAATAGCTTCAGGGCTGATAAAAAAAGGATATCAAAGGGTCACACTATTTGAAAGTAGCCACCGTTTAGGCGGTAAACTCTATACCGTTGACTATAAAGGGAAAACCTACGAACTGGGGGCACTTTTCGCTTTGCCCTCACAGAAAAACTTAAAAGCACTCTTAAAAGCCTTTCATATTAAAACCGATGGTCCAAAACTATCACGGGTCTACTATAATAGAACGGGCCAGCGTATGCTTCAAATGAACAAAAGTGAGCTAGATCAATTTGTCACGCAGCTTAACAGGCTACCAGAAGTGTTGGAGCAGTATCCTTCACTTTTAAAAACGGATTTGTCTTTTACTGAAGAAGACTTGAAAAAAACCTTCGAAGCCTGGTGTCAACAGCATGATTTTACCTTGGTGCTGAGAATTTATGCCCAGTATTTCACAAGCTTTGGCTTAGGAGACGTGGCCGTAATCCCTGCAGTTTATGTGCTAAGAACTGTGACCTACGATATTTTTATGTCCTTTATGGCCTTACCAGAATTCAGCACTTGGCGCTTAGGTGTAGAAACCATTGTCCAAGCCTTACAAGTCAATATCCAAGACATCCGCTTAAGTCAACCGGTTGATATCATCCCCGGTGAAAATGGGGTTTGTGTGCAAACGCCTTTTGAGTCAGTTTTATTTGATCATGTGATTCTAACAGCGCCACTCAATCAATTCGCTTCATTCTTTTCAGGTAATCCAGAGACATTTCGCTTTTTACAGAGTATACAGTACCAACATTACAGAGTATACCTCTTTACTGTGGAGAACATACCCCAGGGCTGTGGCTGTTTATTGGAAAATATCTCGCTGACCAACTCGGGGCATATGATGCTATGGCATAATCGCTGGGAAGAAGAGCAGTCCGGACTCATAACCATATACGCTTATCACAATCCTAACCTAACCCCCTCGGAATCCTTAAACCTAATCGTCCAAGATTTATTGAAATTTGGGGTGCAAAATCCTAAACTCTATCAATTTAAAGAATGGCAACAAAGTCCTTTTGTGTCTTCTGAAGTCCTGCAAAATGGCTTTTATCAAAGACTTCAAAATGAACAAGGTAAAAATGGGGTTTATTTTGCCGGTGAGATTATGAGTACCATTTCAATGGAAAATACATTAGGCTACTCCCGTCACTTTTTAGATACTTACTTTTAAGCTTGAAGCTGTTAGTACCTCTCGGTAAACTCGAGAGGTTTTTTTATTTTGGTGTTAAGTTGACACTTTTTGTGATAAAAAAACCATCATCACTTGAAAACACACAAACTTTTAGTGTGTGCCAGTGTAAACTCAACATGAAATGCAAAGTGGATAAAACGTTGAAAAATGAACGTTCTGAAATCTTTGACAATTATTGAACAAATCCATATACTGATAAAGTTGGTTTGGGTGCTTTGATTATTCCCATTTTATCATGACAGAATTCATAGGAGCGTAAATTATGTTTTTTTTCGAAGCCATACCTTGGCAAAATGCAGTCATGTGGTTTGTAGTACTTGGACTTTTAATTGGTATTAATGAAGTAGTACGATCTAGTAAGTGGGCAAGTGTTGGTATTTTTATGGTTTTGCCTGTGGTGTTGACCATTATTTGGATGACAAGACCAGCGGATGAGATTACATCTTGGTTTACCCGTGTTAAAGTCTATTCTGCTTTGACGGGGAGTTTGATTTATATGGTGATTCGTTTTACGGACTATCATAAAAAGCATCGTTGGTTTTTAGCACTGGTTCCAGGTATTTTGGCCATCAATATCCTTGAAGCGGTTATTAGAGAATTTCAAGTGGGGATTCAAGGTTTTAATGGTCTTGTAGATGGTATGCAGTATATCTCTGGTGGTTGGAACTATGCCAACGCCATTGCTGGAATTTTAAATATTTTATTGATTTGTGGTTGGGTTGGTATCTATGGCACTTCTGGCAAGCGTAAAGATATGATCTGGCCAGATCAAACAAACCTATGGGTTATTGCCTATGGTATTTGGAATATTTCTTATGTTTATTCATGTGCACCAGGTAATGCCTTCTATTCTGGATTTGCCCTTAATATTGCAGCCACGATTCCAGCGCTTTTCTGGGCAAAAGGAACTTGGATGCAAAACCGTGCACAAACACTTTCATTTTGGATGATGTGGGTCATGACGTTCCCATATTTCTTTGCAACAGGTAGTCAATTCAATATGCCACTGAGCTATAACCCAGCAGCTAACTGGACTCTTGCTATTATATCTCTAGGCCTTAATGTCTATCTTGCAGTGATCCAAATCCAGCGCATTAGAGCTAAAAAGTTAAATCCTTTAAAGGATGAAATTTGGGTTAATACTGTAAGTTTGCCTAAGGCAAAAGTAAAAAACAGCAAAAAAGCGGTTCGTTAATCTTTTACTGAATCATTTTGGTTGATTTTTATATAGTTCTCTGGGTATAAAACTACTACTTAGGTAGGGGGTGACCAATGGGAAAATATGAAACGCCAACTTATGAGGTGGTAAAAAGCGATGGCAATATTGAAATTCGCCACTATCAAGCTTTTCAAATCGTGACCTATACCACCAACGAGGATCCCTATAGCAATCAGGGATTTCAAACCTTATTTCAATACATTCAGTCCAATAATAGTCTAAAAGCCTCGGTGGATATGACCGTACCAGTGCTTCAAGAATTTACACCAGATGGGATGACCATGTCCTTTATCATCCCTCAAAAATATATGCTCGGGGTGCCCAAGCCCAACCATCCAGACCTGCACATTGATCACTTTAAAGAAGGGTATTATGCCGCAATTACCTTTAAAGGTTCACAATCAATTGGCAATCTAAGAAAGAACCAAACTGAACTCCTATTTTGGCTCAAAAAAAATGAGATGACAATGGACTCAGATATCATTGCAGCATTTTATAATCCACCCTTTACGCCGCCGTTTATGCGCCGTAACGAACTCCTTGTAAAAATCAACTGGAGCATTTAGACATTCTAAGTGCTCTTTTTTTTTACTTATGTTAAGATAACGTCAGTAGTGGAAATTAATATGAATCCATAAAGGAGCTTTTATGCTATATTTAGTCAGTGCCTGTTTGGCTGGTTATCCATGCCGCTATGACGGCAAAAGTCAACCTATTGATTTTGTGGTTGAACTAATGAATAGGGGAATGGCTCACTGTATTTGTCCAGAACAATTAGGGGGTCTTCCAACTCCAAGAGTGGGGTGTGAAATCGTATCACAGAGGGTGATTACCCGAAACGGAGATGATGTGACGGAAGCGTTTGAGAAGGGCGCTAATGCAACCCTTGCAATTGCAAAAGCGCTTAATGTTGAGGTTGCAATTTTAAAGAGCAAGAGTCCCTCATGTGGCCGAGACAAGATTTACGATGGCACTTTCAGCGGCAATTTGGTAGACAGCCGCGGCATTACTGCTGAACTATTGATGTCAAATGGCATCACTGTTATAACAGAAAACGAAGAACATCTAGTACCACTTGATCAGAAGTAATCCTAATTAAAAATACAAAAAACAAAAACAGCGCATTCAACAGACGCTGTTTTTGTTTGAATTTGTGTTCGCTAGGCCAATGTGTTTGAGTTCTAAAATTCATGTCCATGATTCTAATTTGTGTTATTACTCAAATTTGTCATAGTAAATATGTTCTTCTAGAACACCAATGCTTTTTAAAGTATCCGCTGTGGCATTAATCATAACGGGACTACCGCACATGTAAGCTTCTTTTCCGGTGCAATCGGGCATAACTCTTGCAATGACAGCATTTATAAAGCCGGTTTCACCAGTCCAGTTGTCCTCGGGTTCAGCACTTGTCAGTGCTGGTACTAATGTAAAGTTTGGCATTTCTTCTTCAAGGCGATGAAGTTCATCCATATAGAAAAGATCTTTCTTGCTCCTTGCGCCAAAGAAGAATGTACACTTACGATCAATCTTGTTTTCATTCATATACAAGAGGATTGACAGAATGGGTGCAAGACCTGTACCGCCACCAACCATGATCATATCCCGCTCTGAATGTTGGTAATAGAAATGACCAAATGGGCCAACCATTGTTAGTTTATCAGATGGTTTCAAAAACTTATGAACGTAGGTTGTGGTAATCCCATTTGGAATATAGCCAATGAAAAGTTCCACTGCTTTATTGTCGCTTGGTGCTGAACAAATACTATAAGCCCTATAGATTTCATCATCATTACCTTCGTATGGGGGCACGAAAATTTGGATGTATTGGCCTGGCTTGAAGCTGATTTCTTTATCTGCAGGCAGCTCGAGGCGAACATGTTTGATGGTATCTGTTACATCTTTCATAAAAACAATGGTATAGTCGTATTGTTTAACATTGAAGAGTTCTTCTGGAATTGCAATTTTGATATCTTCTTTGACTTTACATTGACAAGACAAACGCACCATATTTTTTAGATCTTTTTCAGTCAAATAACCCAGCTCTGTGGGTAAAACCTGACCGCCGCCTTCTAAAACTTGAACTTTGCAATAACCACAACTACCTTTACCACCACAGGCTGATGGTATAAAAATATCTTGTTCCATCAACGTGCTGAGTAGGGAGCTACCACCTTCCACTGTGTACTCTTTTTCTCCGTTAATCGTCATTTTCTTTTCACCATAATTGGCAATGGTACGATTAGCAATGGACAAAAACAGTGCTAGTACCCCAGATATGGCAGATAAGGTGGCCACTGATATAAGGATATCTTTCATAATGTACCCCTTTATTGAATTTGAACAATACCGGAAAACCCGATAAAGGCAAGTGCCATTAAGCCCGTAATAATAAGTGTAATACCAGGACCTTCTAAACCTTTGGGAATAGGTGCATTTTTAATTTTTTGTTTAATGGCCGCTAAAGTTACAATTGCTAAAGTCCAACCAATACCAGAGCCAATACCAAATGCCATTGATTGCATAAGGTCATAATCTCTAATGATAACAAACAATGAGACGCCTAATATAGCGCAATTAACTGTAATCAGTGGTAAGAAAATGCCAAGGGCAAAATAGAGGTTTTGAAAATAGCGTTCTACGATCATTTCTAATAGCTGGACAAAAGCGGCAATGACAATGATGAAAACAATGAAACGAAGATAATCAAGGCCGAGTGGAAGTAAAATATACTTGTAGACCAAGAAATTTAAAAGTGTTGTAAAAGTAAGCACAAAGGTTACAGCTTGACCAAGGCTAGTGGCTGTTTTTATTTCATTGGAAACAGCGATAAATGAGCACATACCCAAAAAGTTTGATAGGATCATATTGTTGGTAAAGACAGCTGCAAATAAGATGATCAGCGGATGGATGTCAACCATTAGTGGCCTCCTTTAGTATCAGTGGCTTGATTATCAGGCAGTACATTCTTTGAGATCCAAATAACGATTGCTAGCATAAAGAATGCGCCGGGGGGCATCACCATCAAAGACCAGTTGACCCACCAATCCCCAAGAACTTGAATGCCAAATAATGTACCAAAACCAAGCAATTCTCGGACAGAGGCTATCATTAATAAGATTAAAGCATAACCAGAACCAGAAGCAATACCATCTAAGAATGATAGCCCAGGTGGGTTACTTTGTGCATAGGCTTCAGCTCGACCCATAATGATGCAATTTGTGATAATTAGGCCAACATATGGGCCCAAGGCCTTACTGATTTCAGGAAAGAAAGCTTGAAGAAAAATATCTACCAGTATAACATAGGCTGAAATAATAAGAGTTTGGACCATCATCCGAATATGCTTTGGGGTGTATTTTCGAATCAGAGAAACTGTAAATGAGGAAAAAGCGGTTACAAAAATCAGGCCAAGGCCCATAACAAGTGAGTTCATCATCAGATTTGTAACTGCTAATGCAGAGCAAATGCCAAGAATTTGCCTAAAAACGGCGTTTTCTTTGATGAGACCAGCTTCAAATATTTTTTTGATTTTTCCAGCCATTAATTGCCACCTCCTAACTTTTTAAGGGCATCTTCGAGGTTAGAATTGAAAAGTTTCGTAACGGCGTCGGAGGTTTGTGTTGCGCCAGTGATACTATCGATATTGCCACCTTCTTTAGGCTTATAAATCAGTGTGTCTGAGCCATTTAATAGAACGCCGCGAAATTGTTCCTTAAACCAAAGTTCATCGATACGGCCTCCTAGACCAGGGGTTTCTGCGTGGGAAAGGAAACTGATGCCGATCATTGTTTTTAAATCAGCGGAAACACCGGCAAATGCTTTAATCGTACCCCATAAGCCCGGGCCTGTGACTGGGAAAGCGTAACCTTTTACAATGCCGTTTTCTGATGCTATGTAAGCCGTCAGATCGTCAAATTTTTTCTCGGTTATGGTTTGATCATAAAGGGTGCTTAAGGCTTCAGGTGACTGATTGATATCATAACCAAGCGCATATAAAATATTAGCTTTAAGTTTAAGACCATTTAATTCTTTAATCCTGTCTTTCGAGATGTCATTGACAATTGCTAATGATGTCGTAAATATCACAGTGACCAGGATCATAAAAAAAACAGGATATATAATTGGTTTCTTAGCTTTAACTTTTGCCATTAACAGCACCTGCCTTTTTAGGTTTTTTCAAGGCTTTGACTATTTCGTCCATTAAAGGTGAGAACGTGTTACCAATCAAAATAGCAAACATAACGCCACCAGAAAATAATGCAAATCCACGGATGACCACAGTGACGACTCCAATTAGTATGCCATAAGCCCATTTAGCTTGAACAGTCTTTGGTGCGCTGACGGGGTCGGTTACCATAAAAACTGCCCCGAATAGAATACCACCAGTTAAGAGTCCGTAAAGAGGGGGCATGACTTCTGTTACTCCCAGTGCATAAAAAGCTGTACTAGCGGTTACAAAGCCGAGAATCGTTGAAACAATCAGTTCCCATGATGCAGTTTTTGTGACAATCAGGTAAATACCTGCAAGGATAATTAAAATTCTAGAAGTTTCACCAATGGAACCTGGTACAAAACCAACTAATAAATCATAAATACTAGCCAATTCACCGGAATTTCTGAAAGCAATCATTGGTGTTGCAGAAGCTAAAGTATCAATGGATGGTCCTAAGAGACTAGCCAATGACCCAATGCCGCCTTTTGCAGCTTCAGTCCATTGAATGGTTAGCTGTGCTGGAAAGCTGACATAGACAAATGCGCGTCCTACTAAAGCTGGATTGAAAACGTTTCGCCCAAAGCCCCCAAAGACTTCACGGCCAAAAACGATACCAAAAAATATTCCCAATGCGCCAATCCAAAGAGGGGTTCTAACGGGTAGGGTTAAGGTATAAAGCACGGCACTGACTATAACGGCTTCGGTGATGGGTTTTTTTGACTTTCTTTTAAAAAGCCATTCTGCAAAAATGCCACTAGCAATATTGACAATTAAAAGCGCTAGAACACGCCAACCAAAAAAATAGATGGCGGCTAAAGTGATTGGGGCCAAGGCGTATAAGACCTTGCGCATGGTTGGTTGCTTCATAAAGTGACTAGAATACCATTTCAATGTGAGCCCTCCTTGTCTTTTGTAACGATTACAATGTTGTGTCTATTATAGCGTTGCAGATTGATAAATTCTACGCAATCATCGAAAATAATTAGACAATTGAGATGAAATTTCAATTACTATATTAATACCATTATATCGGTATCGCTAACAAAAAAAGAAAATAAATTGCCTTCAATGTTGATAAAAGATAGTTTCTTAATCGGTTTTTACCTTGACTAGTTGGAATTCGTTTTTTTAGGAGTTGAAATTTTGACACGATATTAATTTATGTGTTAAAGTTGGTGGTAGGGTAGGTGGATTACAATTGGTAACGCACATTCGGTAACGCACGGTTGGTAACTTGCGGGTGGTAACTCGCATGTGGTAACAGTTAAGGAGAGAACATTACTTATGACTAAAAAATATGATTTAATCTATTTTGATGCAGATGAAACGCTTTTCGATTTTTCAAGAGCTCAATACGAGGCTTTTGAAGCCACTAGAACACATTTTGGCATTGAGAATTCCGAAGTGTACTTTGAACTATACCAGAAACACAATCACGATTTATGGGGGGAATTCGAAAAGAATCTAGTGACTCAAAGTGTCTTGCGGGTTGAAAGATTCAAACGTTTTTTTGAAGATTTACTGAGTCGCGGTTGGATTGATAATCAGTGGATGCCTGAACGATTTGAAGACATAGCTATTTTTTTTGAAACAGAACTGGGAAAAGGTGCATATTTGCTAGATGGTGCAAAAGTGCTTTGTGAAATGCTTTCAGAATCTTGTGATTTAGCAATCATTACAAATGGTTTGAAAAATGTTCAACATGCTAGATTTGGTAATTCTGAGATTGTGCATCTCATTAAGCACGTGATTGTATCTGAAGATACTGGCTATCAGAAGCCGCAGATAGAAATATTTCAATTTGCAGAACGATTAACAGGTTTTACAGATAAAACACGGATCTTGATGGTTGGAGATTCACTGGTTTCAGATATTGCCGGTGGTATTGCGTATGGCATTGATACCTGTTGGTATAATCCGAATCGCATTGAGAATAAGAGCGATTATCAACCGACCTATGAAATTAATAATTTGGACGAACTCGTGGGATGCCTATGACTACCCATGGTGATGCCATCAAACTGACTGCCCATTGGATGCATTTAAATAGGATGATTGATCAAGTGATTGCGCAAAAAGGTTGTTGTACCATTGCCATTGATGGTTTCTGCGGAAGTGGCAAAACAACCCTTGGAAAATCACTACGTGAAAAATATGCTTGCAACTTGTTTCATATGGATGATTTTTATGTACCAAGTGCAATAAAAACACCTGAACGAATGGCAGTGCCTGGGGGCAATATTTATTATGAACGGTTTAAAGCCGAAGTGATTTTACCCTTAACCAATCAAGCGGCGGTGGTTTATCGGGCGTATATATGCGCGTCAGGAACGTTTTATCCTGATGTGATTAACCCATACCACAGCTTAACAATTATAGAAGGATCCTACAGCTGTCATCCACACCTAGTTGATAGCTACGATTTAAGAGTATTTGTTAAACAATGCTCAGCTCAGCAGCTAAATCGAATTTTAGAAAGAAACGGACCAGAAGTTTATCATCGATTTGTTGCAGAATGGATTCCGTTAGAAATGAAATACTTTGAAGCTTACGCCATAGAAGCTAACAGTCACTTGGTGATAGATACATCAGATCTTTGGTAGGCACAGATAATCCTGTGCTTTCTTTATACCTAGTAATCTATTCCCAAAATATTTATTTAAGGAATAGATGCTAAACGAAAAGTAGAGTTATCAAACCTTATAGCCCACTGGTTTGATAACTCTAAATAGTTTTTATTTACATAGAAGTATTTCTTAATTAATCATTTAATTCAATATTCCCTGATGTGGTTTTAATCTTGAGGTTTTTACCACCACTACCAACGGTGCCATTTAGATCATGTTCCTTTTGATTACCTTTAACGGTTACTGGCATTGAAACATCTATGTCTCCTGAAGATGAACTAATTGATAAATCATAATTAAGCTCTTTTGTCTGATTGACTGTAACTGTCCCAGATGAGCTTTCAATGGTGATTTCTTCTTCAATTGAAACCATGGCTACTTCTATATTTCCAGAAGTTGTTTCAATGATAGAACCACCGACTAAACCATCTAAAGTAACGGTTCCAGAGCTTGAATCCACCTGATATCTCGTCACAGCCTCTCCCTTAGACACTTGAATATTGCCTGAAGTGCTTGAAATTTTAACATCTCCAGTTGCTTGTTCAACATTTACAGTCCCTGAAGAAGTTTCAATTTTTGCAGACTCCGATGATGCATCTCCTAATGTGATGTTTCCTGAAGTAGATTCTGCGATAAGCTGTTTAGAATATATGGTAGTGACACCCATTGTGCCAGATGAAGTCACCATTTGAAATATTTCAGAGTTGATTTCTTCTGCATTAATATCACCTGATGTTGTTTCTAATACCAACGTATCTAAATCTACTTTTGGTAGTTTTAGATTTCCCGAGCTGCTGGTGACCTGTAGTTTATTTTTATACGATAATGGCAATTTAACGGTTAACTTAAAATCGGTGTTTAAGTACATTGTAAAAACAGCTGGTGGTGTCGTGATTTCAGCACCCTTTTCTGTGCCATTTTCAAACACCTTAAGAGTTGGCGGCTTATAATTTTTTGAAGCTTTATAGTAACCCTCGAAAGCGACTTCCACGTCTTGTCTTTCTTCAAATAGGATATTGATTGGCGTGCTCTGCGATTTGAAAACTAAACTTTCAGCATCTTTAATTGGGAAGTTCTTTTGTTCTTTGATAAACTTAGCATTCTTATCATTTTCAAGACTGAAAGCATCAAAGTTAAAATCAAGTGTAAAACCTTCTTTTAATGAGAATAGATCTATTTTATCCAATGCATAAACGGTTAAAATGACACCAATTAAGGCAGTCACCAGCAATCCCTGTACAATTTGTTTAAGAGTCATATCCTTGCCTTCCCTTCTTTACCCAGCATCACCTTTTGATTGAGTTTGAGATAATTAAGTGTAATTTGGTAGAACCATTTTGCGCTGAGCCCCATACCGATTACTAATAAACCCCCAATGGATCCTAAAGTAAGCCCGATGCCAAATACTGCGACGGTTTCCCAAATGGAATTTGAGATGGCAGCTAAAATACCAAAGGGCATCAGTAGCGATGCGAAAACCACTGCTATGCCAGAAAGAAGTAACGCTACTCCAGACATAAAAAAGCCAAAAATAACGCCCCATAATCCAATAAACGGCCCTAAAACAAATACCAGGTTAAAAAATCCTAGTCCCAGGGTTGCCCAAAATACACGTCCATAGTTGATGCCAGAAGGTTTAGTTTGAGCTTGTGTGATCAGGCGATTGATGGTGTATTCTTTTGCAATCACTTTAATGGGGCCAAGGCGCTTGATGACGTCTTCTGCTGACTCGCCTTTTTCAACGGCGATATCGATGTGTTCGGCATAGTCGTAAATGATTTCTTTAACTTCTTCTGGCGGTAAAGACTGCAATGCAAATTGTAACTGCCCTAAAAATTCTTGTTTACCCATGAGTCCTTCCCCCTTCTAATAAGCGATTAACGCCACTTGAAAATTCGTACCACTGCGTTTCTAATAATTGCTGAGATTCTTTCCCTTTTGGCGTTAACCGATAATATTTTCTTGGGGGGCCTTCGTTGGATTCTCTTAAGTAAGTCTCTGCCAGCCCATCTAATGTCAATCTTCTAAGTAAGGGATAAATGGTACCTTCTGATATGGTGATATTCTCAGAGACTGCCTGAACTAGTTCATAACCATACCGATCTATATTTTGAAGTAGTGATAAAACACATAATTCCAGTGCCCCTTTTTTGAATTGTATATTCATTGTACTCTCCTTCCCTTTTGAGTCTAATAGGTTAAGTACATCATAATAGGCGGTACCGTTTAATACAAGCTACCTGTGATAGTTCTAATGATATTCTAATAATGCTGAAAAAAACCTTTGACAAAGGAACCAACTGTTGCTATTATTAAACCAACGCTTTACCACGCTAAAGTATTGTGATAAATATTATACAAACCTACAGCAACCTAATAAGGAGTTTTTTATGATTTTTCGCCTAAGATGTTTAACAAGACAGAATTCTAATGGCTATTCAAACGCTATTAATAATGCATTACATCATAACCATCATCTCTAAGGGTTTGTGACAATTGGCTAATACCGCCATTTGATGCAAGCTCTCGTTCTCATGGAGCGCATCAGATGGCGGTTATTTTTTTACCGCTATCTCAATTGGATAGCGGTATTTTTAAGGAGAAAATCATATGCAAAATATAGGAATGTCAACCAATCACCTCAGACTAGTTGTGCCAAAGGGGCGTATGGAAACCCAAGTGGTTCAATTGCTTAATGACAATGGCTTTTTTCTTGAAAAAGAATCGGATCGTAGCTTGATGTTCTCTGATACGGTGAATCAAATTGATTTATTACCACTGAAATCCCAAGATATTTTAACGTTTCTTGAGTATGGCTTTGCAGACTACGGCATTATTGGTCGGGATGTCTTAAATGAGCAAACTCAGAACTTTCAAACTGTGGCTGCCCTCCCATTAGGAGTTTGTCGCATGAGTTTAGCAGGCTATCCGGATTTTAAGCTCAGCGAAAAACAGTTTATTAAGATTGCTACAAAGTATCCCCTACAAGCAAAAGAGGTTCTTAAAAAATTAGGGATGACTGGGGACATTATTACACTGAACAGTTCTGTAGAACTAGCCCCTATTATGGGTATTTCAGATGCTATTTTGGATATTGTTGAAACGGGGACTACCCTGGTTGCCAATGGCCTTGTGGAGTGGTTTACCACAGAAAAAATTCAAGCTCTTCTGATTAAAAACCCAGTGATCCAAAGATCAGAACCCCCTTTAATCAAAACTCTTTTAAGCGCCATGCAATCTTAACAACTATTGACTAAAGTGATGAAAGGATGTCCCATGAGACAAGTGATTAGCAGTATTGAAGAGGCACAAAAATTACCACCTAGAACAATCGACATCGGTGCTGATGCTGATTTAACCCAATCAGTTCAGCGTATTTTAAGGGCTGTTAAAACAAATGGCGACGATGCCATTAAGGGCTTGACCACAGAGTTTGATGGCATCCAACTGGATTCCTTTGTTGTGCCAGTGGAGACCTTGAAAAATGCTCGGGAGAGCATCTCTAAAGAACTGGAAGCTGCAATCCTAAAAAGCGAAAAAAATATACGATATTTTCACATGCTACAAAAGCCAAATGAGACCATACAGTGGTCACAAACAGGCAAGAAACTGATTCAGCGGATGGACCCTCTTGAAAGTGCTGGGGTGTATGTACCAGGGGGGATGGCTGCCTACCCTTCCAGTGTTTTAATGAATGTGATTCCAGCTCAGGTGGCAGGGGTTAAAAAGATAGCCGTGTTCACTCCACCAACGTTAAATACCCTGCAAATGGCAGCAGTTTATGCCACTTGCTACCAGCTTGGCATCACTGATGTCTATGCCATTGGCGGTGCCCAAGCGATTGCAGCAGCAGCATTTGGTACTGAGACAATTCAACCGGTTGACATTATCACAGGACCCGGAAATCAATATGTCACCGAGGCTAAACGTCAACTGACCGGTAAAGTGAAAATTGATATGTTGGCTGGTCCATCGGAACTAATGGTGGTTTTAGACACAAAAGCCAATCTTGAATTTGTGGCGTCGGATCTATTGGCCCAGGCAGAACATGATTGTCAGGCAAAGTGCTTTCTGGTTTTAGTCGCATCAGAACTTGAAGGGACGCCCTACTTACAACAACTTGATAAGGCTATTGATAAAGCCTTAGAAAATTCTATTGAAGAACCACTTAATCCTAGCACTTCAGAAACCGCCAATGACAATGCCAGGGTCAGCATCAAAAACAAGCAAGTCTTTATAGCGCCAACGATTGAAATAGCTGCGGCCATTGCCAACCGCATGGCACCAGAACATTTATCCCTCCAATTTGAAGGGGCTAGCCGTGTCACCTCCCTATTTAAAAATGCTGGCTCCATCTTTGTGGGACCCTTTACCCCCGAGGCGGTTGGTGACTACAGTGCTGGGGGCAATCACGTTCTACCAACCAGTGGCACTGCTAGATTTGATTCGGGTCTGAATGTGCTAACCTTTATGAAACAAACTCAAATCATCGAGTACACCCAAGCAGGTCTAAGTTTGGATTCAGATGCCTGCGAAACCCTAGCCACAGCAGAACGCTTGCCATTCCACAAAAAGAGTTTAGTGATTAGGAGGTCCGGTGATGAGATTACAGGCTAACGAAAACCCCTACGCTGCCCTTTCGTTTGAGCAGTTGCCATTACCACAGGCTTGTCTGAATACCTATCCAGAGGAGGGCTACCCCACTCTCAAAGTAGCCCTTAGTCACTTATTAAAGGTGCCAACAGAAGCCATCGAGGTTGGCAATGGGTCAGACGAGTTATTAGATGTGATTTTTAGAAGTTGCCTAAAACCAGGCCAACGGGTTGCCACCCTATCTCCAAGCTTTTCTGAATACACCCGTTTTTTTCAGATCAATCAGCTCCAAGCAGTGACCCTACCACCGGATCAGGCCTTTGGATTCACCTCTGAAACCAAATTTTTAGAACTCTTAATCACTGAACAACCAGACGCTGTTATTTTATGCAATCCCAATAATCCAACTGGACAATTTTTCAAACCCAAATTTATAAAGGAAATGCTTGCCGTCTTGCCAGCTGACACTTTGGTGATTTTGGATGAAGCCTATATTGATTTTGTAGCTCCTAAGGGAAATGCTGGTCGGTGGTTTTTGGAAGACCACCGGGTGATTCAAGTGAGAACCCTCTCAAAGGCTTTTGCCCTGGCGGGTCTTCGTATTGGTTATTGTCTGGCAAACCCTGAAATACTACTGAAAATGGCCCCCTATCTGGCCCCATATCGGATCAATCACCCTGCCTACTATTATGGTTGTCAGAGTTTAGCCTTAAATCCAAATGCCGTAGAAATCTCAAGTTTATTGGGGGCCAAATCCACTCTTCGTGTAGGATTAGAAGCCCTAGGTTACCAAGTGGCAACTTCTGGGGAAGGTAATTTTCTTTGGCTCACCACAGACAATCCAGATTTAAGAAGTGCTCTAAGCATCCTGCCATCAGTGGGTATTCTTATACGAGGTTTTTCCAGTAACAGTTGGTCCCCTGATGATATGGTCCCCAAAGATTATTTTCGGATCACCATTGGAACCCCTACTCAAATCACAAATTTACTCTCAACCATTAAAAAAGGAGTGCCCAATGCCCTCAATCTCAAGAGTGTCTAACGAAACAAACATTGTCTTATCCCCTGCTAAAACCTTAGAAATTGCAACGGGTATACCCATGGCAGACCACTTGCTGCAACAGTTTTTTTACTACTTTGGCAAGCCTTATAAATTACAAGTCACTGGGGATTTGGACATTGACAGCCACCATACCCTTGAAGATATTGGTTATGTTCTGGGGCGAATGGTTAAATTAACTGCTGAAGATCAGGCGGTTGTTCGATTTGGTGATGTGGTCCAGGTGATGGATGAGGCTGCCATCAGTTTGGCTGTGGATTTAAGTGGTCGGGGCTACTTCGTCGCTAAGGGCTTTGATGGAATTTCTTTAAGCCGAGGACAAGTGAGCTGGGACGAAATCAGTGAATGCTTAGCTGCCATGTGCCGAGAAGCAGGTCTGTGCTTACATGTGACAAAACTGGCTGGCACCAATGGTCACCACATCATTGAAGCCCTCTTTAAAGGACTGGGGCGGGTGATGGCAATGGCGCTGACCCTAAGACACCCCCTCTTGAATGGGCAAACAGCAGGGGCCCAGACAGGTCTGCTCGCAGCGACAAATATTGCCTCAGAGACAACTAGCGCCTCAGAGAAAAATCCGGCTGTGGTATCCACTAAGGGCAAGGTAATTTGGGAGGTGTGGACATGATTGGGATCTTAGACTATGGTGTTGGGAATTTGACGAGCCTTGTAAATTACTTTCTGGATTGCGATGGGGATGTTAGGGTGACCAAAAATCCCATTGAAATCATGGCCGCGGATCTATTAGTGCTGCCTGGAGTTGGCCTTTTTGAAACCGCCATCAACAATTTGAACCAAAGTGGTTTGATGCCAGTGCTCAATCAGCGCCGTGAAATGGACCTTCCCATTGTGGGCATTTGTCTTGGGATGCAAATTATGTTAAGTGGCTCCGACGAAAGTCCAGGTGTCAAAGGTCTTGGGTGGTTTGAAGGTAAATGCCGACTCTTTCCCCCTACCCTTACGGTGCCACATATGGGGTGGAACAGGGTTACACCCTACTTGGAATATGAGGCAAATCCCTTGACTATCCCATCGGATGTCTATTTTGTTCATAGTTATTATGGTCAATTGATGGACACCCAACGAATCATCAGCGTCTGCGAACATGGATTTGAATTCCCTGCTATTATTAAAGATGGCAATACCATTGGCCTCCAATTTCACCCAGAAAAAAGTGGCCCTCAAGGTGCCTTGCTATTAAAAAAACTGATTCAAACATTATTGCCAACACCAGTGGCTGTGTAGGTTGACTGCCATCACTGCCTGATAACGTTTTACAAAGACTGAGAGGAATGAAATATGATTAGTTATGCAGCAATGGATTTGTTAAATGGAAAAGTGGTTAGACTTGAACAGGGGCGCTACGATATGGTCACCACCTATGGGGACCCCTATGTGATTGTAGATTGGTTAAAAAATCTGGAATTTGACGCCCTACACATCATCAATTTGAACGGTGCAAAAAATGAGCCCCTGAGAAATCTGGAAATCATCCAAAAGTTAGTCAAGGGCTCAAAAATGGCAGTGCAAGTGGGTGGTGGTATCAGGGATTTTGAATCAGCAGAGCGTCTCTTGGATTTAGGGGCTGATATCATACTAAGTACCTTGTTTTTTGAAGACTTCGAAAGCTTTAAACAGCTTAGTACTGCCTACCCTAATCGCATAGCCCTTTCCCTTGATTTAAAAGATGGGTGCGCCATGACAAGGGGCTGGCTCACTAAAATTGATACCAGTATCAAGGCCATCGCTACAAAACTTGAACAATTGCCACTGAAGGCTATTATCGTCACCAATATTGCCGGTGATGGGATGCTGCAAGGTTGTCAAGTTGACTTTTTCGCTTGGGTAGCCTCGGAACTGGCCTATCTTGGGATTCCTTTAATTGCAGCTGGAGGGGTCAGCTCACCTGATGACATCGAGACCCTAGATCAACTGGGATTTCAAGGCGCGATTGTTGGAAAAGCCATCTACGAGAAAGGTGAAAGTGTCTCATGGTCAAAAAAAGAATCATTCCCTGCTTAGATATTGCCAGGGGTAAAGTGGTCAAGGGGGTTCAATTTAAAAATGTCCTTGCCATCGCTGAGCCCCTTTCCTTAGCTGAATTTTACAATCAATCTGGGGCTGATGAGCTAGTGATTTACGACATCACAGCCAATCTTGAAGGTCGTGTTGTCATGTCCCAGTTGATCAAAACAATCGCCTCTAAACTACGAATCCCTCTCACCGTGGGTGGCGGTGTAAAAACCGCTCTTGATGTTCAAAGGCTCTTTAGCGATGGCGCCGACAAAGTCAGCATCAATAGTGGCGCACTTGCCAACCCACAACTGATTTCAGAGGTTTCCGCCCTTTACGGCTCCCAAAGCATTGTAGGCTCTGTGGACGTTTCCCGTTGCTATAACACCGGTGACCCCCGCTTTGATTATCACATTTTTCAGCGAGGAGGCCAAGTCAAAACCGACATCAAAGCCATTGACTGGATTTGTCAACTGGTGGCCCTTGGTGTTGGCGAAATAGTGGTGAATACCATCGATCAAGATGGTGTCAAAAATGGGTATGATATCGAATTTTTAACAGTGGTCAGTGAGTCCGTCAACGTCCCGATCATCGCTTCTGGTGGCGCCGGCAATCCCGAGGATTTTTCGGACTTGTTCGAGAAAACCAATATTTCTGGGGCCCTTGCAGCCAGCGTTTTTCATAGTGGAGAAATTCTAATTCCCGATTTAAAAAATTTCTTAAACACCAAAGGCATACCAATTAGATGCCTCTAAACTGCAAGGCATCCAATTAGATGCCTATAATAGATAACAGGAGGAAAAATTGATGTCCATCCTTTTGGAAAACGGGCAAGTCGCACTAATGGCTGACCTCATACCCACGATTATTCAGGACCAAAAGACTGGTCAAGTCCTGATGTTAGCTTATAGTAATCAGGAGGCCATGGAAAAAACAAAAGAAACTGGGAGGGTCCACTTCTTTAGTCGTTCAAGACAAAAGCTGTGGCTTAAGGGGGAAACATCAGGTAACTTCTTGAATCTGGTCAGCACTTCCCTTGACTGCGATCAGGATGCCCTCCTCTACCAAGTAACCCCCTCGGGACCCACCTGCCATAGACTGACCAAGAGTTGTTTTGATGGTGACGATCAACCTGAGACCACGGGTACAAATAAATCCCAGTCATTTGACTATCTGATTAAGCTTCAAGAAAGTTTAAAATTACGTCTTGAAACCCAAACCGCTGATAGACCTTCATACACCCAGAAGTTAATCAAGGGGACCAAGGGGTATCTTTCTCGTAAGTTGATTGAGGAGACTGGGGAGGTTGTTGAGGCTTTTACCGAGGGTGATGCAAATCTTTCCGATGAAATTGCGGATTTGATATATCACCTGAGTGTGTTGATGATCAAGGTAAATCTGAGTTTTGAGTCTATTTATGATGTACTAGAGTCGCGAAAAAAATGAATATAGCCTTTCAATTTGGGTATTAAACCATTAACTCATTGAAAATGGGAGTTATTATCGTAATCACTCTCTCATAGGAGTTTTTATTGAAAGGATATCATATGCGAAAAATTATCATGGTTCTCTCTTTATCAATTTTAGTGATCTTCGCTAATGCTTGCGCAGCGCCAAAGGAAGAGAATGCAACTCAAGATCCTGTAATGACTGCAAAAACCGAAGCTGAGGCATCTAGTCAAGAAATTGAACTCACTATTGAAGAACTTGCTGCTTTTAATGGTCAAAATGGTCAACCGGCCTATGTGGCACATGATGGTATTATTTACGACTTAAGTGCGGTTTCTAAATGGGCCACAGGTGAGCACAATGGGATAAAAGCAGGCACTGATATCACTGGCGTGATTGAAAATGCTCCCCACGGCGTGGCCAATCTAAAACTGGCAAAAGTAATTGGGAAGATTGTTAAATAGGCTTATTAACAAATATTGAGCTGCAGATTCAGAAAGCTTGTCAAGATGAATGGCGTACAAAAAGACCACGAAATGCATTGTGAGATGCACTCTGTGGTCCTTTTATTATATTCAATAAGTAGGGTCTGTTTTTTGATAAACCATTGTTTATAAAAATCTCATCAGTAGAAAAGCTAATACTGCCCCTATGGCCCCTATGGCAATCAGCCATTTGAAACTCTTCATCATTTTTTCCCGCTTCACAAGGACTTCACTATAAATGAAATCACGTTGTGTTAATTGATGGATTGAATAGATTGAGTCTGCATAAAAGTTTTCGATGGAACTATATGCCCCATCAGATAATACGAAGACATCAAAACTCAAAGCGTGCATAAAGAGGAGTCTAATGGCTGCGAATTCGTTTGGTCGTCTTTTATGGTCATCGTGAACGATAAATTTTGGTACGGTGTATTGATAATCATAGGCATGGAGCATGGAAACGATGGGGCGACAATTATAAAGCAAGGTTTCTAATATTAGACGATTTCCTGGATGTGTCCCAACGTAGCCACCTGTTTTCATCATTTGTAACACCCGATTAATAGCAAGCAAATACTGCTTTTGATAAGCTGGCTTTAACATCTTAATGCTATCAATATTGGCATTGAGAGCTTCCTTGATATTGATTCCTGTATCATCATTAAACCATTTAGGCTTTTTATTGAGATACGATGTTTTGGGCTTTCGAGATATTTTTTGAAACCCCTGGTAATAAGCGATAAGAGATGGCATTTGTTTAGACTTTGATTTAGCATCTAGAACAAACCCTTCTACCGCGCCATTGAGTTTGCAGAAAAAGCTTGGTATCACCACTGTGGTTTCAGAGACTTCAAAATGAGGTCTGACATAAGCACTGGCATAAGTCAACATCAGCATCTCATCCACAGTTGTCAATAAACGGATAGGTTCTAGATCGTGATTTTCCAGTTGCCATGGTTTATAAATCCGACTTTCGTGGCCCAGTATTGTATCGAGTTCTTGCTCAGCTTCTTGAGCGACTGTTTTATAGGTCTTTATCATGATTTCACTCCCCTTATAGGCATGGTATCTTCTTAGACCTATCTTACACCTTGTATGTAACTCTCGCAATGGGTTTAGGCTCTTTCTAATTCAATTCAAATCTTCTCAGTGATTTCTAATAAACCCCCAAGGGCTGGAGTGCCTTGGGGGTTTGTAGATTGGTAAAGATAAGGTTTGTAGATTGGTAAAGATAGGATTTAAAGTGCGATAAAATTACCTTTCACAAAGACAGGTACTTCTGAACCATCTTGATGGATGCCAGTAATCTCTAAATCTGAAGTGCCTACCATAAAGTCAACATGTGTTAGAGAGTCATTAGCACCGTTTGCCTTAAGTGTCTCTACATCCATGGCTGTGCCCCCTTTAACATTGACAGGATAAGCTTTACCAAGTGCAAAGTGGCAAGAAGCATTTTCGTCGTAAAGTGTGTTAAAGAATAAAATCTTTTGATTTGAGATTGGTGAGTCGTATGGCACCAGCGCCACTTCTCCTAAGCGTTTTGCGCCTTCGTCCGTATCTAAGAGTTCTTTTAACACATCCACGCCTTTTGCAGCACCATAGTTGATGACGAGACCATCTTTAAACTCAAACCAGAACTCTTCAATTAAATTGCCGTTGTAGTTCAGTGGAATAGAACTGTAAATCTTGCCGTTAGCTCCAAAACGATCAGGCATTGTAAAGACTTCTTCTGTTGGCATATTAGCAAAGAAGATATGACCTTGTGGTGCAGCATCTCCACCACCATACCAAATATGGTTGGGTACAAGATTAACAGTTAAATCTGTGCCTAAAGCATTTTTGTATCTTAGGGCTTTAAAGTTAGCCGTATTTAAAAAGTTAAGACGTTGATTAAGGTCTTTTTGGTGGATTTGCCACGCCGCTACTGGGTCGGCTTGATCCACTCGAACTGATTTAAAAATGGCATCCCATAATTGTTCAATGGCAACTTCTTCAGTCGCATTAGGGAACACTTTTTTAGCCCAAGCAGCTGTTGGAATTGAAGCAACACACCAGACATTCTTGTTGCTCATCATCCGTTGACGGTAGGCAGCAAGTGCAATACTAGAAGCTTTATTAGCGCGGCTCATGCGTTTTGGATCTACGCCCTTCATGATTTCTGGGTCTGAGGCTGAGATGCTTAAAAAGGCAGCGTCTTGTTCTGCATAATCGTTGCAAAGAGTTGTAATCCAAGCTGGAGCTTCGTCAAAGATCTCATCATTGGCCATATCGTATTTAATGCGTGTTGCTTTTTCGTCATTCCAACGGATGACCACTTCCCTAGCACCAGCCTCGTATGCCTTTACACTTAATAGTCTTGTAAATTCTGCTGTTTCAATGGGTGAATTGATCACTAAGATTTGATTGTTTTGAATGTTAATGCCAACTCGTACCAGTAGTTCTGCATACTTTTCCATTTGTTTCATTTGAGCCTCCAAAATAATTTTGTTGTTTAAGCTTAACCTGAATTGTTGTGAAAACGTTTTTATACAATAGTATCTTACCATAAAAAATAAATGATATGTTAGATTTTCTTGATTTCATCATGGTATTGCATTCTAAATTCGTGTACACTGATAATAATGCTGTAGAAAATAGCAAAACCTTTATTTTGGAGGCATCATGAGAGCTAAACTGAGCCGCATGTTGACTGTGGGTGATACGATTGAACTTAAAATCGATTCCCTTGCATCAAATGAGATTATTATTAAAAGTAATCTATATTCTGTCATAGACGGCCAAAAGATGGTGGTCAGTTCAACTCTAGCACAAAATCCAGGAATCAAAAAAAACCACGTAGTCAAATTGACCTCTGCAAAAGACGCTGCGGGCATTATCTCCATGCATGCAACTGTTCATGAAGTTGTTGCCCATGGTTCAGATCTCACAATTGTACTGGATTTGCATTCGGATATGGAGCGGACTCAAAGAAGAGAATCCTTTAGGTTGCCTCTTTTAAAAGATGTAGAGGTTGGATTGATTGGAGAACGTCCTTCTATGGGCATGACGCAAAATATCAGTGCTGGTGGTATGCGCTGTTTATTGCCTGCTAGCATTAGAGAAGGAGCAACGCTTAAAATCAAATTGGAACTTGACCAAGATACCTATACCTTTAAAGGTAAGGTGCTCCAACAGTTTGATAGTGAAGACCTAACAGGGCATTCGATTATACGAATTCAGTTTGTGGATTTAACCCCGCAAGAACAGCGGAAACTGACTTCTTTTATTCTAACCGAACAAGGTAAACGAGAAGCGAAAGTAAAAAGATAAACTATCATTTAACAAAAAACTCAAAGCAGTGAACAATAGAAAGCTACAAATTCTATCAACGAATTTGTAGCTTTCTATTGTTCACTGAATGATTTATTGCTTTATTTATTGATTAATTGATATTAACGGGAGGCCTCGATACGATTGACCATATACCCTGTTAAGAAAACAAATCCAGCAATCATGATTAAGTTTAAAGAGGCAACTGCAATCACCATATAGACCGTTGAATCAGTTAGAATAGCCACCAATGCACCGATAAAGAGGCTTGGGAGGATTATCAACAAGATCTGGATGATTTTCATGATGGGCAACATGAGATTGTAGTCTGTGGTATTTTGGAAAAAAATCATGACAAAGATATTGATGTAGAGTATTTGAAGGTATACAATGACTTGGCCCATAAAAAGACCCAATAATTGCAGTGGCTGAGCATCTTTAGTAAAGATCAAAATTATATTAATTAATCCAATCATCAAAACAAATTTCATGATATCCAGTTTGAATAATGCAAATAATTTTTGAGTACCTTTTGCTGGAATCATAAGGAATCGACTGGTTAAGAACTCCGCTTGGCTTTTACTAGCAATTGAGAAAATCAGTGTAGCATATAGCACCATGCCATTATACCCATAAACCACCCAATCCCAGTCATCATGCCATATTCGAGTGAAGATCGCTGCGGCGATAGCCCCTAGGATGAACAACATTTCCTTGATACCAAACAGATAATTAAGGTCTTTTTTATTGGCAATGGCCCGTTGTTTCCAAAAAAACGCATTGGCTCCGACCTGGTTCCCTTTGTATGTCCGTTTCCTATTTTTGAAGAGTTGGATTCCCTTCCCTTGAGTACGGCCCTCTTTGGCTTTTTGCCTAAGTTGATGGAGCTTCTCTGTGCCTTCAATAACGGATTCATAATAATCAGTTGCCAGTAATAGTGCGATGACAAAGGTTGAAACCACGAATCCAAAATAAAGAACCATCAGGATATTAGCATTTGGTGTTGGAATCCCATAGGAAAAACTTATTAGTCCTTGAAGCCATCCAATAATGGGAATCCACTGAGTAAAAGGACTCAGGATAAAGCTGAATACATTAAATTGATTCAGGGCTAAAATGACCAGTGTCGGCAATAACCAAAGGCCGGTGAATATAGACTGAGTAATGACAACGGGGAGTTTGGTTTTTAACCGAATCAGTATGAAATTAAGTGGTTGAATCACCATATTAAACGTCATAAAAATGAAAACAATCAATAAATAGTGCCAAATATCAACCCCAGAAGCAAATAACCAACGGCTTGCCATAATGAGCACAAAAATTGTCAACAGTAAGGCACCTAATAATGACTTTAAAAGGGCTGCAGCAAATACAGCTCTTGGTTTAAGTGGCGAGGTAAAGATAATCTGAATATCAGCAGGTTTAAAAAATGAAAGCATCTCTTTTAGATTAACTTGAATATTTATCAGCAGTGTAAAAGCACAAAATCCCATTGTAATTAAAGGAATGAGTTCAGCGCGATTTTGTACTGCTGTAGTATTGACACTGCTGACATTCATCCATAGCATCCAACCAAAATAACCAATGTAGATTAGGAATAAGAGTAAGCGCTTTGGGTTATGTCTTATAGCTTTGAAATAATTGATCATAATTTTAAAGTCTTTACCTAGAATAAGGGTAAAATCACGCATCTTTTGTCACCTCTAAGAAGACCTCCTCAAGAGAGTCTCCCTCACTGCCCCACTGAGATTTAAGTTCTTCTGGTGAACCATTGGCAATAATTAAACCGTCTTTCATCACCAAAACATTATCACAGAGGGTCTCTATCGTATCCAAGAGATGAGTACTGACAATAACAGCACACCCCGAAGTGGCAAGCTCTTTCATAATGGCTTTTGTTTCTCGAATAGCCTTGGGATCCAGTCCAATCATGGGTTCGTCGAAAAGCATCACTTCAGGTTTAATAATTAAGGCCATGGCTAGAGAAACTTTTTGCTTCATCCCTTTTGAAAGTTCTTGTCCAAGGGTGTCTCGTTTATCGATAAGTTCGTAGCGTGCCAATAAATGCTCGGCTTCCTGAGTCCAGTTGGTTAATCGATAGGCTTTCGCAATAAATTCGAGATGTTCCCAAACCGTTAACAAGTCATATATTTCAGGTACTTCTGGGACGTATCCCATTAATCGCTTGATTTCAAGATTGGTGTGGGGTAAACCCTTAATGTTTATAACACCACTGGTGGGTTTAATTAAGCCACAAATGCATTTAATGGTCGTGGATTTTCCAGCCCCGTTGGGGCCCAAAATCCCGACAATCTCCCCTGCATGTAGATTAAATGTAATGCCCTTCACAGCCACTGTTTTTTTGTAGTTTTTTATTAAATTATTTACTTTTAACATAAATACCTCCCAATCTCATTGCCAGTATAACATAAAAAAAAGGCAAGAAAACTAAATTGGTTTACATTTATGATTAATTTAAGGTTGGCAGATGACTTCTAATCTGCTTTTAATCAGATTTTAATTTGCACTAATCTTCTGTTAATTAGTGCGTTTATCTGATAAAATGAAAATATCTTATTTGGAGGACTCTTATGTACGAAACACTGATGTCTGATGAAATGAAGCCATGGCGTGATTTATTACTTCAACATAAATTTGCAGTTGATGAATTAAAGACAATTTTAAATATTTTAGATGAAGAATTCAGAAATGTCCATGACTACAACCCCATAGAGCACATACGCCATCGGGTAAAAAAACCAAACAATATTATGGAGAAGTTAAATCGTATTGGGTGTGAACCAACTGTGGAAAATGCCAAATCAAAAATATTTGACATTGCTGGCATCAGAATCGTCTGTGCGTTTACAGCTGATATTTACCGGGTTGTAGAACTTTTGTCAAATCACTCTTTGATTAAGGTAATTGAGACTAAAGATTATATTAAAAACCCTAAAGAAAATGGCTATAAGAGTTTACATCTACATATTGAATACCCTGTTTATATGTCTAGAGGTGCAGTGCCAACCCGTGTAGAAATTCAGTTGCGAACCATAGCAATGGACTTTTGGGCCAGTGTCGAGCATAAAATATATTATAAATATCGGGACAAAGCACCTGGCCCTATCCAGGATGAACTTCACGAATGCGCCTCGCTGATATCAATTCTTGATGATCGGATGTATCATTTAAGGCGTCAAATTGAAAGTCTTGAACATGATCCTACTATTGGAAAGCCAAGCAATACCTATTACAGAGAAAAAATTCACTACTAACCAAATGATGAGACCCTATAACAAATAAAAGGTTCCATATCAAATGCAGCAACACTGCAATTGATATTGGAACCTTTTCTTATATACTTTATCAGATGAAATCGGTAAAATGTATTTTCTATTACTTTTTAGAAAAGAGCTTCACAAAACCACCAACAAGGCGATTGATTAGTGTTTTCTGGCTTGTTTTATGGGCGCCTGTAGAGTCCTTTTGGCGCATGCGATCAACAACAGCTGAAATTTCATCGCTTGAATAGGCACGGCCCTTTGAAACTGTAGATTTATTAGGGGCGATATGGCCCTTTTCCTGTGCTAGTGGTATATGACTTTTGGTAGGTTGATGCTTTTTATGCTGCGTAAGTGGCGTATGCTGCGTAAGTGGCGTATGCTGTGCATGCTGAGTCTGTTGCGTATGTTGTGCATGCTGCGTTTGCTGACTTTGTTGCGTATGCACTTTCGGCCTTTGATGGGTTGGTTGTCCATCGGTGCCTTTTGTTGAAGACGCATTCTGAGGGCTTGTTTTTTTGTCGGTTGACTTGACCGATGGTTTTACAGTTGAGTGAGTACTGGATTTAGTAGGTACTGATCTTGAGCTGCGATGTCTGTTTCTATCAAAAGAAACCAACTGTTCAATATCTTCTTCTGGAATCATGGCGCCTATGTGCTCTTCTATGGCATAAAGACTCATAACATCATCGGTTGTGACAAGGGTAATCGCTCGACCACCGCTGCCTGCACGACCTGTTCGACCAATTCGATGAACATAACTATCCAGTTCAACTGGAATATCATAATTGATCACTAAAGACAAATCATCGATATGAAGGCCGCGAGCCGCTACATCTGTTGCAACAAGTACCTCAAAGCCACTCTTTTTAAACTGCTCGATGGTTTTTGAACGCTTTACTTGTGTTATAGCCCCATGTAAAGCGTCGCATTTGAAACCTTTTTTTTCGAGGAACTCTTGAACGCGATCAACGGTAGCCCGAGTATTACAGAAAACCATGCAACTTTTAGGTTTTTCCATCAACAGAATACGGTGCAAATTCAATCGCTTTTCGTGATGATCTACACGATAGTAGCTTTGTTTGATGGTGTCCACCGTTTTAGTTTCAGAGATGATTTCGATAGTCTCAGGATCATGCATATACTCCCAACAAATATTTTGAATCTCAAACGGCATGGTCGCTGAAAAGAGCATGGTGTTTCTCTCTTTTGGCAATTTATTGACAATGGCAACCACTTGGTCAAGAAAACCCATATCCATCATTTTATCGGCTTCATCTAAGACTAAAAATCGAATTGAATCAGTTTTAAGTGTTCCTTGTCTAATGTGATCCATTACCCGCCCCGGCGTTCCCACAACAATGGTCGCACCTTTATTTAAGGCCTCTATCTCCAAGTTGATGCTATGTTGACCATAGACCGTCAAGGAACGAAGGGGCAATTTTCGTGACAGGGCTTCGATATCCTGATTGACCTGCACTGCAAGTTCCCGTGTTGGCGCAAGAATCAAAACCTGAGGTCGTTCTTTCTTTTTATCATCTAACAAGCCACTTAGACTTTGTAGAATCGGTATGCCAAAAGCAGCTGTCTTACCACTGCCTGTTTTAGAACGAACAATTAAATCTTTTCCTTGCATGAGCAATGGAATCGCTCTTAATTGTACTTCTGTTGGGGTAACAAATCCTAAATCGTGGATTGCTTCTTCTATTGCTGGATTTAACTCGAAATTTTTAAAGGTCATAAACTGGTTGCTCCTCAATGATCATCATTGGTCAAAGTACATATTCTCTGAATAGTATACCATAATCTAAGGCTATAATCTAAAGATAAGTGTTCTATAGATGTGATAAGGTGTTTGTGAATTACTAAAAACAGATAAATGGTAGTAAATAACAATATTATGAAGAAAAAAACGAAGAAATTCATACTTTTGGTTGTATTTGACTTAATAATGGGTTACAATACTAATGGAATCTAAATGAGGAGGCATGAGCTATGAAAGCTACAGGTGTTGTTAGAAAAGTAGATGAGCTTGGTCGTATTGTATTACCGATTGAACTTAGAAGAACTATGGATGTTGCTATTAAAGATCCTTTAGAAATCTTCACAGAAGGTAGTAATATTATCCTTCGAAAGTATTTACCAGCTTGCGTTATTTGCGGAGAAGCAAATGATACAAAAAATTACATGGGTAAATTAATCTGCAAGAGTTGTGTAGATAATTCAAAAACACTAGTCTAATCTAGTGTTTTTTTTTTATGGTTTCATTATTTTGGAAACATTTTGACAATTTTAATTTACCATTTTCTATAAATAAGATACACTAATGGTAGTGTTACTATTTTGGGAGGATGACGGATGCTACTGTATATTTTGAAACGATTATTACATACGATACCTTTGTTATTGGCAATGACCTTAACGATTTTTATTTTAATTGATGCCATGCCAGGCAATGAACTGACATCGATGATTAATTCGCTGCCTGAAGGTACACCACGGCCTACTTACGATCAGATGCAACAAATGATGACTACATTGCAATACGACAAACCATGGCATCAACGGTACTTCACTTGGCTTACTGACTCACTTCAAGGTGATTTTGGCACATCTTTATATTACCGTAAACCCGCACAAGAAGTCCTTGGCACAATCATATGGCGCACCTTTAGCCTTAATGGTATTGCACTCTGCCTAATATTTGTGTTTGCAGTCCCCTTGGGTGTTCGAAGTGCGGTCTGGAAAGGCTCCCCCTTTGACCAATTAGTCTCTTTAGTGTCTCTTGTGTTATTATCAATACCGTCTTTTTTCATTGGCCTCTATCTCATGCGATTGTTAGCTGTGAATATATCCTGGCTACCTGCGACGGGTATGCACAGTGTAAAATACCTTGTTAAGGGCTATCCTTCACTTTATATTGAAATATTAGATGTTGCCACACATATGGTTATCCCCTCATTAACACTGGCACTGGCGGGTTTTGGCATAGTCACAAGATTCATCAGGAATGCAGTGATTGATGTCATCAATCAAGACTATGTTCGTACTGCAAAATCAAAAGGACTAACGGAGCGTGTTGTTATATACCGCCATGCTTTTAGAAATGCTTGGATTCCAATCATCTCTCTTTTAGGGATGATGATTCCCCAACTTTTTATTGGCAATATTTTTGTGGAAGCTGTTTTTTCTTGGCCTGGTATTGGCTTAGAATTTCTCTCTGCGGTTTTTAGAAGAGATACAGCGATTATTTCTCTGATTCTCCTCTTTTTTTCTTGTGCATCTGTGTTTGGCAGTATTATAGCAGATGTACTTTATGGATTTGCAGATCCAAGAATTGTGAATACCTAATGGAGGCGAAAGCGATGAAACACAATCGGAAAAAGGGAAAGCCAGAAGGACCATGGCGCTTGGCTTTTCAGCGTTTTTGTAAAAATAGGCTAGCAATATTGGGGGCTGTATTGATGCTAGCCATATTATTTTTTATTTATCTTGGGCCCCTTTTCTCACCTTATCAGATGAATAAAATAGACATCGTACAACGGTTTAAACCACCTAATAGAATTCACTGGTTTGGCACTGATATGTTGGGACAAGATCTGATGCTAAGGGTCATGCATGGGGGACGCTTATCCCTTGCAATGGCGCTTTTATCTGCTACTGTTACCCTTTCAGTTGGTACTTTAGTTGGACTGGTCGCTGGCTATCGCGGTAAAACCGTAGACTTTATACTGATGCGGTTTACAGAGTTTATTTCCGTACTACCCCTACTGCCCTTCTTGATAGCCTTTTCTGTGATATTTGGTTTTCAATTTCCGCCGACTATTAGACTGACTGCCACCATGATTATATTTGGTTTCTTAAACTTTCCAACAGTTGCAAAGGTCGTTAGGGGTCAAATTCTAACATTAAGAGAAGAAGAGTTTATGCAAGCTGCCAATATACTCGGACTTTCTCATGGTTCTAAACTCTTTAGGCATCTGTTACCCAACGTGTTTGGTTTAGTGATTGCAGCTGCTTCAGGAGTACTTGCCAATGCCATTTTGCTTGAGTTGACTCTCTCTTTTGTGGATTTAGGCTTTCCACCACCAACCCCATCTTGGGGAAATTTGATACCAAATATAAGAGGCGCTAATCATGTCAGTGGGGCTGATTATTGGATTTGGCTCTATCCTATTAGTTTTATTTCTTTAACCATTATCAGTATGAATTTGTTGGGTGAAGGCTTAAGGGAGGCGCTGGACCCGAAAACATACAAGTGACAAGCAAAAGAGGTGCCTATAAGGCACCTCTTATTGATTGGATTGCTAAATTTTTATGCTTTTTAGAGGCCTCATAAAGAAAATCTAAACGATCGATAGCCATTGCAAAATCCCCAGCGTAGACGTCTACAGCAGCGGGAAAAATATTCTGTTGGGTATTTTTAGTCAACAAAAGTTCCGTTTGCAAGTATCTTCTCAGCTTTTGTGTGGCTAACAAGCCACCTCGTAAATCCGTTTCAGGCATGAGGATGGTAAAGGTTTGATCCCGCCATCTACCGATACTATCCAGCTCACGACAACATCTTTTAAGCAACTCCCCCATCCGATGTGTCAGTTCTTCCAACTGTTCCGCCGTGTATATCTTTTTAAACTCTAAACCGATCATCACTAAGCAAAATCGCCTATTATAGCGCATAAATCGCATTGCTTCACGTTCCATTTCATCTAAAAATCCTTTTTTATTCAACAACCCAGTCAAACTATCATGTTTACTGTAAGAGTCAACATAAGCTTTCATGGTACTTTTACTATGTATCAAACCTGCCAGTTCTTCAAAATGCTCAATGATCTTAGGAACATTGGTAACCCCTAAGACCAAAGCCCATGTTTTGCCTTCTCTGAGAACCTTTTTTTCAAAAGCATCATGTTCCAGACGCTCCATTATGGCATTATAATCAACCGTCATCACTACAACCCGGATGATTTGTTTTGTCAGTGCGCTTTTCTCAGAGTCCTGGAAATTATTTAAGCCTGGTTGTACCGAAAAATTTTGAAGAGCAAAAATCTGACTGACTGCGGTTTGCCATCGGATAAAAAGTGTGATAGAAACCATTTGTTTATCTGTTTTTGTTAGGAGATTATAAGCATCTTGGTAGCGCCGATTTTGGAGGTGTTCAAAATAATGTTTCACTGTGGTCATAGCTTCCATGGTAAAGATTGTTTGCTGGGCATTTTGTTGGGGCTTTTGCCCCCCATCAGAAGTGACTTTCGCAAAATTTTGTTGCCATTGACCATGGTAATTTGCCCGCTTTTGCCCATCTTTAAGGACCTCATAGGCTTGATTGATCAACTGCATTTGTTCCCTTGCAATAGAATCCTCTAATTCGGAAATATCGGGGTGGTATTTCTTTGCCAACCTTTTATAAGCTGCTTCAATCACGTCTGTTTCAGCTTGCGGATGGACCTGGAGCGTGCGATAATAATCTTGTAAGATTGCCATGTTTATCTCCTTTAGGGGGGAAACCCTCATATCCGCTTCATTTCAAAAAACACTTGAGTATTAGATACCCTTGTTTTTCATCCTATCACATAACTTTTAAGGAGCCAACACATGTTATTTAAAGATATTAAAAAGGGCATAAATGCCTTGCTTATACCTATTTTAGCGGTTGTACTAACTTATGTAACACTGCTCTATTTTCAAAAGTTTCCAGATAAAATAGAGACACTTTATACAAATCCTGTTTTTCAGCTGATGCTGTCAGAAATCAGCATCCTCACAGGTTGGCTGCCATTCTCTCTAGCCGAATTACTGGTGTTTACTCACATCTGTCTATTAGGTATTGCTATTATTTGGCTACTTAGGCAGGCGATTTTCAATGACGGACAAGGGATTATCCTCATGGTTAGCCGGACTCTTGGTTATGTGGCTATTCTGTATTGTCTTTTTATGTGGCTCTGGGGCTTTAACTACTTACAAACTCCATTAGCGCAGCGACTGCAATTTGATACCACTATGCTCAAAAATACGGAACTAGAGGCGCTGTGCCTAGATCTCGTGACTCAGGCTAACCAATTAAGAGAAACCACCCATCAAACAAACGATCTGTTTACCCTACCCTATCCAAAAAATGAATTGATGTTGATAGCAAAAAGAGATCTTCAACAAGATGGCAATTTAATTGATTATCCTTCTCACAAGTTTGGCCCACCAAAATCTGTGCTGATGTCGGGTCAAATGTTGTATACGGGCATTACGGGTATTTATTTTCCTTTTACGGGAGAAGCCAATATAAACGTGGCGGCACCAGACCTATTGCTACCGTCAACAGCCCTTCATGAAATGGCCCATCAGTGGGGCTACGCTTCAGAGGATGAAGCAAATTTTGTGGCTTATTTGGCATCACAAGCTCATAGCAGTGTTGAGTTTCAGTATTCGGGGCAGGTTTTAGCCTTGATTTATAGTGTAAATGCTCTTCAAAAATATGACCCTGAAGCTGCAAAGCGCGTCAGGGCCAAGTATGGCGATGGTCTTATAACGGATTTAAATGATCAGCGAATCTTTTGGGCTGCCTACGAAGGGAAAGTTAGTAAGGCGGCAGACAAAATGAATGATCGGTACTTGAAATTTAATGGTCAATCAGAGGGGGTCGAAAGTTATGGACGGATGGTTGATTTAATGATTGGTTACTGGCGATTATCAACAAATGGTAACAGCGGTGAATGACATTTTGGACACTTGCCATTTTCTAGATAGGAACTGATTGGCGTCAATGTACGCTGAATCAATAATTCACCACAAGACACGCAATGGGTATCAATGTTGGCCTGTGAGACATTGCCAATATAGACGTAATGGAGATATTTTTGAAGAATGCTTTGGGCCCTGACCATTGTTTTATAGGAAGTTGGTGGTCGAGTCATTAAATGAGCTGGAAAGTACCGTGTTAGGTGCAAAGGAATATTAGGGCTTATGTCACTGAGTAATTTACCCAATTGGTGGCAGTGATCATCTTGAGTATTAAGCCCTTCAATCAATAGGGTCGTTACTTCTAAGTGCGCTTTACCTTGGATGGCTTTCAGGGTCTCAATGACAGGTAGAAGGCTGCCGTCACACCATTTACCATAAAATGCTTCGTCGTGCCCTTTAAGGTCCACATTGAAGCCGTCAATCACTGTCAGAAGTTGTTGCAGTGGCTTTGGATTAATATAGCCATTTGTCACCATAACGGTTTTAAGATTTACGTCTCTGAACGCCTTCGCAATTTCTAGTACCGTATCAAACCAAATAATTGGCTCGTTGTACGTAAAAGCAATGCCAATGGCACTTTCATCCCTGGTGGTCTCTATGAGATGCTTGATCAGGGATTCACTATTTTTTGATGGCACCGTGGGAGATGAAGCCACCAAACTGTGATTTTGGCACCATTGGCACCGCAGATTACAGCCAAAGGTCCCTATACTGAGGATTTTGTTACCAGGTAAAAAATGATAGAGTGGTTTCTTCTCTATTGGATCTAGGGCCAAGGCTAAGATAGAATCACGGTTTAAGTCAACTAGGTGACCTTCATCATTCTGCCTAGCATGGCATCTGCCAATTTCTGAAGGCCCTAATTTGCAACAAAAGGGGCACAATAAACACTGAACATGGTGATTGGGTAGAACCACTTGATAGGAACAATGTTTCATAGGCGCACCTTACTCTATTGTGATTAGATTGTACTGAGAAGAACCAAGACCTATGGCCTCTCCATGGGTTAGTTGAGCGGTCCCCTCTTCAAATAATGGGTGTCCATGGGATGCTTTTAGGAGATCTAGGCATGCACGATCAATGGCCACAGGGTCAAGACTTGCCAAAATGCCAACATCTTTACTGATAATCTCCATTTCGGAACCCATACAATCACACTCTGCTGTAATATTCATTAAGAAATTGATATAGATAAATTCTTTGCCCAGTTGTGCAGCGTAGGCGTATTCAGCCATTTTTTCTTTGAAATTTTGACCATTCCAGTCGTTACGCACAGCTCCAAATGGGCAAACCGCAATACATCCAGCACACCCAATGCATTTAGAACCGTCAATTTCAGCCTTTTGTGTTGCTGAGGAGATTTGGATGGCATCCACATCACACTTTTGGATACAGAGGCCGCATGCAGTACATTTTGGCAAATGAATGGTTGGCACCATTTGAGAATGTTGCGCCATTTTACCTCCCCGGGCTGCAAACCCCATGGAGAGCTGTTTGACAGCTCCGCCAAACCCTGCCTGTCCATGACCTTTGAAGTGACTGGAGACAATAATTTGCTTATATGGTTCAAAACCAGCACCGATTTTACAGGTTTCAAAGAAATCTTTTTGGATGGCGATTTCCTGATAAGCTTCACCATGGTCCCCATCGGCAATTATGACAGGAAGTTGTGTAAAGCCATGTTCTTTGGCCAGGGCTTCGTGAGAAGTTCGGGTTGTCCGTGCGCCCCTATAAAGAACGTTGGTTTCAATAAAGGCTGATGTTGCACCCTGACTATTTAGGCAATCGATGATCCCTTGATAGCTTGAAGCAGGTACATAAGTAACATTCCCTTTTTCGCCAAAATGAACTTTAATAGGAACGGTATTGTTCAGTTTAATGCCTTCTTTTTCAATCAATTGGTTAAGGAGTTGTCCTGCAATATCAGAGATTTCCTGATTATCACCCACTACAAACGGCTTAAAATAAACATTCTTAATCATTTTAAATCCTCCTTTATCATGGTCGAACTTCCGACTCCATCTACATTACAGTTGCGACCCTATCATCATTGTACCATATCCACAGGTTGTGTCATAAAATATCTGCTTATTCATTATGTAAAGCGGTATTAATGATTTAGGTGGAGAAAGCAAGTTGCACAATAGTAATAGACAAGATGTAAGATACACATAGATAAGAATCCATTAGACTAGATTACATTATATTAGGCGGTGCTTATATGGAAAAGGACATCACTTATTTCGAAATTCTAACAAGCCTAACAAAGACCATTGATTTAATTAATTTTTTACTTAAAGATCATCATAGACGTGTGGCTGTCCTCAGCTATGCTATTGGTAAAGCCCATGGACTCAGTGAAGATTCACTGGCGAACTTAGTCATGGCAGCTTCACTTCATGATATTGGCGCACTGACAGTGGCTGAGCGAGACGACTTAATTCACCTTGATATCACCAATCCATATCCCCATGCACTTTTAGGTGCCGCCATGATCAAAGGATTGCCCTATTTTAATCATGTGACTGCTATTATCAGACATCACCACTGTAAATGGGACGAAAACACACTAGAAAATCCATTCCCAATAGAATCCTTAATTTTGCATTTAGCCGATCGGATTGATATTCTCTATCACTCTAAAAATCATGCTTTAAGTCAAATTGATTCAATTATAGCAACCCTATCAGCTCTATCCGGCTCCTTGTTTTGCCCTGATGTATTCATGACATTTATGGCTTGTTCAAAAAAAGAATCCTTTTGGTTGGATTTAGAACATCAATCGTTGCCTGTTATTCTAACGCTAGCCCTCCAACATAAAGACCCAATCCCTCTGAATTTACAAGTTCTTGAAGGTTTAGCTCTAACATTTTCAAAGATAATCGATTACCGTAACCATTTTACAGCAACACACTCACAAGGTGTAGCCATCATAGCCTACACAATCGCTAAATATCTTGGCTATTCAGAGAAAAACGCCATGCAATTGAAAATTGCTGGGTACTTACATGATATTGGAAAGGTCGCCATCAATATAGAAATCCTTGAAAAGAAAACCCCTTTGACAGAACAAGAGTTTGATGACATCAAAGCCCATAGCTATTTTACCCATATCATTTTACGTGAGTTACCAACTTTGCAGGACATCACTAAATGGGCCTCTGAGCATCACGAGAAACGGGATGGCAGTGGGTATCCAAATAAGTTAAAGGGAAATGACCTTTCTTTGGAAAGTGATATATTGGCATTTGCAGATTTATTTACAGCCCTGTCCGAAGAACGGCCTTATCGCAAGGGGTTAATAAAAGCAGATTTGCTTAAAGTTTTACGTGAAGAAATGTTAGCCTCTGAGAATCAGCAGATTTATAATTATATTGAAGAATCATTTGATACTTTAAATGGCATTCGAGCGTTTGTTCAAGAGACAGCTTATTCGGCTTATAGAGAGGCGGTTCAGGAGATGCATAATGCAGAATTAAATTTATCAACCAAAGTATCTAAAACCAACGTATCCATTTAAAAAATCCACCAGCGATTGACAGCTCTATCTTAGAGCAAATCAAAACCTGGTGGATTTAAGTTTTTTGATCAACAAAAAGCCCTTTTAGTTCCTCGTTTGTCGGTTCGTTATAACGTTGTTTTGATTGAGTTACAGTTTTAGTAACCCCACCTGAGATAAAACTCTTTCCACATTCTGGGCAAATAGACCGACTAAGAGTGACGCTTTGCGAAACCACTTCACGATCTTCCTGATTGGCCTTTTGCTGTTCTCTTTGAACGTGTTCGTTCTCATGAGACATGACGGCTGAGTGGGATTGCTCTGGAGAAACGTGTGTTGGTGACTTAAAAGAGACACCAGGATCATTTGAAGCATCTTGGTAGACCCGACTTGCACAAGTGGCACATGGAATAACTCCGATTTGCTTAAGCTTTTTCTCACCATAAATGTCTTTAAGGATTTCTAATCCAGCACCCTTATTTGGTTGTATCGCATCATTTGTAGGACTTGATCTGGGTGGCAGATTAGACTGCGGTATGGGTTGAGAATTAGGTGATGATAAAGGTTGCGTAGCAGGTGGTGAAGCTGGTTGTGTAACATGCTGTATGCCAGCTGTGATTGGTCTTATTGCATCAATGCCCATTGTCTCACCCCTTCAGATTTATACCCAAAAGCAAAGACAATACACAGCTTAATTTAGTGCTGTTTCCTCATTGATTAAGTAGCTTGTGATAAAGCTACCTTATTGGTTAAGTAGCTTGTGATGCCGCTTTAACCATTCTTCTTGATGACGATATGTTGGTATGGCTATTTCAACAAGTTCCCAAAATTTCGAGCTATGATTCATTTCGATACGATGTAAGAGTTCATGTATCACGATATAATCAATGACATCAGTGGGTGCTTTAATCAAACGCCAATTGAGATTGATATTCCCCTTTGAAGAACAACTACCCCATCGTGTCTTTTGTTCTTTAATGACGACGTTGTTGACTGTAATTTCAAATTTATCGCTAAAATAATGAACTCTTTGAAGGAGATGAGTTTTTGCATAGCCTTTTGACCATTGGTTTAGTGCGTCACTTTTATGAGCTGAAGAGATGGGTTGCGAACTTGATAGTTTAAAACCATGATCACTCTTTAAAACTCTAATTCGATTGCATTGCATTGCTGGATCAATCATAAAATCGATTGGCATTCGTTTCCCCAGCAACAAAATTTCTTGTTCTGTATTGAAACCGACAAAGTCACCACTATGGTCCTGTGTTTCTAGGGATTTTATGTGTTTAAGTAGCCAGCCTTTTTTATCTTGAACAATCGTCATGATTTCCTTGTGACTAGTTTTTTTTGGTGCTGTTACTTCCAAGCGCTTAGCTGATATAAGCTTTAAGCCAATTGATTTCCTGTTGGTATGCTTGATGAACAACTCAACAGTAATTCCTGGGGCTATTTGATAATCCACTACTATCACAAAAACAACTCCTTATAAGTCTTTTTGTGATCACAACCGCCAGATTTTGGCTAAGATTGGATCACGGTTATCGCGAATCATCTAAGATGATGTCCATTTACTGCTGGGTATCTGTTTCTCTCTTAGTCTCGTATAAACATACCCACGAAGGAGTGCATATAGAACGGAACTCAGTGGTACACCGATCAGCATTCCCGGGATTCCAAGAGCACTGCCACCAATTGTCACGGCCGATAAAACCCAAAGACCAGGAAGACCAATTGAATCCCCTACTATTTTCGGATAAATTAAGTTGCCTTCGATTTGTTGCAGAATCACGATGAAAATTAAAAACCAAAGAGCTTTAACAGGAGAAACCATTACAATTAGAAAGCCACCAACTGCTATCCCGATAAAGGCGCCGAATACTGGGATAAGGGCCGTGGCACCGACCAGTGCTGAGACAACCAATGCATGGGGTATTTGGAGTATCAATAGACCAATAAAAGCTAAGGTGCCTAGGATAAGGGCTTCGGTGAGTTGTCCTGTTATAAACTTTGAAAAAACCCGTTGTGTTAGGGCTGAAATTTCAATCATGCGATCGACCACTGTTTCTGGCATGACACCGTAAAAAAACATCCTAAATTGACGATTCAAGATTTCCTTTTGGCTCAAGATGTAGATTGCGAATATGAGGCCCAGGAGTAGATTGATAAAGGTTCCTAAAAAAATCGATGTTGCTCCCAAAGTGGCGTTCATTACAGTGGTACCGCCAATACTGAGAAATTTACCAAACCAAGCGCCAACTGATTTCCAATCGATTTCTAAATCGGGTAGCGTCCCAATATCAACCGGCAAATCGGCTGTAACAGTGGCAAACCAGACTTGAATAGCCCGCCAAAATTCAGGTGCATTTTTCATCATATCAGAAATGGTCACTTCAAATGCAGGAACGATCATCGAAATAAATATAAAAAAGACCAATGCAATACAGATTAAACTGAGGCTAAGTGAAATCGGTCTTTTAAAACGAATAAGCCATCGGTTTGGATGGCGAATAAGCCATTTTTCCATGGGGACCATCAGTACGTTAATCATAAATGCTAAACTGCAACCAACAGCTAAGGGTGTGAATAGTTTTAAAACTTGACCAATGAGAGTGAGTGTCACATCGATATGCTGAATGGCAGTGAAAAAAATGACAGCAAAAGCAATAATGCCGAGTATTTTTTTTATGTGTTCTCTGGTTAACATATTCAACTCGCTTTCTGTAGCCTTTCTATTTATCAAATCTGCTATTTTTGAGTGATAAAATTTTGTGTGTAATAATTCTTAGTGACACCGATACCAATAGATTTCCCATTGGGTGATAACAAATTATTTCTGTGTCCATCACTATGTAACCAGGAGTAAACGGCCTCAATCCCATCAAATGACCCATATGCAATATTTTCAGATAAATAGCCATACGAGATTCCCGCTAGTTTATACCGATTCATAACGGTTCCGAATATTGGAGAAACATGTGCAACATATTTATTTTGAAACATGTCTTTTGAATGACCAAGTGCTACTTGAGAAGCTGACGCATTTAGTGTCAGAGGATTTAAGCCATAGGTTTCCCTAATGACATTGGTTATGTCGAAAATTTGTCTTTGTGCAGATTGATCTACCGCCAACTGTTGTTCAGAGCTTAATAGGGGCATTTTGATTTGCGGGCAGCTCCCCCGATAACGCCATTCTAACCCATAAGACCCAGAGGCAATTAAGTGCTCAACTTTCATAATACGCAGCGCTATGAGTGTATTTTTTTTAGTGTCAAACAAAAACTCTGTAGCGGTATCATCTGTTATTGTAATGTATTTTTTCTGGGATAGCTCTATCTTTTGCTTAATGGTACAAGAGGCACTGCCTACTTTCACAGTTTGTGCTTCAATGATCGGAAAAAACTTCTTAACCTGGTCGATTGGCGATCCAGGCTTCAGTTGATCTGTTTTCCATTCGGATCCAGTGACAAAGACACCGATGACTTTTGAGTTTTTAAGATAGATGTAAGTTAATACACCCTGTCTTTTATAAACCCATGTTTCGCCCATAAAAGCATGGGTGTCTTTTCGCAGTGGTTTTCCCATCAGAAATTCAATTTGACTTGATGGCATATCAATGGTTAATGACAATTTGAGGTTATCTCTGTCAAGAGGGTTTGCATCATGCTCGTAACCACCTCGCGCAACAACTAGCGGTGGTATAACTGTTAAATCCCCTTTTTGTAAATAAACATTAAACTGTTGAGTTGCTTTGTCATAATGAGATTCAACAGTGATACCTAGGTAAACCGATAAGAAACTTAAAGGTATGTAGTTGCAATCGTAGTAAGAATTATAGATCATTGGGGTATTGAGCTGAATGGTTTCATCATTTATGCTCATAAACCCTTGGTTGGTTTTTAATTTCAAAACAAGATTGTTGTTACTAATGATAACAGACTGACTAGTTTCCTCCCATGAAACCTTCGATTCCAATGTTTCAACCATGAATCTCAATGGGACCATGACCTGGTCTGTTGAATTGACATATGGTTGACAAAATCCAAAATCTAAGAGTTGATTATTCAAAGAAATGTTTAGAGGTGTTGGTATCGCACTAATATAAACAGTGCTAGCATAGGAGAGGTAAGGATTTAAGCAAATGCTTATGGCTAACATCAGTATAAGCGACCTAATACCAAAATGATTTTTAGTGTGATGGTTAGTAAGAATAATGCTATCCTCCTCTCATTTGATTTGAAATATCACTTAAATTGTGATAACCTTTTGAGCCAATTGCATTTGTGTAACAATTTCTTCCATATTAGAGATGTGACCAATCATAAGCTCTTCTGTAATGGCAAAGTGTTCTAAGCAAGTACCACATGCTAATAAATCAACCCCGAGACCTTCAAGACCATCCAATACATCAAGGACCGGTGACCCCTTGACCAACAATTTCACCCCAGAATTGTAAAAACAAATTTTAGATGGCCTATCATCTCTTGCCCACATTTTCTTTAAAAAAACAGCAATCAGTTTTGCACCTAATTCATGATCCCCATGACCCATAACTTCATTATTGATAACTAGAATGGTACTGCTATTTGAAGATTTTTTCATTTTTTTCTCCTGTATTTGAAGTTCAGCATTAACGATAAATATACCACTTCCAATTGCCTGTGAAGCCACAATTGCGATAAAGACTTTCTGGGTTGGTGCCATTTTGGATTTCTCCAGATACAGTTGTGAATCGGCAGGTTTTTGATAATCTTGTTAGCAGTTCTTGAACGATTAAGGTGCCGATACCTTTACCACGGCCATGGACCTCTACTTGAATCCATTCAAGAGCACCTTCACCAATGGTTAAATCAGCTTCTGCAATCCCTAATCCTAGCCGCTCTTCAGTATAGGCATCAACTACCCAGATCCAAAGTTCTGGATTGTATGTGTTTCGCATACTCCATGAAAAAACCTGATCAGCGCTGACGTGAATCAAGGTGTAATTGCGATTGATAAAATTGGCGATGGCATCGCTGTCATCTAAAGTAGCGGATATGATTTTTAAACCTTTAGGAATATTAGGAATCTGAAGTTTTTGGTGGTTATGCACCAGTTTAAAAAAAGAATCTGCTTCAAGATGTTTCAATCCTGATTGAGCCGCAGAAAAAGATAGTAACGTATAGGTTTTTTCAAAACTTGATTGAAAATCAGCGTCTGGTGGTTCTCTTAAGAGCAATCTATCACCCAGCGCAAGACCTGAATAGTATTCATTGATGACAAGTCTTGCATCAGGATGTGAAGCCCAGTCAACGCATTTCCAAAAGGCTGTGGGTTGACTACCAGGATCTTGAAGGTATTTTTCTTGTAATTGTTCTATCAAGTCAAGTTTGTTTTGCATATGGTTTCCTATTCTGATGGATTGTGGCCTGTAACGATTTTACCATTATAATTCATCTAAGCAAAGTTATTTAACAAAATAATAAACGATCATACTTAGAAGTATGATCGTTTATGTAACTTCTATCAGCAGTCAAGCGGATAGGGATTCGGTGTGTGCAGTTTCTTCTAGATCAAGGGTGCTTAACAACAATTTTAGTTTAGAGAGTTCTTCGCGGCTCATTGTAATACCACGGCTCATTTTACTGTTCTCTGGGGACCATTCTCGGATATCAAATCTTGGATCTCGATCATTCCATGAAATCAACTTGAATTCTTTTGTCCACCCTTTAGTAGATTCTGATAAGATACCAAAGGTATTAATAATCTCGTATTTAAATTCTGTCATGCTGACCATCCCTTCTGCGCTGAGCGCATCATAAAGTTAAACCGATAGAAATGCTTTTAATGATATAACTGTTTAGATATTCTAATTTCTACTTCTATTTCATTTAATGTTAACTGCGCTCCTTTCTTAAATGCATCATATCATAGATTCAATTGGTATTAAAGGGGTTTAGAGGGCTATAATGCAAGTTGCATTATTCATCATTTTCTGCTCTGATTCCCTTGACAAAGTTTATTTTTTGTGAATTTAGAGTGCGGAATTAAGCGTGATTATACTTATTTTTTTCTTTCGTAAAGCGAAAGAATAGCGTATACTAAAAGTGATATAACATACCATATCTGCAATTTCGATATGAAGCTTACTTTTGCACTCAAGCCCAACTAAAGAGGATGGAGGTTTTATGAAGCAATTACCTTTAGAAGCATTTACAGAGTATCGTTTTTTATCTGGTATAAATGCATCACCATGCGGGGAATGGACCACTTATCACATACATACATCAGATATGGATGCCAACCACTACCAGTCAAATCTTTGGTGTGTGCCAACTGCTGGTGGTGATGCTATTCAGTTGACACAATCCGGAAAAGCAGCACAACATTTATGGCTAAATGACAGTCAGCAAATTCTATATCCTTCTTTAAAAAATGAAAAACATCAAAAAATGGTGGATAACAACGAACCCCTGACGGTTTACTACTCAATTGCCTTAAAACCCGGTGAAAGCTCTGAATATATGCAATTGCCATTAACGGTCACAGGGATTCAAGCCATTGATGAGAATTTATTTTTAGTCACCGGCCCTTCTTCAGAAACCCTAGAAGCCTATCGCGCCCTACCAGAAAGTGCTAGACAAGAGTTCTTAAAAAACCAGAAGGAAGAACTGGATTATGAAGTGATTGATGAAATTCCATTTTGGACAAATGGGGGTACATTTTTGCGTGGTAGTCGAAATCGCCTCTATCTTTTTGAGCGTACGACACAAACTCTTAAACCCTTAACGGATTCTAAACTGAGTGTCTCCAGTTTTAAATGGTCAGCAGAGCACCGCCAAATTGTTGTGGTTGCAAAATCCTATCAAGATAGAATGCCCCTTGAAAGTGATATCTATCTGATTGATCTTGATTTGCAAAACACAGTAAAGTTAACAGATTCCACCCACTCCATTGCTTTTGCTGAGTACTGGACAAAGGATCAACTGATTATCCTGGCCAGTGATAAACAGCAGTATGGCATGAATCAAAACCCAACTTTCTTTACCATGAATATAACGCCCGAATCTCTTCCTAAAGCCGATTTTAAACCAGTGTTGATGCCGATTGCACCTCAGTATAAAGATAGTACTGGTAATACAGTGGGTTCAGACTGCCGCTATGGTCAGCGTAGAACCCTTAAAGTTCATCAAGAACGCTTGTTCTTTTTAACCACTGTAGGAGGAAATGCTTATCTTAATGTCTTAAACTCCGCAGGTGATATTAACATCCTTCACAAAATGGAGGGCACTGTAGAGGATTTTGATTTGATTGATAACCGACTAATAATGAGTGCCATGAGAGCAAATAATCTGGCGGAAATTTTCACAGCATCCCTCGTTACTCAGCCACCTGTGCTGCATTTGCAATCAGATGGCTTACAATCAGAAACTGATTATGATCTTTTTCAGTTGACCAGTCATAATTCGTGGTTATTGAGTACCTATTCTTTTTCCGCGCCTATCCCTCATAAGGTCACAATTTCTTGTGATCTTGAGATAGAAGGATGGGTTTTAAAACCCACCGACTTTGATAATAATAAGACTTATCCAGCCATTTTAAATATCCATGGTGGCCCAAAAACCGCTTATGGCAGCATTCTTTATCACGAAATGCAAGTTTGGGCTAATCGAGGGTACTTTGTCTTCTTTTGCAATCCAAGGGGGAGCGATGGCCGGGGCAATGCATTTGCAGATATTCGCGGTCGATATGGCACCATTGACTACCAGGATCTCATGAGTTTTACCGATAGTGTCACCGATCACTTTAGTGAGATTGATCAAGAACAATTATTTGTGACTGGCGGTTCTTATGGAGGTTTTATGACCAATTGGATTGTAGGCCATACCAATCGGTTCAGAGCAGCTGCCTCCCAGCGGAGCATCTCAAATTGGACGACAGAATTTGGGGTCACGGATATTGGGTATTACTTTGTTCCCGATCAAATCGCTGCAGATCCCTGGAGCGACTACGAAAAACTTTGGGAAGCATCTCCCCTAAAATACGCCAACCAAGTGACTACCCCCACCCTCTTTATCCATTCTGATCAAGATTATAGATGCTGGATACCAGAAGCCCTTCAGATGTATACCGCTTTAAAATACCATGGGGTTGAAACCCGCTTATGCTGGTTTAAAGGTGAAAATCACGAACTAAGCCGCAGTGGTAAACCTAAACACCGAATACGCCGATTGTTGGAAATCACGGAGTGGTTTGATCAACATCAGTCAAAATAAGCAAAATAATTTTCCAATAAACAAATAATTCACCCATAATGAAAGCCCTCTATTAATGACCTAGAGGGCTTTTTCGTACATCTAATTATAATTACTATTAAATAATCAGTGTCTTCTGTAATGAAAGTGTAAAATTAAGGGCTTCAATATAGGCGTGATTCACTTTGCCCTCAGAAAGGCCCATACGGGAAAGCTCTGCCATTAATTCAGAGAGATGATTTGTCTCATAACCCCGAATCAAACGCCAGACCTCCCCTAACAAGCCCTTATCAGATACCAGTGCATCTTTAACCCTTTGTGGAATTGCCAGAGTTGCTAATGCTTCCTCAAATGAGGAGTCGGTCAATGCCTCAACAACGCTAAATAGCCCTACCATAAACGCTTCATATTTCAAGTGCTGCTCACCCTTTGCCACCACTAAACGCTCTGCAAATTTAGCCCTGAGAAGTGCTAAACGGGTCAGTTCTGGGGTTCTATCCAGGCTCATTTCTTGAATCATCATCACATAAATCCAACGCTCAATTTCTTTTAAGCCCATCACCTTAAGGGCTCGCTTAATGGAATAGGGGGTTTCTTGATCAGAGCGGGACTGAATCACAAGCATTAGTTTATAAGAAAGTGCCACGTCTCGCTCCATAATTTCAGCGATTTTTTGGTACCGTGGTTCATCCTCTTGCAGTTCTTCTAAAATTGAAATGTAATTGGCCTTTTGAGAAAATTCTTGAACCGGTCGTGTCATGATTTGAGGTTTAGCAAAGAAGTACCCCTGAAACAATTGAAAACCCAGGGACTTGGCCTGCTCAAATAACTGATAAGTCTCAACTTTTTCAGCTAATAAAATCTTCCCTAGTGCTTTAGCTTTCATAATTTCGTCTAATTGATCTTCGATGGTTTGACTCAGTAAATCAAATTTGATAATAGTGGCCAGGGGCACTAAGGGACATGTATCAATCTTATTATCAAAATCATCCAGAGCGATTGTATAACCTTTATCAGAGAGATCCTTTAAGCGCTTCATCACAGCAGGTGTTGCATCGGTGGTTTCTAACACCTCAATAATAAGAAAATTGGGATCTAACCCTTCAATTAAAGGCAATTGAAGGACATCTGCATCAAAATTGACAAAGGCTTTTTTGTTACCTACCAAGACGTCAAAACCTTCTTCAAAAGCACTTTGCATCACGCTAGCAGAAGCGTGAATGGCAGAGGCCCCGTGGAAGGAGTCTGCCAAAAGATGGGGTCTAAACAGTAATTCATAACCATAAAGGGTCAAATCCCTGTTTAGGATGGGTTGTCTAGCAATCAGCATATATCACCACTAACATTCGGTGCCAGTTGCAATACTAAGATCAATTTGGTTTTCTAAAGCTGCTTCAATTGCCACCACTAATCCCCGAGTAATGGTAGTAAGACTCATCGAAGGCATATTTGGTTTGTCTGTGACTTGAGTTTCGCAAAAGGGTACATGGACAAAACCACCCCTAATTTTAGGTTCATTAACCGCAATGTAGTGCATCAGATCATAGAAAATATGATTACAGACATAAGTCCCTGCAGAGTAAGAAACATGGGCAGGAATTTCTGCATCTTGGTTAGAAACAACCATGGCTTTAATCGGTAGGTTTGTAAAGTATGCTGCAGGCCCTTCAGCATAGATTGGGAGATCAATGGGTTGCTGATTTAAATTGTCTGGAATCCGTGCATCATCTAAATTAATGGCGACTTTTTCATATGAGATACTAGCCCGTCCACCAGCCTGTCCAACACACAGGACCATCTCAGGTGAATGCTTAGCAATCAGCTCCCGGAGCACCTTGCCAGAAGCCCCAAATGCAGTTGGAATCTCAGCGGTGATCACGGTGTAATTCCCTATTTGGAAGGGTAAAGCTTTAACTGCCAGATAGGCAGGATTGATGGTTTCGCCACCAAATGGCTCAAAACCGGTTACAAGAATTTTCATGGGTTCTCCTTGGATGTGAAGTGAATGCTACTGTGGGTTTGAGAAAATTGAACCACCTTTAGTATATAATTTATTCTTGGGTTAGACCATAGGCTTTCAATTTTTTATAAAGCCCAGCGCGGCTCATGCCAAGTAATTCGGCAGCTTTCTTTTTGTTCCCATTAGTTGAGATAAGAGCTTCTTCAATACAGGTCTTTTGAAGGTACTCAGTTTGATCATTCAAGCTAACAGATTTTATTTGTGGCCTATTGCTATTATGCAACTTTATTTCATCGGGGAATAAATCACGTCTGATAGTTAAGTCATCTTCCATTAAGTTCAGGGCTCTTTCCAATATATTTTCTAGTTCTCTCACGTTACCCGGCCATTCATAGGCGCTAAGCACCTGAATGGCATCTGGAGAAAACCCATGGACCACTAAACCCATGCGGTTTGCTAACTTTCTCAAAATATCATCAGCAAGAACTGGAATTTCCTCTTTCCTTTGGTTCAAGGGTGCAAGGTTAATGCGCATGACATTTAAACGGTAATAAAGATCTGTTCTAAAAACCTGCTGATCCACAAGGGATTCAATGGTTTTATTTGTCGCTGCAATCACTCTGACATCAATGGGGATAGGTGCATCGCCGCCCACTCTATCCACCTCTTTAGCCTGTAAGACCCTCAGCAATTTTGCCTGCATATCCAAAGGCATATCCCCTATTTCATCTAAGAAAATGGTCCCCTTGTTCGCCATTTCAAAACGCCCTTTGTGACCTCGTCTATTTGCCCCTGTAAAGGCGCCCTGTTCATAGCCAAATAGCTCCGATTCTAACAATTCACTTGGAATTGCAGCGCAGTTGATCATGATAAAAGGTCCCATCCTCCGATTACTGGCATGGTGAATGGCATGGGCGAATAGTTCTTTACCCGTGCCACTGGGCCCTACAATCAAGACATTAGAATCGGTTTTTGCAGCCTTTTTAGCAAGGGTTTTAGCCTGTTCTGTGGCTTGACTGGTGCCACCTATACTTTCGAATGAATATTTAGCCGTGGAACCATCGGTTCCTGGTTCAACGAATATACTAATTTTACCATGAATTTTTTGAACTTTATTGAATAATGTGTAAAGATCCTCGATATCTTTAAAAATTGCTTTGCCAACAGCACCAACTACTTTACCATTTTGAATAATTGGCATACGGGATGCAATCATTTTATTGCCTCTAATCATTTGGACTTCGCTATATTCAGGTTCTCCAGTGGCAATAACATGGTGTAATCTCGTGTTTTCAATGACTTGAGAGACGTGTTTTCCTTCCGGGCATAAATCGCCTACAAAGACTTTGTAGGCCATGCTCATGGCGGTTATAATCGCATTTTCATCACAAACCACATACCATTCATTGGTACAGTTCATCAAGACATCCAGTGCATCAAAATGAAAATCATGGTGGTGGGATTGTGACTTTAAGGTTTGATGGGTAGTAAGATCACTGATAATAATGGCCAATGCCTTTTCTTGACGGGCTTTTGTCAGTGGTATAAAACTCACATTCAAATGTTCGCCTTTAAAAAGAAAGACCACGTTTCGCTCTGCTTTATTCTCTTCTAAACACTTGATCCCCTTGATAAAAACTTTGTCCAGTAAGGACAGGGGTTTACCCAGAGACTCATGATCTGATAAACCTAGTAAGGTCTTTCCACGGTCGTTGATATAGCTGATATAGAGTAAGCTATCGGTTACTATGACTCCTTCTTGCAAGGCGTTTCCCGCCATTTCTAAATAGCCATCCCACATAAACCCTCCTGCAAAATCCAATGTTAAAAATCGTAGTGTCTATAGTATAGACACTTTATCGTGGTTTGTCTACTTCGAAGATTCCTGTAGATTCTCCATAAAAGCCATGGATTAACCTGATTTATAATTTTTTTATGTTACCTATGACTACACTTTATACACTTGACAACGATTTCACAAATTTAATTGTCTACAAGGTGGACAATTAAAGAATCCTTGAATAAAATAAAGATTTTATGGGCTCTGAAACCCTTTGGATATCACGCTTCAAACAACTATTAAATTTGGCACGGCAATTGCTTATACTATTATTGTTAAATACTTAACCAAGGAGGTCGCTATGGAATTTGGATTATCAAAAGAACATCAAATGTTGCGTGATATGCTCAAACAATTCGCGCAAAACGAGGTAAAACCCATTGCTAAAGAAGTCGACGAAGAAGAGCGTTTCCCTGAGGAGACCATCCCGAAAATGGCTGAAATTGGCCTTATGGGTATGCCCTACGCAAAAGAATACGGCGGCGCTGGTGGCGATACCCTGGGTTATGCCATGGCCGTTGAAGAACTTTCACGTGTCTGTGCCACTACTGGGGTTATCCTTTCTGCCCACGTTTCACTGTGCGCATCCCCTATTGCAGAATTTGGTACAGAAGCTCAAAAGCAAAAATATTTAGTACCCCTAGCTCAAGGTAAGCATTTAGGTGCATTTGGATTAACTGAAGCCAACGCTGGTACAGATGCTGGCGCTCAACAGACCACTGCTGTTCTTGATGGTGATGAATATGTGATTAACGGTTCTAAAATTTTCATTACTAATGCTATTTATGCAGACACTTATATCGTTATGGCCATGACGGACAAGTCGGCCGGTACAAGAGGGATTTCGGCCTTTATTGTCGAAAAAGGAACCCCAGGGTTTACATTTGGGCCAAAAGAAAAGAAACTGGGCATTAGAGGCTCAGCAACTTGTGAATTAATCTTTGATAACGTCCGTATTCCTAAAGAAAACCTATTGGCTAAAGAAGGTCATGGCTTCAAAATAGCGATGAAAACCCTTGATGGTGGCCGTATCGGTATCGCAGCGCAAGCTCTTGGTATCGCTCAAGGCGCCCTTGATGCCACTATTTCATATACAAAAGAACGCAAACAATTCAATAGAACCATAAGCTATTTCCAAAATACCCAGTTCCAAATTGCGGATATGGCAACACAAGTTGAGACTGCACGTCTCTTGGTCTATCGGGCCGCTTGGTGTAAAGATCAAGGACTTCCCTACTCTAAAGAAGCGGCAATGGCTAAACTCTATGCTTCTGAAGCGGCAATGAGTGTTTCTAGCAAAGCGATTCAGCTTCATGGCGGATATGGCTATACCCGTGAATATGATGTGGAACGGATGTTACGTGATGCAAAAATAACCGAAATCTATGAAGGTACTTCTGAAGTCCAACGGATGGTTATTTCTGCGGCCTATTTAAAATAGACCCTTAGTTCATTAAGAATTTTGCTAAAGAGTAAAAATTGGAGGAAACCCATGCAAATAGTTGTTTGTATCAAACAAGTACCCGATACCAATGAAGTGCGCCTAGACCCTAAAACAGGGACACTCATACGTGATGGCGTTCCAAGTATTATCAATCCAGATGACAAAAGCGGCTTAGAAGCGGCTTTGGTATTAAAAGATACCCATGGTGCCCATGTTACCGTGATTACCATGGGTCCTCCCCAGGCAGATCTTGCCCTTAGAGAATGTATGGCCATGGGCGCTGACCGGGCTATTCTATTGACCGATCGTGCTTTTGCAGGCGCTGATACTTGGGCCACATCTTCGGTCCTTGCTGGGGCCATTAAGAACATTCCTTATGATTTGATCATTGCTGGTCGACAAGCCATTGATGGTGATACCGCCCAAGTTGGACCACAAATCGCTGAACATCTACAAATTCCTTCTGTGGCTTACGTTGAAGAACTAGAGCCTATTGAAGGTGGCATCATTGTGAAGCGTTCATTTGAAGATGGTTATATGAAAATCAAAGCTAACTATCCATGCCTCATCACGGCCCTTAAAGAACTTAGCGAACCGCGTTACATGCGTGTTGCAGGTATTTATGATGCTTTTAGAACCGGAGAAGTTGAACTTTGGAATGTGGACCGCATCACCGTTGATCCCGCAAACCTTGGTTTGAAGGGTTCCCCAACTAAAGTTAAAAAGTCATTTACAAAAGGTGCAAAAACCGCTGGTAAAATATTTGATGGGGACGCAAAAGAAGCGGCTCAAGTCATTGTCGATAAGCTTAAAGAGAAGTTTATCATTTCATAAGAGGAGGTATCCATGAAACATTCATCACATAAAGGGGTTTTGGTATTTATTGAACAACGTGACGGCGTGATTCAAAAGGTCTCCTTAGAATTGCTTGGAAAAGGCAAAGACTTAGCTGAGCAACTTGGCGAAAAATTAAGCGCCGTGATTTTAGGACACAATATTACCAATTTAGCAGACGAATTGGTTTACCACGGCGCACAGGAAGTCGTTGTGGTTGATGATACACTTTTAACCCATTACGTCACAGAACCTTATACAAAATCTTTGACAGCTGTCATTGAAAACAAGAAGCCTGCAATCGTCTTACTTGGTGCAACAGCCATTGGTAGAGATTTAGGTCCAAGGGTCTCAGCCCGTGTCCACACTGGTCTGACTGCAGACTGCACAAGCCTTGAAATCGATGCTGAGACATCTGATTTATGGATGACCCGTCCAGCCTTTGGTGGTAATATTATGGCCACCATTATCTGTCCTGATCATAGACCGCAGATGTCAACAGTACGTCCTGGTGTTATGAAAAAGTCCCTTCGCAATACACAACTTTCTGGTATAATAGAAATGTTCGATGCTGGTTTAGTGGCTTCAGATATGAATGTTGAAATCTTAGAAGTTGTCAAAGAGACAAAAAAACGCATCAATATTGAAGAAGCGGTCACCTTGATTTCTGCCGGTCGTGGAGTTGGTTCACAAGAAGGCGTCGACGTTCTGAAGTTGTTAGCACAAGAACTCAAAGGCGAATTGTCTGGTTCCCGTGCTGTGATCGATCTCGGTTGGATCGAAAAAGATCGTCAAGTTGGACAAACTGGTAAGACCGTCAGACCAAATCTTTATATTGCCTGCGGGATTTCTGGAGCGATTCAGCACGTTGCTGGTATGGAAGAGTCAGAGTACATTATTGCCATCAACAAGAATCCCGATGCGCCTATCTTTGAAGTCGCAGATTTAGGGATTGTTGGCGACATCAATAAGGTTGCTATAGCACTTGTTGATGCCCTTAAACAAAGTAAAAAAGACAACTAACACCCCTTTCCACTTATTTCACCATAAAAGGAGTCCTTCAATGAAAGCAATGATCAGAATGCGCATGGGCATGCACGATGCACACTACGGTGGTAACCTTGTGGATGGCGCAAAAATGTTGAATCTCTTTGGCGATGTTGCCACAGAACTTTTAATTCGCCACGACGGTGACGAAGGTTTATTTGTTGCCTACGAAGAAGTACAGTTTTTAGCCCCTGTTTATGCTGGAGACTATATTGAAGCGGTTGGTGAAATCGTCTCTGTTGGTAACTCATCAAGAAAAATGGTTTTCGAAGCCCGAAAAATCATTGCACCAAGAACGGATATCAATGAGTCTGCATGTGATTTTCTTGAAGAACCTATCATTGTAACAAAAGCAACCGGTACTTGTGTGGTTCCAAAAGCAAAGCAACGGATTCAAAGATAGCTTAGAACTAAAACAATAAAAACAAAAGGCTATGATCAACGATTTATCGTTGGATCATAGCCTTTTTTAGATTACCATTCTGGATCATTTGGTTCGTTTTTCTTAATGGTTACTTTGACAGGTTCGGTTTTTTTGACGGGTTCAGCACGATGCACTGGAGCATCATCATCTTCTATAATCTGTACAGGTACTGGTCCTTCCACTGGTTCAAGGGGAATTAATACCCAAGCCAATACATAAAGCCAAAAACTAGCACCCCCAAAGAAAATAGCGATAAATGTAATGATTCTAACAATTGATACGTCCCAACCGAAGTATTGTGCAATACCTGCACACACACCACCTACTGTTTGGCCTCTTCTTGCTCGATATAATTTTTTAGGCATTTTTGTCACGCTCCTATCATTATTTGTTACCCTCATTATACATGATGAATCCATAAAAATGTGGGTTCTAAGGAGACTTTAATCAAACCCTAATCAGGGGTTTAAGTTCTGGACAATCACTTTATACAAACCTGCCCTTATAGCAATTAATCTTCAAAAGCAAAAACATAAGGGATATTTCTGTAATAATCACCGTAGTTTAAACCATACCCTACAATAAACTTATCGGGAATTTCAAAACCAACGTAATCAGGGACAATGTCCACTTGTCGACGAGATGGTTTATCTAAAAGAACGCATGATTTAACGGTTTTTGCACCTTTTGCAATCAAATGAGCACAGACGTTTTTCATGGTGATGCCAGAATCTGTAATATCGTCCACTACCAAAACATCATAACCGTCTAATGAACACTCAATGTCTTTTTTAACTTCCAGTTGACCAGAACTTTCATGGCCATGGCCATAACTTGACGTGACCATAAACTCAATTTTAACAGGCATCGGCATGGCTCTCACTAAATCTGCCGTAAAAATAAAACTACCTTTTAGTAAGCTTACCACCAATAGATTTTTATCTTGGTATGCTGCTGTTAATGTTTGGCCTAATTCAAGAACCCGTTCTTGAATCACCTCTGCCGACAAAAGCGTCACTTGTCGTTTATTCTCTATACTCATAAAATTGCCTCCTCAAAACGTATTATGTCCTTATTTTATGGTATTCCAGGTACAATGTCAAACCAATCGCACGTTGCACTATCATTTTCGCATGTTGCACTGTTATTTCTTTAACTAGTTTGAATTTTCATACAATACAGATGGTTCACACTAGCGGTTATGTTACAAAAGCTTCATACGAAGTGTTTAGAAAAACGTTGTCATGGGTAAACAAGGCAATGTACAATATGTTGGTACTGTTAAGAAATTATAACCAGCATTTGACTGGGCATACACGGAGGTAGTCATGACTGAACTACGTACAAAAAAAGCGATTTCCAAAGAGACATTTGTATTTCTGGCAATTGTAATCGTCTCCACACTCTATTTTGGCAGTGTGATGGGTTACGATATCATGTTCGATGTCATCATTAAAACAGCCCACGATCTTTTACTGGATACAGTGTTTAAGATAATGGCGATTGCCGTCATTGCAGGTGCCTTCGCAGCATTATTGACTGAGTTTGGTGTAGTTGCTTTAATTAACAAGTTACTATCCCCCATTATGCGTCCTATTTACAGTTTGCCAGGAGCTGCTTCGTTGGGTATCATCACGACTTACCTTTCTGATAATCCTGCCATTATCGCGTTGACTAAAGACCGATCTTTTACAAAGTTTTTTAGAGATTATGAAATTCCTACACTCTGCAATTTAGGTACAGCTTACGGTATGGGCATGGTACTTTCGTTTTATTTGTTTAGCCTAAATGCTGCCTTTTTACCAGCTATACTTGTTGGTAATCTAGCCGCTGCCATTGGTTCTATCGTCAGTGTCAAGCTCATGTTAAGAGAAACAAAGAAATTCTACAATGTATCACCAGAGGAAGCAAAGGGTCACAGAAAAACATCTTCTGAGCAACTTTCACAAGTCCGCGAGATTCGATCAGGTAATACGTTGGAGCGTTTTTTAGAAGCTCTCCTTGATGGCGGAAAAAACGGCGTAGAAATGGGTATGGCTATCATTCCAGGGGTTTTGGTAATCTGTACTGCTGTAATGATGCTGACTTTTGGTCCTCAAGGAGAAAATGGTGCTTATATCGGCGCTGCATACGAAGGCGTCGCCCTTTTTCCTAAGTTAGCTGCTTACATTTCACCGGTTCTAGAATTCTTATTTGGATTTTCATCGCCTGAAGCGGTGACCCTACCGATTACTTCTCTTGGAGCCGTAGGCGCAGCCATGGGTATGGTGCCAATGCTTCTTGAATCTGGGAAACTATCATATAATGATATCGCAGTTTTTACTGCCATGGGAATGTGCTGGAGTGGTTACCTAAGTACCCACGTGGGCATGATGGACGCTCTTGGTGTTAAAAAACTGGCTAATAAAGCAATCGTAAGCCATACTTTCGGTGGCATCGCTGCAGGTATTAGTGCCAACTACCTTTATAAACTCTTGATGTTGTTTATGTAATTACTATCGCGTTTAAAGTTTATAAGACAAGAGCATAGCCAATTATCTAAATATAAAAAGCAGCAAGTCCAACGACTTGCTGCTTTTTTATAACTATAAGCTAATATTCTTGACTCAATTCAACAATCTTAACTCAATTCAACCTCCCTGACACCTAGCGTTTAATAGCATTGATTGGTTTCAATGTGTCAAAATCATTTAACTGCAGCCATTTGTTAGAAATAGTGTACAGATCTTGGTTCACGTAAAATATGCGACTAATGTATTCCTCCCAATAATTATAATCAGGTACAGGTACCCCAAGAGTACCGGTAGCATGTGAAATTTTCCCTCTTTGATTCAGCATACCTTCTGGCGTAAAACTAAAAATGTAGGCATCCTGGGTCGACCACTCCCCATTGGCCCCCTGGGCCATTATAGGCATGGCCATAATATTACGATTCTTATTGAATAAAAATGCTTTATGATCCCAAGAAACATCTGTATAGCTATTCCCTTTTCCAATGATCACTTTATCTTTTTCGATTGGATTTTTAAAATCTGTTACATCAAACAAGCTAATTTTAACACCAGCATTCACAACACGTTCCCCAATCGCTTCGGTTTCCATCCCAATGCCAATAATCGTATGATCATCATATGGATGTAAATAGCTGCTATAGCCTGGTATTTTCAAGTATCCTAGCACTGAGGGCGCTTCTGGTTTAGAGGCATCGATCACATAGAATGGATCTACTTGTCTAAATGTAACCATGTAAACTCTATCCCCCATAAATCGGGTGCTATAAATTCGTTCTCCTGGGGCTAGGCCACTAAGTTGGCCAACTTGTGTCATTTGTTTGTCCAGAATATAGAGGTCGTTTGAAGTGGTTTGCTCGTTTGTTTTTTCATTATATAGCCAGTTCGTGGTTGCTACTCTGAAAAAACCATCGTGCTCATCCATAGAAAATTGATTAATCAGTGTACCTGGCACAGAACCAGTTGCCCTGAAATTCACTTTCCCTTTACCGAGATCAAACCCATACAGTTCTGTCTTTTGAGAACTTTCTCGCCACCACATGCCAGAGTAACTCTGTCCAGCTAAATAGAGTGCATCAGCAGTGGCGTAGGCAGTATGAGCGCCACCTAGATAAGTTTTAACATCCAAACCCGACATATTGAGCTGATCTATATTGATGCCCACTGTATAAAGCATCATATTGGATCCTTGGCCCGGGAAATAAGACATATTATCAATGGGTAAGGTCTGTTCCACCAATTTCGACTGTTGACTCCTTTGGTAAAGCACTGGCGAAACCATGGGACCGTAGTAGCTGTATTGATTTGCAACCAAATAAATGTAATTGTCAATTAAACGAGCTGCTACAAAATTACCTTCAACACCATAACTCATAATATTATCGATTTTTTTAGTGGCTAAATCGCTAATTTTATAAAATCGAACCATTAGTGGTTGTTGGTGGTAAATAGGCATAATGCCAATGCGCTTTTCAGACTCTATAACTTGTGTTTCTAAGCGGGTTTCAGTCCCTATCGTTATCAAGTAGTCTTTTGTAATAAAAAGTTGCGACGGGAAAAACGTCGGATCTTCAATTTGTAAATGTAAGCCTAGGTCCTGTCTACCTAGTTTGAAAATCTGGACAGCATTATCCTTGATGGTGTATAAGAAATTGGCGTCAAGCTTTTGAATATCCGACTCGTCTACCCCAGCTACTTGATTGTTGGTTTGTGAGACATCGGCTTGTTGGCCTGAATCTTTAGCGCCTGCAGTAGTTGTTGATGCCTCAGCTGCAGGGGCATTTTCTAAACGCATGGTGTAATAAATTTGTTGTGCTGGGTAAAAAGATTGTAATTTATCAAATTCAAACTTGTTTTTGAGTTTTGGCAAAGTTTTAGCTTCGCTTCGCCACTGCTTAGAAATAGCTATGTTTGTTTTTCCAGCCCACTGAACCTGATTAAAAATTTGGTAAGCGCTGGCCACGGAAAAATACATTTTATTATTGATCAGTATCGGTGCTATTTTCCCGTCTTTTAGTACGCCATCCTTTAAAAAGTAAGCATCATTTGGTCTGAAGGTGATTTGAGAAGTGCCTTTATCAATGGCAACCGTCTTATTAGCCTCTTGCCAAGACACTTTAAATCCCAGGGATTCGAAAGTTTGCCGTAGCGGTAAATAGTCTTTAGCGCCATAAATGGTCTTTTGTACAGACTGCAGGTTCTGGGTAATTGGTGTGACTTGCGGTGAGGTGCTACTTGCCAAAACGGGATTTAATGGAAATGAAACCATAACCATTGATAATGCCAGTAGAATAATCATCATTTTTTTCATAAGAACCTCCTAGCTCTATTCTACTTGATTTGACGTCAAATAACACAGAAAGTTCCAAAAAAAATAAAAAAAAAGATGCTATTTTATAGATAGCATCGAGAGTGTATATACAATCGCTTTAGGGGGTCGATTGTATGATTAAGCTGTTTCCAGCAAAATCGCAAATTAGGGTGTAAAAGATTTCAAAAGCATGATATCCGTCATTGCACCATCGGCTAAAGCCATGCCACGATTGGCTAATATACCCAAATTCCGTATTGATTCTTCAGGTGTATTACCGACAATACCATTTTTACAATCAGCATAGCTATTGTTTAATAGCAAATAGACAGATTGTATTGCTGCAGCTGTTGCGGTGGACAACTTTAAAGCACATCCCAGCTTTGCCCCATCGCATGCCATGCCACTTAAATTGGCAATCATGGTATCGATAATATGGGGTAATTTTTTTATATCTATACCTAAGAGATAGCCAATCCCTACTGCAGCACCGGTTGCTGATGCAACGCCACATGCACAAATAGGTGATAATCGACCAATTTCGTATTTAATATAACCATTGATGATGTGACTCATTGCAAGAGCCCGTATTAATGATTCTTCTTCAAAGTGATAAATCATATCAGCTGCGACAATTGGTAAAACAGCAGTTAGCCCATTATTACCGCTTCCGTTGCTAGTCATCACCGGCAAGTCAACACCAGACATTCGAGCATCGGATGCAGCGGCTGTCATTTGCATCGCTAAAAGCATCAAGTCAGTTTCTGTTAGTGTTTCGTTGCTCTTCTTCATTAACGAAAATCCAAGCGCAAGTCCAGGCGCTTTTTCAAGTCCAAACTGGGCCATAGATTTATTCATATGATACCCATCCAGCATAAATCTAATCTCTTTTGTGGGCATTTGATCTATTGTAATGAGAATCTTTTCAATTGGTTGATTGAAAATTGATGTGTAGCTATGTTCACAATTAGAGGCTTCGGTGTCATTTTCAAAGAAAATTTCGTCGTTTAGACTATAGGATACTAAATGATCGTGTTTGCCTGAGATGATGGCACTGTGTTTATTGTGATTTTCTTCAACAATAGCTTCTATATAGATTCTCTCTTCCCCTTGATAACGTTGAATGAGAATGGGCACAGATTGTTGAAATCTATGGGCATTCGTAACAGCAATATCATCCATACAGGAAAGTAAATTAAGGCCATTTTGATAATCAGCAAAGGCACCTAGCGATGCAGCAATCTCAAGTCCAACTCGCTTTGTTCTAGGCACGCCTACATTTAAAGCGTTTTTTAAAATATTGGTAGATACCAACAAAGTAATCTGGCTGATTTGATGAATTTCATCAACTGCACGAACAGCATGCGCAACTGCTAAAGCGATAGCGACTGGTTCAGTACAACCGGTAGCTGGTTTAACTTCGTTTAGTAAACACGCAATAATATCTTTTTCCATGGCAATCACCTCACTTAATTAATAAGCAATTAGCGTGCCAAAACTCCAAATAGATAAAAAAAGATTGCTCTCTGCTTTGCGGCCAACAGCCGTTGAAATTAGTGGGTACAGTAGCATTATAATCAAAGCGCAACCGATTTCATATAGGACTTTAGACCTATATGAAATGAGTTCAATCTCAATTTGAGAACGTCGAATTAGCACCGCTTACACTTTTAATCGTAAAACCGCTATATATAGCAATCGAATATCATAAACATACAAAAAAACGCAATCTCAATTTGAGACTAATCTCAAATTGAGATTGCGTTTTTGTTTAAAACTGCTTCATTTTCCGATAAAGACTGGCCCTAGAAATCTCTAATGTCTGACAAATTTCATCTAGTCCTGCTTTATCCTTCCCAAAATGAGCTAAGGCGTTTTGTATTGCCTCTTGCTCTAACTGTGCAAGTGACATAAAAGATCTATCTGATGCCCGTCTGCTAGAATGTGTGAAAAAGCGATTTGGCAGATCACTGAAGTTTAAAACCCCATCCACATCTACGTTTAGAGCGTATTCGATGACATTCTCTAGTTCTCGAATATTACCAGTCCACCGATGTCGCACAAATGATAACATCACATCATCGGCAATCGTTATTTGACGATGAATATTAAGACGCTCGCATTTGCTTTTAACAAGATGTGCCACTATTTCAGGAATATCTTCAGATCGTTCTCTAAGGGGTGGAACGGTAATGGGAAGTACTTGGATACGATAGAATAGATCTTCTCTAAATTCACCTTCTAAAACCATTTTGTCTAAATCGCAATGGGTGGCGCAGATAATTCGAACATCAATTGGCGTAGGTTCTTTGGCGCCTAATCGTTCGACAGAACGTTCCTGTAAAACTCTAAGTAGTTTTACTTGTAAATTTAAAGGCATCTCCCCTATTTCATCAAGAAATAAAGTACCCCCATGTGCCAGTTCGAACTTACCAGGTTTTCCTTGTTTGTTGGCACCTGTAAAAGCTCCTTGCTCATAACCAAACAACTCACTTTCCAGTAAATTCTCAGGAATTGCCCCGCAATTCACAGCAACAAAAGCTTTATTCGCTCTGGGACTTGCGTTGTGTATAGCCCTTGCAAACAGTTCCTTACCAGTGCCACTTTCCCCCTGAATCAGTATAGTTGAGGCTGTTCGTGCTGCTTTTATGGCGAATCGAATCACGGACTGAATCGCTTCAGTACGGCCAATAATGGATTCGAAGGTGGTAATTACAGGTTGTGATTCAATGGCATGATACCGACCAATCACATAATCTAGGGATTCCATAAAATAAACAAAACCCCCTTCTTCAGTCTCTTTGTGAATTGGGTGGCGGTCGAAAATACCCCTTTTAACCTGCCCCTTATCCCAAGAAAATGATTGGTTATATAAGGAGTCTTCAATCTTGCCCAGTAAAAAAAAAGCCGGTAAAACATCATTCTGTTGAATACCTAGCCACATCTGAGCGACGTCATTTGCCCGTTTAACCACGCCATAGCTATCGGTATAAATAACAGCTCTTTCTATATGTTGAATCAAAATATCAAGTTCTTGATTGGCAATAATCAGCGCATTCTGATCAATTGCTTCTCCAAGTTTTGAGGCAATCAACATGGCCATTTGCGTTAAGAAGTCTTTAACGCCATTTTCCCGTGCCATCAAATAGTGACGCTCTTCCGTATTATAAGCCACAAGACCTATCACCCCAACAGCCACATCTTTAAATACGATGGGAGTACAAACTTCTGCAAATTCACGGCAGTATTCTTTGTTGCCACAGGCTACGCAGGCAATATTCTCCTTTGGGTTATCGATAAATAAAAGAGATTTAGTCCGCAGTGACAATGCATTCGCAGACCCCTTATCAATGGTAACGGGTTCATCTCCAAGGGATGATACAAGTTTGTTTAAATCACTGTCTATAATGGTAACGTGGACACCAAGGGCCGCATGGATTGCAGTGGCCACCTGATGAAGGGTCCCTTGTATTATTTTAAGTGAGAACATGAGCACCTCATTTAGACTGATTTGCGAGCATTTGCAGTAAACTTACAATCTCTTTCATATAAAACAAGAGGCGGTTAAGTGTATATTGTATGGAAATCAAAATGACAAAAAACATAAAGATCCCGACAATCAGCCACTGGGTGGTCATAAATTCCCTCCATTCTTTGGACAAGCTGTTTGACATAAACCACAGACCACTCCCCGGCCTATGGACTGGTAAGCCCTATGCATATGTTCAGAACAAGCCCTAACGTCAAGCCGGGTTTCAATAGGTTGTTCTATAGACCACTCCTTGCCATATAAGGCCATGGCAGGACAAGCCTTAACACAGGCATTACATGCCCCACAGCGATTGTCTATTGGTCTGTTATAGGCCTTAGGCTGGTAATTCGTCAAGACTGTTCCTAGTCTAACACGGGGACCATGAGTTGCCGTAATTAGCGAGCCATTTTTACCAATGTAACCGAGACCAGCAATTCTAGCAGCTGTGCGATGTTGAAAAACCCCACGATATTCATCTTTTCCGGGTAAGGATTGGGAGGCCCCCACTGGGAAAGCCATAAATCCTTGGTTTTCTAATAATAGCACTAGATCTAATGCGACTTGGTCAATCCGATGATTAATGGTTCGATAGTGGTGAAAATACGATGCGGTGGGCTTTGTGGTAACTTCAGACATAACCGCTCTGCTTAGGGGGATGTAAAAGCTTATTGCAGTAGACCACATCGAAATACCAGCATCCAGTTTTGCAAAACCATAGTGAATAACGTTTGATCGCTTAAATTCCTCAAAAATTGCAGTCTCCATAAAGGCCCTTTCTAAATGCATTGACTAGCTAGCGCAAGTCTCTATACTTATTATAACTTGTTCTATCGGTGTACTCAAGTCTGCATATATCCCTGCATTTACATCTATATCTTGTAGCTAAAAGATAATTTTCTCTATAAATACGCAACAAATATGTTCCACAACCGGATTTTCTGTTATACTGAGTGTAATCAATGTAGAAAAGTGGTGATAAAGTGCTGAATCAAGATACCCGTGTTGAAGTCAAAGAAAAACTAATCATTCTATATACTTATAACAGTCTAAATATTCCAGTGCCTTCTGCGCAGGTTGATGAAATCTTACTTGGGCAAAATTTAATGGATTATTTTTTGTTGCAACAATACACATTAGATATGACCGAAAAAGGACTTCTAGAGTTAAATGACCTTGACGGTGAGACATTGATTATGATAACAGAGCAAGGTATTTCTACTTTGAACTTTTTCAAAGAGCGTCTTAGTGCACAACAGACACTGCGAATTGATGAGGCTGTTGTTGAAGTTAAAAAAGCACTTAAACGGGCTCGGTTAATCCGTGCAGAATATACTAAACTAGATGATGCTAATTTCATCGTTGATCTTCGAATCAAAGATGGTGATCAAGATCTTGTACGCTTAACACTAAATGTCCCTACTAACAAGCGGGCAAAAAGAATGACGGATCAGTGGAAAAAAGATGCACTGACGCTCTACCAAAACTTAATTACTCTTTTCGACGAAGAATCAGAGCAATCTGATGATGATACCACACTTTAAAGATTCAACCTATGATTGATTCGTATATATTATAAAAAACCAGCTAAGTTTATACTAGCTGGTTTTTTTATGATTATATCATCTAAACATCTACCGGGCTTGCCTGACATTCTCAATATTACGACAAATGGCCTCTGCGGTTTTAAAGCTATTCATTGTATATAGATGAACCCCCTTGATTCCCCATGAAATCAAATCGATAATTTGTTCAGATGCGTAAGCAATACCAGCCTCTCTTAGGGCTTCTGGGTTGTGCTCGTACTTTTCAATGATCCGAACAAATTTTTTGGGCAATGTGGCCCCTGAGAACTTTGTGATTTTAAGAACTTGTTTTGCATTGATCACAGGCATAATACCAGCGATTACAGGGGTTTTGATACTAGCTAGTGTCAACCGATCCATAAAATCATAAAATATTTCATTATCAAAAAACATTTGCGTTAACAAATAATCCAATCCGAGGTCGCATTTCGTCTTTAAATTCAAAATATCTTCTGTTCTCGAACGGGCTTCTACATGGCCCTCTGGATAACATGCGCCACCAACTGAAAAGGCTCCTGGTTGATTCTCCTTGATAAACTTGATCAAGTCAGAGGCATACGTGAACTCTCCAGGCACGGTATTGTCCCCTTGGTCGCCTCTCAAGGCCAAAATATTCTCGATGCCAAAATATCTCATAGCTCTCAAGGTCTCAGCAGCTTCATCCTTAGTCATATTCACACAGGTCAGGTGGGTTACAGCGTTAGTATTTTGAATATCTTTTAGATTTTTAGCAATAGAAAACGTGTTGTTGCGGGTTCCACCTAAAGCGCCATAAGTGACACTGATAAAATCTGGAGAAAGCACCTTGAGTTTGTTTGTCGTTTCTAATAGTTTCGGCAGTTGGGTATCGTCATTAGGTGGAAAAACCTCGAATGAGAATGAGAATGGTTTTTCCTCAAGTATGGTTCCAATTTTCATGTTCGATTCCTCTCAATCGCCTTTTGCGGGCACACATCAATACATTTCAAACAGCGTATACAGCGACTCATATCCAATGAAACCTGTTGCCAATCATCTTTTTTTAATGCTTTTGTATAGCAAACCTCCGTACACAGGCCACAGTGATTGCACTTGCTTGAGTCCAGTAAAATATCTGACTGAATATAATCAACTTTTACCCCTTCTTTTTCTAGAAATTCTACCGCTGCGTGAACTGATCTGGAGTCCCCTTCAATTTCAAGTACCAAGTGACCATATAGAGCATCGTCTACACTGGCCCGATAGATATTGAAGCAAATATCATATTTTTTTGACATTTCCCAGATCAATGGCTTCTGTACAGTTTTTTGACTATACGTGATTTCTATTAAACAAATCATCTTTACCCCTTTTCTAACTTACCATTAGCCAACAGGATGTGCACCCCCTATCGGCTGTCAATCAGAATTCATTTGATTTTTGACAATAAAAAAAACTACCCAGGATAATGACACAGTAGTTAGAATGTTTTGTCTAACTTATCTTCCGGTTTAACCGTAGGATTTGGCACCTTAGCTACGCTAGGTTGCTGGACTTCATAGGGCCTGTCCCTCAGTCTCTCTTGATAAGTGTTATTAAATTAGTCTCATTATAGTTAGTTATACGCAAGGTGTCAATTGTATACGTGTGATATACTTTGAATATTCTACACAGAATGTTTTTGTCTATAAAAAGAAAACCCCTGTGCTTAGCACAGGGGTGTTACTTTGCATCAATTATAGAGATACGATGTTTTCAGCTTGTGGGCCTTTAGGACCGTTAACTACATTGAAAGAAACTTTTTCGCCTTCTTCTAATGTTTTGTAACCGTCTTTTTGAATTTGTGAGTAGTGAGCGAAAACGTCATTACCTTCTTCAGAAGTGATGAAACCAAATCCTTTTTCTGCGTTAAACCATTTTACTGTACCAGTCATTATACTGTACCTCCAAAATATTCATTGCCTTTTTCATTCTCAAGCCGTACTGCACAATAAAAATTTGAAGCGTATAACGTCAAATTCCTGTGAATATACAATAACTTGTTCATGCAAGGTAAGTACATTGTAACCTGTATACTCTTAAATTACTAGTCTTTTTTTAAAAAAAGTTTCTAATTTGTCACAGTTTATTTTTCAAGACAAATCGAACGCACTTCTCCGATGTAATAAAGGCTCCCAAAACTATACAAAATGGGGTTAGTTTCCTTCTCACTTGCCATCAAGTCACGGACCAAATCAATTTTAGATAAGGGGTATATTGGGCCTGAAAAGTTAAGCTCTACTAGTACTTTGTGGATATCCCCATGGGTCATGGCCCTTGGATTATTGGGTTCCACCGTATAAAAAACATCAAATAAATCATGGACAGATCCGAGGACTTCTTTCACATCCTTATCAGCCATCATGCCAAAAATAGCAATTCTTTTTCCTGTCGGGTTATAAGTTAAAATAGCTTCCCGCAGGGCCTTTACACCATGTGCATTGTGTGCCCCATCAATAATTAAAGTCGGATCCTTATGGACAATTTCAAACCTACCAGCCCACTGGGCCTCTTTTAAGCCCATTTCAATGGCAGCCATACTAACGTGAATCCCACCACTAGAAGTCAGCGCTATGAGCGTATCAATTGCTGTACAAGCATTCTGTATTTGATGGGCTCCAAGTAGACCAATTGTATAAGCATGTTCTTTATAGCTAAATTCCGTGCCATCAAGTGACATTTTTGAAATAACAGATAGGTTTGAGTCGCTAATGATCAGCATGGACTTTGTTTGTGTTGCCTTAGTTTTAATCACATTAATCGCTTCAAGGGATTGACTGGCGCAAACTACAATAGAATCATTTTTGATAATCCCTGCCTTTTCAAATGCAATTTTTTCTATGGTATCACCTAAATATTGTACATGATCAAGGGCAATCGGCGTAATCACACAGGCTAATGGATTAGAAATAATATTAGTAGAATCCAATCGTCCACCTAGCCCGACTTCTAACACCACAACGTCAACCCCTTGGGCCTTAAAATACTCAAAACCAATTGCTGTTACAATTTCAAATTCTGTGGGGTGCTCTAATCCAGCCGCAACCATATCATCAATAGCCTCTTTAACAGCGGTTGTATGAATCGCTAAGGACTTATCTGATATGGGCTCATGATTAATTTGAATTCGCTCATTAAACTGTTGCAAAAATGGGGACGTGTAAGTGCCGACTCGATAGCCTTGCGCCTTTAAAGCATAAGAAATAAAAGCAGTGGTGGAGCCTTTCCCATTGGTGCCAGCAACGTGAACAAAGCGCAAATCATCCTGTGGATTCCCCAACCGATCTAGCAGAGCTCGAATATTTTCCAATCCGAGCTTACTAGCAAATTTATTCGTATCGTGAATATAAGCAATTGCAGCCTCATAAGTCAAAATAGTCTTCATGATTATCCTCAGCTTAATTTTTTAGACACTTGCACAAGTCGTTCTTCAACAACTGCCAACATATCTGCAAATTTACCTTGTTTTTCTTTTTCTGAAATAACCATTTGCTCTGGTGCTTTCGCTAAGAAGCCTTGATTAGCAAGCTTTGAAGCGATTCTTTCAATTTCTATTTCTAATTTTAACTTTTCTTTAGTGAGTCGTTCCATCTCTTTATGATAATCAATCAGGTCATCAGCCGGGATGTAGAGCTCGGTCATGGATGATACTGCAACAATCACATCATCCGGTAGAACTGTGTTAGCGTCTATAATTTGCAAGTCGCTAACAGAGGCGAGGCCAGAGAAGTACGCACCTTGAGAGGCGAATATTTCTGGATTAGCGGTTGTTTTAACAAATAAACGGGCTTTTTTTGACGGCGGAATATTCATTTCAGCACGGGCATTGCGAATGCTCTTGATTGCTGCCATGACAATCTCCATCTCATCAATGGCCATTTGGTCTTCCCACTCTTTATCAGGAGATAACCAATCCGTGGTAATCAATAAATCTGGAGAAATATTTGACCATATTTCTTCTGTAATAAATGGCATAAAAGGATGCAACATAATCAAAATACGCTTTAGCACATACATCAAAACCCGTTCTACCGCTTCTTTTGCCTTAGCATCTTGACCGTATAGCCGAACTTTAGCCATCTCAATGTACCAGTCGCAGTACTCATTCCAAATAAAATCATAAAGCATATCCCCTGCGTAACCTAAATCGTATTTATCCATGGCGACTTCAACAGCGCCAATTACACGATTAACACGGGCTAAAATCCATCGATCAGCAAGCGTTAAGCTAGTTGTATCGTCTAAGGTATCAGAAGCGTCAGAAACACCCATTAAGACAAACCGTGATGCATTCCAAAGCTTATTGGCAAAGTTTCTTGCAGCTTCAACACGTTCGGTTTGGTATCTTTGATCATGGCCTGGGGTATTGCCTGTGATTAACATAAAACGCAGTGCATCCGCGCCAAATACATCGATAACATCAAGAGGATCTACACCGTTACCTAAAGATTTGCTCATTTTTTGACCCTGTGCATCGCGTATTAAACCATGTATAAATACATCTTTGAAAGGTACTTGATTGGTTTGTTCAATACCTGAAAAAACCATCCGTACAACCCAGAAAAAGATGATGTCATAGCCAGTTACTAGCACATCCGTCGGGTAAAAATAGTCGTATTCCTCTGTCTTATTAGGCCATCCGAGAGTTGAAAAAGGCCAAAGTGCAGAACTAAACCATGTATCCAGTACATCTTCATCTTGTTTAAAGTCAGTGGATCCGCAATCTGGACACACATCTGGCATTTCTCTAGAAACCTCGATATGCTTACAACCTTGGCAGTAGTAAGCCGGAATACGGTGACCCCACCATAACTGTCTGGAAATACACCAGTCCCTAATATTCTCTAACCAATTAACATAAATTTTGCTGAACCGTTCAGGAACGAACTGAAGCTCTTTACCTAATGCATCCAGAGCTGGCTTTGCCATTTCTTCCATTTTGACAAACCATTGATCAGAAAGCATGGGTTCAACCACCGTATTGCAGCGGTAGCACTGACCAACACTATGGTCGTGGGGCTTCACTGAAACCAGTAGATCAGCTAGTTCCAGATCTTTCACGATTTGTTTGCGGCAAACGTAACGGTCCAAGCCCTCGTAGGGGCCTACTTCACCAGTCATATGTGCTTTGTTATCTAATATGATGATTTGTCTAAGGTTATGACGGTTACCTATTTCAAAGTCATTTGGATCGTGGGCAGGTGTTACTTTTAAGGCCCCTGTTCCTGTTTCTAGGTCAACATAAGTATCGGCGATGACGGGAATTTCTCGATTGATGATAGGTACCAAGACGGTTTTACCAATGAGATGTTGGTAGCGGGCATCATCTGGGTGGACTGCGACTGCAGAATCTCCAAGCAACGTTTCTGGTCTTGTGGTGGCAACGACTAAATATTCGTCAGAATCTTTGACGCGATATTTTATTTGGTAAAAGTTACCTTGCTTATCTTCATGCTCAACTTCAGCATCAGAAAGGGTTGTGCCACAATCAGGGCACCAATTAATCAATCGATAACCACGATAAATGTACCCTTTTTTATGGAGTTTGATAAAAACATCTTGGACAGCTTCGCTGCACATTTCATCCATTGTAAAACGCTCTCTTGACCAATCGCAAGAGTTGCCAAGTTTTTTCATTTGGGCTACAATGCGATCCCCATACTGCTCTTTCCAAGACCAGGCGTGTTCTAAAAATTCTTCACGGCTGACTTCATGCTTATTTAGGCCGTCTTCTTTTAGCTTGTCCCAAACCTTAACTTCTGTTGCAATTGAAGCATGATCGGTGCCTGGGAGCCATAGAGCCTCATAGCCAGACATCCGTTTATATCGAATCAAAACATCTTGTAATGTATGATCTAGGGCGTGGCCCATATGCAATTGACCGGTAATATTGGGTGGTGGTAAAACGATGGTGAATGGTTTTTTGTTAGGATTGACATGGGCTTTAAATGCATCTTTTTCTTGCCATTTTTCATAAGTTTTCTCTTCAAAGTCCTTTGGTTGATAACGACCTTCCATTGTAACGTTCATAATGACCTCCAGTTTAGTTTCAAAAAAGCAAAAAAGCCCCGTCTTATAAGGGACGAAGATAATTTCCGCGGTACCACCCTTTTTCCATAGGCTCTCAATCAGGTATAACGGCATGACCCGCAGTGGGTTACTCAATTCCCCCACCGATCTCAAAAGCGACTTCAATAGCATGTGACACAGGCAAATTTCAGCGAGATTGCCTTCTCTAAAGTGCATTTGCTATTTACTCCTCTTTATCATTGACTCTGCCTAAAATTCTATAGTCTATGGGCCCAACTGTCAAGGGGATTTTGCAGCACTCTATTTAGCTTATATCATGATTTTGATAGACCACGATTTGATTATTTTATGATTTTAAAAGAGTACCGTCGGTCCACAAATGTTATTAATTCTTCAACATATGACATATAGGCTGGATTCAATATCTTCCAGCCATCATCAAATTCAGCGTGAATGGTACGCTTAAGTGACATTGAAGGGGCAAATGGATTCCCTTCAAAACTAGATTTCTCCTCATATAGATAGAGTCTAGTAATCCTGCCATACCCCCGCTTAAAGGTTTCAGGATCAATGCCATGGGGCACTTCTTCTTTATGTAGTAAGGCATACCAACTAAGTTGATCAATGTGACCAGTCAAATAGCCATAACTTTTTTGTTTACGGTCAACGTGTATTTCATGTTTGTATTGATAAATCATTTTTCACCTACTTTTAGTTTTTGTTAATGCTATAAATGAATGATTTCCTCATTACACTTATATCATAATAAAAGTAGTTTAAACGCTTTCGGTATAATTCACTTGAGAAATTGATGTTAAAAATTTAAATTGCTTCTTTTTGCTGCTTTTTCTTTGGCTTTTTAGATGAAGTTGCTCAATATAAGCTGTTAGTTCTTTATATTCTTGTGTGCTGAGGAAAAGTTCGGATGCCATGACAAAAGGATCAGGAGATGTTGGCGCACTCATGGCATCATAAGCAATTTGTTTGTGATCATCAAAAACGCCCATAAAATTCAACTCGCTATTCTGCTCGTTTAAAAAGTCCTGCTCATGCTGTCTTATTTTGTCATGTACAATATTAAATGATTTTGCACATGGTTCGTAAAACTTAGCTGTAATACCATTCACCTCTTTTGTAAAACACAATTTCAATATCCCTGATTCTACCATTTTTTTAACATGGTAGTGAATCTTTGCAGGAACTTCTTTCATTTCGTCAGCAATTTGTTTCACAGTTGCCGGTCTATTAATCTTAAAATACGATTTGAGTATCATCATCCGAAATGGATCTGAATAAGCTTTAATCGCCACTAAATCGGTTAAATTTTTAGTTTCTTTCAATTGTAGTATCCCTCCTAGTTAAAGTGTATTGTTAATATTGTAACAATCCATAACCCTCTTGTCAACCTTTGGACTGTTACAAATGGAAATATTTAATGACAACTGGATTATCACAAGTAAGTTTTGTAAAAAACTTATTTGTGACAATCCATAGTTGTAAAAAAAATATAAAAAAAGCCGCAATTAGCGACTTTTAGTTGTGATCAATATATAAACTTGTCAAAGCGCTTTCTGAGATAATTTCAATTTTTTTTGCTGCAGTTTCGTAATTAGAACTTGTATATATCTTGTCTTTTGAGGTGAATTCACCATTGAATTTTACATCTGAAACAACACTATTCACTACAATTCTAACACCGACGTTTTGCGGAATCTCTAAATGAACATTTGAAGCAGCACCTTTTAATGTCACGGTAGTCAAATCGCTTAACTCACCAAAGGTAATATGAATATCACCAGCAGCCATATCGATCAAAAGGGCTTCTGTATTTAAATCAGTTAGGTCCAAATGGCCCTCTACTGCAGCTCCAGAAATATCGAATGACCATATCTTTTTACTATCTAAACTTAGATCATACATATTTTGAAGATTTATTTCCTTTGCATTATTATTGTCTATGCTTTTGACTTGAATGACTCTTACGTCTTCATCTTGACTTGATTCAACTGACGTTTTGTTTTTAGGAACAGACAGCACTGTTTTATCTTCGTCTGAGGATTCAATCAATAATTGTCCCGCTGCTACAGCCATCTCCAATCTTGCCTTTTTTTGAGGAAAAGCGTCATACGTAAACACTTCTGATTCTGCTATCTCCATATTCAAAGGAAAGGAAAATGACCAATTATCCGCATTTTTTGTAATAAACTCATAACGGCTTCCGAACACCCCGAAATAGACAACAATGGCTACAATCACCACCCAAATTAATAATTGAATAAGTGCATTAGGCCTAAAAATCATACCTAAACCAGCGCCTACGATAAATAAGGGCCATAATGCAATGACTGCTTGAATAAAACCAAGCCCTAAGATTCCGAAATTGAATAGTAGTGCTAGAATACCAATAAGGATTAACATCCCACCCCAAAGTACTTTTTTTGTTTTCATATTAGACCGCCTTTTGGTTTTGCTTGAACAAATAAAAACCAAAACCGACAAGAACAATTGAGATTACAAGACCAAAATCTAGCCATGCAAATAGACTTCTCATGGCAATGGATAATCCGATTATCACTAAAATTCCACCAATAGCTACGTGCTGATTTAACTGCAGTGGCTTTTTTTCAACAGTATAAGGCTGTTGATAGCCAGGGGGTTCTGTCTTAACAAAGAGGCACGCAATGGCATACATCATGATGGCAACTCCCGCAGACATAATCGAAAATATAGCATAGCCAACACGAATGAGGGAAACATCATAACCTGTATGTTTCGCAATACCTGATAAAATCCCACAAACAACCACATCTTTTTTGTCTCTATATAAGCCTAGCATATCATTGCCCTCCTTTGATTCTATCTTTGAATTCATCATAACACCATGATGAAAGGCTTGCAATGTGGTTAATGCTATTCTAATGCGACTCTAACCTAATCAATATTTAAGCTACCATTCGTTTAATGAATACTTTTAGAAAGATAGTCTATTGATCGTTTGCCCACAATGCCCACTAAAACCCCAGTGATAACGCTAGAAAATAGTAGAACTGGCAAGTAAGTATATATCATTGCACTTTGTAAAATTAAAACTGCGACACTGACCTGCCCTATATTATGGCACACTGCACCAAATACACTGATACCAACAATTGATAGATTATTATTTTTTAGTTTAAATAAAATCCACATGCCAACCATGCTGAAAATTCCGCCTACAAGTGAAAACATGAGCGCCGATATAGAACCATAAAAAGTGGCGCTTAAAACTGTTCTTAATATTACAACAAGCATCACTTCTGAAAAGCCAAGGAAACAAAGTGCAATTAATGAAACAACATTAGCTAATCCTAGTTTAACGCCAGGAATTGCGATTGAAATTGGAATAAATCGTTCGAAGTAGTTTAAGGTTAAGGCAATTGCAATCATCAGTGACATGAAAACAATGCGTTTTGTCGGTGTCATGCGCATAAATGCCTCCGTTTAAAAGAGTTCATATCGGGTATAAAAACAAAAAGGGGGTATGGTTATGTTTAAAAAACTTTTAGTACCAGTGGATGGCACAAACGCATGTAATAAGGCATTTATCTATGCCATACAAATTGCGGAAAAATTCAATGCAGAAATCGTTTTATTTAATGCTCAAGAAATTGCGCCTACTATCGCCTGGGTTAATGATCCCATCGTGTATAGTCAAACCGCCATTGATCCTGAAAAAATTGCAAAAGACATTTTAAGTATTGCCAGTAAGTGTTTTGAAGAGACCGATTTGATTATTTCTACCAAGTTTGCAATTGGGGATGCCGCACATGCAATATTAGATATCTGTGATGAGTTGCAATGTGATACCATCATCATGGCCACACATGGTAACAAAGCAATTAAACGTTTCTTACTTGGCAGCGTCACTGATAAGGTTGTTCATCATGCAAAGGTATCGGTTATCGTGGTTCGTTAATTAAAGCTCGATAGGAAACTATAAACCTGCCCTACAAGATTAAAGGTCATCACCTTTGATAAGTATGGGCTTTTTTATTTGATAGTCTGCTATGGCCATTTGATATAATTTCATCAAACTTTTTAGAGTAGCACTTTTATTAAATTCGAATGGCTGGTCATCTAATTTTGAAATAGGTAAAATGCCGATTGATGTTCCTGTAAAAAAGATGGCATCACTGTTTAGAGCCTCTTGCAATGATAAGCTCTGTAAGTGAATTTCTAAATTCAAAGATTTCGCAAATTCAAGTACTTTAAGTCTGGTGATGCCACCTAAAACCTCATGTTCTGGGGCTGTAAAGAGTTTATTGCCCTTTAGTACAAAAATGTTTGTTTTAGTTCCTTCAGATATGAACCCATGGCTGTTCAAGCATAAAAAATCAAAAACCCCTTCTGTTGACATTTGGTGGCGTATATCGGTGAGTTCTTGAGACATTTGTTTAACATCAGGTTGTGAACGTTCAAAATAAATACTCTTTGCATAGACACCTTGAAGATAGATTTGTGAATTTGGATAGTGAGATGGGATATAATAAGTGGCTCTCGTCCATTGGCCCATTTGATTAAAATATACATACTTGATATTTTGATTCTTAACACCATCCGTTAATAATAACAAACGAATATCTGCCATAAATTCATGGATTGTAATTTGTGGAGCGCCCATAACTTTTGAAAGACTTAATTTAAGTCTTTCAAAATGATCCTCATAAAAAAGTAGGGCTCCATCCATCAACCGCATCACTTCATAAAAAACCCCCATGGGTTCCACGTAAGCCTCTTGCTTAATCATGTGACCATTGAGTATAATAGATTGAGTAGAGTTCATTGTTTTTCTCCTCGAAAGGTTCTAAAAAGCATAATATAAACATTTTACATGAAATCCATTCAAAACACAACGAGGTGAACGATGTCTTTCTATTTATCAAAAGCACGGATAATGACCAGTCATCAGCAATTAGCCAATTATTTTTCAACAATTGACAAATTTAAAAAAACACTACTCCAATTCTTGCCGGCCGTAGATATTGATGTGACTGAACAAATTAAGAGTATTCAAGTAAGACATTTAGAGTCAGCGTTCACGACTTATGCCCTAGCTGTCCAAGGCCAGCCAGTTAATTTACAAATTGTTTGGATGCAATCTACCTCGAAAACTGCTTACTGCTTCGATGTGATATTCCAGGTTGCGCCACATGACTACTCCGTTAAGATTCCTGAAGTTGAGTTATTACTTGAATCAATCCGAAAAAAGCATAATAAACATAGGATCATTGAGGATCACCACCTTGATGATGCTGCGCTCAGATAAAATTAAAAAAAGAAGCCAGTCGTTTAGACTCGCTTCTTTTTTCTTGTGTAAAGTTTATACCTGAATGTGATATCCGCAGATAAGTCAAACTGAGGTTTATTTACATTATCATCATAAAGATTTATATTATTCACATTAGAACTGGACACTTTAGAATCTGATACCTCTGAAGAGTCATCTTGCTGGTTAAAATCAACAAGGGCCTCAAGTGGATAGGTGATATCACCAGGGGGACTCAAATCAACTTGTGTCATATAAATACGATCTGTATATGGCATACTTTCTCTGTAGAGCATGCCACCACCCGCTATAAATATTTCTTTTTCACCATCTGCTAGGGCAAATGCCTCAGTAAGAGATTTCACGACTGGGTAATCCGGATGGTCTATTTGTTGATTTGAAAGAATAATGATCTTACGACCTTCAAGTTTCTTTGGGAGTGAATCAAACGTTTTTCGACCCATGATTACATAGCGATTCATGGTTAGTCTTTTAAATCGCATTAGATCCGATGGAATATGCCAGGGCATTTTTTGACCACTTCCAATGACACCATTGGTTGCAACTGCTACAATTTGCGAAATAATCATGTAACCCTAACCTTTCATTTCTACTCTACTTTCATTTTAACTTTTTTTCTACAGGGCATCGGGATCCAATAGATGGGCAAATGCCATTCTAATGTAACTATTAATGGTGCTTTCATCAAAATGTGACCCATCATGTACTTTTCCGACTCTTTTAAGAAGACATCTCTTATCACCTGGAATGACATAAGCAACGACCCTTGATTCAAGAAACCCATCTGTATCGTTCCATGCCCCTATCTCAATATCAATTGAATTTGACTTTCTATTAAACTGAACATAAGCATTGTGAATCTGCATTTTGACCAAATATTCATCCTGGTTTTGCAAAAACTGTACTTCATTATTTGAGGCTTCTGCTAATTCAATAAAATCATCTTTAAGATCCGAGAAAAAACTCACGATTAAATTTTCAGCTTCTTCTATCTGCGCTAATCGTGCTTTCTCAACATGGATTTTTTCAATCTCCTTGGCATATTGAATTCGCATCTTTTTTATCAAATCCTTCTTGTAATTATATCCATAATGAACTGACATGGCATCCCCTCCTTTTGTAATTATTATTCATATACCCCGTTCTGAAAAGGAAACACAAAAAGGTGTTCATTACACATGAATCAATTAAAGGTTATCAGGTTCTTTTCTAAAGTAGATCCGTTGAGAAGCGTCTTTAGTCTTCTGTATTTCATTTTCAATCTCCTGAAGCTTTGCAAAAATAATTGTATTCTCTTCTGCAGGAACATTATAGTATAGAAAAAGATCTTCAAATTGCTTGATCGTTTGGGTCATTTTACGATTAATATTGATAAAAGATTCAATATTATGGCTTTTAATAGCATTTTTAAACTGTTCTAAATCAATATCAATAATTTCTACAACAGCATCTTCTCGGTCAAATTCTCTTAATGGCAATGGGTAAGGAGCGATTCTTTCTAAAAAATAATTCCCATGTTTATTGACATTGTAAGCATACTCCACTTGAAACCCACTCAAATCAAATTTCACATAACACATCTTGCTGTTAATCACTTGGACTTTCCCACCCATTTGCTGTAATTTCATGGTTTGAAGGGTGACCTCAGCATCAATCATTTTTCTCATATCGCCTCCTAGAAGTAAATAATCGTCATATAAATTGTTGAAATAATAATCGATAAAATCATAATAGGAAAACAAATTTTCATAAATTGAAAAAATGACAATTTAAAACCGTGCTTATTTAATAGACCGGCAACAATCACATTAGCAGAAGCGCCGATCAACGTTCCATTGCCGCCTAAACAAGCGCCAAGTGCCAGAGCCCACCATAATGGCGTAATGTTCATTCCGCTCACTTCTCCAAAATGTTTTATCAGTGGAATCATAGTTGCTACAAATGGAATATTATCAAGAAAGGCTGATAATAATGCAGATCCCCAAAGAACGAGCATGGTGGTAAAAAACATATCTCCTTTTGTTAATACAAATAATTGATTAGATAAAAATGCAATAACGCCTATATGCTCAAGGGCACCTACTAGAATAAAGAGGGCTGCAAAGAAAAAAATCGTTGGCCATTCGATATCATGAAAAATTTCTTCGGGTTCAATTTTGCTAATCAGTAATAATAAAGCAGCACCTGCAAGTGCGATAGTAGCAGACTCATAACCTAATTGTTGGTGTATTAAAAACCCAGTAATAGTTAGAATCAAAACAATGATGCATTTAATCAATAGTGGTTTATTTTTTATCGCCAAATGCTCATTCATTTTGAGTACACGCTCTTTATGCTTCGGGTCACATTTTAAATTTTTCCGATACACGAATTCGAGGTAAACCATTGTTACAATTACAATTATAATGACTACTGGCGTAAGATTGATTAAGAAATCAAGAAATCCAAGACCTGTAGCACTACCAATCATAATATTGGGTGGATCGCCAATAAGCGTTGCAGTACCGCCTATATTTGCCATCAAAACTTCGGGTATAAGAAATGGAATTGGGTTAAGACCAAGTGCATCAGCAATGACAATGGTAACCGGTGCAACAAGTAAAATCGTTGTCACATTGTCTAAAAATGCCGAAGCAATGGCTGTTAAAATAGAAAAAAACAAAATAATACGCCAAGGTTCTCCCTTCGCCAGTTTTGCCATTTTAATTGCGAGGTATTCAAAAACACCAGTTCTTTTTATGATACTAACAATAATCATCATGCCAACTAATAAGAAAATCGTTCCGAAATCGATATAATCAAAGGCTAATTCTTGAGTGATAACGTTTAAAATCAACATTGATACAGCACCAAACAGTGCGATGGCAGTGCGATTAATCTTTTCAGAGATAATAACCATATATGTAAGGCAAAATATACAAATTCCTAGCGCGACATGCTCTCCCACAATACCCCCCCCATGACCTAGTTAGCAGATACTTAAGATAATGTGACTTCACTACTCTTGCCTGCTTAAGTATAACAAAAGTTAACAGTTATTTAAAGCAACAATTCTGAAAACAAAAAACAAACGAGCCTTTCGGCTCGTTTGTCAAATCACATCGGTAACGATACTCAATTAAACTGAAATGCTTACGCACTACAAACGTTACTTCAAAAAACCACTTCTAAAACTTACTTTAAAAATCTGTGAATCTGTGAATCAGTAATTCTAACATCTATCAAACAGGTAATGCAAACTACAAAATCCAAATCTAAAATCTAAAATTATCAAGCGTAAAACTAAAGCCAATTCTTAAACAAAAGCTTAGATACAATCAAAATCCAAAACGAAATGCGAAACGAAATGCGAAACGAAATGCGAAACAAAATCTAAAGCACTTCTTAAAACTAATTTCTTAAAACTAACTTCTAATAGAGTTTTGGGAGCGCCGCACCAATTTGCTTCTGCGTTGCCGATGTGATGAAGAAGAATCTCTTCACCTCATATTTACCCTATAATATCAACGTCAAACATTTTTTTTCGATAAAATCCTAAAAATCATATTTTCAAATTCATCAAGGGGAATCGACTGTGGACCATCACTTAAGGCAAAGTCTGGATCCGGATGGACTTCAATCATTAAGCCATCAGCACCACAAGCCAATGCAGCTTTACTCATAGGCTCTATCAGCCTTCGGATACCCGTCCCATGGCTAGGGTCTACAATCACAGGTAATCCCGTCTCAGCCTGCATAATCGGTACTGCAGCAAGGTCAAGGGTATTTCTTGTGTAATCATCATAGGTCCGTATCCCACGTTCACAGAGGATGATGTTATCATTTCCCATTGAAGCAATATACTCTGCCGCTAAAACCCACTCTTTTATGGTGGCCGACATCCCCCTTTTTAATAAAACCGGGGTTTGCGTACGACCTACCTCTTTTAATAAGCCATAATTATACATGTTTCTTGATCCGATCTGAATAATATCAGCATATTGGAGTACAAGGTCCAGTTGACTTTCTTGCATCACTTCTGTGACGATGGGAAGCCCAACTGACCTTGCTGCTGCAGACATGTATTTAAGTCCCTCTTCTCCAAGGCCTTGAAATGCATAAGGACTTGTGCGGGGCTTAAAAACACCACCTCGTAAGACATGAACACCGATTCTCTTTAGGTGTTTAGCGATGATATAGATTTGTTCTTCAGACTCAACGGCGCAAGGCCCTGCAAAGATGACAGGAGTGCCATTACCTATCACAACATCACCGATGGTGATTTGTGTCTTTTCGTTTGGATTGAGGGCTTTAATACTCATGGGTTGACTCCCTTACACCTTGGTGGGCTATTTCGGGCCAAACCTGATCCATGATGGCCTTAAGATTTGGGTCCAAACGCGGTAAATCGTATAATGGTTTGATGACAAAGGCACGTTCGAAAGCTCTAGGGTGAGGGAGTGTTAAAATTGGATCATCACTTTCAACCCCTTCCACCCAAATGATATCGATATCGATAGTCCTAGGACCCCATTTGAGGTCTCTGGTACGCTTTAAATCCAGCTCTATTTTTTGTAAACCATGCAGCAAGGCCATCGGTTCTAATTCTGTGCGTAGAACCAGACAGCGATTTTCAAAATAATCTTGATTGATATACCCTTGAGGTTCCGTTAAATAGTCTTTCGATTGCCCTTCAATTATGACATCAAGGGTTCTAATTTGATTTACGGCCTCATCAAGATATGCTTTTCTGTTGCCTATATTAGACCCCAAACTCAGATAAATCCAGTACATGGCGACTCCTTTTAATAATAACAGCAGCACAATCAAAATGTCCCTTAATTGGCGCTTGTGGCTTTTTAACCGTCACTTGAGCTTCTTGAATACGAACATCATATGATAGTACTAAACAAACCAGTCTGTAACAGAGTTTCTCAATCAAATCGTAACATTTACCAGTGACTTCATTTTCTATCAGTTCATAAATTTCAGCGTAATTGATGGTTTCTGTCAGAACATCTGTAAGACCAGCTTGGGTTAAATTCAAATATAAATCAATATCAATATCAAACCGTTGTCCCAGTGTTTTTTCTTCTTTTAAAACACCGTGATTGGCTAAAAATCTTAAGTCTCTTAGTTGGATACAATCCATGGCACGATCCCCTTTACTATTGCATCGGTCATTTTTGCAGTACGAACATTTTCTTGTATATCGTGGACCCGCAATATGGAAACACCAGCATGAATGCCTAGTGCGGTGGTCGCTAATGTGCCTTCGACCCTTTGGTCAGGTGTTAAATCTAGTACTTTACCAATCGTGGATTTTCTAGAGGTACCCAACAGAACTGGGAAGCCCCATGTTACAAGTTCATTTAATCGGCGAAGGATTTCTAAATTTTGATCCGGGGTTTTCCCAAATCCAATCCCTGGGTCAAGTACGATTAAATCTTGACGAAGCCCAGCTTTAAGGGCAAAGTTGATGCTTTTATCAAAATAACGCTTGATTGAAGTAAATAAATCACCTTGATAATTAGTATTTTCCTGGTTATGCATTAAAACAGAGAGGGTTTGATATTGAGCAGCAACGGCAGCCATCTCTAAGTCTTTTTGAAATCCCCATACATCATTGATGATATGGGCACCGGCACAGATGGCTTCTGAGGCGACTTCTGCTTTTGAAGTATCAACTGATATCAAGACTTCACTTAAGCTGCTTAGCTCTTTAATTACAGGTATAATACGCTGTTTCTCGTCGATGGCAAGGACGGCTTTTGACCCTGGACGGGTTGATTCTCCTCCGATATCAATGATATCAGCTCCCTTGGCTACCATATCAAGAGCATGGTTGATAGCGTATGACACATTTAGATAATTGCCACCATCTGAAAATGAATCTGGGGTTGCATTGAGAATCCCCATGATGATGGTTGAACCCCCAAAAGTAATGCTTCTATCTCTAAAATGAATGGTCTGCATACTTACCTACTTTGAAATTGAATAAGGGCCATGGCTTCTGCTCTTGATTTGGCATCTTTTTCTAAGATCCCGCGAACTGCCGAAGTTATGGTCTGTGAGCCTGCTTTTTTGACACCCCGCATGGTCATGCACATATGCTCAGCCTCAACCACTACAATCACACCGTATGGGGCCAATTTTTCAACGAGGACATCTGCAATGGTGGAGGTCAAACGCTCTTGTAATTGGGGTCTTTTAGCAACGGTATCAACAACTCTTGCCAATTTTGAAAGCCCCGTCAAACGGCCATCTCTTGGGATGTAACCCACATGGGCCTTGCCAAAAAAAGGTGCAAAGTGATGTTCACACATGGAATAAAACGGAATATCTTTAACAATCACCAGCTCGCTGTGTTGTTCTGCTTGAAAAAAAACTTCTAGGTGCTTGCGGGGATCTTCGTTGATGCCAGAAAAAATTTCTTCATACATTTTAGCAATCCGTCTAGGCGTATCCAGGAGCCCTTCTCTATCAGGGTCTTCTCCAATTGCATACAAAATTTCACGTACCGCTTTTTCTATTCTGTCTTTATCCATTTTGATTTTCCTTTATGATTGATTTGTTAGATTTGATTACTCGTAAATTGGTAAATGACAACGCTCTAAAAGGGCAATTTTCCCACCGTAGGGCTTTAAGATATAGAGGGCTACATCGTCAATCAACTGCAAATGTTCTTTTGTATTATCAGCCATATAGGATGCTTTAACAAGCTCATACAGCACTAAATCTGTGTTGAATATGAAATCCACCATTTTTTTATCCCGGGGAATCCAAGTGTTTTGCATACGGAAATAAGCCCGCAGCATATCTTCCATATAAACCCCAGCTAAATATTGAAAATGGAAAGGTTTATCCACCCTTGCTTCTAAGTCTTCCACTTGCTTTGTCATTTTGAATCTAAAATAAGTGAGTTCTTGATCTGTTAGTGTGTTGGGGCCGTTCATATACATGCGATTGGCCAATTGGAAATAGCCTTCTATCAGTGAATTCTTTTTATAAAGGTGTTTGGCCTTTGAAAGTATATTTAACCAAAAATGATTGTCTTTAATAATCAACTTGTTGAGATCGTCTACATCGATATAAGAAATATCAAATTCCTTGCCGTCTACCATCTTCACTTCTCTCTCAAAGCCATTGGAAACTTCTTTAACAACAAAGAGATCAACATCGCGGACTCGCTCTAAGGTTTCAAGACATAATGCAGCACTGCCAATTACAGAGATACTCAGTATGTTTTCATCCGAAGCCATTTGTGCTACAAATTGGTCTAGTGCTTGTTTAAGTGCATCCATAGAATCCTCCTCGATAGTCCTTTGAAAGTGAATGTATCAACAGTAATTGAGATGATGGTTTAGGGTGATTTGTACTAACGTGGGCACAGCCAATCAAACTATTGGTAACGACCGTTAATTCAGATTTCTTGAAATCATCTTCAGTAATCGGTGCTTCTTCAACCACTTCCCCTTTAGAACGAAGACTCTCCACGAGCCATTGACGACAGATGCCATCAAGGATTCCCTCGGTTAAAGGTGGGGTCAGCCAATGAACGCCATTAAAAATAAAAACATTTGTTTTTGTGCCTTCACTGATGCGATCAAATTGGTTAATGCGAATGCCCTCATCAAACCCCTCTTCTTTTAACCCTTGCAGCAATAAACGGCGTTCAAGATAGTTGATTGTTTTGTGATAATTAAGGGGATTGGTTGTGGTTTGAATGGATGTTGTTAATTTAACAGCAAGGCCATCAAACAACTTTTGGTCAGAATAGGGGTCGGGAGTCACTATTAACTGTAGATACCCATCTTTCATATGACAGTAAACGATTATTTTCAAAACTTGATGCAAAATATTAGAATCAATCCCCAAAAGCTCTTGTTTCACACTATTTAAGGTGACCTGCCCTTCAACACCTAAAAAATCTAGACTCTGATTCAGTCGATTCAGATGCTCATTCAAAAAAATAGGTTTGCCCCGAACTAATAAAATGGTCTCAAAGAGCCCTATCCCATGGCTCATTGTCGAGGTTTCCCAGATTAATCGGTTTGCATCAATGTCATTCAAATGGATGATCATGGTATAGAACCCTCTTAAGCGCCCCGCCTTTTGTTAAGGACTCTTCAAACTCATCATCGGTTTTAGAATCCCATACAATGCCTCCGCCAACTTGATAGTGAACGATATCCTTTTGTTTTACAATGGTTCTGATAACAATATTAAGGTCCATATGACCACTATCTGAAATGTAGCCAATGCTCCCAGTATAGAGGTTGCGACAGGTGGGTTCCAGTTGATCAATCACGGACATGGCTCGAATTTTAGGGGTTCCAGTGATAGAACCCCCTGGAAAAGTGGCCTGAATCACATCCACAATATCCTTATTGGGGCCAAGATCCGCTTGTACAGTAGACACTAAATGAAATACTGTAGGGTATTGTTCAATGGCAAAAAGTTCGGGAACCCGGACAGAACCAACCGCAGCAATCTTTGACAAATCGTTGCGTTCAAGATCCACAATCATTAAAAGTTCAGAACGATCTTTTTCACTTTGTTGTAACCACAAGCGATTGGCTTCATCTTCCAGTAGATCTTTACCCCGAGCCACCGTTCCTTTGATAGGCCTTGTTTCAACCACATTTCCCCTAATCTCAATAAACCGCTCAGGAGAACATGATAAAATATCCAAATCAGGATACCTCAAAAAACTGGCAAAAGGCGCTGGATTTTCTCTTCTCAAACGGTAATACAAAGAAATCACATCACCTTGAAAAGGTGCGCTGAACCGTTGGGTAAAGTTCATCTGATAGATATCACCACTGGCTATGTTAGACTTGATCTGATCAAGCCCAGCATTATAAGCTTCTCGAGACATATTTGACTTAAGGGGTCCCATGACAAAAGGCCCTGGCTCAAGACAGATGGTTTGAGGCGACTCCAGTAGCACGCGCCAAGGCGATAGGTCAACTTGATCCGAGTAAGATAATAAGTAACCTTGATTTAAGAGATGATCATAGGCATATACCCAGTCGTAAAAATGCAATTGACACAGGGGTATAGGTAAATCATTTTGCGCTAAATGGGGTAGCTTTTCCAGAGTATCCTTCAGTTCATAGCTAAAATAACCGACGGCGCCACCCCAAAAGCCTGGTTGGTTATCGTCATCTTCACATGGTAATGCCAAACGACGGTCTTTTAATACTTGCCTTAATAATTCCCAAGGGGTACTTGAAACCACTTTACCGTCTTTTGTGGTCACTTCTCCATCCTCAAACATGACATCAACTACCCCTGCCGACACGATTAAGTCCACATAAATCCCGCAGGCCCCATCTTTAATACAAAAGTAACCCGTGGGGTTAGCCCCTAAAAAACTATATCGACCAAGTCGATTGGCATCCATACCACTATCGAGCCAAAAGGGTTGTTTGGAATCTTTAAGTGCCCAATAAGCTTGTTCGGGCAACACGTTTACAGCTATCTTTTGCACGGGTCACCTCGAAACTTTCAAAAAATTAGAGAGCAATTCTAGGCCGTATTGTGTTAAAATAGCCTCGGGGTGGAACTGAACGCCTTCAATCGGGAGAGTGCGATGACGAACGCCCATAATAATCCCATCTTCAGTCTTTGCGGTGACCTCAAGGCATTCCGGTAGTGACATAGGATCAATCATCAATGAATGGTACCGCGTCACTTGAAATGGTGAAGGTAACCCCGTAAAAATACCCTTGCCATCGTGATGCATGGCAAACACTTTACCATGAACAGGTTCTGGCGCTTTAATAATTTTAGCACCAAAATGTTGGGCAATAATTTGATGGCCAAGACAGATCCCTAAAATGGGGTACTTTTCAGAAAATGCAGCCATCACAGGTAAACAAATCCCCGATTCATTAGGGGTGCAGGGACCTGGTGATAACACAATTCCACCGGGATTAATCGCTTCAATATCACTAAGGGTTAAGGCGTCATTTCTGAAAATCACCATCTTCTCAGCTAGTTGTTCAAAATAATGGACCAAATTATACGTAAATGAATCATAATTATCTATCATTAATAACATGTCTCACTCCACTGCTTTTTTAGCAAATTGTCTTCAGGTAAACGCTTTAAGCTTATCTGAGATTGTTGGGCTCCCTTGGGCCTTGAGAGGTCACTATGTTCAGCCTTACTTACGAAGAAAATTTTTGGGATCACCATCAAGAACTTTGGACACAACTGTCTCCAGTATTTAGTGGCATCGAATGGTGTTTATCCACTGAGGCCCTTGACCTAAAACACTATAAAACCTTGATACAAAACGCCATTATACGCAATCAAACCATGACTTTTCACATACCACATCATCTACAAAAAGAGCATTTTAATATTGCTTCTGGCGATATGGACAAAACAAATTCTTACAAACACTATATCGCTTATTTGGATAAAATACAAAACATCGCTTGGGAAGCAAAACACATGAGAATCGTGTTACATCCCTATGCCACCGATTATGCTAACAGAGAAACGTCTATTGATAATACTATAAATAGACATATTGCACTTCAAAATCATCTTTCTGTAAGGCCAAATATACAAATCCTGCTTGAAACCGTACCGTCAATCGGATGGGATATGACTTTGTATCAAAAATTTGTCCACCATGTAGGCATTAAAAGTCCATCTCTATGCCTTGACACTGCCCATCTTTCCGTCCTTGAAGGTTTAGATCAGTGGCACTGGCTAAAGTCCCATGGCGCCTACTGCCATGTCCACTCTTCACAAAATCCCCATGGTGGCTTTGTGACATTGACACCCGAAGAGGCGCAGCTACTTAGAGATATTAATGAGAGTGGTCTCATGATCAATATTGAGTTATTGGCACGGAGCTGTGATGATTATCTTCTCGAACTACAACAAACGCAAGGTTTTCTTGTAGCACTATTACGTGCTACCAAATTGTAGTAGCACTACTGACTAACAGCGTCTACTTCTAAGGCTTTAGTCCCTTTTAGTTCAACAATCACTCGATGAGGCAAGCAAACCAGAGATTCACCAGATTTTGAGATGCCTCCAAAACCTACACACAATTGATTTTTGCAATCGGATTCGTGTATGGTTACTACCCCTGCCCTCACCCAAATAAGATTATAGCCAAATTGATTTTCAACCTGATAACTGGCGGAGGTTGTTGCGTCCACCTCAAGGGTTTGAACGACTTTTCCTTCTGATTTGACAATGAGCATTAAGTTGTCTTGTTGCTGAAGATAAGATGTCAATTTAAGGCCACCCCATAATGAAAGTGCCACAAATAATACTGTGATAGTAAGTATCCAATCGCCTTTTTTCATAACTATCCTCAAGAGTAGATTTTTTTGACCGCAACCATTATACTTATTATAAAGAGCATTTTTCTGGAGGACAATATGAAACCGTCAAATTCAATTAAAATAACAGCAATTCTTATCAGTCTACTGTTTTTATCAAGCTGTGCTCAGCAAGAATTACATACAGTGGAAAATTTCAAACTCCATACGGTCTGTCAAATTACAACATATGAAACCCTCAAAACCCCAGTTTCTAGCGAGATATGGGATGCCTTGGATCTTATAGATGCCACCATGAGCATGCATGTGAACAGTTCAGAACTGAGTCAAATCAACAGTGCGGCAGGAGTTCATCCAGTTGTTATTTCAGAAGCGACTTTCAATGTTATCAAGAAAGCTCTAGAGTATAGCAAAGTCAGTTCAAGTTTTGATATTTCAATTGGACCTGTTGTGGACCTTTGGGGTATCGGGACTGAAGCACCTCGGGTTCCCAGTGCTCTCGAATTACAAGAAGCCATCAAGTTAGTAGATCATACGAAAGTAATATTAGATCCTAAAAATCTATCAGTTTACCTAACTGAAACTGGTATGAAACTTGACCTTGGGGCCATTGGCAAAGGCTATGCAGCCGATGCCACCCGGGAAATTCTACTGAAACACGGAATTAAGCAAGCCATTATTAATTATGGTGGCAATATACTAACCCTTGGTGACAAAGCAAAGAAAAAGCCTTGGCAGGTGGGGGTTCAAAATCCAGATCAAGCAAGAGGTGCTTATATCGGCGTTGTAAGTCTGAGTAATCAGTCCATTGTCACGTCAGGCACCTATGAACGTTTTTTCGAATCTGATGGTAAGCGCTATCACCATTTATTAGATACAAAAAATGGCTACCCTATTGATAATGGATTATGGAGTGTCTCAATTATCTCTCCAAACTCCATAGACGGCGACGCTTTATCAACCCTTATTTTTGCCCAAGGTCTTGAAAAAGGCTTAGCTCTGATTGAATCCATGGATCAAATTGATGCCATATTTGTGACCAATGACTCTAAAATCTATTTAAGCTCTGGCATTAAAGAAAACTTTAAATTAGTGGATGACACCTATACTGTCATGCCGTAATCATCATATTACTTAAATAATAACCAAAGAGGCTAGCATCCTTCAAGATGCCAGCCTCTTTTTAATTAAAACCATAGGCTATTTTGGATTACTAATGACCTTTTGCGCCATTTCTTGACCCATTTCTTGAAGCAATTGAAAATCTGGTGCCTTAGGAGTGGAAGTGGCTTCCACGGAAACACCAACCCGTTCCCATTTGATATTTTCTGCAAAGGTGTCTAAGGTGCTAACACCCCCACCAGACCAAGATCTATTGCCAAAAATCCCTAAATAACGATTCTTGAGTTTCACGTGTTCTATCTTGTTAATAACGGCTTCCATCGCAGGGAATATATGCGAGTTGTAAGCACACGATCCAAGAATCACCCCTTTAAAACGCCAAATATCAGAGATGATATAAGATAAATGGGTTTTTGAAGCATCGTAAACACGAACATTCTTAACGCCGTTTTCCGAGACGACTCTTGCAACATAATCAGCCATTTTTGCAGTGTTGCCGTACATTGTAGAGTATACGATGACAACCCCCTCTTCGGCTTCATATCTTGACCATTTATCATAATAATTGATAATAGCTTGAGGATTTGTGCGCCAAATCGGTCCATGGGTAGGACAAATCATTTTAATGTCCAAGGTTCCAAGTTTTTTAAGTGCTGCTTGAACAATCGGCGAATATTTCGCAACGATATTGGAGTAATAACGGCGGATTTCGTCTTCATAAAACTCAATATAATTGATTTCATCATCAAAAATACCACCATCAAGAGCGCCAAATCCACCAAAAGCATCCATGGAAAACAAGGTTTTTGTGGTCATATCGTAAGTCATCATGGTTTCTGGCCAGTGAATCATCGGGGTTAAGTAGAACTTCAGTTGGTGCTGCCCGCAGTCAAGGACATCTCCTTCTTTGATTTCATAAAAATAGGAAGGATCAATGCTATAAAAATTCGTGATGAATTCAAATGTCTTCTTATTACCGACAATTTTTATATTTGGATAATTTGCGATAACAGCCAGCATTGAACCAGAATGATCAGGCTCCATATGGTTGACCACTAAGTAATCCACTTGACGGTCTCCGATAATTTGCTTGATTTTATCAATATATTGATCTGTTTTGTTAAACTTAACCGTATCAACAAGGACAACTTTATCGTCGTTAATCAAGTATGAGTTGTAAGCCACACCCTTATCTAAGGGCCAAAAATTTTCAAACAATGTGGTTTCTCTGTCGTTGACACCAATCCAATGTATCTTTTCACTAATCGGTACTCTACAATCCATAACAGCCTCCTATGATTACAAACTAATTTTATTATACCTAAAAGAACGCCCAGGGTAAACACCCTGAACGTGATAAGCTATTAAGAAAATGCCACATTACTCTGCAAAATCGGGTATAAAACCTTTGAACTGTGCATGATATAAATTGTAATACAACCCTTTGTTCTCTAATAGATCATCGTGGGTACCTCTTTCAACGATATCAGAACCCTCCAATACAACGATTTCGTCGGCGTGCATCACCGTTGTCAGGCGATGAGCCACAGTAACAGTGGTTTTACCAACACTGAGCCGATCAAGGGCCATCTGTACATACCGTTCGCTGGCATTATCCAGTGATGATGTCGCCTCATCTAATATGACAATCGGCGGATTCTTGAGAAAGACTCGTGCGATGGATAAACGTTGCTTTTGACCTCCTGAAAGTTTTACGCCACGTTCACCGACAAGAGTGTCGTAGCCGTCTGGCAAACTGTCAATAAACTCATGAATGTAGGCATTTGTAGCAGCCTTTAAGACATCATCATCAGATGCATCCGGATTACCATATAAGATATTTTCCTTGATGGTACCGTGGAAAATAAACACATCCTGCTGAACAATACCAATGGACTTTCTGAGCTGGTTTAAATTTAGGGTTTTAATATCATGACCATCTAGTAAAATGGCGCCCTCTGTCACATCGTAAAAACGGGGTACCAAATTGATAATTGTCGATTTACCAACACCTGAAGGTCCAACCAGTGCAATATGTTTGCCCTTGGGAATTTCCAAATCCAGTTGTTTTAAGATTGGCTTGTCTTTGTCATAGGCAAAAGAAACATTTTTAAATGATATTTGACCCTCAATTTTATCAAGGGTTATGGGTTTTTCGCATTCTGTAATTTCAGATTTAATGGCCATCACTTCAAAGAATCGTTCAAAACCTGTCATTCCCGATTGAATCTGTTGAATCATCCCAATCACCTGGCGTATAGGACGCATAAAAAACGAGGTAAATAAGAGATACGCCACGAGATCACCAATATTAATCCAACCTTTAATGGTAAATACCCCACCGACGATCACAATTGCCAAATTCATCATATCAGCTAAAAAATGGGAACCAGCAGTGAATTTCCCCATGGCTTGGTAGGCGTCTTGTAGGGATTCATAGTGGCTCTGGTTGACCTCTTCAAACCTTTCTCGCTCAAAATCTTCATTCACATAGGACTGGCATAGGCGAATCCCAGAAAGTGAGTTTTCGATTTGTGCATTAATGGTGGCGGTCCGTTCCCGTTGATTGCGAAAAGCCGATAACATACTCTTTCTCATCAATATGGAGTAGGCCAAGAGAAGGGCAACCATGGCAGCTAGTATCAGGGTCAGGGGCACGTTGATCGTCATGAGAAAACCAAGACTACCAGCCAACATCAAAATCGAAACAAAGGCGTCTTCTGGCACGTGGTGGGCCATTTCTGAGATATCTCTGAGGTCGTTGACAAGTCTGCTCATTAATTTGCCGGTTTTATTTTCATCGTAAAATTTATAAGGTAAAGATAAATAATGTGAAAAGAGATCTTTACGCATGGTTTTTTCCATTCGCGCCCCCATCACGTGACCCCAGTAGTTCATGAAATAATTACAACCACTACGGATCATAAACAACCCTGTAACGATGATAGCCAATCTCACTAGCATACCTAAATCCTTTTGGGGTATATATGTATTGATCATGCTACGAGAAATAATGGGGAAAATCAAATCAACAACTGATAGAACCGTTGCTGCTAAAAGGTCAAGCACAAATAATCGCTTGTGTGGCTTGTAATAACTAACGAAACTTTTAAACATTTTTTCTCCTTTGATAAACATTTGCTATTGGTTTTTTCAGTGGTATAATTAAGCATTGACTGCAAGCAACGCTAGGGCAACAACATGTTGCTACCACGAGCACCAGCTTTCAATCATCAACCGCGAACTCCAATTGTGGGCCTAACTAACGAGCATTAACTATCTTAGTATACCCATATTTATTTCGTTCGTCAAAACTTATAAGACAATGTTTCAAGTTTACAAACATTGTCTTACATGCAGGGATGATGCTTCAAGTTATAGAACATTGTCTTACATGCAGGGACAATGTTACAGACGTTGTCTTACATCCAAGGACAATGTTTCAATTTTACAGACATTGTCTTACATGCAGGGACAATGTCTAAAATAACGAGACATTGTCTTATATGTTTTAATGATACTAGACAAAGGTGGACTTATGGAAAATTCTAAGTGGTCTCAGTTTTCAACACACTCACCTAAGCCAATTGGACTTTCAAAAACATATGGCATCTTAATTCCTCTCATTAAAATTGAGGATGCGTGGCATTTGATCTTTGAGACCAGAGCCTATCACATGCGAGCACAACCTGGGGAAATATGTTTTCCAGGGGGAATGGTTGAATCAGAAGAAACGCCTCGCCAGGCAGCCATACGGGAAGCCAGTGAAGAGCTAGGTATTGATACGACACAGATAGAAGTGCTTGGCCCCACCGACTTTATTTTGACCCCTTTCGGCTCGTTATTATACCCCTTTGTAGCCATTATCCATGTGGATGGGATTAAGGCCTTAACCCCAAATCCTTCTGAAGTGGATCATATTTTTACGGTACCTTTAGACGAGCTTTCAGTTCAAAAGCCTGAAAAGCATCTTTTGAAAACACAATATTTGTTGCAAGCGGATTTTCCATACCATAAAATTCAAAACGGAACTGAATACCACTGGAAAACCGGTGAACACGTGGTCTACTTTTATACCTATCAAGAAAGAATCATTTGGGGTTTAACCGCTAATATTTTAAAGTCTTTTATTGAGCAACTGCATATGTTTAATGAAGAACACTAAAAGAATCAAAAAATTCAATCAGGTCACTTCATCTGTTTCTTGAAGTGACCCGTTAGCCTAAGAGAGCACATTTAGGATAAAAATATTCAATTGTGGTTGTGTGCTCGTTGACGATAGACATTCCTCCTGTTCCAAATAATACGAGTAATGGCGTTTCTGTCTTTGAAGGTTTGTTACGATAGGACTTAAATCGGTTTAATCAGATTCAGATCTGATTGGTAACGTCCCCTCTTAAGCTTATTTGAAAAACCCCTCTGATGAGGTTTGTGTTATAAATATACCCCTATAAGCTGAGTTTAAACACGCATATAATTTTAACGATAAATATATTTTAAGGAGAACGCTATGATGAAAACCGCTGCTTTTTTCGATATTGATGGAACCTTCTACCGAGACTCTCTCATGATTGAGCATTTCAAGAAGCTTTTAAAATATGAACTAGTTGATGAAACCATTTGGCATGCCCAGTTAAAATCCAAATATCAAAATTGGCAAAAAAGAAGGGGGAATTATGACGATTACATGATTGACTTAGCTGAAGCTTATATCACTTCACTTATTGGCATGGAACAAAAGAAAATGGAATTTGTCACCGACCAAGTTGTTGCCCTGCAGGGTGATAAGGTTTATATGTGCACCCGCGATCGTATTCTATGGCATCAATCCCAGGGCCATGCTGTGTTTTTTATTTCTGGAGCACCAGAATATTTGGTGAAGCGAATGGCACAAAAATACGGGGTTTCTGATTCTGTAGGAACCAAATATATTGTTGACCAAACCGGTAAATTTACTGGGAAAGTCATACGTATGTGGGATTCTGCCAGTAAGAAAATGGCGCTTTTGAATTTGGTTGAGAAGCATAATATCTCATTAGAAGACAGTTATGCTTACGGTGATACACACGGTGATATTGCTATGTTTAAATTAGTGGGTCACCCTGTTGCCATTAATCCTACACAGGAACTTCTTAATGCCATTAGAGAAGATGAGGTTCTCAGAGAAGCAGCCCAGATTATTGTGGAAAGAAAAGATGTGATTTACCTATTGGATGCTAAGACCCCAACAATCCGTTAAGACAGTAGATATTGAATGTAAACCAGTCAGTCAATAAAAAAGACCAGAAATCATAGATTAATTAAAAAGGCACTACAAACAGTTTCATGTTTGTAGTGCCTTTTTCGGGGCGAATTTCAAGGCTATCATAGTGCAAGGACATTGGATTGATTACTACTTAAAAGTATATCAAACCCAATAAGTGTACTAAACCAGTCTAATCAATAAGTCTCCATTCTCAACCGGCTGACCCACCTGACAGAAGATTAGGTCGATACGGCCGGAAGCAACGGCTTTTATTTCAGTTTCCATTTTCATTGCTTCAACAATGGCTAATATCTGCCCTTCTAGAACTTGATCCCCAGTTTGACAACTGATTTTTGAAATGACGCCCGGAATATTAGCACCAATTTCTAAAGGGTTATCTGGATTCTTTTTTTGATTTTCTGATTCTGATTTTTGTTGCTTTTCTTTTTCTTTAACAGTGATTTCTCTACGATTACCATCCACTTCAAATTGCAATCTACGAATACTTTGCACACTTGGCTTTCCAATTTCAACAAGTTTAATATTCATTTTTTTTCCAAGACCAAACTCAGCTTCACAGGTTTCACCTTCTCTTAAGCCATAGAAGAAAACATCAGATCCTAAAAAGGAAAGATCTCCGAACTGCTTTGTTTGTTTAACATAGGCTTCAAAGACTTTAGGGTATAAGCAATAACTCAATGCATTTTCTTCTGTTGCAGCCATGCCCAGATCACCGAGTTTGATTTTAATTTCATCAAAATCCTCATCCGCCAAATAGGAGCCAGGCCTTGCTGTGATTGGTTTCACATCCTGAAGAATTAATGCCTGAAGCTCTGGATCAAATGGCTCATCCGGTTGCCCCATCATGCCTTGCATTAATGCGACCACTGAATCAGGATAAGTTAACCCCTTACCTTTTTCGTATAGATTTTCTGGCGATAAATCGTTCTGGACCATAAAGATGGCCATGTCCCCTACTGCTTTTGAAGATGGCGTTACTTTGACAATGTCACCAAAGAGAAAATTAACCTTACGGTACATCTGTTTAACCTCATCAAATCTATGCCCCATCCCAAAACTTTCAACCTGCGGTTTTAAATTAGAATATTGTCCACCTGGAATTTCAAAATGGTAGATTTCTGCGCTAGGAGATTTAAGGCCTGTTTCGAAATCTTGATACACCGTCCTAACAGTTTCCCAGTAATCTGATAGTTCTTGGAGTTGCATAAGATCCAAGCCGGTTGCTCGATCTGTATTTTCAAGGGCTGCTACTATGGCATTCATGGCCGGTTGTGATGTTAAGCCGGACATGCTGCTGAATGCGGCATCTACGATATCTACCCCAGCCTCTGCTGCCATTAAAACAGTGGCTACCCCATTACCCGTTGTATCATGGGTGTGAAGGTGTATTGGAATGCGGATGGCTTCTTTGAGAGCTTTCACTAGCTGAAAAGCAGCATAGGGCTTAAGCAGACCAGCCATATCTTTAATCCCTAAAATATGGGCTCCTGCAGCTTCTATTTCTTTTGCTTTTTCAACATAATACTCAAGGGTGTATTTTGTCTTTGTCTGGTCCAGTATATCCCCTGTATAACAAAGGGCCACTTCTGCTATTCCCCCTGAATCTCTTACGGCATCGATGGCCACTTGCATGCCTTCAACCCAGTTGAGTGAATCAAAAATTCTAAAGAGGTCTACGCCACTTTCTTTTGCTTGAAAAATAAATCTTTTAATGACGTTGTCCGGGTAGTTTTTATAGCCCACTGCATTGGCTCCCCGTATGAGCATTTGTAAAAGGGTATTGGGCATCAGATTTCTCAACTGCTTCAACCGTTCCCAGGGGCACTCATTGAGATATCTGTATGCAACATCAAAAGTCGCACCACCCCAGACTTCGGCTGAAAATAGTTGGGGTGCGAGTTTGGATGTGGCTTGTGCCACCTTTACCATATCTTTGGTCCGTACTCGGGTGGCGACAAGGGACTGATGGGCATCCCGCATGGTGGTATCTGTTATCAGTAGACTTTGCGATTGCCGTATTGATTCGACAATCCCTTGGGCCCCCCCTTGTTCAAATATTTGTTTACTACCGAACGAATAGGCTAAATTTTCAGTGTCAGGCACTTTTGGAATATCGAAATTTGGCTTTTCACCTTTTGTTTCGTAAATCACCTTCTCGCCAATATACTGTAGAATTTGTGCTTCAATATCTTGTTTTGGTTTGATATCAAATAAGGTTTCATTTTGTTCGATAAAATTAGTACTGCAGTTACCGTTCTTGAAAATTTCATGGTTAAGGACATTTAATAAAAATGGTATGTTTGTCTTGACCCCTGATATCTGTGCCTCTCTGAGGGCTCTTGCTGACTTTTGAATGGCATCTTCAAACGTGAGTGATGTGCCGATCACCTTGAAAAGTAAACTATCATAGAAGGGCGTTATAATAGCACCTGTAAAACCATTGCCTCCATCTAATCTTATACCAAAGCCTGACCCCGTACGGTAAACGTCCAGTCGGCCTGTATCGGGCATAAAGTTGTTTGTGGGATCTTCGGTTGTTACGCGACATTGTATAGAAAATCCCCGGTGGCTGATACTCTCTTGTTTGAGATTTAGTTCGGGATCTGAGAAACAGTACCCACTTGCGATTTTGATTTGAGATTGGACAATGTCAATCCCTGTAATATTTTCAGTGATGGTATGTTCCACTTGAATACGGGGGTTCATTTCAATAAAATAAAAATTTTCTGCTTCATCCACCAGAAATTCTACTGTGCCTGCGTTTTTGTAATTGACTTGCTTTGCAATCTTGATAGCGGCTGCATAGAGGGCTTCTTTTGTGCTCTCCTTAATACTAATTGCTGGAGCAAACTCAATAATTTTTTGGTGTCGTCTTTGTATAGAGCAGTCTCGCTCGAACAAATGCAATGTCTCACCTTGAGCATCTGCTAATATTTGTATCTCGATGTGTTTAGGATTAGCAAGAAATTTTTCAATAAACATATCGCCGTTTCCAAAAGCCTTGAAAGCCTCTCGTTTAGCACTTTCAAATCCATGGGCTAGATCTTCTTCTTTATGAACAATGCGCATTCCACGGCCACCACCACCTGCTGAGGCTTTTACCATGATTGGGTAGCCACATTCAATGGCTATTTCACGAGCCTGTGCTACTGTCGCGATGGATTTGGTGGAACCTGGAATTGTAGGAACCCCTGCCTGTTTAGCAAGGATCTTTGACTTGATTTTATCACCCATTGCTGCAATGGCTTGATAACTTGGTCCGATAAAAATCAAACCAGCTTGTTCGCATTTTTTAGCAAATTCTGCATTTTCAGCTAAAAATCCATAACCAGGGTGAATGGCATCTGCACCTTTGGCTTTTGCTACAGCAATGATCTCGTTGATGTTTAAATAGGCTTCAACAGGCCCTTTGTTATGACCAATCTCATATGCTTCATCGGCTTTTGTTCGGAAAAGCGCTTGCTTATCTTCGTTTGAATAAACTGCAATGGCGCGAATACCTAATTCATGGCAGGCTCTTATGATTCGAATTGCTATTTCACCACGATTTGCAACTAAAACACGCTTGATATTTTTCATTTGAACAATCCCCCTGATTACGAATTAAAAACACTATAACAGTTTAACTGTTCGTCATCAATTGTCAGACAATATGGTTTTAACGGCTACTTTTAGGGAAAACAATGGTATATCAAAGCGCAATACTCGAAAATCGATAATAATAATGTCTATTCGATATATACTTATTTAAATAAAGAATATACACAAAAAACTTAATCGACATAAAAAAACATCCCAACAAAAGTTGGGATGTTGATTTTTAGATGAAAACTAGATGCGCTCTTTTGCTGAATAGTGTGTATGCAACAAATGATGTGCTTTTTCACCATAAGGCTCGCCAAGGAATTCCTTGTAAAGTCTAATGATTTCTTCATTTTCGTGTGATTTACGTTTTGTTTTACCAGCGTCTTCTTTATAGATTGCCGCTTGACGCTTACGGATAATATCCATGTCACCGTGGTGATATGGTTGACCGCCACCACCAATACAACCACCAGGACAAGCCATGATTTCGATTGCGTGGAAGTGTGATTTGCCGTCGCGAATGTCTTCAAGTAATTTTCTAGCATTACCAAGACCATGGGCAATACCGATATTAAGTGTCATGTCGCCTACTTGAACTTCTGCAGCACGGATACCTTCTAAGCCACGTAGTTGATGGAAATCAACATTTTCAAGTGTCTCGCCAGTAACCCATTCGTAAGCAGTTCTTGTAGCCGCTTCGATAACACCACCAGTTGCGCCAAAGATAACAGCAGCGCCAGTTGATTCACCGAGCATGCTATCAAAATCTTCATCTTCAAGATTTGCAAAGTCAACCCCTGCTTCTTTAAGCATTTGAGCATATTCGCGGGTAGTGAGTACCAAGTCAACATCTTGCAAACCATCTTCTGATAGCTCAGTACGTGCAGCTTCTGCTTTTTTAGCAAGACAAGGCATGATAGAAACTACCACGATGTCTGCTGGATTGATGCCCTTTTTCTGCGCGTAATATGTTTTAGCAATAGCACCAAACATGATTTGTGGCGACTTACAAGATGATGGGATATCAAGCATATCTGGGAACTGATGCTCAAAGAACTTAACCCAAGCTGGGCAGCAAGAAGTCAAGATTGGCAAAGTACCGTTGTGCGTGATACGGTGAACCAATTCAGATGCTTCTTCCATGATAGTAAGGTCGGCTGCAAAATCCGTATCAAATACGCCATCGAAACCTAATTTACGAAGTGAAGCAGCTAATTTTCCAGTTGTGATCTCACCAGCTGGCATGCCAAATGATTCGCCAATCGCCACTCGTATTGCAGGGGCAGCTTGAACGATTACGTGTTTTGCTGGGTTAACAAGAGCTGACCAAACTTTAGACGTGCTATTAACTTCAGTAAGTGCAGCTGTAGGGCATACAGCGACACATTGTCCACAGAACGTACAGCTAGAATCAACCATATCCATGTTGAATGCAGGACCGACAAAAGTGTTGAAACCACGATTAACAGCAGACAATACGCCGCAAGTTTGAACCGTGTTACACATCGTTTCGCAACGTCTGCACATAACACATTTATTAGGATCTTTAACAATTGAAGCAGAAGATGTATCTTTTTCAAAATGCATCATCTCGCCATCCCATTTGATTTCACGGACATTGAGTTCGTGAGCCAATGATTGTAATTCGCACTCAAGGTTTTTAGCGCAAGTTAAACAATCTTTAGGGTGGTTAGAAAGCAAAAGTTCAACAGCCATACGACGACCAGTAATGGCACGTACAGAATCCGTTTTAACAACCATGCCTTCAAATACTTTTTCAGCACAAGAAGGTGCCAATGCTGGTCTACCAGCAACTTCTACAACGCACACACGGCAAGAAGCGACTTGGTTTACAATGCCAAAGCCTTCCAAGTCCATGTGACAGAGCGTTGGAATATGAACGCCAACTTCTTTAGCTGCTTGAAGTACAGTTGTACCTTCGGCAACTTGAAGTTGTTTACCGTTAATTGTAATATTAATCATTTTCATACTGTCACCTCCTAACCTTTGACTACGGCGCCAAATTTGCACGCCGCTTCACAAGCGCCGCACTTAATGCATGCTGCTTGATCAATGACATGAGCTTCTTTGACTTTGCCGGAAATACAGTTGACAGGGCATTTTCTAGCACAAAGTGTACAACCAACGCATTTGTCTGCGATAATTGAGTATTTTGCTAATGCTGTACATTCACCTGTTCTACAGAAACCATTGTGAATATGCTCTTCGTACTCTTCTCTAAAGTACGTAAGCGTTGAAAGCACTGGATTTGGAGCAGTCTGACCTAATCCACAAAGTGCTGTATCTTTAATCATGTTACCTAGCATTTGAAGATTTTCGATGTCTTCTGGACGGCCATGACCATCGCAGATTCTTTCTAGAATTTCAAACATACGCTTAGTACCAACACGACAAGGTGTACATTTACCACATGATTCATCTTGTGTAAACTCCAAGTAGAATTTAGCAATAGAAACCATACAGTTATCTTCGTCCATGACGATCATACCACCAGAACCCATCATTGATCCAATGGCTTTTAATGAATCATAATCGATTGGTGTATCAAGATCAGCTTTAGTGATAACGCCACCTGATGGACCACCAGTTTGAACGGCTTTGAAATCTTTACCATCGCAAATGCCACCACCGATATCGTAAATGATTTCTCTGAGTGTTGTACCCATCGGTACTTCACAAAGACCAACATTATTGATTTTACCAGCAAGTGCAAATACTTTAGTGCCTTTTGATTTTTCTGTACCGATGCTGCTAAACCAATCTGCACCCTTAAGAATGATAACAGGAATATTAGCATAAGTTTCTACGTTATTAACGCATGACGGCTTTTTCCAAAGACCTTCAACAGATGGGAAAGGTGGTTTTTTATTTGGTTCGCCACGCTTACCTTCTACTGAATTGATAAGTGCAGTCTCTTCGCCGCAAACAAATGCGCCAGCGCCAAGTTTAACTTTGATATCAAAGTTAAAGCCAGTACCCATGATGTCGTTGCCAAGAAGTCCGATTTCTCGAGCTTGTCCAAGAGCAACTTCTAAGCGTTTAATAGCAAGTGGATACTCTGCACGGATATAAACAATACCAGTATCTGCGCCAATTGCATAGCCACCAATAGCCATTGCTTCGATAACTGAATGTGGGTCACCTTCTAATATAGAACGGTCCATAAAGGCACCTGGATCTCCTTCGTCAGCGTTACAAAGAATATATTTTTGCTCGTTGACTTCACGTCGTGTGAATTCCCACTTCAAACCAGTAGAGAAACCACCGCCGCCTCTGCCACGTAGACCTGAGTCTTGAACATGTTTGCAAACTTGCTCTGGTGTCATTTCAGTCAAAACTTTACCAAGTGCTTGGTAACCATCAAAGCCAATATACTCTTCGATGTTTTCTGGATCAATAAGACCACAGTTTCTTAGCGCGATACGGTATTGTTTTTTGTAGAAATTCATATTGTTATCATCTTGTGGCGCGCCGTCTTCACCTTTGTAAAGAAGTCTGTCAATTCTACGTCCTTTGATGATGTGTTCTTTGATGATTTCTTCTGTATCTGCTTCGCTGACATAAACATATACTGTGTTATCAGGAAGAATTTTAAGAATTGGTCCTGCACCACAGAAACCAAAACACCCTGTTTTTACTACTTGTATCTCTTGGTCGTAGCCGAATTCAACGAGCTTGTCGTTGAGAGATGCGATGATGTTCTCAGCTTGCTGAGACATACATCCAGTGCCGCCACATACCAGGATATGACCATTAAATGCGCTCATGATCTTCCTCCTATGCCTTTTGGAATGTTGTCATTAAGACGTTGTCGTTAAGAATTTGTTTTTCTTTAACGTGTTTTTTTACGATATTACGAGCAACTTCTTCTGATACGTTGCCGTATAGAACAGGTTCTTGACCTGGGATATTCACTTGAACTGTAGGTTCAGAATGACAGTAGCCAAGGCATCCAACGCGAACAACGCGAACATCAGTGATATTCTCAATCGCCAATTGGTCCAAAATCGCTTGCATTGCTTCACGGGCGCCAGCTGCGATGCCGCATGTAGCAAGACCGATCATTAATTCGATGTTGCCATCTACGTTCTGACCAGTTTCACGAAGTTGTACTTTATTTAGCGTCGTTTCTCTCATTTTTTTCAAATCGTCTAATGATTTAATTGCCATGATTACGCCTCCTTCTTATACTCTGCGATGATTTTTGCGACATCTTCAACTTTAACATGGCCATATACTTTTTCGCCAACTGTTAAGATTGGTGCTAGGCCACATGCGCCAACGCATCGTACGTCTTTAAGTGTAAACAAACCATCTGGTGTTGTTCCGCCACCTTCAACGTTAAGTTGTTTTTTAAACTCTGTAAATACTTTTTCAGATCCTTTGACGTAGCATGCAGTACCCATACAAACAGAAATTTTGAATTCCCCTGTCGGTTGTGTTGAAAAGTAAGAATAGAAACTAACAACGCCAAATACTTCTGCTGCTGGAAGGTTTAATGCTCTTGCAATGAAAAGCATGACTTCTTTTGGCAAATAGCCAATCAATTCTTGTGCTTTGTGTAAACAGTGAATGACTGCGCCCTCTTTTGTATCAAGACCGTCGATATACGCTTGCAATTTGTCGTAAATCTCTTGTGGGAGGTCCTTAACACTAATAGGTGCAGCTTGAGCTGCTGATTTAGACATAAATACACCATCCTTTCAATAATAGCTTTTTGCCACTCGCGTCAGCGCAAATCAGTTCGCTATATGATTTAGAAAATTTTAACGTTAAATTCAAATATTAATATTTTCTAATCGTCATCAGCTGAACAATTTGCGAATTCAAGTATGTAGCAGATTGTATACACAATACAATCATAATTCATACCTATTATAACCTATCAATGGACACTTGGCAATGCACTTTGTTAACAGTTTCACCGTCATTACGAAAATGCAATATATTGACCAAAGCTAGTGTTTTCAATTGAAAAACAGTATCAAAACAGATATACACTACTATTTTAGTAAGAATTAAAACAGGATATTCATTTAATGTTGTGAATTAATTAACTATTTTAAAAATAAAAAAAACGACCACCAATAAACCTCATTGATAGTCTTTGAAAACGATTCCAAATTCAAAATTCAGCAAATAAGTAGACCATAAAAGCAATCAGTATAAATGCCATTATTGTGGCAATAACAAGCCTTACTTTATAATCAAGAACAGGAAATTTAGGTTTTTCTTCAAGTCGGAATTTAGAAATAACTTCTGTTGGGAACCTGTTTTCTATTGAAGCATATCCTTTTTCTGACCATATTACCACATCAAAGCCTAGAGCTTGTAATAATAATAGTCTTAAAAGAGCGTGACTATTGGGTATTTTTTTTTGCTGTAATTGTATCAAGCATTTTGGTGGGGTCATTTGATAATCCCAGTGTTGAAAAGCATCCAATAGTTTTGAATCAATGCTTAAAGCGCTTGCAAGCAGGACATCACTGCTCAATAACTCAAGATTCGTTGGGTTCTGAAGTTGAATATGTTCATATCTCTCGCACGACATCAATACAGCAGCTAAAAAGCTCATGCGTTTACGGGCTGTCAGGTGTTTTAGCAAATCAAGGTCCAGTGCTGATAGTAATTGAAGTGCGTTTTTATCACTGAAGATTATACCCTTCAACTGATTCATTAGGCTTACCGGTGGTAGTCTCTCCAATAGATAAAAACTGCCATATTGAACTATTTGATCTGGAAAATCTATTTGATATAGTTCGAATTTCTTTTTAAGGTCTTTAGAATAACCATCTAGCTTCACAAAAAAACAAGGCACTTCAACAACAGTTTGGTCAACATTGAATGCTGGCCTAATATAGGAGGCTTCAAATAAAAAATGCTCGAATTCTTCAAACGAGGCTTGTAAATGAACAGGACTCAGGTCATGGTTTTCTAGAATCTCTGGTACATAAAGACGACCATCAAATCCTAGTAATGAAGTCAGTTCAGAATTTGCTTCACTGGCTGCAGTTTGATAATGTTTCATTCTGTCCCTCCCCAAAAATGCTCTACAGAACATTGGATCCCCATGTATCAATCAAGCCAATAGTTTCTTTGAATGGCTGCTTCAATCAGTTCGATTTCAATATCGAGCAATTTAATCTCTTGTTCTACTGCTATTAGAGCCATATTAATATCCTTCATTTGAAGATAAAGTCCGTCTCTACGGGAATTTTGAATCTTGAGTTTTTCCAATAAATCATTTGTATTTGATTCAGGATTCATACAACCTCCTTTAGATTTAATCTACATTTATTCTATCTATTCCATTTATTAAAACAGAAAAAGGTTCCGCGCATTTTGCGCTGAAACCTTTTCGAGTTTTGGTCGGAGTGACAGGATTTGAACCTGCGGCCTCTTGACCCCCAGTCAAGCGCTCTACCAAGCTGAGCCACACCCCGTTATACGAGCATACTCAGTTTATCATAAAAAGAATCTCTTGCCTATACCCTACTTAACCAAATCATGACATAAAACACTTAGTCTTTTGGATCAGGATGGATTGGAATGCGCATTTCGCAATTAACACCTTGATTAGGTGAACTTAAAAAACGAATGGTCCCCTTGAGGGTTCTGACAATAATATTGTAAATGATTTGCATGCCAAGACCACTGCCCCCTTCATTGCGTTTAGTGGTAAAATACGGTTGCCATACTTTTTTTAATAATTCCTCAGTCATACCTATTCCGTTATCCGCATAACATATTATAATTTCTTGATTTTCTTGTCTTGCATCAATGGTCACGAGGCCATTTGACTGGTTCTCAAAACCATGTATGAGAGAGTTCATCAGTAAATTGGTTAAAACTTGTGAATATGACCCCGGATAACTTGAAAGCCAAATAGCATCGTGGCACTGAAAATTCACTTGAACATTTTTTCGCTTACATTCGTACTTCAAGCTATCAATAACATGCTGAATAGTATTACAGAGATTGAAATCGGACTTTGCTTCTGAGAGTTGATCAACAGACATCTGTTTAAAGCTCGACACCATATTTACAGCCCGCTCTATATTATGTTTTAAAATCGTTAATGCTTCATCACTCACCTCTAAAAACTCATTCAAGTTATCCTTTGTAAGGCGCTGGTCCATCGCTAGTTTCTTAAATGTTTCAAATTCTAAACTAAGGTGTGATAGCGCAGTTACACTAACGCCAATTGGATTGTTGATTTCGTGGGTAATACCCGCTACCAATGACCCTAAAGTTGCCTTTTTTTCCATATCCGAAACATGGTATTCTGCTTGTTTTAAGGCCTCCTCATGAATTAGGTTGGCTTTTTTAGCTTCAATTTCTTGTGAAATATCAACCGCAACCGTCAATGCACATAAATAAGGTTGTCCTTCCAATTGAATTGATCGCTTATACACATTAAAGTAATACAATTTACCTAACGAATCCCGAGATGACTCCACGGGAATATTTAAAAATGTACCGTTCTCCACAACACTTGCATCTCGAGATAATAATTCTTCGTTTTTATTGACATCTTCACAGTAAAAATCGTCGTGGGTCTTTCCAATCAGATTCTGTTTAGACGTATCATAAAATAGGGCTGTCGCTTTATTGACTAACACAAATTGCCCTTGAAGATTTTTTACAAATATCAGATGAGGAACCTGATCAATAACAGTTTCCAAAGTTCCAGATGTCAAGGTTAACGCAAGGGTTCGCCTTTTAACTTCTGCCTTTAAGATGTTTATCCAAACCCAAGAAATAAAAGAAATAAAAATTAATATGCCTGTTATCAATAGAACCTGTTGTTTTGACCAAGATGGATTTTGTTTGAGCGTAATCCATTTGTCCAATATCTGATTCTTTTCTTTTTGTGGGATTTTAAGTAGGGATTTATTCACAATAGACTGCAAAACTTCATAATCTGTTCTTATTGCAAATGCCAATGCAGATCCAAATGGAGCTTGGGAAGCGATTTTCAAATTGGTGAATTTATTTTTTTGTATGCTATAACTAGCAGAGCCAATATCAATAATGGTTGCGTCAACTTCCCCAAAGGCAACAGCGGCTAAGGCTTCGTCAGTGGTTTTGTAAGTTATTTGCTCAATGAGCGGATGTGCCTTGGATAAAAGGCTACTAGTTATATAGCCCTCTATAACCGAAACTCTCGCTCCATCTAGGGACTCCATATCATGCTGCTTTTGATTTCCTTGTCTGACAATGATCACATCAGGTGTATCTAAAACATCTGATGTGAAAAGCATGCTTTCTTTTCTTTTCTCATCTGGTGTAGCAAACATGATATCTATATCCTTTGATGCCAATAAAGCCAATGCTTCTGACCAATTCCTTTGAATGACTGTTTCAAATTTCAAGCCTGAAATTTCAGCAATAGCCTTTAAGTAATCTGGTGCAATGCCTTTTGCAATGCCATCTTCTACAAATTCAAAAGGAGCATAGTTTAAATCGGGGCCATAATAAATCACTGGATTATCTTTAATCCAGTTCAATTCTTGATATGTAAAAATATCATTGGATACTGATACGGATGCAAATATCATTTGTGACTGAGCACAAACAAAACTAACCATTAAAAGGCCAAATACAGCTAAGGTGGTTACTTTGATGATTGATGGTTTGTGCCTTATAGATGAAAAGCATTTAAATAGTCCCATTTTCTTGCCCTCCTTCATTTGATTTATACCGCATCATAACTTTTTTAAGCATCAAAAAAATCAAAAGCGACTTAGGCTAGTCGCTTTTTCTCTGGATTCCTCGTGATTTTCCATTACCAGATGGTGATTGATGCTCTTTATCTATCATTTGCATTGACATGGAAATAATATGTTCTAGGGAGTAACTTTTAGAAAGAGCCATCATATTTTCAACCATCTGCTGATAATTTTCTGGGTGATCAATCAGTGCACGAATATGGGCATTGAGTTCATCAATATTATTAACTTCAATTGCCATCTGATGCTCTACTAGAAAGCTGGTGTTTTCCTGCTCTTGACCGGGTATTGCAAATGGTATGATCATTGGAATACATTTATTAATGGCTTCGGTTGTGGTCAAGCCACCCGGTTTTGTGACGATTACATCCGCTTCTTCCATTAATTCATGGATATTATCCACATATCCTAGTAAATTCAAGTGACCACTTCTAATCGCATCCTGGCATTTTGATTTCAAGGTACTTAATAATGTATCGTTTTGTCCACAAACAACTGTTAATTTCAATCTGTCAGGTGATTTCAAAAGTGCCATAACAGATAATTCCATAGGTTTTAGTCCCATGCTCCCACCCATTACTAACAGTTCAAAAGGCTTATCATCACTGAATAGTCGGGGCTTCATCTTTTGAAATACAGCCTTTGTAGGAATGCCATATGCAAATACTCGATGAGCTGCTATCCCACGCATGACAAGTGACTGTTTTGTATACTCGCTAGCAGTAATGTAAGCATCCACGCATGGGTGTACATAGGTATAGTGGGCTTTGAAATCCGTGACAATCTGAATAAATGGAACCGTTACTTTACCCTTTGATTTTAAATTCCCCATCACTGGTGCACCGAATGGGTGGGTTGAAATCACCAGTGATGGCTTAGTTTTTCGAATCACTTTTTTGATTCTTAATTCAGTGGCTATCAAAAAATTACTTGAGAATAAGCGATTAAAATATCGCTTATCTGAGCCTCTATAAATAACACCATATGCTTTTGGTAGTTTAGTAGCCAGTAATTTATAACCATCTTCCAGAATCACATTCATACTTTTGCTTGTCGCCTTAAACATATCGACGACCTCAACATGTACACTGCGCTTCTCGAATTCAACTTTGAGGTTTTGTGCAGCTTGATTATGTCCTGCCCCTGTTGAAGCAGTGAGGATTAACACAGTTTTCATAAGTACCCCTCATCTAGTTCCCATTAAATTACACGCCATCTGCCCTATAAATAATTAAGTTATAAGGGAGATTAAGTCTTGACTATTGTACCATAGCACACACGATTTACCAAGTCACACCGTTATAAAAAGGATGATATCAGGAAATCATTGTAAGATGATTGAACGAAACATCTTCAAGTTCTTGTATTTGTAATCGGTCAGTGGCCGTTAAAATGATTTGACGGTTTGTACTGATTTTTTCTAAAATCGAAATGGCCTGTTTAAGTCGATAGCAATCCACATGACTCAGGGCATCATCCAATAAAAATGGTAATTCACAGGCGGGATCCACGGTATTCAACAAGGCTATTTTAAGACAAATAATCAGCACTGCCAAGGTTCCAGTCGACAGCTGAATTAAATCTATCAGAATGGATTCACCCGCTTTAATGCCATAGACATCCCCCTGTTCATTCAAACTTAGGCCTAGAATTGCCCCCCCGGTAATTTGTTGAATAAACTGATTTGCCACTGCGATAAAAGCAGGTTGGTGAGCCTGAATCAGCTGTCTTTCTGTTCTTTGCACCACTAATTCCATTAAGAGTAGTTCATCGTGAACCATCTGATCCCGTTTTAATAGTTCAATTTCACGTGTAATGGATTCTTGATAATCGTCACTGGTCTCCAGTGCAATCTGATCAAGTGCAATCAAAATCTCGCTTTTCTGATGATAAAGTTGCATTTTTTCTTCATCATTAGCAATCAGTTCCTGCAAAACCGTTTCAAGCTCTATTGCAGGTGGTGTTTGAGTCATTTCATGCAAAAACTCAACAGAAAAGCGGCTCTTTTCTTCTAAAACAGCCATTCTCAAAAGGCCTTCTCTTGCTTCAGCTTGCAAAACCTCTATCTTTTGAATATCGTCTGTCATGTAAATACTCTTGGCTCCATGGGACCAATTTTCTAAATCTTGCAAAACACCACTGAGATTTACTTCAACACTGGCAATCTCCAGTTGAATACGCTTCAAATTCTGTTGCTTTTCTGCAGTATCACTAAAAACACCCTGACACGCTTCCCTTTCTACTTCAAGTTGGTGCTTTGACCAACCCCACCAAGATAAATAATCCTTTTCTTGTGCCAATGGTGCCACTAAACCGTGATAACCGCGATACAATTCATTATACTGGGCCACAAGTCCAAAATATTGTTTCAATTGCTCGCCAATATGTCGCAGTGCTGAGAGCTCCTCCTCAAAAAGTGGACGACCTTCAGTCACAGCCAGTGTGCCAATCATGGATTGCCTCAATACTTGTTTTGAAGATTCCGAAGCATCCGGTTGATTTGTTTGCTGTTTTTTAGGGGCTCTCTTGACCTCCAAATAATGGCTTGCATTAGTGATGATGCCCAAAAGCGCCAGAGCTAAAGAGAGGCCCACCACGAAGGGCACAATACTCTTAGAGACTTGAAAGATGCCCAAGCTATTCAGAAGCAAAATTCCCCCTAGACCTAAGCCACCCAATAAGGAAAATCCCATGCCTAATATAGCTTGGAAACGTCTCTTAGACTTGACCTGCAGATTTTTAGATTCTATCTGGTACCATTCAACAGCTTCTGAAAAAAGCTTAATCGTCTCATTTAATCCAGATGGAAATTGGGAAGACAATTGATTTTTTCGGAGTTGAATGGCCTCTTCAATCGTGACTTTTTCAAGTAAAAAAGAGACTAAAGTATGGTGCGCTCCAGAGGGTTTCAATTGATTTTGAATCCGCTGAAAAGACGTCATTTCAGAGATTTGAGCACCAATGGTTGCAGCATAGCCTTGAGCTTGAATCTGTAGATTCACAAGGTCGTTTTGCAACCTCTTTTGGTCTTGCGACAATACTTGATAGGCTATAATTAACTGCATTTCAGAACGTAATAGATATTGATTTTCGTCACAGGTCTTTTGGAGTTTAACTTTATCAGCATGAAGATTAAGCTCAGGCAGATAGATTTCATAAAAAGCTTTTGCTGCCAAAAGTACTTGATTCTTTTTAGCATTATCAGCAATTAAAGCCATAAGGTTGGCCTGTTTTTCAACTAACATAGCCTTATGACTTTCTTCATTTTTAAGTAATCTGTAAGTTTCTTTTAGCCGCTGAATTGTTTTATTTCGCCCATGAATCATTGATTTTGAATTAGAATGATTTGTATAGTATTGCTTTCTCAGTGCTTTTAGTTTTGATTGGACCTCTGAGAATTTGAAAAATGAAGGTGGGAGCATAGCCCCAATCACCAAATCTCTCCAAGACCCACTCCTTGCCAGGGCCATATAAGAAGCCATAGCATTTTCATTGATATACCATATCAAGGGGTCAATTCTACTTTTATTTTGGTCGCCAATTAACAATTCTTGATTGTCAATCACTTGTATGGTGCCATTTGTATCAATGAGTCCCTTTGGCCGTTTATTGAGATTTCGAGATACCCGTTTGGATTGATCTCCATATAGGAATGCTTCGATTTGTATGGGGGTCTGATGCCAGTTCAAAAAAGGATTGGTATCATAGGGGGTGTCAAAACCCTTATAAATAGCTCTGCAGGCTTCAATCACCGTTGATTTGCCTGTTTCATTTGCCCCTGTGATGATGTTTAAACCCTTTTCAAAATCAAATTCCACCTTTTGGAGTCCAGCAAAAGAAGTAATGTGAATCATTTTAATCCCAGACATGCTAAACCTCCTTATTAAATAAATCTAATAACTTGTGCTTTAATGGCTCTGAATGTTCTATGATGTGTTCTTTTACCAGGGAAGCGTGGCCTAAAAAAGCCATTTGCTCTTTGCTCCAGTCCTCAGACAATATTTTATCCCATTCTTTTGAAAGAGCATCGCGCATAAGATTTGGCAGTTCAATTGTTTTCTTAGGAAGCGTCACTTGACCTCGAAAAATCATTTGATGACACTGGCTATCTTCTTCAAAAATCCGTTCAAGGAGCAGCTCAAAAAAATCGTATTCTAGGTCAAAATACACATTTCCCTCTATTACAAATCGATAAATTGCCTCTTCACATTCTAGTTTTAGTGGATATAACAGGCCTGTTATCTGGCTTTCAAGGGCTTCTTTTGTTTCAGCCTCAACTGTTAAAGCAATCCTAATAAGTCTTAGCCCAGGATACCGAATTGGTTCTATTGATAGCAGGTCATTATTGAAGGTGACTTTAATCCCCGCCCCCACCTGGCTATCGTTAAAGTTCAGTGGCAGTAATTGACCTGGGTAGGCGCAGTTTTCAGTGACTTGTTGATAGGTATGGACATGACCGAGGCCTATATACTGATAGTTGAGTGCGTCTAAGGCGCTTTTAGACATGGGGTAGTAATTGGCCTCCCCTAATGTATTCTGACCTGTGACAACCCCATGAATCACCCCAATATTAAAGCAATCTGCAATTGGCAGGGGGAACTTTTGTAGTAAACCCTCTTTCAGTTGGGGCTGTTCGCAACTATAGCCCAAGCCGTGAATTGCCACTAATCTGCCTCTCAATTGAAATTGTCTGGTCTCTACTTGATCCCCTGATAATAGAATGAAGTGTTCGTAATCTTCCAATTCTTTAAAATGATTTTTGTTGATCCAGTAGTCGTGATTTCCTGTGGCATAGACGACGAACTTACCGGCCTCGAGTAGACTCTTAAAAGCCCCTTGAACACGGAATAGCCATTGAATGGATGTCTTGGAATGATCAAAAACGTCGCCAACAAATAGCACCCCCTCTATTTCAGGTTTTAGTGCGTCCCGAATCAAAGCGTTGAAAACAGATTGTACGTGCTCCCTTATTTTCCTTTTAGAGGGGATGCTCAGTTCCAAATAGGGCGCATCTAGATGTAAATCTGAAAAATGTAGTATTTTCATAGGATTTTACCATTCCTTAGCGTAATTTTGATTTGTACTCGGTTGTTATTTTGATTATAATAGATTAGAGAGTTTTTTTTGCGAACGTACGTTCTAACACTATTATATACGTTGACATTGCATTTGTCGATGAGGAGGCATAGATGAAACAAATCGATCGTTACAATATTCTTGAACAATTTCATAAAGAAGCCCATCAAACAATTTATATGGCCATTGACAAAGAAAAAGAACATGAAGTTGCCCTTGTCAATACCATCGATCGAAATTCCGTTTTAACCGATGATGCCTTTAACGAACTAGTGCGCCATCTCTCGAATGTCAGCTATTATGATCTTTCAGATAAGCTTGTTCTTGTAACGAATTATAATGCTGGCATTCCTCTGATTACCTATTTACATAATTATCATACAGACGAAGAAGCCCGGTTGAACTTGCTTTCTGAGTGTCTTAAGAAATCCTGTGACTACGAAACCCTGCCTTCTACATTTCAAAGTGTTTTGATTGATTCACATCAAATCGTCATTTATCAAAAAGAGGTTTTTTTCAACGAAGTCATTTTACTGAGAGACCTTCAGAACGCAGTGGATTTCCATGGGAAGATACAGGATCTGGCATTTGTTATTCTTGGTAACAGCAAAGGGGTCATGTCAAAGCACGTATTTTCATTCTTTAATAGCACTGCATTCTTCAGCAATCCGTCCATCAAGAATATTTACAGCCAATTTCAAAAATTAAGATCTGGTGATACGATGGTACTCGTTGACCCAGTATCACATAATGTCAGTGACAATCTAGTCGTAAATGCAATACCAATCAGTATTGCCAAACAAGGCAATGAAGGATTTGTGCAACTGGTAATGGATGAACCAACAGAACAGGCTCTTCAACCGCAATCTCAACCTCAGCCGTTACCATTTGAATCATATGAAGCAACATCTTCTAGCGCACCTAATCAGTACTCTGAAATCCCTGAAACCAGCGAAACCCTTCAAGTCATTGACATTCCAGCTACTATAGTTTCGCCCCCGCCCTTCCAAGTGGCACCTGATATCTCAAATCAACAAACTTCAGACCCAATCCAGCCGCCCAAATTGGAGAGCACAACTGCCATTCCCTCAGAATTGCATATTGGCTTAACAGAAAGAAGAACGAATTTAAAGACGGATCAACCCAAGACTAAATGGCATTTCCCTTGGCTAATGCTTATTTTCTTAGCAATGGTTGGTTTTGGATGGTGGTATATTTTCATTCACGAAGACCTGCCTAACCCACCGGTAGCCTCTTATGAGATGATCACAACAGACACTGGATGGCAGTTTACCAGCAGAGCCATTGCCTACGCCCCAGCGACAATCAAAGATTTCCAATGGACTGTCTTGCTTAATGGTGAGACGATTGAAACCCACAATACAGAACGCTTCCTTTTCAGCCCTACAAAATCAGGAAATTATATTATTTCCCTGAGTATTACGGATTCTTATAAGCAAAAGAGTCAAGGCTTTTCAAACACACTGCAGTTTGAAGCAAAAGACACCAGTGCTAAATCCCCTGACACAAAAGACCTTTCTGAACTTCCTGAAAGCTTTACACCGGGAGAAATCCTTGAAGATCTAAAGGTTTTTCAAACTTCACCTTCAAGTCAAAGAATCTCAATACCAGCCTCTAAATTATATGGTATTGCCAGTAAAAAAGACACCCTTGTCAATAAAGGTGATTTGATGAGTATTTGGTTAAAATCCAGTGATCTAAAACCAGTGTCAATGTTGTTGATTGGCTATAAAGATGGTGTCAAGTCATATGAGACCCAATGGACATTCAAGCCAAGTGTTCTGAATTTTGAACTAGTCTCCCATACCTTTGGTGCAGTAAGCCTTGACCAAGTAGATCTCTTTATTCAATCAGATAATGTATATGTTTGGTTTGACGCCTTCAATCTCGAGACCATCAAGTAAGAATTCGACAATTAAAACACAATTTCAAATGTAAAAACTGTAGATTTAGCCAATGCTTAATCTACAGTTTTTTTGTTTTTAAAGACGTTTTTTATTGGCAGTTTTTCATCATCTCATTGGCAAATTCTAAGGCCCGCTGCTCAACAGTGCTGTCTTGCCCTAAAGTCCCTGGTGTGCTGGCAATTGCCGTTAAAAATGCCTTTGGCGGAAGAGAAAAACCTTTATTGATATTAAGGGCTCCAATGAGCTGACTTGCAACAGAGTCACAACCAGAATTTGCCGAAACAATGACCCCGTACATTAGTTTAGTTCTGAAACTAATTCGACGGTATAAAACCGTTAATCGATTAATCAGTGCCGCATGCATGGCCGAGATGGCATCGTTATAATTGGGACAAATCCAAACAACAATATCTGCCAACTCAATAGCCGGTAATATTTCATTGGTCATCTGGCCCCCATAAAAACAACTCCGATTAGCCGCATAATGGGAACAGGTTTGAAAAGCGCACCCTTTACAATCAACAATTGTACCATTTTCAATGCCAAGAACTTCTATCTCAAATCCAGTTAAGCGCTGTTGTACAAGCTGCCATAGTTGAAGCGTATTACTAATGGGGTGGTGAGATGCATGAAGAACCAGTAATTTTGTTCTTTTGATGGGTTCATCCTCAAAAAAATTGCTATGGAATGTAACCAACCGCTGCCGACAAACCTCCTCAAGGGGTAAACCTAAATTTTGTTGCCAAGTCTTAAAATTTTCATATCCAGGTACCACTTCAAAAACACTATGCCCTTTAAAACCCATACCCTTTTGATTTAGTATAAATATTAGACGCTGGGAAAATCGCTTTGTAAACCAATAATGCTCAGAAAATAAGATGAGTCCACCATAAACCCCATCAAGAGTGCTCTTCTCCATCCAATTGGTTAGTTGCTCGGAAATAAATTGATTCTCCCCAAGCCAATCCAATTCCAAGGCAAATACCACACTCACAGGTCTTTCGCAACCAATTTGGTCAAGATTTGAAATCTTTTTAAAACCCCCAAGTCCTAAAAAACTATCAATGATTTCTTGCAATAAACTGGAATTTTCTTCTTTACAAAGGAGGTAATACTGCATAATCAGCCTCCATCGCTAAGAGGGTCGTTTGAATCCAGTCTGCTACGACTTCATGGTAGGGTATGGTTTCTATTTCTATTCCTTCGGATGTCCATTTGTTCTTTATGCCCAAGTATTGATTGCCAAAGCAAATTGTACTATGGTGCCAGTGGCCTTCGAGAAAACCCTTGATGGCGTAGATTCCCGAGGATACTGCAGGAGCAAGATAAGGCTTAAAACCTAGTTCTCTTACGGCTAGATTTGCTTCTACCGTTAGCTTTTTCAGTTTTTCAGAAACTTGTTGATCAAACTGATCTCCAACGGCATTTAAAACAACTAAATCCTTACCGTGGGGGCCATAAACTCTACCATACTGAAAAAACTCTTGATGATTTTCTTCTCCTGCAAAGTATCTTGCCCTTGCATACATAACACCTAGTCCAAAGCCTTTAACGCGAAGAGAAACAGCATTCTTGCCTTCTAAGGCTATCAAAGTATCTCTAGCGACTTGGCATAATAAATCCACGGGATCAGAAACGATTGCATAAAGGCCCCTAAACCCAGCAGCAAATGATTCTCGCACCATAGTTTGGACGATTTGCGCATTTGCCTCAAGTTGAACCATTCGCATATCCTTAAGGGTAGACCCTACTGGCGGTACCCCTTTAGAGGCAGTAAAAATCAAGACATCTGTTTGATATAGTTCTTCTTTTGTCACACCGAATACAGGGATTGGCTTAACTGTGTCACAAAACATTTGGTTAAGCTCTAATACGTATCGTGCAACCACTTGTGGGTTTAAATCATATATATTCAACCTGGAAATGTTGTCACTCCCAATTGCACGTAGCACAGTTGCCATGGTGCCCCCAACGTCACCAAGACCAAAAATGGTGACGCTAAATGGACCTTTAAACCCTTCAAACCATTGCTGAGAATAGTAACTGTCAAAGAATGCTGACTTGTTTTCAAATGATGGCATCTGAAATAAGGGTGCGATGCCCCCTTCTTTAATTGCTTGTTGATTTGTGATTAGACCATCGTAATGAAGGCTAGACATGTTTACCTCCTACTGAATAATACGCTGTAATGCGTTCCATTGTTTCAATATCACCTAATAAAAGATCTGTGGGTTTTGTATGATTCAGATAGTACAGTGAGTGACCTTTTTCTGGAGTCCTTGGCGAGACGAGAACTTCAGAAAGTGAAATCATGGTTAGATTTCGCTCATGGCGCTCCAAATATTCCCTTTCTAAGGCTTTAAGAATCATATACGTATTTTCAAGGCATATTTTGGAGAAGTTTGCGATTTTTGCAGGGGCTACATCCTTGATAAAGCTTGGATACACATAGGGCAATATCATATTGATGGAAGGTAGGACAGAGCGATTTTCATGTTTGGATCGTTCCAAAGCATCCCCACCGATAAATGGGTAAAGGTGACTTTCATTGAACCATAGTTTAATCCGTGGGATAAAGTACGCAGCCTTAGCATTGATTTTATTTTGCTCAAGCCAGGCCTTACCCCTACCAGAAAGAATGGCAACATTCAACTCTCTAAGAGGAATTTCTTGTTTTTTAAAGTGCTCAAGGATTGCTTTTAAGCGATAACCCTTATCTAGAAGATCATCCACAAGAATAACCGGGCGATTAAAAGACTTGATTGTACGAGACTGAATCTCTAAATCCAGGTAATTTGGAAATGCCTTAACGGTATAACTTGTCACTTGGTTATTATAATACCGCTCTGTGTGAAGTGCTTTAGTCACTGTATTTGGCAATATCCACCGTTTAAACACATCTCCATAGGGCACCAACATCGCATCTCCAAGCTGCCTTGGTTCACTTGGGACAGTGGGTACCTGATTGGCATCACAAACTAGCTTAATCAAGTGCTCATAAATCATTGTACGGTCAAAAGACAAAACAAGGTTCCCTGGATAGAAGTCGCAAAGGGCTTGTGATAGTCTTTGTCTTGCCACTTCAATGGCAGCTTCTACATTTGGAGCATTTCTGTAAGGTGATTTAATCATTGCTTTACAATCTAAGCTCAGGGTTATTGGGGAGCTCATATTGACCACGAAAAGCTTTTGATTGTCAGTATCTTTTATCTCCAAAAACCCATTGCGCTTCAAATGCTCTTCAATCTGTTCATCTTTTACTGAAAATATATCTCTATAGATGGCATAGGTGTAATCTTTAGATAGGCAATATGCTAAAGTTTCTGTGATGATCACTTGCTCGATTTGATTGGTAGCCGAACGTTTGTCCACAAAAAAACCATCTATAACGATAATTCGCCCTATTCCATGCTCTTGGACATAATCGGTTAAATAACCTGATGTGATTTCGTGATAAATCAGACTACTTCTTAACCAATGAAAAATAGAACAAGCTTGTATCTTACCTTGTAATGTCACGTCGCGAATGACTAAAATTCTAGTAGAATGCTCGTAGGTTTTTGAATATAAGGTTTGTTTGACCGTTTCAAATAACAAGCCAAATGTTGTGCACACCTCATGAATTAAGGCATCTGTAATTTGGTCATAGAATTCAATACTCAGGGAACTCACGGTCATGGTATCTTTAAACTGTGGCTCCCGTCTGTAAAGCCCTTTTTCGTAGATGAATTTTTGAACTAATGTTTCTGTTAAATCTGATATATCCCGATGTTCGTCAATGTAGGTTCTAATTTGCGTAGAACTGATGCTTTCTATGGCGCTATCTAGGGTAAGACGAATGACATCCCCTGTTATGCTAGCAACCACTTCTTCTAATTTTTGATCATCCCTAACATTACCTAACCCTTGGGCACGTTCAAAAATTATATGCGATGACTTCAATAGGGCCTCCCGGGATTTACCACCTGCATAAGCAGAGGCATGAGTCAATACATCTGACCCCATCACGAGATATGTGTCACGGGGTGAAAATGCAGTTCTTAAGTCTTCAACATCTTGGGCATTTCCCAAATTAACGATAAAACCTCTTGGGAAGGTGTAAATATCTAGTTCGTCAGCAATGGACATTTTAACAATATTTCTTCTGATCATGTTCGGTTGCGTTCTTTTAGACCAACTGAACTCATCGATGGCAAGGTAAACCTCGAAACCTAAATCTCTTATCTTACATGCGCTTGCTTTATGGGCTAGGGAAAATGGATCAAAGGCACCAGGAAAAAAAGCAATTCGCTTAGGATGGCTAACTGGCAAATCAGAATATTCATGGATGGCGTCAGAAATAAAACGATAAAAATGATTTAGAGCTGAGGCATAGTACATAAATGTTAACGAGGATGTGTCATCGGTGTTGGCGATGATCGTCATCACTTTTTTTGCAATCAATGTATATATTTTTATTTTTTCTTGTAAATGGAGCTCATTTGATCCCAGTATATCATGACCGATAATTTGGAATGCACTTTGATTAACCTGAGGATCATAATGTACTAAACCATTTAGTAGAACGGAGAACATTCTATGAATCTGCTGATTGCTTAAGCCCCCCGACTCTCGAGAATTGATAAAGAGATCAACAAGGCTTTTTGAGGCAGTTGATAAAACTAATAAACAGATTTGACTGGAGGCTGATTTCATCTTCTGGACTAAGTCATCAACAATCTCTTTATGCTCAAGAAAACTTAATGAGTTCAACAACCGACCAAGATAAGGAGGAATATACTTTGTAAACTGATATCCCTCAATTTCTAGTGCTCTCAATAATTCTATGACGATATCATTTTTTTGTTCGTGGGCTATCAGTTCAAACACTTCAATTAATGCGTTTCCAGCCCGTTCTCGTACCTCTTGAAAAGCGCTGACTTTTAGAACATTAGAGAAATGCATTGCAGCATAAAAAGCATCTATGCGACCCTCGTGAATTAATTGAATTAACATGTCAATTTGCAGTCGTTTAATCACCGGTGGGGTTGCAGTTTTAAGGTTAGATAAATAGAGCGTGGATGGGTCTTGTGCTAATACTGTTCTTGGACATAAATCGTCGTGAACAAGTTGGCCCTTAATCACTCGAGACATATAATTGAGTACATCCTGAAATTCTTCTACAGGCTTTTCAAAGAGCAAATCATAATTCATCTTAGACACTATTTCAGGATTAATATACCTTAAAACTGTTCTCAAAGCATCTAGAGCTTCAAGCCTAGTTTTTACAACCGGCTGAAGAGCCATCTTATAAATCAGTGTCATAACATATAGTTGCATTGTATCATGGCAACGTCCCAGGGGCAGATGCTTTAGAACACGCAATAGGTAGGGATGTACTTCTGCATCCTTACGATAGATTTCAAATTGATCCAGAACAATGCGAGTGTATTCAATAACACGATTTTCGTGGGCACGGGTTAATAAAGACTTAACAAAAGTAGCCAAGGCATGGCCGATCCAATCCCTATGTTTTGGGGTAGTGGCAACATCTGCTTCAAGAAATTTTTTAAAATAAGACTCTAGTAGTGTTGAACTTTCTGTTGGCTTGGGCTTGATTTCAGCATTAATTGGTAGTTCTTTACGATGGAGTTCATCATAACTTGCAATGACGATACCCATCATATTTGCACACTCTTCGCGAATGTCTTCTTCTACATGGGTTAATCTCTCAAATAAAAAACTCAAAAGAATATTTTTTTGCCGTGAAGTCAAATACATATAATACTCTAAAAACATCACTAAATAGCCTCTAAGACGGTGATGTGAATCCTCACTTCGAGCTTGCTCAAGCACACCATTCATAGATGATTCATCTCTGAAGTAATGCATCATCCCAATATTATGACGAACGGCCAAGGCTTTATATCGGTTGGTAATTTCGTTGCCATGCAATAAAGAGAACATCGGTCTTTTTAAATTAACTTGATTAAAATCAGCCATCTTGTGATGGGGATTAACCACAATACCCAAATCCAACATATAATTCTCAAAATCCAATAACTTCGCGTAAACTTTCCGATAACGCTGCTCTTTTTTTTCATCCAAATTATCTAATTTATTAAGAATTACAAGAAACGATTCTTTCAATGAATAGAACTGCATTGCAAACCTAAACTTAGGATCATCAGGTGCTTTAACACAAAAATCACAGTAAATTAAGACCAGTGATTCAACGCTTAGATTTTCAAGTTCTAAGTCCCAGGTAGAATGATTGACAGCAATATGCTTAATGTATGGCAGGTTGTATTGATCAAACCATTCTCCAGTATAGAAATAATGAAGATAAGCAACCCGCTTCCCCTCGTCACCCTTACAACCATACTTACCTATGTCATGACCAGCTGCTGCGCCGGAAACCCGACCCAAATCAATTGGAACCCCAGCAGCCTTTAACTGCCTTGCAATATGCGTTGCTATGTAATGCACACCACAAATATGCTCTAAGGTTGTATAATGCAATAGTTCATAATTGATTTTCATCATACTGTAAATATGATTTTCATGAAAAATCTTTATGAATCGCTGGTATTCTTCTGGGTTTTCAAGTTGCAATATCTCCTCTTGTGTTAAAAATTCAAAGGGATAAGTACTTAAAAACGAACCATCACAACTGATTTTTTGGAGTTGATTGATCCCATCTAATACTGTGAAAAATGCATTTTCAACACCAATTAAAGCCTCATCCTCTTGATTTTCATGACCATTTGGAAAATTTTTATTTAATGCTGAATGGTAAAAATGCTGAAGCCAATCCTTCTGTGTTTTTTCGACTTCAAGGGTTTTAAGATAGGGATAAAAGACTGCCACTAATGTATTGGCAGTAAAATCGTTGCTATTCACCATCTTTTGTAGTGCTATTTCAAAATCCAGTTTACAACAAAATTCATAAACCATTGAAGTATCTTCTTGGTGATTACTATTCAATGTTTTCAGTTGAGTCAATAGATGCTTAAATATAGCTTCGTTTTTTTCATTATTTATGACAACAAATGTTTCTTTTTCCATAATTGAACCTCAAGTTTTCACAATAAATGCCGATATCATCCATAACTAAACTATTGTTAGGAGGTGCTCACCCATGACTAGACTTAGAAATGCGACAACTTCTTTACCTATTCACGGTCGATCTAGCAGTCTTTCTAAAATTTCTGCCTATAACATTAAACCAGTGACACCTCCTGAGGGCCGCATTATCTACCATTACCAAGATGTCATCCAAAAGCCTTTTGGATTTGAAAAAACTGTCTACAATGAACTCCTAGAACGGTTATTATCAGAACGGGATAAAGCTAAAAAAACACTAGACAACGATACTAAAGACTTAGTACAACAAATCACTTCACTTGTAAAACAATATAACAGTTTAGTTGAGATTTTAGTCAAAATTGAAGCCGTTGAAGGTTATCAAATCGATCAAGCCTTACAACACTTTCTAGTCTTTCATCGCCACGCTTTTAGCGCATATGGTATAACAATACGCCAGTTTTTGTACCTTGAGTATGATCCTATTTTATTAAAAGCAAAACTAACTAAAGAAGGCAATAAAAAAACCAGGGTTTATTTTTTTTCTAACAAAGGTCTAATCGTAGAACTCTTTTATCTCTTTGATCGATTAGTAACAGGGTTGGACAACCAATCTACCAACATCCATTATGGGCATATGCTTGATATAAAAGCCTAATAATGGCTACGGAGTATCGGGTAATGCTAGATTTAGGCCGTGCTTCAGTACCTTCACTTGATAGGGTAAAAGCGTCCCCCTCTCCCCATCCACATCAACTTCAATCGGAGATTTTGCATCTACTCCAAATTCTTTTACTTTAAAGTAAATAACGTTTTTATCATCAATATGCTTTCCAAATAGTATCTCAACCAACAGGATAAATCCACCGATTAATCCTGTTTTTTTGATGATAAATAAGTCAATCAAGCCATCCTCACAGGATGCATCTGGAGCAAAATAAGATAAGCCCCCTAGATGGGTGGTGTTCAACGCAATGAACATATATGCATCTAAGGTCACTTGATGATCCCCGATACTAAACGTAAAGCGGCTTGTCCTTTTCATATACTTAATTGCTGCCGAAAAACCTTCAAAATAATAAGCAATTCTTCCCCACCGCTGTTTATGCTTTTTTTGAACGCGATAACCCACATCTGAGATAAATCCTGCTGCAACCACATTTGTAAAGTAACGATTATTAGCCATTCCAATATCCACTTGAATAGTTTTAAAGGCTGTCAAATATTGATAAATCGCCAGTTCTTTATTTGGTAATTTGAAGTAATTTGCGAAATCGTTAACCGTACCTGCGGGAATCATGGCTAAAGGAATGCTCTGCACTTTATCATTTGATAGCAGGCCGTTAATCACTTCATTCATGGTTCCATCTCCCCCGACAGAGACAATTAAGTCACAGCTTGGTATAGTCGATGCAAATGATTCAGCATCGCCTTCGATGGCAGTCTGAAAGACTTGGACTTGATGGCCCTCTGAACGTAAACGTAGAATGACTTTCTCGACACCCTTTTGAACTGTATTCATTCCTGATTTTGTATTCATGATGACAACGTATTGCATGGACACATCACCTCCCTAATATTAGTATACCCTAAACACAGTGATATGGTCACAAAAAAATAAAGTCCGTTTTCGACACTTGTGTCTAAACGAACTTTATGGTCAATTTTGATTAACCTTGATTATATTAATGATTAAGCATAAAGCTCAATAGCTGCTCTTATATTATCATATGTCGATATATAATCCCCACCCTCAACTTCATACTCATAACCTAAGCACTGTTTTTCGACTGCAATTTCTATTAAGTATTCTCCTAATTGAACTTGATTTTCTTGAAGTTGATTGGCCTGTGCAAATGGATTGAAACTATGTTTACGCAAATAGGCAGTATAATTAAGCCCATATAGCTCAAAATGTGTTGCTGCATTTTGAAGTAAGTTTTCAAATCGAACTAGTGGGTTGTCAATAAGAGTCCTTTTAAGATGTTCTTGGGCGTTCATCTGGCTAATAATTGGCGCAATAGCGTTTGTTAAGGCTTCAAAAACCAACACGTCTTCTTTTTTTAGTGGATGATTTAAACGATTTACTAATAAATAGCCTACTGTTCCTTCGTTATTGGGGCTAATTAAATCTAATTGAATTGGTAGGAGAACAAAACATGAACTGTCATGCCATTGATCATCTCTAATATCTCGCACAAATTTTGTGTAGCCATCACGCTCATAATCCACAATGCCATGTGTTGTTACTTGATTAAGTAGTGTCAATAGGGATTTCGATGTATCTTGCCACCCAACACTTCCTTTAAGTCTATAATCCGTTTCTTCTCGTAAAAATATGCCTGCTTGGTTGACATCAAAAGCATATAGTAGTGTTGAAATTGTGATTTCACAAAGATCTTCTATACTTTGACATGAGTTGATATTTTTAATGGCACGATTAAGTTGTTCTAAATGACTTAACCGTAATGCCAATGTGTTCTTTTGGCTTCTAATCTCCTCGAAATTATGGGCATTTGTGATTGCAATATTAATAGAATTAGCAACACTTACAATCATGTCAAGAACTTGTTTATCATAGATTTTTTCATTAACTGGTGTAGACACAGTCACTACCCCAATAATTGTATCTTTAACCACAAGAATTACATGCTCAGCGTTGTATGGTGAAAAAATGTCAAGACCACCAAATATGGCTTCAAGTTCTGCTTTATCATCTTGTATATGATATACAATTTTTGTCGTTGCTGGTTTTGTAGTGATTAGTTTCAGTTCTCCATAAATCTGATCAAAACTAAGTATATTTTTGTAGCCCTTAAGGACCAACTTTTCCGTCAAATCGTCCCAAACAAAAAATGTCGTCACTGCGCTGGCGGTTAGTTCTCTAATAACATCAACGCAAAGTGTGTACAAATTATTCAGGTTTAGTTCTGACAATAAAAGTCTCGAACAATGGTTTATAAAAAACAAATTAAAAACACGTTTATCAAGTTCTAAATTCTTTTCTTCAAGACTCTTAAATGCACGGGCATTTTCAAAAGCTTTATTCATTAATTGATTGATAGAAAATGTAAAAGCCAAATCATCCTCACTGAAATCTTCATCGATTTTACCATCGGAAATAATAAAACCGACTAATTCATCCTTGACGATGATTGGTATAATCAACTTGGTTTGAAACACTGAAACCAGCCCCTCAGAAAAATAGCGTTCAAAATCTTGGGTAAGGACACGGCCGAAGAAACGCGCAAGATCCTGATGTCTAGCATCTGCAGTTTCAGTATAAGAATCAAGTGTATAACCAATGGATTTCTTTAAATCATAAAGGGTATCCTCAATGATAAAGAGAGCAGATTGATTGAGTTCTAGTGACTTATGGACTAATTCGTGTCCGTAATACATTAATTGTTCTAAATGAAGGCTCTGCGAAAAAAAATCTATTGCCTCTCTTAAAACGCCACATCGAGCAACCAAGCGTTCACAATGTGAATCCGATTGAGTCGCTCCCTCTGTATGGTTTCCTAAATACATGCAATACCCCCATTAACCTTCATATTGTAAATCATTATCTTTAACATAGAACGAACCCGATGTCACATCTTTAATTCGCTTTTGAAAGTTTTTAATTTCCATAAATGTTTTTGGATAGGCACTCTTTGAAATTTGCACCTCTCCGTCACCACGAGTTTTAAGTACTTCTTGTAGATAAGCAATCTTTTGGTTAAGTCTAAGGATTTCGTCCATAGCATGCTCATGAGAAATCACCATGCCCTTAAATGTATTTAGTGCTTTTTCGTCCAATTGTCCGATGTGAGTTTCAAATATCTCCAATTGTCTCTTAATCTTATTTGTCCTAGAAAAAACATCCTTATAATGAATCAACGCCGCATCAAGCTCATCCTTAACACTGCATCTCTCAAAACCGCTGACACTGATATCTGTACGGCGTTCAGACTGATTGCCGATTGTTCCCGCAATGATTTGATACTCCGCTTCGATCTTGCCACCGATGACGCGCCCTTGATCAGGATTCACCATGACTTTTTTTGATTTTAATAAACTATCCATGGCATAGAAGCCAATATTAATCGAGTTTTCAGCAATGACATCAGCCTCATTGACATATTTTAAAAATATATGATTGCCTGCGATGATTTTCGCAGTATTTTTCCCGTTAACCCCACCTTTAATGAAGATGCTTCCCGTCTTGGACCTGATTTCACCGACAGCACCAACACCCATATCGCTTTGTATTGTAATATCATTCAGTGCAATAACACTAAAACCATCTTTTACTGTGCCACTAATGGTTATAAAACCATCGAAATTCACATTACCGGTGGTATAATCTACATCCCCACTTATTTTCAGATGGTTATCTACCCCAATACGATCTTGACTAATTCGAACAGCTCCATCTTTCAAGGCATACAGCGTTTCTTTACCTGAAGCATCTTTCGTTAAAGAAACGGTTTTTGCATCAAAGCGCAGAGGAAAATCACGACCGGATTTTGATGGAATTTCTTCCCCTTTAACATTAACCCCACAAGTACCTAAAGTGGCTTGAGTTTTTTCGCCTAGCCATTCACCAACATTAATATTGTCAATTAAATTCAATTCGTAATGATTAACAGATCCGTTCACCAAAATACGAGGTTTTCGATCTGACAGCTCAAACAACTTAACGATAGCATCCTGTCCATCTATTGGACCCTTGCCTTTTGCAATATGAAATTTCTTCATAAGTGGCAAAGGTGCTGTAAAAACCTCTTTTAAAATACCTGTAGTTATTTCTGCATCCTTGATCATTCCAATAATTTCTTGGACTACAACAGTCTGTTCCTTATGGTATTCTTCCTCAGTTAAATTGATTAGAGCATAAGCTTCTAATCCATCGCTGGAAATTTCCATTTCTACCTTTCTTCGAAACACGCCAATGATAATGGGTTGATTAATTTCCATCTGAAGTGCCTTGGTCAAATTCCCAAAATTAGTCAGTCTCAAACGAGGAATTTTGGCACTGACAACAGAAAATTCTTTAATGTCAAAGCCTTTCATAAAAACATCAATCCAAACGTTTATTCCATCTAAAAAAACACGAAAATAATCATTTCTAAATAGCTCCATTGATGCACTCCTCAAAATAGTCTCTATATGGTAATCAAATACAACCCTATCGTTCTGTATGAAGATTCACACTATTTACATTATAACAAATCCAGTTAATAAACACTAGGTCTTTCTAAATCATTCCAACACAATATAAAAAATAATTTTGACACAAATATTTTTTTAAAACAAAAGCGGGCTATTGCAAATCATATTTGATTAGCAATAGCCCGCTTTTGTTAGGACTATTTATCAATAGGTCCATTCGATTTTAAATTATTAATAACCACTAGAATCAGCTAAACCTTGGCCAACAATAGCCACAGAAGCACTTGCTCCAATTCGCGTTGCCCCTGCTTCAATCATTTGTTTTGCGGTTTCAAAGTCTCTAACGCCACCGGATGCTTTAACACCAAGTTCTGGACCAACGGTTTTGCGCATCAAAGCAATATCAGCCACAGTTGCGCCACCAGTACTAAAACCAGTTGATGTTTTAACAAACTCAGCACCAGCCTGTTTGGATAACTGGCAAGCAATCACTTTTTCTTCATCATTTAAAAGACAAGACTCTATAATAACTTTTAACAGAGCGCGATCTTTGGTAGCTGCTTTAACTGCGCATATGTCGTTCAAAACAACATCTAGTTCACGATTTTTTAAAGCTGCGATATTAATGACCATATCAATTTCATCAGCACCTGCAGCGATTGCTTGCTCTGCCTCAAATGCTTTAACTGCAGCAGTTGTTGCACCAAGTGGAAAACCAACGACTGCACAAACTTTAACTATAGAACCTTCTAAGTTTGCTTTTACCAATGGTACGTAGTGGGCATTAACACAGACAGAAAAAAATTCGTGTGTTCTGGCTTCTTCACAAATTTTATTGACTTCTTGGTTAGTAGCATCTGCTTTTAGTATCGTATGATCGATATAACGATTAATATTCACGTAATCACCTCTTATAGTATTTCAACTTCAACGCCATTTTGCAATCCGCAAGCGTTGCCCTCATCCACATCTACATGGAATTCCAACGAAAACTCAGGGTGGACTCTCACCACAACCTGATTAAAAATAATGCCTCTTACACCATCCACTTTTACAGATACGATATCTCGATCTTTAAGACCGAATACTTCTGCTTCTGAAGTGTGCATATGAATATGTCTTTCTGCAGCAATCACACCTTCTAAAAGTGTCACTTCACCACAAGGCCCTACAAGTTTGCAACCAGGACTATCTACTAAATCACCAGAACCCCTTACTGGTGGCTTTACGCCTAATACAAAACCATCTGAAATTGAGATTTCAACTTGACTTTGTTTTCTCGCTGGGCCAAGAACTCGGACGCCTTTAATAGTGCCTTTTGGTCCTACTAAATCTACTTTTTCGTCGCAGGCGAATTGACCTGGTTGTTTCAAATCTTTAAAATTTGAAAGTTGGTGGCCTAATCCAAAAAGTGTTTCAATGTCTGCCTGTGATAAATGTAGATGACGATTAGAAATGCCTACTGGTACCATTCTCTTGTTCATAAGTCCTCCTAGACTGAAATATGATTGATTTCAGTGCCTATTTTATTTCAATGGTTGGTTTGGTGCGAATCTTACTTCAGACACTCAAACCCAGGCTGTCTATGATAGACCTTCACCATTGTATATAAGTTCAGATAATGCGTCAATTGTAGAGAGTCTCCAAATATTTATGGCTCATATTGTGTCTTGCTCAGCTAAAATACTTATTAATTATTTTCTGATTGATTTATTGATTGATTTATTGATTGATTGATTGATTTATTGGTTTATTGATAGACTGCTTCTTTCAATATTGCTACATATGGTAAATTTCTATATTTTTCCGCATAATCAATGCCATATCCTACAATAAATGCATCCGGGACTTCTATCCCTTTATAGTCAATCACTAAATCCACTTTTCTTCTTGCAGGTTTATCTAGCAAAGTGCAAATTTTCACTGAATTTGCTTTTCTTGATTTTAAATTTTCTGTCAAATACTTAAGTGTTAAACCGGTATCTACAATATCCTCGACAATCAGAACGTTTCGACCCTCTACACTGGTATCTAAATCCTTTAGTATCTTTACAACACCCGAGCTTTCAGTTGACATACCATAACTCGAAACCGCCATAAAATCGACATCAATTACATGATCGATACATCGTATTAAGTCACTCATAAATACACTTGCACCTTTTAGAATACAGACAACGATTAGATCCTTATCCCAATAATCCTTTGAAATCTCAGAACCCAGGGTTTTACATATTTCTTTTAATTGCTCTTCGCTTATCAGGACTGATTCGATATCACTTTTCATCTTTTTCTCCTATGAAGGCTTTATTTTTACTCAACTAACTTGGTTAAAATATTCTTTAATGTCTTTTTTTCCGTGGGCGTTAATAAAAACTGGCTATCGGATATCTTGTCTAGTGCACTTTTCATTTTCTCATTTAAGGAGTTTGGAATCCCCATAATCTCCATGTGAATTTCATCCATTTCACCACAAGTGGTTAATTGTTTTACATGGCACATCAATTTTTCATAAGGATAGTTATCAATGTGGATATTTAATATTAAAACATCCCCAACCTTAAATTGATCGTTAGTAATACAGATGAGACCATTTTCAAAGAAACTAAGCATTACTAATTCTGTTCCTTTTTCAAGACGCAGTTGAATTCCGTCTCTATAATATGCATAACAATATAAACGTTGATAATAGGGTATGGTTTTAATACGCATAATAGTCCTCACTTGTTATGTCTCTCACTAGTTTAACACGAATTTGCTTCAATGACAAAAGCAAAGTCCTACTTTATTTAAGGAAAGCTGTGAAATAAAAAAATGATGCACTCACTTTATGTGTCAGCGCATCATTTGTATTATTCAGTACTTTTTTTGGTCTTATTTTAATTTTTCTTTGAGCTCTTGACCTAATGCCTCATAGCCTTGCTTTCCTAATAGTGCAAACATGTTTTTCTTATAAGCTTCCACACCTGGCTGATCAAAAGGATTCACCCCTAGCATATAGCCACTGATACCGCAGGCTTTCATAAAGAAGAAATACAGATAACCAATGTGGTAAGCGTCCAAGCGATTGATTTCAATCAAGATATTAGGTACACCACCCTCAACATGAGCCAATAGTGTTCCTTGCATTGCAGTTTTATTAATATCATGGATTGATTTGTTAGCAATATAATTTAAGCCGTCATCATCATTCTTTTCGATAGGAATCAGGACTTCTTTCTGATCTTCGTTAATGACCAATATTGTTTCAAACAGAAAACGCTCCCCTTCTTGAACATACTGACCTAAAGAATGTAAATCCGTTGTAAAGCTCATGGCATGGGGTAAGATACCTTTGTTATCTTTACCTTCACTTTCTCCAAACAGTTGCTTCCACCATTCTGCCACATCGCGAATAGCAGGTTCGTAATTGACCAATATTTCGCATTTTTTACCATTGTTGTAAAGCTGGTTTCTAGCAATGGCATATTTCATAGCTTGGTTTTGCTGCCAATCTTTGCTATTGGTATCTGCCGAGGCATCTCTTGCGCCCTTAATAAGAGTCCGTATGTCAATCCCTGCACAGGCTATTGGCAATAAACCAACTGGTGTAAATACTGAAAATCTACCACCCACATCATCAGGAATAACATAGGTTTTGTAATCCTGAGAATCTGCCAATTGCTTTAAAGCCCCACGTTTTTCGTCAGTAGTTGCAATAATACGGGCATTTGCAGATTCGCCATATTGCTGGTCCATAAATGCTTTAACTAATCTAAATGCAACTGCAGGTTCTGTTGTGGTACCTGACTTTGAAATAACATTTACATATACAGAAGCCCCTGCAATATGATCAAAAAGACCATTCAAATAAGCACTGCTCATTTGATGTCCTACAAAATAGATTCGCAATCCGCTCTTTTGTTTGATGGCGATTTCATTATAAAATGGAGGATTCAGTGCCTCGATAATACTTTTAGAACCAAGATAGGAACCACCAATACCAACTACCAATAAGACTTCTGCTTCTCTTTTAATGAGATCAGCAGTATCTTGCAAATCTTGTATTAAAGCATCTGATAATTGATCTGAGTAATCCAACCATCCTAAAAAATCATTTCCTAATCCTGTTCTCGTTTCAAGCTGACCAAGTGCCTTTATGGCTTCGCTGCTTAATGTATTTAAATTCGCCTCAGTAACATCCGCAAAGTTTAAATTGACTTGTAATGGTTTCATGATATACCTCGCTTTATGAGTTGTAATTGTTTATGGCTTTGTACCACCTTGCTAGATTAACATGCATCACGGTTGGTTACAATCAAATATTTTATTTTTGTTATAACTGGTTTGGGTCAAAAGTATTTAGCTGAGCAAATATACTTTTGACACGCAAACCATATTTCAGATTCTTTTGGTTAAATTCATTTTGGTCTCTGAATTCGATTGGTTGATTAAAGAAACAAACACATCCACCAAATCGGGATCAAATTGAATACCTGAAACCCGTTTAAGCTCTTTAATGGCATCTTGTGGGGTCATTTGATGACCGTAGTTCACCTTTTGAATCATTGCGTCGTAGGCATCTGCGATACTGATAATCCTTGAATAATAAGGTATCTCATTACCAGTCAGACCATTTGGATAGCCAGAGCCATCATACCATTCATGATGATGGAGGACCGCTCTTGAAATCTCTTCTTCTACTCGATGCTTCTGAAGGATTTTAAAGCCTATCTCAGAGTGGGTTCGAAACAATTGATGCTCTTTAGCAGAGAGCTTCCCTTTTTTACTTAAAATCGCCTTTGGCAATCCAAGTTTGCCTACATCGTGGAGAGTAGCAGCTAGTTGGATTCGTTCAATTTCAGATTGGGGTAACGCTAAGTTGGTGGCCATAGAATAAACTAGGCGGCTGACCCTTTCAATATGCTGCGCTTGACAAGGTAAGTTCTTTTCAATAGCAATACTGAGGGTTGCACCAATAGCTTGGTGCAACTGACTATCCCGAGTATGTTTATCCTTATACATGGCATCGTCGGCTTTTTTAAAGAGTTCTAAGATGGTTTCATTATGAGAATATGCTGTTGCAGACCCCATAGCAACCGATGGTAAAAGCAAAGACTTTTCACTGCCAAATGTTTTTCTCTTTACCGATTGGATAATTCTCTTGACCACTTGATCATCACAGTGTGGTAAAAGCAAAACAAACTCGTCACCACCATAGCGAGATATATAATCCCCATCACGGCAACAGTGCCTTAAAATATCCGCCATTTGTATGAGAATATGATCACCAGCGTCGTGACCTAATAGGTCGTTAACATCTTTTAAACCATTCATGTCTGCAACGATGATACTAAATGGCCAAGCATGTGCCCCATAAAGTTCCTTAATCTTTTTATCCATAAAATTTCGATTATAGAGATCCGTTAAAGAATCGTGATAGTTAATATAGGTCATTTTATGTTGTTCTTCACGTAACCCCGTGATATCTTGGGCTATTAACTCAATTTCTAATTCATTGTTAGCCAGAGTCACACAGGTGTAAGACAACATTAAATGTAGTGCTGTGCCGTCTTTGCAAATAATCGTATTTTCTTCTTTTAATTGATCATAAATCTTTGGACAAAATGGTTCATCTACTGCTTTTGATCCACTAAATAATTCAATGGTCATATTTAAAAACTCTTCGTTTGTATAACCTAAAATCGCTTTCGTTTTGTGATTTACGGAGGTCAATTGCCCTCGCTGATTAAAGGTCATCATCATGACAGAAGCGTGATCATATAACAACTCGTATCGTCTTTTATTTTCTTCAAGTTGCATTTCTAGAAGCTTACGCTCTGTGATATCTAGTAGAATCCCCTTTTCAGAGATCATCTGATTGGCTGCATCCCTTTGATATACGATGCGTTCTTCAACCCACCGTGTCTGACCCAAAGCAGTCTGTATCCGATAATGATGGCGAAAATCGCTTAAAAACATATTTCTTGCCGCATAAACTCTATTTTTTGTCATTTCCCTATCATCTGGGTGAATAAAATTCCAATAATCTTTTAGGTGCCCATGATAAAAATCTTCAGGTTGATACCCGAATTGAGAAATGTTCTCACTGACGAACCGGGTGGGAATATCAGGTTCCAAGGTCCATTCTAAAACAACGATATTGGCACTTTTTAAGATATCATAAACAAATCGATAGGGTACAAACGCCTGAGAAGTTTCTTTTTTTGAGATGTGATCAATATGTAACATGGCTTGATTGACTAAACTATCCAGTATAGAAATGGCATCTTGTGTATCAAGTGTTTGGAGTTGTTCGGTGAGACGAGTTAGTAAATCTTGTACTACCATAAGAAGACACTCCTTTTCAAATTTCGAGAATAGTTTCAAAAAATATTTATGTAAATCTGATTTATTAAAATGCAAATATTAATGAATCATACAACAAATACCCAAACGGATGTAGTTTAATCTACACATTCTTATTTATAATGAATATTTGTACTCAATTTGGATATATAAGCGTAAAGAGGAGGTTGCTATGAACCTTGATATTTCTAGAAACGACTTAGTCCTTGCTTTTTCTGAAGCATTAGATTTGTTAGAACCTAGTTTACATCACCATCACATGACAGTGGCCTTCATCGCTCATCACATTTCTGAATATCTTTCCATCAGTGCAACTGATAAAAACGATCTTATTTTAGCGGCACTTTTGCATGATATTGGTCTATTCAAAAGAGAGAAGCATATACCTGAATTTTTCCAAACTTCTAAATTAGCATCGGACTATCAACTCCATTCACGAATAGGCTATTTATTAATTCATCAATATCCTTCCTTTGAAAACATTGCCTTCATCGTTCTTAATCACCATACACCCTATAAATCAAATGGTAAAGAAGGCACTATATTATCACATTTACTGTATCTTGCAGACTATATCAGTCTTTTGATTGATAGTACAAAACCATTGCTGGTTCAAAGAGATGGTATTATAGCCGAAATCAAAGAAAATCGTGGCACAAGATTCATGCCTATACTTTGTGATGCTTTTTTTAAACTTGCTCCAATAGAAGCGTTTTGGATGGCGATTGAATATAAACGGATGATCGATAATGTAAAAGGCGCCATGGTTTCTGATCATCGAATCAATTCCATTGAAGAATTATTTCATGTTGGTAGACTCTTTATCACTGCCATTGATTATAGAAGTCGCTATACAGCCGCCCATTCAATTGGGGTTTCAAGAGTTGCTAAGTATATTGCAAAAATTGCCAATATTCCTGTACTGGATCAGGCAATCATTGAGGTCTCTGGCTATTTTCATGATATTGGTAAGGTCGCTATTTCAAAAGACATTTTAGATAAACCAGGTCGTTTGACAGATGATGAATACGCCATTATTAAGAGTCATGCTTTTTATACATTTGAAATTTTAAAAAACATCGATGGTTTTAATGAAATCGCAGAAATTGCCGCATACCATCATGAACGTTTAGATGCATCAGGGTATCCATACCACATCCGTGGCATCTATCTTTCAGATTATTCACGACTTGTGGCTGTCGCTGATTTATTTACAGCGTTGACTGAAAAAAGGCCATATAGACATCCCCTTTCTAAGGAACAAATCATTGAAGTTTTGATTGATCTTGTTGTCAAGGGTCAGATAGACAACAGGTACGTTGATTTAGTGATCCGTAATTTTGATGCATTATTTGAAGAGAATGCTAGCTATCAAAGATTAGCCTATAATGATTTTAGTCTTTTTGAAGAAAATCTTAATATTGAACATTATTTATTTCTTAATCGCATTCGTTAAAAACGCCGTAGACATGATTCGTCTACGGCGTTTTTTTGTTATAAATTGATTTTATTGAATCGGTAAGTCTTATGGCTATTGACCAATATGATGAAAAATCAACTGGCCCCGTGTAGGGTTTTTAAATCCTCTAATTCCGTCAGCCAAGGGTTGTGAATCGTTGGTACATCGGTCAACAGGTGCTTTGTATAGTTTGCTTGGGGGTTAGCAAGGATTTCTCTTGCATCCCCTTTCTCGACGATACAGCCATGTTCCATAATCATTAGCTCATCTGCAACATAATAGGCTAAGCCAATATCATGGGTGATAAAAATTATCGTCATGCCAATGTCTTCTCTAAGTTTCATCAACATATCAAGTATCGTTGCACGGGAGCAGGCGTCTATCATTGAGGTGGGTTCATCTGCAATGAGAACATCAGGGTGAATCAGAAAGATACGAGCAATCATCAGCCTTTGCATTTGGCCACCGGACAACTCAAAGGGATGTTTATTCCACAACTCCTTCAAATCTAAATTGACATACTGACAGGCATTAACCATTTCTGTATAGGCAGCTTCTTTTGATAGCTTTTTACCTTTCATTTTCAAACAATTCAGCAATAAATCTTGCACTTTATAAAATTGATTGAATGATGAGAAGGGGTCTTGAAAGATCGCTTGAACATGTTCCCAATAGGCAACTCTTTCTTTGTGCTTTTTTAGCGCAATGGGTTTGCCGTGAAAAACCAACTCTCCTCTACTTGGCTTTAAAAGACCAAGTAGCATTTTTGCCATGGTGGTTTTTCCACTGCCACTTTCGCCAACAATGGCATAGACTTTTCCCTTTTCAATTTCAAAATCGATTTGATTAACAGCTACCGTCTTTTGCAAACCATGTCCAAATTCGCGGGTTAACTTAGAGCCTTTAAATACTAAATTACTCATATTAGGCACCTCCCTGTAATAAGCAACGGTGTTGACGATTGCCCTCGGTCACCATCTCGGGAGAGACTTGTAAACATTGATCTTGTTTGATATTGCAACGTTCATAAAAACGGCAACCAGATAAAACTTCCTTCAAATTCGGTGGTGCCCCTGGAATCGCAAATAGTTTATGGGACTTCATATCCAGCTCTGGAACGATAATTGAACCCATTAACGCTTTCGTATAAGGATGAATGCCATCAAAAACGATTTGCTGGCTAGTGCCTACTTCCATAAATTGACCTGCATACATAACAGCGATGTCGTCAGCAACATGGAATAGTAGTGGTAATTCGTGGGTGATAAAGACGATGGATTCAACATAACCTTCCAGCAAAAGTCTCTTTATTAGGAGGATTACTTTCTTTTGACTGGTAACATCCAAAGCACTTGTTGGCTCATCAGCCACAAGAATTTTGGGATTTAGAATCGTTGAAATGGCAATAACCGTTCTTTGCTTCATACCACCTGATAGTTCGTTGGGATAGGCATTGAGGACTTTGGGATCAAGTCCAAGGGCTTGAAACCGAGATTCTGCCAGGGTCATCATCTCTTTCTTTGTCATTTCTGGACAATGCTCTTTTAGAACATCCATGAGAAATGTCTTGATTTTGATAGTAGGATTTAGGGTATTCATTGCTGCCTGAGGAATATAGGCTATTTTTTTCCCTAAAATTTCTTTTCTAAAACTCTCAGGGTCTTGTTTAATGACATCGGTGCCATCAATGATTAGCTCCCCTTTTTCAAAATGCAGGGGTTTGAAAAAGCAGCCCATCAGGCAAGTTGCTAAAGTGGATTTCCCGCAACCTGATTCACCAGCTATGCCAAGAATTTTTCCTTTTTCAAGGCTTAGACTAACGCCGTCTACAGAATAAACACGTTCGCCAAATCGAGTTCGGTAATGTGCATAGAGGTCTTTTACTTGAATTGTATATGCGCTCATACTTAACTCCTCAATTTAGGATTGAAAATCTCATCCATACCTAATTGCATCAGATAAAGTGAAAATGTTGAAAATGCCACGGTCATGGCCGCTGGGATAAATGTCCACCAGGCACCAGCAACAGGGGCTTCAAAAAGGATAGCCCAGTTTAACAGGATGCCCAAGGACACAGTATTTAATGGTCCAAGGCCCAAGAGGGATACACCTGATTCACTTAATATACCAGTGGAAATTTGAATAACATAACACATAAACACATACGACATAATATAAGGTAATACTTCTTGTATAATAATTTTCCATGTGGAAAATCCAGAAAGTCGAGCGATGTTAATATGGTCTCTTTCTCTTAAAGAAACTGCTTGTGCCCGGACAGCTCTTGCCGTCCATGGCCAGGTGGTAGCACCGATAACAGCGGCGGTAAGCCAGATGGACCGTGTTTGCACGCTAACAGAGATCAATATGAGAATAATAAAGGGCGGAATAACGGTGAACATATTGGCAAAAGCCATGAGAATCTCGTCTATTAGACCCCCTTTGTAACCTGCAAACAGCCCCATAGCAAGGCCAATTACTGTGGCAATTGCACCAGCGATTACCCCAACAACCAATGATGTTCTGGTACCATAAGCCAAAGATAGGAGTACATCTCGACCAAAGTTATCTGTACCCACTGGAAATTCACTACTTGGTGCTTCAAAGGCATCTCCCACCGGTGCAAATGGGTCACTGGTATTTATGAGTGGATAGGTGATTGTAAAGAGGAGGATTAGGACCAAGATGACAAAACCCAACATGAATTTGCTTGATGATGTAAGAATTTTGAATGTTTGCATACTAGCTCTCCTCTATTTGATTTGCTTTAATACGTGGATCTAGGAATCCGTAAATGACATCCACAAAGAAGTTAGCCAGCAACACTGTAATTGTGATTAAAAGTGTGCAAGCAGAAATCATTGGGTAATCCAGTGCCCGTAAGGCTTTAAACATCGTTAGTCCCAACCCTGGATAATTAAATACGATTTCTGTAACCAGTGCACCTGCAATCATTGTTCCTAGAGAAATAGCTAAACCAGTTACTTGTGGTAGCGCTGCATTCTTAAAGACATATCGGATGATTTTGGATTCTTTTAGCCCCATCATCTTGCTGTATTTAACGTAGTCTGAACTAAGCTCATAAAGGGCCATTTCTCTCATCCCAATACCCTGCCCTCCTAGCATGATTAGGGCAATGGACATAAATGGTAAGAAATGATGTTGTAAGACAGAAGCATAATATTCCCAATAAGGGCCAGGAATCATGGTTCTGTCATATGCACCACCGGTTGGGAACCATTCTAAAACAACCCCAAATCCGTACAGAAGTAATATGGAAAGAACAAAAAAGGGAATCGAACTGATAAACAGCGTTGTCGGAAAGATAATCTTATCAAAAACCCCTCGTTTATAAGCTGCCACTGCACCTAAAATATTCCCAAGAACCCAACCCAAAATAATGGCTGGCAGCTGTATTGCAACGGTCCAAGGTATAGCTCTTTTTAAAATATCGCTAACTTTTGAGGGATAATTGGAAAAGGAAGTGCCAAAATCACCTTTTGCAACATCGGCAACATAATAGAAAAACTGTACATACATTGGCTTATCAAGATGATACTCACTATAAAATGACTCGTAGACAGCTTTAATGTTATTGGTGTCGTGCATACCTACCGTGATTTTCTTAACGATTTGATCAACTGGATTGCCAGTAATCATTCGTGGTAGCATAAAGTTAAACAAGATGGCTACTACCAGTGTTAATAGGTACCACATAACTTTCTTTGTAAAATATCGACTGTAACCTTTCATGGATGAGGGCCTCTTTTTTAAAAACGCAGGGGTTCCATTTGAAACCCCTGCGAGATTTTTAGTTTGTCAGTTTGAATAAACCTAGGTAGCCAGCGCCGTCAAATAGAGCACCAGGCAATTTCTTTTCATCTGTTGCCTTAGGGAACCCTTTCCAGACACTTTCGCTAAAAGTGTAGAAAGAAACAGGTCGATAATAGAGTGGAATTGCAGGTACGTCTGTCAGGAAAATGACATTAAGCTCTGTGAAAAGCTTTTTCTTTGCAGCGTCATCTTCTGCGGCGCCGAGCTCTTTAATGATCTCATTAACCCGTTTGTTATCATAGCGACCAAAATTCCAGAAGGCATCTTCGCCAATTGCACCAACGTTTTCTGAAGCTAGCAATTGATAGGCACGTTGCACTGCGCCACCTGGCGTTGAATAGGCAGCAGGGGTTTCCATCGTGATATCAAATGTGCCTTGGGTCTTGTTATTGTCGTATACGCCCCATTCAGTAAAACTAGGAACCAACTCTATACCAACTGCTTTTGCATTTTGAGCTGCAATCTCAATTGTTGCATTCCATTCCGTCCAACCTGCAGGACACTCGACTTTCCAAGGTCCTAGACGAGTGCCATCTGGTAACACGCGGATGCCATCTGCACCTTTTGTTGCTCCTAGACCATCAAGAATACCATTGGCTTTATCAACGTCGTAAGACCATTGCAATGGCTTAAGTTGGTCTTGATCCAATAACGCTTTCTCATAGTCAAAAACCATTAAACTAGGTTCAATCACTGGTGAATAACCATTCATCGCTTTGTCTGTTATATCTGGGTAATTTAAAGAATAGGCAATGGCACGTCGTACTTCTGCATTATCTAAACCTTTAACATGGACATTAAAATAGAATGAAGGTAATGTTTCTGCTGGATAGTATGGTGCATCATCCATATATGTTCTTACACCACTATCTTTAAGTTCCCAAACTTTTGAGATGAAGTTCTCTGAATAGTCCAAAACACCCTTTTTAAGATCTAAAGTTGAAGTATCATTGGAATTATAAATTAAATGGGAAATAAATTTCGGTGCTGGTAAACCGTAAACCTCTTTACCCCACCAGTTATCATTTCGTTTTGCCCGAATTTGAGACTCATCATGAAAATCAACAGTATAAGCCCCTGAGCCGATTGGATTTTCGTTAAAGAATTCAGCCATTTTTGTCGTATCCTGTAGAAATTCAGTTTCAATCTTTGTCCAGATATGCTCTGGTAAAACTGGTGTTCTTGCCAGCATTTCCAGTGCGCTTCTTTGATCAAAATCTTTGTCTAAGAATGTATATACTATCGTTCTAGCATCTGGTGCTTCAATCGATTTAATTCTTTCTAAAGAACCAGTCCAACTAGTAAAATATCTTTTTGCTGATTCCATTGTGTAGAGGATATCTGAGCTGTCAAGAACCTCACCGTCAGAAAATTTTGTGCCATCTTGTAATGTTACCTTAAGGGTATACTTATCAACCCAAGAGTATTCTTTGCCTAAAAATGGCATCAATTCATCCGTTGCTAGATTGTACAAAAATAACGGTTCGTAGACCATCGGGTTTGCAGCAGAATTTGTAGGCCACGCTGGCCACCCAGAAAAATGGTTGAAGTTCTGAGCAGGATTCCACTGCAATCCTGTTACAAATAACGTTTCTTTTCTAGCATCACTTGGCTTACTTTTGACATCAGACTTACCGCAGCCCGCTAACAGACTCATTAGCATAACGACAACAAGCACAAGGCTAATCCATCTTTGCTTTTTCATTTGATATCCCCCATAAAAGTTATAAATTTCTGACAGAGCATCTCTTGATTAAAGTAGGATCTAATTTTACAATTGCATTGCGTTTAAGCTCACCTTTTATGATTTTCATCAACATTTCAACCGCTTCTGCCGCCATTTTATCTGCAGGTTGTTTCATAGTGGTTAAGTAAGGGTGAAGCTGACTACAGAACGGGTGATCATCATAACCAATAACAGAAACATCATCTGGTACTTTGTAACCCTTTTCTCTTAAAGCATCAATGACACCAAAAGCAATATGATCGTCACCTGCAAATACTGCAGTCGGCATTTGTCCAGATGCCATGACTTCATTCATTGCTTCGTACCCGGTTTCGATATCAAACTCGCCTCTTATAACCCCAAAAGGTGTGAGTCCGACTTCCATTAATGCTTTTTCAAAACCAGCTAGGCGTTCTTCTGCTGATAAAAGTTTACTAGGACCACCAAAATAGGCGATGCGTTCATGGCCTGATTCAATCAAATGTTTTGTAGCTTCATATCCACCTTTGAAATTATCAATTACAATAGATGGCACTGTAAATGGATACCTCTGATTGTCCATCATGACAAAAGGAATATTCTTTTTTTGCAGCGATTGTACATAGTCCTCTTCAAAAAGTGGTGTTAAGACTAAAACCGCATCTACCCGTTCTTGTTGAAAGAAGAAGTTCTTTCTTTCACCACTGGGCGTTTCAACATCGTCAATAACGGTTACAGCTAATGAGTAACCATAATTCTCTAATTCTAGATTCACATTTACCACGACATCTGATAAAAACGGATCAGACAAATTAGGTAGCACGATGCCGATGACGTTGGTTTTACCTTTTGCTAAGCTTCTAGCTGCCGCACTGGGGTGGTAGTTTAGCGCTTCTACTGCAGCAAGAACCTTTTTACGACTTGAGTCCCTTACTGTTGTGGCGTTATTTAATACCCGCGATACGGTGACAACAGAAACGCCAGCTTTTGTAGCCACATCATATATACTTACTTTCATAGTGTTCTCCTTTAATAAAAAGTAATGTCGATTTCACTATTATAGTTTACAATAAATATATAAATGTCGCTACACTTAAAATGTTTAAGCGTTTATACTTTACATCATAAGAAACGTTTGCAGACTTGTCAATATTTATTTTCTGTTTTTTACATAATGCGTAGATATCACTGTATTACAAAGGGTTAAGACGATTTCATTATTTTCTTGCGATGTGATTTATAAAGTGTTATAATATAAGCGGTTAAACTTATGCAATCTGTGCAAAATTCTTGTCCATTACTCTCTATCGATAACCCCTTGAGAGTGCACGGAAATCTGAAAGTAAGAGGAATTTATGCGTTATGTAATCGGAATTGACGGCGGTGGTACTAAAACCCGCGGGATCTTGATGTCAATCAATGGTCAAATTATTTTAGATTTATCAGTTGGACCATCTAATTATCAATTAATCGGCATCACAGGTGCTACAAATGCACTTGCCGAGCTTTATCAAGCTTTAACGAAGCAGATTAATACTGAAGCCATAGCATTTGTATATTTTGGCCTCTCAGGTGCTGATTTACCATCTGACTTTGAAGTCCTTAATAAGATGGCAAAGGATATTTCTAATGAAACGTCTTTCGTGGTAGAAAATGATACTTGGTGCGTTTTCAGAAGTGCACTACATCAGTACTGGGGAGCCGTTTCATTATATGGCACTGGTTCAAATGCAGGAGCTGTTGGACAGGATGGCGCTAAACATATTTTACGAGCCCTTGGGTATGCTGCAGGTGGCTATGGTGGTGGCGACGAAATGTCCATGACAGCACTACACTATGCCTTTCGCTCCGAAGAAGGTACCTATCTAAAGTCAGCATTAGAACACCGAATACCAGAAATACTAGGTGTTGGATCAATGTCTGAAGTTGTGGACCTTGTTTATCCTGAATTCACTATCTCAAATACAATTTACAAACAATTGCCCCCTTTGATCTTTCAAGTTGCCAGCGAAGGTGACCCTGTCGCTATTGAAATTCTCGAAAATTTCGGACGGATTCAAGGTGAAATGGTAGCAGGTATGATTGTAAAAGCTAATCTTGCAAATCAAAGTGTTCCTGTTGTTATTGGTGGTTCCGTATTTAAAGGGAGTTCGCCCCACTTTATCAATGCTATGATGGCCACTATTCAACGGATTGCGCCTTTAGCCTACTATGTTCAGCCCAAATTACCACCGGTTGCAGGTTCCTTATTATCTGCAATAGAATTCACTGGCACTAAAATTACCGAAGAATTTTACCGGCAATTGGAGACACAATTTGAATCAGATGGTACTCATAAAAGTGTTTGTTAATGAAAATCCCCTTGTGCCAATCATACGGCACAAGGGGATTTTCATTTAGTATGACTTTAAAACTCTGGTAGTATGACTCTAAAACTCTGGTCGCTTGGATTCATCCGACGGTACGTAAAGTTCATTGGGTGTATACCCTTTCTCAAGCCACCTAGGGGTATGCTGATAAACAAGAGCCAGTAAGCGCACCATTAGCTTTTTATCGATTTCACCTTTAGGGCGTATTGATTCAGGGAGGCCTTGTAGTACTTGATTTTGATCCCAATCTAGATTCATCTGCAACATAACATCGGTAATCAATAGTTGGCCAGCGATAGGATCAAATCCAAATTTCTCGCTCAAATACTCCTTAAAATGACGATGGTGCACTGAATATTCGGGTATGTTTCCATACTGGAAACTTTTTAAATGATCACTGCGCAAAGGTGCAAAAGTAGCTTGGGGCGATTTTGAAATTGCTTCAAGTAAAATACCTGGATTTGACACCCTATTATGGGTTAGAAAGAAGGCTTGTTTAATTGCAATTCTACAATTTTCAAGAGAGACAAGTACTTGTTCAAGTAGTTGCGGATCTCCACCAGTTAATTTAAACTGATCTCTTAAGATATGAATTACATCTTCAAAGATTAAAGCCCCATATTGAACGACCATAGCATCTAATAAAGCGCTCATTGAAATCTGGCTATTAGAAGCTGTGGGACAATTGGTTCCTGAAATGGGATTGTGTTCGTGTTGTTCATTTTTATCCATGTGTTTTTCCTTTTGTCAGTTATCAATTTCAAAATCAATATGAAATCATCATATTAGTTACTTCTCATTCTAACACAGCATTTTCACTCTGTAACCCATAAAACAGAAAGGCTTTTGTATTTTTAACCCTCCAAACATTCAAAAAAAGATTCTAATACACTTGGGTCAAACTGAATACCGCTTCCTTTTTTTAAGTAGACAATAGCTTCATCAGAAGAATGCCGTATGCCATAGGCCTTGTCACTGGTCATACTAACGTAAACATCAACAATTGAAGCAATCCGTGCTGACTCTGGAATAGCTATACCAATCAGACCCTTAGGATAACCACTGCCATCAAAGTGTTCGTGGTGGTTCAGAGCAATTTCTGAAGCAACTTTAAATATCTCATCATCTTTTAGCCGTAGCATCTCATAGCCCCAATCAGTGTGCCTTTTAACAGATTCGAACTCCTCATCTGTAAGATTGGAATGGCGCATTAATACTTGATCAGGTAGTTTAACCATTCCTACGTCATGAAGTGATGCCGCATGACCCATTAAGTCGCTCTCCATTTCACTATAGCCCCTTTTTAGCGCGCAACATCTCACTAATTGACTGATTTTCGAGATGTGTTCAAGGGGTTTTTCAAATTGACGCTCAACAACACTCCGATACACATCTAACATTTTTTGTTGAGATTCAATATAAAGATTTTTAGCAAGATAAGTATCAAAAGCAGTGCCATAGTGTTTCAAAAATAACTCGATCAAAGCAAAATCATGGATTCCTTGTGAACCCTCAATAAAAATATAATTGCTAATGTACTGTTCCGTTGAAGACCTAATAATAAACCCGCCTTCAACAGGTTCAATGGCGTAATTATTTCCATGCTCATGCATAACAACATTAGTCATAAAGCCCAGCTCTGGTATGGAACCAATTTCCTTACCGATCAATCCTTCGTATTTGCCGGTTGCTGCAACAATTCGAACTTTTCTGTGCTGTTCCATGGTAATAAACCCGCCAAGGCGACTTGAATCCCCAGTGTCACGCATATAAATTATGCCTGGTTGATCTTGATAAAAATTCGAAAGTTCATTAAGCACACTTGTCAAAAAATCTGTAAATTGATTCTGTTGAAACAATTGACTGCTAGCTTCAATAATTCTCTCTAAACCCTTCTTGTGCCGCTGTAACCTCTGTAAGTCTCTATAATTACGCAATGCTGTATAAAGGGTTGTATGCATTCGTTTAACCGTTAATTCAGTTTTGAGACGGTAATCGTTAATATCATATTGCTTAATGACTTCTTCCTCTGGTGCTTCCCCAGGTTGTCCAGTCCTAAGAACAATCCGCGTCATATCATTCTTCAAATTGTCTCGTAAATAAGAGACGACATCAAGGCCAGAGTGATGACTTTCCATAACAACATCCAGAAATAGGATTGCTGTATCTGGGTGTTCCTCCAAGAGTTTTTTTGTCTCTTCTCCTGTATAAGCGTGAATGAAAGTTAGTTTTCGATCTTCAAAAGAAAAGTCTTTTAAAATCATTTTAGTAATCATATGAACTTCTTTATCATCATCTGCAATCATCAATTTATAGGTTTCAACAAATTGTGGGGGTACAATGACGGCTTCCTCTTCTTTAAAAAAATCCAACTGTAATCCTTTGAAATCTAATGTGTCACTCATATTAAGCCCCTACTTTCTGAATGTTTAGTGGTATCTCAATCGTAAATTGAACACCCTCACCTTCACGACTCTCTAAATTGATGCTACCGCCTAATTTTCCAGTTACTAAATTATAAACGATATTAAGACCTAATCCACTACCTCCTGCCCCCCTGTTTGTCGTATAAAAAGGTTCAAATACTCGGGCTAAATGGTCTGATTTGATGCCAATACCATCATCTTTGTAGATTACTTTTAGCGTAGACTCATGTTGTTGTACTTCAATAAGGATAATGCCATCATTCTTGTCTTTATAAGCGTGTTGTAACGTATTCATCATAAAATTAGTGAGTATCTGTGACCAAATTCCAGGATAGCTAAACAAGATAAATGGTTGTGGACAAATAATTTTGAACTGATGAGCAGTGTGCTTATATTCATGTTTAAGACTAGTGATAATCGACTGTAAGTATTCATAAAAATCAAATGACAGTTCTTCTTCATTACTCTGATTAACTGCAATTTCCTTAAAACTTCTAATGAGTTCAGCAGCTCTTAAAAGATTTGTATTAAGAATTGTGACGCTTTCTCGCATGGTTTCAATGTATCTAATAAAGTCGCCTTTAGTCATTTGATTGTTTTGTACTAGCAACTCAATGGTATGATTGGCTTCTTCCATAAAAGAAGCTGCTGTGACTGAAACTCCAAGTGGTGTATTGATTTCGTGGGAAATTCCTGAAACAAGGCTTCCTAATGAGGCCATTTTTTCTCGATCCATTAATTCCTGTAGGGTTAATTTTAGCTCCTCAGTTTTTGTTTGTATCGCCAGTTCCAGCTGAATTTTCTCTTTAGTATGCATCTGTTGAATTTGTTCAAGCATATCTTTAATTTTCAAAGACATTCGATTAAATGCGGTCACTAATTCAAAAGTTTCATACAAGGGCCGTTTATTCATTGGTAAAGAAAGTCCCCATTTGCCTTCACTAAGTTCAAAAGCAGCCTTTGTCACTGATAATATGGGCTTGGCAATGCGACTCATGATAAAAACACCTAACATCGTGCCCATAAAAATCACAACAAACAAATAAACCATTGAAATTTGAAAATTGGATTTAACAGAACCCATAATATCTGATTCTGGTATTGCAACAATAACAGTCCATCCAAGATTTAGTGATGAATTTAATGTATTTGCCAACACATAATAAGGCTTAGAGTTAATTATAATCCTTTTTGGCTCATTAATCACGCTGTCTGGTTTCAAGACGAACTCTGCACTTTCGCGAATGAGAATATCTTCACTTTCCCTTGCTTTGAGTAATTCTGCAGTGGGTGTTTCACCAGGTATAATTTTCATGGTTGCAGTTGTTCCTGAGTGTGCTACTAATCGCCAATCATGATCTACAATGTAAATCGTACCTTCTCCTTTAATCTGCTCCTCAGCTAAAAATTTATGAATGCCGTTTAATTTAACATCAATTTCTGCGACACCTATAAATGCTTTCTCTTGATTAATAATTGGAGCAATCGTAGAAATTGTCGATTCGTTTTTTTCATCTACATTGACATAAATCTCAGACCACTGAGGTCTTGGATTATTTTTTGCTGGCAAGTACCAAGGTCGTGACTTCGGGTCATAACCATCATAGCTCCCAAGAATGTCAGAATCCATTGTTTCTGCTGCATAAATATTAAGTTTAGACTGGGTTTTTTCGTCCTTTCTCATAAGGCTAAAACTACCATCATCATTAAGACGATACCCCAAATATCGTCCATTTTCATCACCGTAACTGACAACGCTAATCTGAGGCAAGTTTTTCTTTTGTGCTTTTATAAAAGCCAAGGAAAACATTTGATTATCAGTTAGATCATAAGCTTCCAGTGTGGCATCCTTTGACAAGACTGCTGTAAATATCTCATTTAAACGATGGGGCTCACCTAAAAATCCATTTAGCCGTTCATTGGTATGATTACTTAGGACACGAACAATACGGGTGCCCTGCTCCTTCGCAAGAAATTGGTAATTAGATTGCCATACAAAACCTATTGAAAACAGCATGACAAGCATAATCACTATATAGGGAATTATAATTGCGGTACGAAGCGATAGAAAGGCTCTCATAGTGTTCTCCTTCAAAATCAAAGTTTATACTGTTCAATAGATACCTATTTTTCGTAGACTTACGCACGAAATACACAAAAGTACAATGATTGTTCAATGAAAATCGATAAAAAGTCAAAATAATTGTCACTCTAGTACAATGGCTCATTTTTTGGTAAACTAAAGATATGAAACTTGCACAAAGTTGCCAATTGGCTAGGAGGTCATATGGGTTTATTTCAGCAGTTTATAGAAGTAATTGAATGGCAAGAAACACGATCTAATCGTATGGTTTACCAATTTCCAGTTCACAAAAATGAGATCAAAATGGGAGCACAATTGACTGTCAGAGAAGGTCAAGTTGCAATATTTGTAAATGAAGGTCAAATCGCAGATGTATTCGAACCTGGCCGATATCAACTATCAACTCAGAATTTGCCACTTCTTACCATGCTCAAATCTTGGTCCTATGGATTCACATCCCCTTTTAAGGCTGAAGTTTACTTTGTCAATACAATCCAATTTCTTGATCAAAAATGGGGTACCACTAATCCAATCATGATGCGCGACGTCGAATTTGGCATGATACGCCTTCGCGGTTTCGGGACGTTTGCCTATCGCGTGACGGACGCCGTCACGTTTATGAAAGAAGTATTCGGCAATAATCGCTTTGCCGATACGGACATGATTACACCGCAATTAAAAAGTCAAATTCTTTCTGGCATCACTGATTTATTGGCAGAACTTAAAATAGCAGCCCTAGACTTAGCAACGCAATATGATGAAATCGCAGAGGCATGTCTTGCTAAAGTTTCAAAGCAGTTTAACGCTTACGGCCTTACCATTACCAATTTGACCATACAAAATCTCTCTTTACCCCCTGAGGTCGAGGCGATGATGGATAAACGAACACAAATGGGTGTTCTAGGAGACCTAAACCGTTATACTCAATTTCAAACAGCTGAAGCGATTGGAGATGCTGCTAATAACCCTGGCGGAGGCCTGGCAGGACTAGGTGTTGGTATTGGTGCCTCCGCAGCAATGATGGGGGCGATGAATCAAGCACAGGCACAAGCAGTTACTGTTAATCAGCCGATTCAACCCGCACCAGTTAGTCAACCTGGCCCATCATTGACATGCCCTACATGCAAGGCCCAAAATTCATCGGGCAGCAAATTTTGTGCTGAATGTGGCCAAAGGCTAACGCCACCAGTTTGTCCTAAATGTCAAGTAGCGACTATTCCAGGTGCAAAATTCTGCGCTGAATGTGGGCAAGCCCTATGAGTCATGAGGAAGAAGTCATTGAACAAAATACTGAAAAAGTCAATTGTCCAAATTGCAGTGGCCCCATGGTGTTTAGTCCTGAAAAAGGCAGTTTAACTTGTGAATACTGCAGCTACGAAAAAGTGCTAGAAGTAGAAGGAACACTTTCAAGACATGATTTCTTTCAATATGAGAAGGATGCAAATCATGCATGGGGTAATGGTGTTAGAGCCTTGTCCTGTAGCAGCTGCGGAGCCACTACTAACATCAGTGAAAAGGACGTGTCTTTAACCTGTCCATTTTGTGGTTCTAATCATATTACAGAAAGCAAAACCGACTTGGGAATTAGCCCTCATGCTGTTATTCCATTTACCATTACCCGTCAAGACGCATTTGAAAGATTTGAAAAGTGGCTCAAACGCCGTTTTTTTGCAAAAAGAGCTGTTAAGAATGCTCAAGATGCCGAACGATTAAAAGGCATCTATATTCCTTATTGGCATTTTAACACAGAAACCTCCAGCTATTATAGTTGTCAAATTGGGCATAATTACACTGTCACCGTGGCACGCCAAGTCATGGAGAATGGTAAATCCGTTACCCGGCACGTTCAAGAAACAAGAATTCGCTGGGTTTCAGAAAGTGGCTTTATTCAAAAGGGATTTTTGGATTTACTAGCAAATGCATCAGACCAATTCAATACAAAAAAAATTAACGCCCTAGAACCCTTTGATTTTAAAGCTTCTAAACCTTATGATACAGCATACCTCTCGGGCTTTATAGCTCAGCGCTATAGTATCAGCCTAAGTGATGGCTTTGAAAACCTAAAACCGACTATCCATAACGAACTAGTTGAAGCCATTCGAAGAAAGCATGGGGGAGATCATATCAGAAGTGCCCGACTTAACACCACCTATGACCAAGTGGACTTCCAACACATCTTGCTGCCAGTATGGCTTTCAACCTATCTTTACAACGGAAAAACATATCAATTTGGCATCAATGGCCAAACCGGTGAAGTGCAAGGAAATTACCCGATTGATTGGATTCGCGTCGCGATTGTTGCACTTTTAGTCATTTCTATAATCGCCGCTATCGTGTATTATCAAAAGACACAAACCGATACAAGTCACTTAATGCAACTACTCAATCATTTTAACGTCTAGATTTAGTCAATTTTAATGACATACACTCAAAAGAAAAAGTTAGGCTCACGGTGAGCCTAACTTTTTCTTTTTTAGATTTTCATCTTAATTATTATGCTTATACGTACTTTTGATGCACAAACCATACTTTATCGTTTGCCCATATAAGCTTCAATTTCTTCTGTTGATTTAGGAATGGCTACAGATAAATTACGATGTCCATCTTCTGTAATTAGAATATCATCTTCCAATCGGATACCGATGCCTTCTTTAGCAATGTAAAGACCCGGTTCAACTGTAAAGACCATCCCAGGCTTCAAGACACCATCGCGGACCCCAAGATCATGGACATCAAGTCCTAAATGATGACTGACCCCATGGTAATAATACTCCGACAAACCCTCTGTGCTTTCAATCAAGCCAATAGCCATCAATTCTTGTGCCAATACAGCTTTACATTTCTTATCAAGTTCTACAAAAGGAACATCTGGTTTCATCATGGTAATTACTGCATCCATGGCTTTAAGAACGATATTGTAGATTTGCTTTTGTCGTTCAGAAAAGACACCAGAAACTGGGTAAGTACGGCTGATATCCGCACAATACTCTTGGTATTGTGCCCCCAAATCCAATAGTACTAAATCCCCATCTTGTACAGCCTTATCATTTTCTTCGTAGTGAAGAATTACAGCATCTTTTCCCGATGCCGCTATCGTTGGGAACGAATTACCATCGGCCCCATTAAATCGAATACTGTGGCTAAAAGTCGCTTCCAATTGATATTCAAACACACCTGGTTTCAGCACTGTCATAACGCTGTCTAAGCCCTCTTTAGTAAGAGCGATGGCCTTTTCAATTTGAGCAATCTCTAACTCAGACTTGATCATTCTAAGCTGTGTCAAAATGGGATGACAAGTTCCAACTGGAATATGCATGAATTTTTCTTTAAAGGTGCTAGCAAAAATATGGGTACTTGAATGGGGTTCATTCCAACTGAGCTTTTCTAGATCAAAAAACACTTTAGAAACTTTATCAGCATAAATCAGTTGAGTCAGATGACGCTCAAATCCGTCTACAAACAATACTGTTTCAATCCCCGATATTTCAATCGCTTTTTCTTTTGTTAGTTTTCTACCATACCATTTTTCAACGTCATAATCTGGTTTTTCAATTAATAAGGTTGAAACGGTTTCCCCTTTTAACCGGTGTATTAAAACGATAAAATTTTGTTGTGTTAATCCAGTTAGATAAAAGAAATTCTTGTTTGTTTTAAAACTATAGTGGGCATCAGCTGTACTCTTTGGCGCTTGTCCTGCAAAGAGAACCACCAGTTCCCCTTCATTTAAGGTTGATCCTAATTTCTCACGGTTTGACACAAATACAGTTTGCATAATAGCCTCCAGTTAAGTTTTTATGTCTCTACCATTTAATTATACGCTATGGTGAACATTTATTTAATAGGCTATTTCTAATTCCCTATTAATATTTCGTAAATCGAAAGTCAAAAGACTATCCGAGTAAGAACGAACCAGGGATAGTCTTTTACAAAGTTTAGATTTTTGATATTAAACGAAGCAATTGTTCCACACGAATAATGTCATTTTGTAGTTGCGTTGATGGGACCGCTTCTTCTTTCATTTCAAATGCCTCTCCATAATGGGGCATCCGTGGTGTAATAAAAACCTCTGAAAGTCTTTGAATTGTTAATGGCCTGTGATGCCGCTCATGATAATGGTGTTCTAATACTCGCATCAGTTGAGTCGCATTTTTTAAGCATTGAAGGGAAAGATTTAAATACGCTTCAGCTGGCATTCCTTTTGCTTCTGGTGCAGTGAAATAAGGTAAAATTCGATTAACTACCTCAAGTACCCCATGACTTACCTTTTGTACTTCACCATGGGCATCGCCACCGACAAAAGGATACAGCATACTCTCGGTATACCACCCCTGCAAGTTGGAAACCTCATAACCCCCTATCACTTTATAGCCCTTTTGTTCTAGTCGACGTTTGCCAAGTCCTGACATAATGCCAACAACAATGCTTTCAATTTCAATGCCCACTTGCTGTAAATCACGTTCGATAGCCTGTAACCTTAACCCCCTATCCAATAAATCATCAATTAATATTAAGGGTTGATGATAAGACTTAAGAAGTTTGATTTGTTCTGCCAAAGGCAAGTGAAAAGGCGAAGCTTCCACTGTAAAATAACTGAGCGAGCCATCGTATACCCTCTCTGTATGGAGGGCTTTTGTGATAGAGTTTGGCAATGTCCAGCGTTTGAATAAGTCACCATAAGGAACCACTAAGAAGGGGCCATAACCATTATCAAGTTTCCTACTATTGGCTTCGCTGACTAAGTGGATTAGCCTGTCATAAAGCATACCACGGTCAAATGGTAAAATGACCTGACGTGGATAACATTTAACTAAAGTTTGCAAGAGTTTTAGGCGCATCTCCCTAATGGTGCTTCTAAGAATTTCAACTTGGCGGTAATCTTCTTTAAGCATTGTCTGGGCATCTAGCATCAAAACAATAGGCGCCTTCAATGAAACTAGCAGTAAACGGAGGCTGGGGATTTCAATGAATCCCATGCATCTAAGGGCTTCTAATACATCAGTAGCAATCATCCCACTGGCAGCAGAAAATAAAATATAGTCGTAGCCTTGATTCATGGCATCCACCATTAGCTCCGTTTGAAGGGTAAAGGTATATTCGTCCATCCAATTTGCATTGGCATTATGCAAACACTCTATCATGGCTGTATTTTCTTGATATAAATCGCTGTAATCCCTTCTCATGGTCTTGTCAGAAGCTATCTTCTCGTGTTCTGCCTGAGATAAACGTCGGTAGGCGCCAATACCAATCAGATCAGCATTTTCTCGTTCCCGAATTAGAATATTGCGATAGGTTGGATTGCCAAGTGGTAGGCCATCCCCCTTCAACGTAAAATCAATTTGGAATTTATCCCATATTTCTAACCGCAATCCCTCAGTCATCATATCCAAACTCATAACGTCAATAAATTTTCTTTCTAAGGATGCCTTAAATTGAGGTTCATTTTTATACATATGATAGTCTGCAATGCATGTGGTCGCAAGGGGATCTAATACATCTCGTAAATCCAGTTGACGATCAATCGCCCGTCTCACATGGTCTGGGGTGATTCTTTCTACCTCCCCCATTTCTTTTAAGTAGGTTGGTTGTTCCAATTGCTCAACGACCCTTTTAACAGTTTCTTGATTTTTCTTAGATAAATTGCCACGCTTCATAATGAAATGTGGCCACTTGGCAACATTTTGGATGTGTAACCGATAGACTTCTTGGCTCACTAAAGCGTCCTCACCCATGACTAAGTAAATTTTATCGCTTGGCAACATGGTTGAGAGCATCTCTAAATCTGGCTTATGAGAATAATTAATGGAAAAGTCTCTAGGTAGTACAAAAACATGACTCAAATCAGCTAATGTCAACTGAATCAGTTTCCGTCTCAGGCGGGTGGGTTGTGTTCTGCGATTCCAGCAAAATGCGTCTAATGCAACATAAACATCAACATCTTCATTTAAAAGTTTCTGAACTACACCCTTTTGTCCTAAACTGATTGGATCAAAGGCTCCTTGAAAAAATGCGACAGCAGTACTCTCTTTAAATTGTAATTCACCACAACCATGGGCATAATCAGATAAAAAACCGTATAAATGACTGAATCCAAATGCGTAAGCAACAGCACGCTCATGCTGCTTTTCGTCATCTTCAATCAAGCACAACATTTTTTTTGCATAGCGAACGAAAGCACTTCCCTTATGTGCGAGGGAGGTCAAATGAGAATCGAGCACCGTGACAGTCAGAGCTTGAAAAGCAGCCAAATGAACAGACTCAGAACTTTGAACCAATCCGACCAATAGCATCCCAAACATTTTTTCAAGGGGGACTTTGGCCTCTTTATGACGGGTTTGATAAACAATGCCAGCGTTGATTGCATGGGCCATTGTCTCTATAATGAGGACCTTGAGTGGATCAGAACCTTGTTTAAGTTTTCCATTCAGTTCTTCTAAGAGTTCATCTAATAGACTTGGATTTAAACGAATAATAATACGACCCAATGTTTGGGGCATATATTTTGTAAATGCATAATGGTCAATTTCTAAGCCCCGCATGAGTTCCATCACCACTTCGTTGCGTTCGGTATCCGTTAGCTTGGAATCCAAAACAACCAATGATTTTGCAGCTGATAGTCTGACATCTTGGGAGGTGTTGTTTTTCAATAAGTTGCAGCAGTGAATGGCGGCATAAAAAACTTCTGTATGGGCAGTTTTCAACACGTAAGTCAAAAGATGGGCCATATTTCTCTTTTTGATTTCAGTGGGTGTTGTCATTTGACTATTTTGCAAATACATCTGAACAAGGCTTTCATGGCCACTTAAATTCGGAAAACGCCTTGGTTCTTGAAGTGTCCAATTCCCATAACCTTTATGTTGCAAAATGTCCATGACCACTGCTTCGTTGGATTTATAAATCCGATTAAGTGAAAGCTGAGCATCAATTTGTATTTCTTCTATTGGGCTTTTTAAGTAAGCAAAAACACAGCTAATAAGTGCTTCAATCTGTGACCTATTAAAAAGGCGCAAATTAATGTTCAGTAGCACCTTTAAATAGTAAGCACTTTCTCTAAAATCATTGAGCTTCAACTGTGAAATCAACAGGTTTAAAGATGCCTCCGATTCCTTTGCAAGGGTCAAAAGAGTTCTGAATACTTGTACCATTGCAATACCAATGCGTTCGATTTTAAGACTTGTTTTGTCCTCCGTTCCTAAAAAGGACTCGCAGTATGGTTTTAGAACAAAGGATTTTGACGACTTAAAAGTGGTCTCTGGTGCTGAAGGTGGTAGGTATTTACTATATGGCGCATCAAATGTAGCAATGATGGTGCCCATGGATTCGGCCGCTTGTTTTCTTAAATCCCCTTCTGGGTGCAAGAACAAACCGTATAAAAAATCAATCATTTGACGCTTTTGCCCTTCGGTAACATACCGAGAAAATTGAGTCATTAGGTGAACATAACGTCTCAGTGCATGGGCATCATTTTGATTTTGTGCCTCATATAAAAATTCTTTTAGTGATGATTCATGTCTGAAAGCGTGCATGGCTTCAATATTATATGAAACCGCCATGGTCTTGTATTTTAAAATGACTTCTTGGGGACTTAAAAGAGATGGATCCTTGGTAATCCACGAAGCCAAAGGCTTGGGCAACTTGGAAACTTCTTGCTGATTCCCCTCAGGGCCACCTAAAGATAAATCAAAAACTGTTTTAATACCTGACACTTCAAGGTACCTTTCAAAATCCTGTAGCTTTTCGTAAACTTTCCTATAACGTAATTCCTTAGTGGCATCAACATCATCCAATTTCTCTAGTATTACGTGAAAGGAAGTGGCTAAATCAAAGAACTTCATGGGATATGGCCACTCAGGATCAGAATGGCCTTTTACGCGAAAATCTGCATAAATCAAGACTAAAGATTCAATGGGCAAATAGGACAATTCTAAATCCCAGGTGGAATGATTAACTGCAATTTGCCTAATATAGGTAATTTTTCGTTCTCTAAACCACAAATCACTATAATAATAATGGTAATAAGCTACTTTTTTAACTTCTTCAGGTATACAACCAAATTTTCCGATATCATGCAATGCCGCTGCACCAGAGACTAAGCCCAAATCAATAGGAATGCCTTTCGCTTTAATTTGTTCAGCGATAAACATGGCTAAATAATGAACCCCTGAAATATGATCCACTGTGGAATAACCTTTGATTTCATGGTTGAGCACCATCATTTCATAAATATAATCTTGTTCAAATGCTTTGACAATCACCGTGTATTCAGTGGGATTTTCCAATTGATTGATTTCTTCTGCCCGAAGCAATTGGAAAGGAAACCGAGAAAGGAATCCGGTTGAATTCACTTTCAAACTCAGTTTATGAAAACTTCTAAAAAACGCCAAATAAACCCGAGCCTTTGGACCAAGGCCTTCAAACTTTGCTTCAATACCAACTGAAGGATAAACAAGAAATAACCCATGTTGATAAATAGCCTCAAGCCATTCTGAGGCGGATTCGTTGGAATCCTTTTCAAAACAGGTAATGAAAGCTGCCATCAGAGGCAATGCCCCGAAGGTAGCGCTTTCGAAGAGTGTATTTATTTGATTGCAAAACTCTTCGTCTTTTAGACCATTCATCCAATTCTCATCAATCATAATGCCATTTGAATTTAATTGCATGCATTGTTTCTGGGCGTCTTGAATTACGTATTTTATCATATCTAGCATGCAGCCACCACCTTTTAAAATTCTATCTCTAAATAGTTACCCCAAAAAAACAGAGACCCTTCACAAATCGTAAAGAGTCTCTCGATAAAAATATTTTAGGCGGATTTCCAGGTTAACTATTAGGTAGCTTTAGGCTATTTTAAGTAGTAGGACCATCGTTCACAAAAATACTAGGCAGTGTAAAAACATCATGGAGTCCAGAAATAATGGCTGTTCTCCCCGCCCGAGAATAAATCCCATATAATTTAGTATTGTAGACATATAAGCCAGTGATGTTTTTGTATTGTCCCAGGGTCAACTGCCCCTCTTCAATATCCACATTATAGGTGATTGGCGGCTCGCAAAACCGTTGCAACAAGTAGTGCTGATCCAAATGGGACACTAACAGCTCACGCCAGCTAGCCTCATCATAATCTTTACCGGCATACACCCCAATGGAAGCATAAAAATCTAAGGGTTTGATTAAATATTGATCCTTTTGTGCAACGATTTGGTCGATGCGATCAGCAACGGCCCCAATCACTTCAGTATGTGGCACATGGGCATCTATAAATGCCAATTCTTCTTGATTGAAAAATTCACGAACCTCTTGATCAAAGAGCAAGGAAAAGAACAACTTCGTATGGACCACTTGAGATTGAATATTTCCAATAATAAGGGTCTGATCATCCAAACACGCTTTTTCAAGGGCAGGAATCAAGTCAATTCGCTCCATCATATCTTTTGTTACAAGCCGTCTATAGACGATATCAATCAGTTCTCCCTGATAATAAAGGCCATCATCATAAGTTAAATCACGAGCATCTGCAATCACACAAGGGTATCCCGCCCCTTCAAAACGCTCTCTAAACACATCAAATTCAATGGAACTGGCCTTGTCAAAAAAGTCCACAATTGCCACTCTCGGGTAGACTTTGGTACCGCCAGCCTCAGCATAAATATGCCCCACTTCTGTAACCCACGTATCAAATAATTCAAAGGAATGCATGTCATAGGTTTGCCCCATCTGGTTCATAATCGCAGTTTCCCCAAGAATCTGAGCCAGTTCGGCATCCTCGTTCATGGCAGAAGTCCCATCCGTGTTGAGTTCACAAAACATAAACTGCCCAGGATTCTGATAAAAAACGTCAAACCGCGCCATGGGAACCATGGACTGATAGGGAGACATCTTCAAAATCAAGGCTTCCAACCGAGCATCAAAATTATACTTTTCCCTGATCAGAGGGGACGATCGGTAAAGATCAATCATCTTGTGGCAAATGGCCATCATATCCTTAACAAGACCCTCAAAGGTCTCCAAATCCTGCGCCACCCAGAACTTGGGCATATACAAAAACGGAATTGGTTTCCCCTTATAAATCGCTTTCGAATTCTTAACCTGCCCATAAGCCTTCTGCAAATCGGGCAAATAAACCTCAGGTTTCGCCATTACTTTATCAATGAAAATCTTATCTATATCATGTCTTGTCATTCTAAACCTCCAGTTCTTTCAAGTAGTCCGCTTCAGATAGGGTCAATAAATACCGAGCATAACCGTCAGGACAATGGTCTATTTTTTGGGCGTAGGCTCTCAGGTGTGGCAGCGACTCCTTGGTATCAAGGATTTTGTCCACTAAGCGGGCCATAAAGTCCCGAACCAGAGGGCCATCAGCGCCAGGGACTAACACTGGTGCCAGTACACCCAGTTCTGTAACCAAATCTCTTTGATCACAATACAGTTGATAAGTCACCTCTTGAGACCATTTCAATAAGGGTTCAAAAATAGCTGCTCTGTAGGCAATGGCATGCATCATTTCTATAAAGGCAAAATTATAAGGATAAGGCAGTGCATCAGCCATACGGATTTCCAAGAAATTTTTGAGTCTAATATCTGGAAACACCATGGTCAATACATGCTCAAATTGCTTTTTATCAAAGGGCTTCTCTTGATAGAGGTCGTCAATCAAGAGAAGCCCTGTTTCGATTACATCATCCCCTACCTGCATTAAAATAGGCGGAACGGATCTGATGTAATCAGCATACATGGCAAAATTAAAATTTGGATCAAAAGCCATTTCAGGAACCCCAGAACGGGCGGGGTCGGTCTCACGCCAAATTTGGGTGCGCACCGTATGTCCAACCGTAGGTGCCCCCTCAAAATAGGCGGCGCTATCAAAATATGCCGCAATAAAGGGCGACAGGGCGCTAAATAAACGGTACTTTTTCGCACAGTCTTCTTCTGAACTAAAATCAATGCCAACCTGAGTGCTGGCAGTACCTTTCATCATATGATGCCCATAGCGGCCTGTCCGTTTAAAGTGCTCAGACATGGCGGCATAACGGCCTTTAGGAATAAAGGGTATGGATGAAATGGTGCTTCTTGGATGGAAACCGCAGCTCATAAGGGCCTGTTCAGGAAGCAAACAAGCGTGAATATCATTTATAAAACGCTTATAAATAGCCAATAAGTCATCAATTTTTTCAAAGGGCATAATACTCAGTTCAACTTGGCCACCAGGTTCTAGGGTAATGGTGGCATTTTCTATTTGTAAAAACATAAGCTTATCGTCTGACTGATGGGTTTGCCACCCATGATTTTTAAGCTCAAGTAAGATACTGCGAATGCCGTTTGGCTCGTAATAATCATATGTACGCAGGCTTGTGCGGTCCACAACAAAATGCTCAAATTCAGCCCCAATCCATTGATTTGGCTTGATACCAGCTTCAAAACATGCAATGAGTCCCGATTTTAAATCTTGATTGACATCCATGGGTAATCTCCTGTTTCTCGTAAAAGTACATTGTTTTCTGGATCGCAAATTACTTAGATTGACGAAATAGTTTAATACCTACCTATTTTATCGGATATAACGCAGAATATCAAGTACAATATTTTACTTTCTTTACCCAAAATCCTCATGGCTATGCAATACATCAAGATTATTGCACTTCCCATCACGATTACAGACTTCCCGCCTTGACATTTCAAGTGACTGCGCCTATACTGTGAATGAACTAAATAAGATTAAGGTGCTTAGCGCAGACTACAATTCAACTGTTTTGTACTGCAAAGCTAAGAGGGAAAGAGGTTAAAATCCTCTGCAGCCCCCGCTACTGTATATAGTGATGAAATCCCACTTTGGCCATTGAGAAATCGAGAAGGCCGGGAGAGTAAAATGATCTATGAGCCAGGAAACCTGCCTTAATTGTCTGTAGCGACTTCGGTGGGAAGTTTTGTGCACGCATGGGTAAAAGCCTTTGCTACACACGACTATTCGTGTGTTTTTTTTTGCATAATATTCTGAGAACCGCGCTTAATGACCTCATCGTCCCTTTCACTTTTTTTTCAGGAGGCCTAACATGAAAAAGCGTAAACCCGTAGCACTGTTTTTAGCAATGATGGTACTGTTAACACAAATGACTTTTGCAGCACCGGTGATGGTGAACAGTAAAACCCAGGCAATGGATCTGATCAGCGTAGCAGGTCGCCAGTATGTTTCTGGAGATTCACTAAAGACCTTTGGCCTGACAAGCACTGTCAGTGGCAACACAATGACGTTAAAGCACAAAGAAGTCACCTTTGCTTTCAATGCAAACAGCAACGCCGTTACTGTAAACGGAGCTCAGATGACACTAGAATCTAAGCCTGTCATCAAAAACAAAAAAGCCTATTATCCCCTTCGTTTTGTATTAGAAACCATGAACTACACAGTGGGTTTTGATGCAAAAAAAGGTCAAGTGACTTTAAAAGCAATCACTAAACCAGAATTTCCAGTTGTCATCAAGGATGATAAGGTTTCATATACCTTTAAAAAGCCTGTTGACACCGTTGTCTCCCTTGCACCATCCATGACAGAAATTCTATTTGCCATCGGTGCTGGCAACAAGGTTGTGGCCCGAACTAAATACTGTAACTACCCAGCAGCAGTCTCAAAAGTCAGATCTGTTGGCACCCTAAAAGAGCCTGATATTGAGGGTATTCTTAGTCTTAAACCCGACCTTGTACTGGCTGCAACCCATATAAATGATGATGCCATGAAACTATTTGCAAAAGCCGGTATTGAAATTGCAACACAAAAGAGCCCCGAAAAGATTTCAGAAATCTACACCTTAATTGAAAACCTAGGGGTTATCACAAATCATGACTACTCGGCCCGAGCGTTGGTTTCTTCGCTTAAGGCGAAATCAGAGCGTATCAGTGCCCTGGTCAGTTCAATCCCCGTTGCGCAAAGAAAAACAATTTACTACGTAGTTGGAACAGGCAATAAAGAATTTTCAGCTGGGGGCAATACATTCATCAATGATATCTTCACTAAATCCGGTGCAGATAATGTTGCCAATGATGTTGTTGGCTGGTCCTATTCCCTTGAAAAACTCCTTAAGCACAACCCTGAATACCTATTTGGAGAGGGTTGGGCAAAGGACAGTATGACTGGTAGCAAGAATTATTCAGCCCTGTCAGCCCTTAAAAACAACAAATTTATCACTATTGATGCCAGTGTTTTTTCCGTACCTGGTCCTAGAGTCATCGATCTTGGTATGAAGCTTGTGATTGAAACTCTTTATCCACAACTGGCTGATCAATTACAGTATTAAGTTAACAAATAAATGACATATTCATAGTGCGCTAGGCCTTATGGTCTAGCGCTACTATTACACCTGACAAGGAATACTCATGCAATTAAAACTCAGCAAAACAGGAAAATGGACAAGTGTGGCTTTATTGATAGGTGCACTTGTCCTTACGATGATTTTTGCCATTGCTCAAGGCAATGTACGCATACCGGTTTTACAAGTGGCTGTGATTCTAAAATCAGCGCTTTGGGGTCCCCTCCCAGACTGGATTGATACCACCAACGCCTTCATCGTCACGGAGGTTCGTTTGCCGCGTATTTTACTGGCTGCCATGGTAGGTGGTACCCTTTCTGTGATTGGTACTGCTTTTCAAGCAATTTTCAGAAACCCCATGGCTGATCCATATGTTATGGGCATTTCTTCAGGTGCAGCATTCGGTGCAACCCTTGGGATTGTCTTTGGTTTTGGCTCTTCTTTTTTAGGGCTAAGCGGCACTTCTGTCATGGCCTTTATTGGCGCTATCTTAACGGTTTTGATCGTCTATCAATTGGCCCGTACCGGTGGCAAAATCTCTACCATGAATATTTTACTGGCGGGAATTGTGGTCAATGCCATTCTTTCAGCAGCCATCTCCCTACTGATGATTCTCTTTCAAAATGATCTTGATCGAATTGTGAACTGGACTTTAGGTAGCTTCAACGCTGCTTCCTGGCAACAAATTCAACTATTGCTTGTGCCTATGGTTTTTGGTACGGTTTGGCTCATGTCACTGAGTCGGGAACTCAACGCCCTCGTTATGGGCGAGGAAGAAGCCATCAATCTTGGCGTCCCCGTGGAGCGTGTTAAAAAGACCATATTGATCCTATCCGCACTATTAGCTGCTTTCGCCGTGTCTGTCAGTGGGATTATCGGATTTGTGGGCTTAATTGTTCCCCATCTGTTTCGCATGATTTTTGGAGCCAATCACAAACTACTCATACCCGTTTCATTTTTCGGCGGTGCCCTCTTTTTATTGATCTGCGACACCATCGCCCGTAGTATCGTACCAAATATGGAAGCTCCAGTTGGCATTATCACTGCAGTTTTAGGTGGCCCCTTCTTCCTTTTCTTGTTATACAACCACAAAAAAAAGATGGTATAGAAAGGTGGCACTGTGATGAAAGCACTGCAGATAAAAGACCTTCGTTTTAAATATAGCACAGAAGACGTCTTGAAAATGATTTCATTTGATATTCCAAAGGGCAGTTTTGTCAGTATTTTGGGTCCTAATGGCTCCGGTAAAACCACCCTCTTAAAAAGTGTCAGCCACCTGGTCAGACCCCAAGAAGGTACCATCCACATCAACAATAAAAGTCTTCGTGAGTATCACCATAAAGAATTGGCTAGAACCATTGCTGTGGTTCACCAAAATCAACCCACTGAATTTGATTTCACAGTAGAAGATGTGGTTCTAATGGGCCGTTACCCCCATCTAAGACAGTTCCAAAGCGAGTCGAGCAAAGATCAAGAAGTGGCAAGAACCGCCATGAAACTCACGGCAACCACCCATTTGAAAGATAAAAATCTAAAGCATATCAGTGGCGGCGAACGACAACGGGTCATGATTGCCAGAGCCCTTGCCCAAGAAACCGAAACCCTTTTGCTTGACGAACCCATCTCTCACCTGGATATCAAATATCAGTTAGAAATTTTGAAAGTTTGTCAAAGTCTCAGTAAAGAAAAGAAAATGACCATTGTCACCACCCTTCACGACATCAATATGGCCGCCCGCTTCTCAGACTATATCATTCTGATGAGAGAGGGTAAAATCGTTGAAATGGGATCGCCAGAAGCTGTCATAACCCCTGAAAACATCGCCTCAGTTTACGATGTGGAAGCGCTGGTCACCCGCACACCCGCCACTGGAAATCATCTTCATGTGACATTTATTTAACGCCAAGGCACTTAAGCCTTGGCGTCTTGTTTTGTTATGCTTTTGTCTTTTGTATTTTGTCTTTTGTTTTTTTATATACTTTTGCATCAATCAAGTCGCACAGCAAAAGCTACACCACCAAACTCAAATGAAAAGACCTCCCGTCGACCTAGTATCGCTACAGGCGATACTAGGTCGACGGGAGGTCTTTTCATTTGAGACTTTAGACTGGTGTAGCTTTTGCACTGTCGATTTTTATCAGTAACCCATCATCTCTCTAATTTCATCAGCTTCGCTTTCGCTTGTTAGCATTTCTAGCACTTTTAAAGCTACTTCTGGAGCAGTTGATGGACACCATGAGGTTATGATATTGCCATCTATCACCACCGGTGCATCAATAATTTGTGCCCCCATGGCTCTCAGTTGATTTTGTCTTCTGCCTGCCATCAAGTGATAAGTAGTAGCTTGTTTCTCTTCTAAAACCCCGCTTTTACCAAGAATTAAAGCACCTACACAAACCGCCGCAATGATTTTTGACCCCTGATTAAAACAGTTAACCAATTCCAATAACCGCCCATCAAAGGCCTCTTCGTAAAAGCCATAATAACCAAATCCACCAGGGATTGCGATGGCTTCAAATTCATTTATGTCCATTTTAAGCACATCATCCAGTAATAAATCCACTTCAAATTTCAGTCCGAATGAGCTGGTCACTTGTTTTTCTAGTCCACAAGTCACCACAGTGATATTGCCCTTCTTGAGATCTCGGTGCCACCCGAAAACATCTATAAAGGCACTGGCTTCGAGCATTTCAACACCCTTTGTCATCACGAGGAGAATCTGGCGATTTTCTTGTGGGAAAATCGTGTGATTCGCTGCTTGCCCTCTTACTTGGCTATTCAAATTGCCCCCTCGTGTTTCAGGAGGGCACTTTTTTTATCAAGTCCCCCAGCGTATCCAGTTAAACTGCCACTGGAAGCAACAACACGGTGGCAGGGTATAATCACCGAAATAGGATTTCTGCCAATGGCACCACCCACCGCTTGGGCTGACATGGTCTCCTTACCTAAGGCAGTAGCTACTTTCTTGCTTACTTCACCGTAAGTCGTCATTTGACCAAAAGGAATTTCGCACAAAAGGTGCCATACAACCAATTGAAAAGCTGTTCCTTGGGGCTTGAGGGGCAAGTCAAATTTAGTTAAAGTACCGTTTTCGTATGCCATCATTTGCGTTTTAAGTTTGGTAAAGGTCGTTGTAATTTTCAATCTGGTTTCCGCCGTCATGGCTGACGCTTCGTAGACTTGATTAAAACCCTCCAAAGTATAGACGACTGTGATGTTAGGAAAATATTTTTGCCCTTCAAACCAAAGCCCAGCAACCCTGCCATAGTCGTCAATACCGGCCACCATTGGTCCCCAGCATGAAGGCATTTTAAAGTAAATCATCTAGTCACCCCTTCTGTTGTTTTTATATTGGATAGACTATCCCATAGACTAATGGTCAGATAACTGCGCCATGGTCGAAAGGCTTCTGCATAAGCCATGGCTTCATGCTCATAAGTCTTTTGACTTGTGTACTGAATCAATGGCTCTAACCCATGTTTTACGCCTATATCCGTTACAGGAAAAGCATCAGGCCAACTTAAGGCCCGCATGGTGAGGTATTCTGCCGTCCATGGCCCAATGCCAGGAAGAGCTAGTAGCTGTTCTCTTACGGTGTCTGGGTGTGCCCCTGGTTCAAGTCTTAGGTCCCCAGAAGCTAGGGCGATTGCAAGGGCTTGAATAGAAAGGCTCCGTCTCTTTATAACACCCAGTTGACCAAGGACCTCTGTTATGGGCTCAGCTAATGTGCTGATTTGAGCCGCCGATGGAAAATGACGATTGATTTCAGTCCATGGGGTATCAATTGAGTCGCCCAAGTGAGATACCATACGCATGGCTAAGGTTCTGGCTGCCTTTACAGTTATTTGCTGCCCTAGAATCGCCCTTGTTCCCATTTCAAAAGGATCAAAACACCCTGGTAGACGCATCCCTCTTGGTAACCCCTCTGACAATTGATCTGGCAAATGATCCAGATCAAATACCACTCGGATACGCTTAATCACTTGAATCAGCACTGGAGCAAGGGAAGAACTTACAGTCACTTGAACCCTATTTAAATCCTCATTCGGCTTGATTTCAATCCAGCCGCCATACCCCTTATCATCTTGTAGAAGCCGTAGGGAGCGACGGTAAATACCATCGTCAGTGACAAGTTCAATGCCAGGCACTGCTCGTATACGGAAAAAGCTCATGACCATTTCCCAATTATAAGGTGGGCGATAGGCCAAGTTGAGCACGATCTGATCCTTCTGATCTGCAGCAACTTGCTTTCTCAGTGCTGTTGGCACTAAGCGGTAATGTTTTTTGAAGGCAATATTGAATCTTGAAACACTTCCAAAACCGGCTAAGTCAGCGACTTCTGTTATTGGTAATCTTGTATCTGTTAGAAGCACTTTGGCAGTTAACAGGCGCTTTGTCATTAAATAATTGAGGGGGCTCACACCCATTGTGCTCTGGAAAACACGACTTAAATGCCTAGTTGAAATACCGAGAACTTCTGCTGCTTGGCCTATGGACTTAGGTTCGTAGCCCCTTGTTTCAAAGTATTGTAGGGCTAGTTTAACAAGTTCTGAAGTTTGCTCAACATCCCCATACCCAGGTGCTAACTCTGGCCGACATCTTAGGCAAGGTCTAAAACCATTGCTTTCTGCAAGGGCGGCCGTCTCGTAGAACGTGCAATTTTCGGATTTTGGGGCACGTACCCGGCATACTGGACGACAATAGATCCCCGTTGTCTTGACTGCTGTAAAAAACATGCCATCAAATCTGGCGTCCTGGGCTTTTATAGCTTGGTAACACATCTCGTGTGAAAGTTTCATATCATCACCTCTAGGGTAATGATATCACAATTGATTTGATTGTGCCTATCGTTTTCGGACATGACAACCACCCTTCGTTACTATTGACTTAAGTGCGCCTTGAATGATGCTACTACAGTTTTCGACTGTTTGTAAATCAATAATCAGGGTATGTGTATTATGGCTATTTCCTCTGAAAAACTATAAAAGGAGTCCCGTTATGGAGAAAAGTTTGTTGACGTTCTACCGTCATCTTGATAGAAGTTATTTTATGGAAACTTCCAAGGAACTTGCGGGGATTGATAGTGCTTTTGAAATCGGTTATGGCCAAACCATCTCTCAGCCGTCACTTGTCTGCTATATGACAGAACTTTTGAATGTCCATAAAAACCACAGAATTTTAGAGATTGGCACTGGGTCAGGTTATCAAACCGCTTTTCTAGCAGAATTTGGCGGGGAAGTCTTTACTGTGGAATGCATTGAGCCCCTACTCCAAAAGGCAAGATTAAGGCTGGACGCACTTGGTTATAGTAATATCATTTATACCCTTGCTGATGGTTCTATTGGTCTTCCTGCCTATGGGCCCTATGATCGGATCATCGTCACTGCAGCAGCTAAACAGATTCCAGATGAGCTCGTCCAACAATTAATTGTTGGGGGAATTCTCGTGATCCCAGTCGGTAATCATTCTAGCCAAGACCTCCTTGTCATCACAAAAGATGCAAACAGCCAGGTGATCATCAATTCAATTGAGAAAGTTAGATTTGTACCCTTAGTCGGTAAATATACCATCTAAAAAAAGTGCCTTAGCATCATTTGCTAGGCACTTTCATACTTTTGGATACAATTTTTTTGGCTGTCCAATCAACAAATACATCAAAGGTACATAACTAAGTTGTCCCCCTACTTGAACGCTCTCAAACAACACGATTCTATCCACTGACACACAATGCCTTTTAAATGACCAATGACTCTTCATTTTATCAAAATCCTGGGTGTAGTGCACCCCCCTTCCTAAGGTTAGATGGGGAACAAAGGCTCTTGCTTCTGGCTCAAATCCCACCGAAGCCACTAATGTTTCCACTTCTTCCTTCAAGGCCTGCAAATGAGCATTTTCGGTGACACCGAGCCATAGAATATCCCCTTTCGACTTCTGAAATACACACAGAGTCGTAAAACACACTTCAAACGGCAATGTTTTAAAATGAGTCTCCTCCAGTTTTAAGATGAGATCCACCAGTAGTGCCTCGGAAACGTCACCTAAGAAACGCAAGGTAATATGATACCCCTCCCAGCTTGAAAATCTAGCTTTATGAATCAGGGGCTTAATTTTCTGGACTTCACTTCTCAATGCATTTCGTATCTTTTTATTCACCGGTATACCGATAAAGATTCTCATCTTGTCCTCGATGTCTTTTGTTTTAAATAGTTCTCAATATACTTAGCATCTTCAATTTCAAGACCCCGCTCCCCAGCCCGTGATTCCAAATGGTGGGTAAATTCATGCTTTAAGGTATGATCAAGTTTTTCTCTTAATGACTCAATCTTTAGATGTCCAAATAATTGGATAAACGAGCCGTAGTAAATTGCAATATAGCGTCCCATAACCCCAGCTACATGATACTCACCTAAGATATAAAGATCATTATGCTGACTAACGGGGCTTGGCTTCGCCTCAGGTAAAAGTACGATTCCCCCATTGAGACCCTCGTAGATTTGCTCTGGTAAATCACTGGCCAGTTCATCCAAGATGAGTTGCATTTCTTCTATTGTCACCATGGCTAACCTTTCTTTCTCGCCTTTTCCGCATACATATTCTTATCCGCTTCAGTGATTAAGGCTTCCCATCCCATGGCTTTAGGCTGCTCAGCTATAAAGACATAACCCACGGATAAACCCAGTTGATAATTCTTGCCACTATTGATTTTATTGTGGAGTTCGATTTGATATTGGATGCGATTCTTGGCATTTTCTGCAGCTTCTTCTGTGCAATCAAACATGATAATATAAAACTCATCTCCACCAACCCTGGCCACTAAATCCGTATCACGGAAGGACTTCATTAAGACTTGAGCGACTGCTTTTATCATTTCATCCCCTATAGCATGGCCTAAATGATCATTGACATATTTTAAACCATCAATGTCGCAAACAAAAACAGCCGTTTGTGCATTGGCATGATTTTCTAAAATATATTGGTTAAAGTGGTTTCGATTATACAATTCTGTAAGGGCATCATGAAAACTAAAATAAGCAACTTCATCCCTTGATTTTTCCAGTTGTTCATATTTTATGGCATTTGACATAGCAAGGGCGCCAACTCTAGCGATGCTGGTAGCAAAGCTGGCATAACGCATTAAGTCAGTAGCTCTCCCAAAATCACTGGCTTCTATTATCCCTAATATCTCACCATTTTGGGTGAGTTTTATGGTCAGATTCGAATGCTCAGTATCGATAAGATACTCTTTCGTAGTTTTATCAAAGGATTCTAATAGATAGGTTTGGTAAGAGTCATTGAATGGATCAATCTCGATAAATCTAACAAGACGAGCACCAAAAATAAAGGTAAATAGTTCTTTAATCTTGTCAATAATATCTCTTTTCTTAATATAACAAGAGATTTGTTCGATGATTGTCAAAACTGCCGCATATTCTGAGATTTTTTTGTTGATTTCATCAAGAGCGAGAACGTATTCTTCTTTCTGGGTTTTTTCCTTCCATTCATAAATAAGATTGCTTAAAAACAACTTTAAGCTACTGAGCCCCACATATAAAGAGCGATAAGGAATACCCACATAGTCTGAAAAAACCTTCAGGTCATATTCAATGGTAGGATCAACGCCAGTATCAAGAAGAACCACTTCATTACAAAATTCACCATAAAAACGCTTGGCTGTTTCACGGTCAAAGCCTTGATGGGCCAGTCTTGCCTTCCAAGTTTTGAGCCATCCAGTGGTCATAATATAACCTTGTTTTTCGAGAATATACTCAATAACCGTTTCGTTTGTCAAATGATTAAAGCAATAATTTGAGGTTTTAAAAACACAGTTTGTTTCGTTCAGCCCTACACTTCGCAGTAGATCGTAGTTACAGCCACAAACAATAATTTTATCCCTTGAATCCCCATCGATGATCTCTTTAGCATCCATTCTATTTTTATGTTTATAGCATAAACATGGGTAGGAAACCACCTGAACCAAATCCATATCACTTGGTGATAAGACTTTTTGATAATCCTCAATAAAATTCTCGCAAACATAGACACTTAATCGCCTATTTGTCATGATCATCACCCAGCCAATTTAGAGGATATTGCCCCCATTGTGCGACAGCCTCAGAAATACTTAATAAAACCGACTCCGGCACTTGATAGGGGATTTCACCATGGCAATCAGATAGAAGAAATCCACCCCCTTTACCCGCTTTTTCAATAATGGATTTAACTTGTTGATGGGCATCTTCACGACTCCAATTCATCATATCAATACCATTTAAGTTGCCGATTAGTGAGATTTTATTCTTTGATGCCTCTTTAAGCCCAACAACATTATCTTTATGACTAAATCCGATGGCCGCAGACTTAGTTTGGATAATTTCTTGAATCACCGGTAAAGTAATGCCTGAAGCCAGATGGGTTGCCACAGGTCCATTGATACTGGCTATAGTTTGGCAGGCAATTGGATGACCGAGTTTTAAGTAAGTCTCTTTTTCAATAATCGTTGGGGATGCAAAAGGATCAAAATAGCAGATGGCCGTGGCGCCAGCTTTCAGCTGAGCATTTGCCCAATAGGTACAAAATTCCATGTTTTTTTGCATTAAAAGTTTAAAGTTTTTTGGATCAGAATAAATCAGGTTTAAGTACTTTTCAAATCCAAGTTGCATGACAGGTACAGAAAAAGGCGAAATCACCAGGCCGATGATGGGAACCGTATCTCCCACAGCTTTATAAAGTTTTTCGGTAACTTCAAGGGCCTTCTGCAAACATTTAGTCTCTTCAATTCGCGGCATTTGAAGATTTGCAATATCACTGCTTTTTTTAAGGATTGGCTCTCCAGAATTTGGAGGTCCATCATCTGTAAAAAGTACTTCTCCACCATAGGCTTCAACCTCTAGGGCAGCATAAGCCATATTGTTGATGGCATCATTTTGATACTTCTCTTTCATCATCAGTTGCGTCTTTACCACATGATCAGGGGATGCAAAATAATCCTTAATGGGTATTTGCATCTCTTTTGCCCCATAGATAGATAACATTAATAATAAGGGCACACGGTCAGCTTCCTTATGATAAAGGGCTGTGAGAACTCTTTCCATAGAAGTCATTTGGTTTTTCATAGGCCCTGCACCATCCCTTCTACAATTTTAATAATATCTGAAGCATTCTTGCCATCTGCATCGGCACCAATTTTGGACCATAATGTAGGGTCAAATCTAAAAGGCGCTCCACCAGCGATGATTTTAGTTTTAATCCCAAGTTCATCAAATCGCTCTCTAACTTTCAAAATTTTTAAAGATGAAGGCAACATTAAAGTGGAAAGCAGTAGGATATCGATTTTTTGATTCACAACCACCGTGACTAACTCTTCAGCACTAAGACCTTCACCTAAATCGATGACCTGGTAACCGCCGGCTTTAAGTACCGACTTAACAATCCTCTTACCAAGGGCGTGGTGGTCTAAGAAAACTGCAATGGCAATTTTCATATTAGATTTATGGGTTTCAACGGGATCGGGAATAATTTTCAAGAACAACTCTTCACATATAATACCGCTCATGTAGACTTGCGATAAGGAGTAGATCTCATTTTCCCACCCATCCCCAATAAGGGTCAGGGCAGAAATCAATAGGGTTTCAATGATTGACAAATCATTGGGGTTTTGCGCTATGGCGTCCATGACAATCCGTTCGGTACTTAGCCTGTCTACTGAGACCAAAGCCAATACCAATTCATTCGAAAGCGCTTCTAAATTTACCATATGACCACCCTTTTGTTTGAATATTCAATCCGTTTTATTATATCTGATTATTTATCTGTTTTATACCCCTAACCATTGCTATAACGCAAAAAAGCGCACTCCAATAATGAAGTGCGCTTCCGCCAGTCTATTTGATATGCATTTTCAAACTATTTAACAAATCATTTCACACATGTTTCTCGGTTTCACTACATCTTCTGAAAAACAACCTTTGGTTGCGCGCACATTGGACATTTATAGTCATCTGGCAAATCATCAAAAGACGTTCCTGGTGGAATCTCATTGATACGGTCCCCCCGCTCCGGCTTGTACATATAGCCGCAAATCGTGCATTTGTAATGATCCATAAATCCTCCTTAAACCTCTGAACAATTGCCTCAACCAATTCTTACTGTTTTTTACCCGTATATCTTGTGGTACATCTTTGCTACGTTGAATAGTTTACTAGAAACCCATGGCCTTGTAAAGGTCAATTATTTCCTGTGGGTTGTCCGATTCCATCAAAGCACTTCTGAGGGCAATGTGCTTAAACCCAAGTTGTTTCAGTTGTGGGGCATTGTCTGGGGTCACACCGCCTAGGGCCACCAGGTTCACGTTTTTCTCGGCTAAGGCCGCTTTTAGCACGTCTTCAGAAAGCGGGGCTGTATCGGGCTTGCAAGTTGTGGGCCCGACAGGACTGAGAAAAACAAACATAGATGACTTGTCTGCCAACCTTTTTAAACCGGCCATATCGTGAACCGAATAAGAGTATTTTGTATGGGACTTTTGGACTTCGTCTAAACGACTCTCTGGTAAATGGACATAGGTAAGACCCAGGTGTCGGGCTGTTTCCACTTGGGAGTGGACGATGATTTTACGGCAGGTTAAATCCGACTGACCCATTAAATCCAGTAAAAAAGAAACCATTTTGTCTGAGGACCAATCTTTTTCACGGAGCACCACAAAGTCGATGGTGCTCTTGATTAGGGTCAGGACTTGCTTCTCAAAGGCTTGTTCATCCGCAAAAAGGGTGCGGTCGGTTACGGCAATGATCATATTTTAGGCTCCTTGCTCCTTGTTCAGTAATGACACGTCTTCCCCTGCCATTATTTTATTCATATTACGCATTGAGCACATTTTGCCGCACATGGTGCAAGAATCATCATGTTCAGGTTTTGACTCGTGTCTGTAACGAACCGCCTTTTCTGGATCTATGGCCAGTTCAAACATCCGTTCCCAGTTAAGGGCCTGTCTTGCCCGACTCATGTTGTCGTCCCATTCTCTGGCACCGGGTAGTCCATTGGCGATATCCGCCGCATGGGCCGCGATTTTAGAGGCGATGATGCCCTCTTTCATATCTTCCAGGGTTGGGAGTCTTAAATGTTCAGCAGGGGTCACATAACACAAAAAGTTAGCCCCGTGCATGGCGGCAATGGCGCCACCAATGGCACTGGTGATATGGTCGTAACCTGGGGCAACGTCTGTCACTAAGGGCCCTAAAACATAAAAGGGTGCACCGTGGCAAAGTCTCTTTTGCAATATCATATTGGCGGCGATTTCGTTCATGGCCATATGGCCTGGACCTTCTACCATCACTTGTACATTACGCTCCCAAGCCCGTTTTGTCAACTCCCCAAGGGTCATTAATTCTTTAATTTGGCTGGCATCTGTTGAGTCGTGGATACAACCAGGACGCATGGCATCACCCAAAGAAAGGGTCACATCGTAGGCTTCACAAATCTCAAGGAGACGGTCGTATTGTTCGAAAAATGGATTCTCAGCATTGTTGAGTTTCATCCAAGCATAAAGCAGTGAACCCCCTCTAGAAACAATATGTGTCAGGCGGGGATTTCTCTCAAAGACACGGGCAGTTTCAAGGTTTAGCCCCGCATGGATAGTGAGAAAGTCCACACCGTTTTGGGCGTGCTTTTCAACCACTTCAAAAAACTCTTCTGCCGTGATATCCTTCAAATCCTTGTCATAAAAGCCCACTGCATCGTAAATGGGGACGGTGCCTATCATGGCTGGAGAACGGTCCACCAAGAGCTTTCTAAATTCTTCTGTTTTACCATAAGAGCTCAGGTCCATAATCCCATGGGCACCCATGGCAATGGCCTGGTCCACTTTAACCATTTCCTTCTCAAAGCTGTTCTCGTCTTTAGAAATGCCTAGGTTTACGTTGATTTTAACGCTGGTCCCATCGCCAACGGCTTCTGGACTAAGGCTTGTATGTAGACGATTTGCAGGTATGGCGATTTGCCCCTTAGCTACCTTTTCCATGAGCCACTCTATTGACACCTTTTCCTTTTGCGCCACTGCTGACATAATATCCGTCACAATGCCTTTTCTTGCTGCGTCCATTTGAGTTGTATAATTACGTATTGTCATTGGAGTCTCCTTATTAATTGCTTAGTTAGTTGTCGTTATCTGTGGTCATGGGCACTTAGCACTGCTGCTGCTGCCTGGGCCCCCTCTTCATCTTTTAAGCCGCTGATCATGGCAAAGCCATCCAGGCCAATGGCCATTAGTTCTGGCAATTGCTTTGCGCCGATGCCCCCAATCCCAACTAGGGGTAAATGGGTTTGCATTCTTGCCCATTTGGCATAGGCCAAGCCCTCACAGGCCTCAACATCCACCTTACTGGTGGTCCCATAAAGAGGTCCTAGGGCAATATAATCTGGCGCTTCTTCTATGGCCAAGAGCAATTGTTCTTCTCGGTGGGTTGACACCCCAACAATCAAATGGGGGGCAATCCGTCTAACCACCGAAACCGGCAGGTCCTCTTGACCCACGTGAACACCATCGGCCCCAACGGCTAAGGCTATGGCAACATCGTCATTGATGATCAAGGTCATCTGATAGTCCCAAGTGAGTTTTCGAATTTCCGTAGCCAGTGCGACTTTTTCACTTTGTGTCGCATTTGGGCGCTTGTCACGGTACTGGACCCACTGGCTATTGGCCCGGTTAAATCGCTGGATTTCTTCAGTCAAAGCTTCGATTGTTTCACCTTTTGTCAGAGCGTAAATTCCCTGTACCTTTGTCTTCCGTGGCCATAGCACCAAACGGTACATTTGGTGCCTAAGGGCTTCACAGACTTTTGACAGGTTATTGTGCCCCAGGAGTTTATAGTTTTCTTCTATCACCCGTAGGGCCTCGCAGACCCTTGAATGGTTTGCCGTCACCAATTGTTCCAATGAGGATTTATGATCAAGTGTAGAGCCTTGGGACAAATGAAAGCCCAGGTCCAGTTCTCTAAGCCTTGCCCCTTCTGCTTCTTGGGGCGTGCTTTTTCTAATGGCATGGCGAATTTCTCTGAGTTGCTTGGTGAGATGGGGATTTTGCAGAGTAAATTTACAGTGGTCTTCTAAAACTCGAAGGCCTTCAGCGGCCCTGTTGACGTTCACATCTATCATGCGCCAGATCGTCATCATAAGTTCACCCAATCTGAAAAAATTGCCTGATAGCCCGCCTTGGCCACCATGTGGCAAACCGCTGGCACTGATCCCTCGTCTGATATTGGGAATTGTGGAGTAGCAAGGTTGGTTGTCATTTCACAATCGGCAGTAATAGAGCAATCATCCGAAATGATGCTACCAGCAGTCATTGAGCAATCCGCAGTAATTAAGCAGTCAGATCTACTACCACCTATGACTGCCTCGGTGGTATTTGCCCTTGCCACATAACCACCAACCGTTGTCAGCACCCCTGCCGAGAATTTGTTAACCCCCATTGGCAGGACTTGTTCCCTAAATTGGGCTGTTTCCCTTGTGGAAAGATTCATGCTAAGCCTTGGAAAGCACAATCTAAAGGCTAAGAACATTTGCACAAACTCAGCATCACTTAAAGCCTGGTGCCCCTCTGGCGCCCACGTGGTGGCCTCTCTTAGCCGTGGCAGCGAGAGCCCCCACTCCACATGGGGAAACTTCTTTTCCAGGTACCCCATGTGCTCCTGGCACCGATACGCCTCCACTAGAGGATTGCCCAAACCGTACAGAGCACCTATGGCAATCTGGTGCATGCCAGCTTTCGCTGCCCGTTCGGGCGCCCCTAGCCGATACCCAAAATCTCGCTTAGGACCCTTCAGATGGACCTTGGCATAAAGCGCCTCATCATAAGTCTCCTGGTAGATGGTCAGTCCATTTACCCCAGATGCCACCAATAAGCCATAATCGGCCTGGGACATTGGGTAAACTTCTATCCCCACTGACTTAAATTGCCGTTTTGCGATTTTTGCCGCTTCAGCAATATAAGACACGGGGGTATGGGTACTTGACTCCCCTGTGAGGAGTAATACGTCCCGAACCCCCGTCTGGTAAATAGCATCTAACTCGGCTTCAACTTGAGCCATTGTGAGCTGTTCCCGCTTAATCTTTGCACCCATATGAAAACCGCAGTAGACACAAAGGTTCTCGCAATGATTGGCCAAATAGAGGGGCGTATACAGCTGAACGGCATAGCCAAATTGTGCAATTGAATTTTTATGGGCCCGCTGGGCCATTGCTTCTAAATAGGGCTTTGCAGCAGGTGAAATTAGATTCAGAAAGTCATCTCCATTTAACCACTGCTTTTGAAGGGTCCGTGCCACATCTGCAGCCGTCACCCTTTTGATCCGCTCTAGAATTTCGTCGTTTTCCATCTTATCCCTATTTTCGAAGTTTTCGATATTCCCCTTGTCTCCCTCTGCACCTATTTCCTTTTGTTTCACCATCTTAAGCCCCTAAAAATCCAGTTAAGGGTGACGACGCCACACCACGGGTACCCACGGGGCCAAGCTGGGCTTCAAAGGCTCGGCGTCCTGCTAGCACAGCCTCCTGAAAAGCCCTCGCCATGAGTTCTGGATTGGCCGCTGTAGCAATGGCGGTATTGACCATCACAGCGCTAGCACCCATTTCCATGGCCTCACAGGCCTCCGAAGGCCTCCCAATCCCTGCATCCACAATAATGGGCAGATTGATCTCTTCTATCAAAATGCGAATCATTTCTTTGGTGCGAATCCCCCTATTGGAGCCGATAGGTGCTCCAAGGGGCATCACCGCCGCCGCACCTGCATCTACCAATCTCCGGGCAGCCATCAAATCTGGATTCATGTAGGGCAAAACAATAAACCCTTCTTTGGCCAAAATCTCTGTTGCAATAATGGTTTCAAAGTTATCAGGTAGCAGATACTTGGCATCATTGATCACTTCAAGCTTAATCAAATTACCGCAACCCATTTCCCTTGCCAGTCTTGCAATTCTCACAGCCTCCTGGGCATTTTTCGCTCCGGATGTATTGGGTAAAAGCGTGTAGTGCTTTGGAATATGATTCAAAATACCATCCATCCCAGCATCAAGGTCCACACGTCTTAGGGCCAAAGTCACAATTTGAGCACCACTTGCCTCTAATACATTGGGCATGTAAGCCTGATTGGCAAATTTGCCACTGCCAATAATCAATCTAGAATCAAACGTTAAATTGCCTAATTTCAACATATAAACCTCCTTCGTTATCTAGCTTCACTATTTAGACTGATTTCATTTTCTTTTCTTAGTACATATCTATTTCTAGATGTACTTTTCACCGCGCCTAGACTTCTGTCTCCCCAATCAATAGCCGTGCCACCATATTAGCTTGATGAGCCGCTGCCACCAGTACCCTAGTGGCCATCAACCCTTCATTTGGCTTGGCGCCGTGTATCCCATCCCCAACCATATAAAGCCTTGAAAACTGCTTTAGTGTTTGAATCGTGTTACTTGAGTACAGCCCCGCCACCCCCGATGCCGCAACAATTGGCATTTGACATTTACCCAGCAAAGCCTCAACAAGCATGGCTTTAGCCTTAGGATTATCAAAAGCTTCAACCACCACATCACAGGTTTCAAACAGAGACACCACGTTTTCCTTACTAACTTGAGTCAAATGTGTTTTAACATTAACATAGGGGTTAATCTGTCCCAATAAATTAGTCATGGCATCTACCTTGGCCATGCCGAGATGACTGATAAAAAAGCCTTGCCGGTTGAGGTTAGAGGGTTCAACCACATCAAAATCCGCTAAAATCAACCGACCAACACCCATCCGAGCCAGTGCCATGGCAACATGAGAGCCAAGTCCACCAACCCCTGCAATCCCCACTGTAGCCCTCTTCATACAGCCATGAACAAAGGGTGTATGGCGACTTGACATCAATAACTCAAGGACATCCTCAGAAGGCATCACTCCCCGCTGAATAAAAAAGACCAAATCGCCATCTGAAATACTTAGATCTTCTTGAGTTGCAAAACCATTTAAAATTGTTATATCTGCCTCTGGGGCATATTGATTTTTAAGAGACTGCAGTGTCCCCTGAGTCACTGATGCCATGGCACCATTGATGGTAACTTGAATGGTCATCAGCCCCCACCCACAAATTGAACAATTTCAATCACGTCTTCTGGTTTGAGTAAAGTCCTTATAAAATCTGATTTTGAAATTATGCATCCATTGAGTTCAACTACAATTGGGGCATCATGCAATGCCAAATCTTCAATCAGTTCTGCTACATTTTTTGATGCTATGTGCTTAGTTTCGCCGTTAATTTTCAATGCTTAGGCCTCCGGTTTCCCAATTTTGTTTCTTTTTACTGTCTTTAGGACAATAAAAAAGACTTATTCACGTAGAATAAGCCCATTGCTTTAGCAAAAGTGTATACTCCCTACGCTGGTCTTAACCAAACAGGTTCCTAGGGTTAGCTTTCGCCTCTCAGCCTTATCAATAAGGCACCCCTGATACAAAACATTAAATTGTCACGCAGCCACTTGAAAGTAACAACGTGTAATTCCTTTATGTGATTACTTTAACAGTGTAGCCTAACCGACTACTATTTGGCAACCTAAATTTTATGACGTTTTTGCAAAACAGAAGAACGTGGAATCAACGATGGTTTTGGACAAAAAAAGGGAGACCAATAATCTACTGGTCTCAAAACAAATGAAGGGGATTTATAAAATAAATAGGGGTTTTAGCTCAATTACTACTTTAACAGTTTCAAGTAGCAACAACAAGGTTAGAGTTATTACAAATAGATTAACTTTTCTTAAAAAATCAAGTACTGTTACAACTCTGTTACTTATTTACCCCTGTTTTTTTTTATTAAACACCTAACTCAAATAAATTCATCTAATTTTTTTATAATTATTCGAGAAAAATCCCCTTTGCATATGTCATCAAAATATGCCGTTTGTTTTAAAAGCAGCCAGGGAGGCATTCCCATCGACTAAAGAGTGGTCATCCGTTTGACTAATGGCCTCTGAATAATCTAAATCATCTAGGGATACCACCATAAATTGAATTTTTTTGTCCAAATTAAGTTGAATTCTATGAATCATATTTTGCTGTTCATTGGATTCCTGTGACTCCCCCATCACAATCACGTCGACTTCGTGCTTTTGAGCAAAGGTTCTTAGGGCTAGTTCAATATCCTTTGCTTTTAAAACATTTACACTTGCATCATAGTTTTTCGCAATATCATATAGATATTCCATTGCATCAGATTCTTTCATTTGACTGAAATAACGCCAATTTTCTTTGACGATATGAACCATAAATAGTTCATCGTGTTTGTGATTAGTGAGTTGTGATCCACGAGCTAGTAAACGCTCACATGACCGCTGTTGTGTCACGCAGACCATAACCTTTTTTTTGCGACTCATATTGCCTCCTAACGCCTTCAAGAAAACGTTTTTACATCCTATTATAATGCAAAGAGCAGCTGATGACCAGTAAAAATACCGAAACTTCAATTAGTGTTTACAAGGTGCCCTTGTACAGGTATAATAAATACGGATTCTAAAGGAGGCAATAGCAATGATTCAATACCATAAAATGATTACTTTAAGAGGCGATGTCTTTGTAAAAGAGTACGAGAGCATTAAGCATCATAAGAATAAAACCCGATATTTACGGGAAGAAACCGTGGCCGAATCCTTTAAAAAAGGGGATGTTGAAATTGTCGTTCACTTTGAAGAAAACGATAAAATCATTACGATCAATGATTTTAGTTCTGAAGATTTAGTTCGAACGTTTCTTGGCCCCAAATTTCTAAAAAGATAGGTAAACACTAAAAACCACATTAGCCAGGGCTAATGTGGTTTTATTTTCAAAATTACTGTTTATTATTATACCAAGTAACCATCCAGTTCAGGGGGAAGGCTATCGCAACTAACAGATGCCACAAAATTAATATCATACCGCTTACCAAGGTCTTCAAGTCTTGTGACTAACTCGGGTATTTGATCGACTTCGCAGGACATGACTTTTGACAAACCGTCTATAAATATATGTTCTACGTCGTAATCGTTGGAGATAATACCACAAATAAAGCCAAGAAATTCTTCTTGAGTCTTTATAGGGAATTCATTCATGCTGATAAAGCGTAAATCATGTTTGAGTTCATACATATGTCTTTTGTCATCATCAATATACACCACATGACCAGCTGATTTCTCCATTGTTTCGTTTGCTAACTGAATGATTCGTTTTGTCTTTCCTGAACCGTATTTACCTGAAATTAATTTGACCATAGTAACCATCTCCTTAATTTGACGCTCAGAGGTAAGTTGTCTTACCAGCGAGAGTGCATTTGTCTGATGATATTAAATTCGACAGTCAGTAACGTTATCCTTTTGAGAATTCACAAATTAAATAATTTTTTTGAAGTTTTTTTTTGTGCCTCAATATCTGTTTTAGTCTTCGAAGTCTAATTTGAAGCCTAACCAATCTGTAAATTGCGCACGTCTATAATTTAGAGGGTAATCTCTTGGTATACCCATCTTATCAAGCAAGGCAAAACAAGATGAAAAGCCCGCTAAATCAGTATGAATATGTGCATCTGAACCCAAAATAATCTTTGCTCCTGCTTGATAGGCCATCTTAGCAATGTCCGTGCAATTTTCTTCGCTGCCCTGACGACTATCAGCTTTAAAAGAACTGTTATTGATTTCAATCGCAACTTGATGTTTAATGCAAGCAGCTATAATGACTTCATAATCAACAGGGAATTTCGGATTTCCTAAATGTCCAATAATGCGAACTTTGGGATGCGCAATAGCGCCCAAAATTGCTTGGGTATTTTGTGCTATTGTACCAGGAGACAAGACCACATCATGAAGCGATGCTATGGCATAATCAAGGCGGTTCATAATCCGATCTTCAACATCTAAGTTACCTTCAAAATCTAAAATATTAGCTTCCACCCCACGTAGGATATAAATCCCATCTATAACTCTTGGAATCACAACTTGATTCCCTATATGAAAAACATTTGGACCACCTGGCATCGCTGGTCCATGGTCTGATAATCCAAAACAAACAACCGCATGTTCTTTTGCAGCGCGGACATAATCCATCAATGTGGAATAGGCATGGCCGCTAGCAACTGTATGTACGTGTAAATCGACAATAAATCCCATCCAATACCCCTTTCTTTAAAAAAACATTCTGAACAATGGGTTTAAAATGACACATTTGATCTTTGTATCGAATTCAAAAAACGAGTCAGTCAAAAGACTGGCTCATTTTTAGTTCTCTATTTTAGTTCTCTATTTTAACGGATCAACAGTTGTTGCATAATCATCGATGGTTAAAGCCAAAATTTCAGCTAAACCAACAAATTCGCAACCATAATGAATCACATCCTCTGCAGGGATGATACGAATAATTTTAAGAACTGAATAAAAAAAGCGGTCATCATCAAATGTGATTCTTGCATTAAAATAGTAATCAAGTGGCAATTCGTGGGCTGAACTAAAACCAACTCCAGTTTTTGAAACATCAGTTACTACAATATCCTCATTGATATTGTCAATCTCAACATAGTCTTGTTTGTACAGTGACTCGATGCGAATTGAGATTTCTGTTGGATACCGCATTGACCGTCTTCTATCTTTCATAACGACACCTCATTCTTTATAGTTTAAGTTAAGTGTACCACACACTTTGACATTTAGCCAATTAATCTGGATATGCGATTTTGATGGCAGTAAAAATATCGATATTGTCAATAAAGAGTTTTACCAGGGTGGGTTGGAACATTTTCCCACTCTCGCCGCTGATAAATGCAATGACAGCTTCGTCAGTCCAAGCTTCCTTGTAAACTCGCTTATGGCTAAGTGCATCGTAAACATCTGCAATAGATGTTATCCTTGAATTTAGATCGATGGCTTCTTCACTTTTGCCGTAAGGATAACCTTTGCCATCCCATCTCTCATGATGAGAAAGCGCAATAGTGGCAGCTGTTTTTAAGATTTGACGTTTGGATTGTTTAAGCACTTCATGACCAATCAGCGTATGTGTTTTCATAATTTCGAATTCTTCAACGGTTAACTTACCCGGTTTATTAAGAATTTGATCTGAAATCCCTACTTTCCCTATATCATGCATAGGAGAAGCCAATCTAAGGAGATTTGCCTCATCTTCAGAGAGACCACATAACAAGGCAAAAGCATATGAATATTCGGCTACTCGAACAACGTGATTTGCCGTTTCTTTTGACCTAGTTTCAACAATCTCACCTAAAGTAACAATAACCTCTTTTTGGGTTTCGATAATTTCAGAATTCAATTGAGCATTATCAAAGGCAACCCTCGCATTGCTAGCGTAGATACGCGCAAGATCTCTTTGCAATTCCGTGAGAGTAAATGGGACTTCTATAATAATATAGCGTTTAATTTCTGCAGAATCGGAATAACAAAAGGCAAAATGACCATCATCAAAGGCAATATCATTTAATCTTTCTGACCGATTCAATAATTCTAAAAGTCTCGGATCGGAAATAGTATTCAATGAAAGGTCTACAGAAAGTCCATGCCGACCATAACCAGCCACTAAGAAGGTTTCTACAACATTTTGATGGATTATCATGGCACTTAGCTCGTCCACCAGAAGGGTTTCTATGGCAAGGATTTCTTTATAATGACTCACCATTAAATCATGAAATTGGGTCTCTTTAAGATTGAATATTTCTCTGGACTGCGAAAGAATCAACTCAAGACCCCGTCGGTTTTTATCGATATGAAGCATATCCGTATAAGATCTAAGTGATGCAATTATGGCTGTATACAGTTTCTGAACTGTTAATTCAGTTTTAGACTTATAATCGTTGATATCATAGTTGCGAATGACATCGTCCTGTGGGGCTTGACCCGGCTGGCCTGTGCGTAAAATAATTCGCACAAAAGGATTTTTAAGGGTTTCTCTTATGTATTTTACCACTTCTAAGCCGCTATTTTCATGTTCCATCACAACGTCAAGTAGCACGATGGCAATATCATCGTGCTCACCCATGATTTTTTTAGTTTGTTCACCAGAATATGCTGTTAGTAGCTCCATGGGACGATCTTGATATTGAAATTTTCTCATAACCATCTTGGTCATGATATGAACTTCTTCTTCATCATCTGCGATGATAATCTTCCATGGTTTTAGCGCTTGCTTATTATTGGGATTTGCGGCTTCTTCTTGAAATAAAAGCAGCTCGTTATCTGTCATCATGGAGTCACCTTCTTAAAATTTTCAGCGAAAGTCGCTATGATAATTCATATATACCGCATGGTTAGGCGCTCAAACGCTTGAAACAGAATTTTTACCTATTCACATAAATATTTTAAAGCCATGCCATAACCTGCAAAGCCAAGTCCAGCAATGACCCCTTGAACCCCTCTGGCACTGACTAAATTATGCCTGAATTCTTCTCGGGCATGAACATTTGATAGGTGAACTTCAATCACCGGACAATCAATTGACAATAGAGCATCCATTAAAGCAATTGAGGTGTGACTATAGGCCCCAGGATTGATAATTAAAGCATCATAGGCGTTATCTTCATGGATCCAGTCCACCAATTGCCCTTCGTGATTCGACTGGAATATTTCAATGTGCACACCCAATTTAATGGCTTCAGAGTCAATATAAGCTTCTAAGTCACGGTATGTTTTTGTGCCGTAAATATGGGGTTCCCGAAGTCCTAGCCGATTTAAATTAGGCCCATTTAAAATACGAATGATCATAATCGATTAACCTCCTGCTGAATTTGTTTAATTGCATGGGCCATTTTGGTGCAGACAACTTGAATATGACCAGCGCTTTCATATGCCTTCCGCCGTTCATTGTAAATACCCATCAGCTTTTCAGGCTGCCCTTTAAAGAGCGGCCTCTTTTCTGTATTAAAAGAGGATAATATATCTTCAAGTGGTCTTGTTAAGTGGACAACATACCCTGTTTTTCGCATAAAAGTAATGTTGGATGGGGTTGTAACGATACCCCCACCGGTTGCAACGACAAGATTTTTACCACTTTTTAGTGCATCCTGTGCAAGGGATTCTAATGCCTCGGCTTCTAAGGCTCTAAAATGCTGCTCTCCTTGCTCAAAAAGTGCTGGAATCCGCTTACCGCTACGCATCTCGATATAGGCATCTAAATCCACAAAATAGTAAGCCATTCGCTTAGCCAGTCGCTTCCCTATGGTGCTTTTACCGACACCGGTGAGACCAATCAAATAGACAATCATTCTTTAACATCCTTCTAATTATGTTCTGACTCCCTGAATTAAGTCAAGGAGTGCCATGGCTATAACTGATTCTACCACGATAGGGGTCCTTATGACAAATGCAGGATCATGTCTGCCAGTAATTTCTAATTTTGCATCAGTCATTGTATGGACATCAACAGTGGTTTGCTTCATGTAAATTGAAGGGGTCGGTTTAAAGGTAACAGCTAATTCTAGTGGCATACCATTGCTGATACCGCCAAAGACACCACCATTGTGATTAGTTTTATGCTTTACAGTTCCCTTATCCATGTAAGCTGAATCGTTAACAATGGAACCCTTGGACTTTGCAAATTCATGTCCAAGGCCAAAACTTATGGCTTTAAGACCAGGAATACTCCAAAGCCAAGAGGCTAATTCAGATTCAACAGAATGAAAATGCGGGTCACCAACCCCCGCTGGTAAACCGTTTACTTTAACAGACACTGTTCCACCAACAGAATCCCCTTCTGATTGTACTTCCTGAAGAATTGTATTCACCAGTTCTCGCCATTCCGGCTTAAGGGATTGCAGCCACGGTGCTTGTGATTCCATTGCTGCCCCAAAGGGTAGACTCAAGCGGCCTAACTGTGTGATTTGTGCTTCAATGGTGATTTCACTTGCCATAAGCAGTTGCTTGCAAAGGGTACCAGCCACCACATAAGCTGCTGTTAAGCGGCCTGAAAATATACCGCCCCCCCTAGGGTCATTAAACCCTTGGTACTTTACAAATGCAGGGTAGTCTGCATGGGAAGGTCTAACAACCCTTGAGTGTTGATCGTAGTCCCGTGAATGCTGGTTCTCATTGCGGATAATGAAAGTTAGTGGAGCTCCTGTGGTTTTTCCATCCAGTGTTCCACTTAACCATTCCACCCGATCCCCTTCTATCCGTTGACTGGCATAGAGACCACCGGTCCGCCTTTTATCAAGGGCAATGGTAATCCCTTGATCATCAATGGTGAGCCCGGCAGGAAAACTGTGTATGGTCATGCCAAATGCCGGTCCATGGGATTCTCCAAACATTGAAAATTGGATGTAACGTCCTTTGACACTACTCATGGATGTCCCCTCCAAGTAGAGAAAAATCTTGATAGAAGTGAGGGTACGACTTCGTGACAGCCATTGGATTTTCAATAGTCACGGGTAAAATACATCTTGTTGAGGCAATCGTCATCGCCATAGCAATGCGGTGGTCATTCCAAGAATTAACAACACCCCCTTCTAGACTGGTAAGGCCCTCAATGACCATGCCATCATGAGTCTCTGTGATATGAGCGCCTAACTTTGACAATTCACTGACTGTGCTTTTAATCCGATCAGATTCCTTGATTCTAAGTCTCGCACCATTAACAACGGTGGTGGTGCCTTCAGATAAGGCAGCTAAGACGCATAATATGGGAATAATATCTGGTATTTCAGAAGCATCAATCACTGTCCCTCTTGTTTTTGAAGGACTACTTACTAAAGTATCTCCCTCCCACACAAGACGGCCACCCATCTGTTTTACCACATCAATCACTTGCTTATCCCTCTGTAGCGAATTGGGGTTCAGACCAGTGAGACGTATTTCTTTTGAAATTTGACCAGCCACAATCCAAAATGCCGCGTTGGAGTAATCCCCTTCAACACAGTGATCTACTGACAGGTAATGCTGATTGCCAGGTATCACAAACCGTTTATAATCCATATTTTCTATCTTGATACCATGACGGGCTAGTGTGGCAAGGGTCAAATCAACATACCCTTTTGACTCAAGCTGTCCATCAACCAAAATTTCTGAATCTGCAGACATGAGAGGTAATACAAAAAAAAGTCCAGAATAGTACTGCGAGCTGACATTACCAAATAACACCATTTCTCCGCTGACAGCTTTCCCAGTTACCCTCATTGGCAACTCCCCATCATAAGCATATTCAATTGCCTTGGCTTTAAATAGCCGCTCGTAATCATCTAAGGGTCTCTTTTTAAGATGATTTTCCCCAGTATAAGTCACATCGCCTGATACTAAGAATGACCAAGGTATCATAAATCTTAGTGTTGAACCCGATTCATTGCAAGCCACTGCATTACTAGGGGTTTTAATGTCGCTGGGTTCAAATAGCACGCTTTTTTCAGTTCGTTCAAATCCAACTCCAAAGGACTGGATTGCATGGAGAGTGGCTTCGATATCCTTTGAAAATAAGATATTTGAAACCGTACAGTGACTCTGTGATAGAGCTGCAGCAATTAATGCCCGGTGAGAGTCGGATTTTGATGGTGGCACCTGTAAAGTGCCGCCGATTTGGTTGGGGTAACTGCAAAGACTGACTTTATTGTTATTCATATTAACCATTGATCCCTTCCTCCAAGCACTGAACCACTTGTTCCTGTCCTAGTATTTTTATGATTGGTCGCCCGACTGCCTCTAAGAGTACAAATTGTAGTTGACCACCTCTAATTTTTTTATCCTGCCACAGTCCAGATAAAAACCACTGGCTATGAATCAAAACATCATCCTGATACCAGGACTGCTTTTTCAACCACTCTAAGTATATCGCTAACTCCTCTTGCGCTAAACCTGCATACCTAACAGATAATTTTAACGCCCATGCAATCCCATAAAGCACGGCTTCTCCGTGAGCAAAACGAACGTAATCAAAATGTCTTTCTAAACAATGGCCTAATGTATGTCCAAAATTCAAAACCATCCGTATCCCATTTTCTGTTGGATCTTGGGCAACAATATCTTCTTTAATAGCAACGCATGTTGAAATGCCATTTTCTAAGACTTGATGCCATGGCATCTCATTCCTAAATATTGCTTCTAAAAGGGCTGGACCTGCTATATACCCATACTTCATATACTCTCCAAGTCCATTGACCCATTCACGCTCAGGTAATGTCTTAAGGAATCCCTGATCCAGCACCAAGTGCTCTGGTAAATGGAAAGTGCCAATTAAATTCTTGCCATAAGCTGTATTCACTGCGGTTTTACCACCAATTGCAGCATCGATCATACCCAATAAAGTAGTTGGCACACCAATCCATTTCATACCTCGTTTTATTAGGGAAGCTGCCAGTCCAGTCAAATCAGTGACCACACCCCCACCAATTCCAATGACCACATCATCACGGTGCAAACCCTCAGCAAGCATTAAATCCACCAATAGTCCTAGTTCATCAAAAGTTTTAGACTGTTCCCCATGTTTTACCACATGCACGTATTTAATATTTTTTGCCTCTAAAAGCGGTTGTAGCCAATGACTATGTTGTCTTAAAACCTCTTGGTCTATCACAATAAATCCATGACAATCGGCTATTGCAGCAAGTAAAAAAGGGATGCTCCCAAAATCAGGACTGATTTGCAACATAAGCAGTAACCTCCTCTAAAATTGACGCTAGCTCTGAGCGCTCCAAATCCCAACCAAACCATATATCTTGTGCTAATACCGCCTGAAAAAACAGCATATCTAAACCACTATAAGTTTTTAATCCCAAGGCTTTCCCCTGTAAAATCAGTGGGGTTTCAAGGGGCTTATAAATAATATCAACCACATGCTGAAAGGATTTTCCTTCTAAATTTACGGGGCTTTCACCTGGATTCGAAGGGCCACCTAAGGGTGTGGTATTAATCAGGATTTCCAGAGGTTTAGATTCCGTGTGGAGAGTCACCTGCGGTGAATTGAAAAAATCCACTAATTTTCTTGCATTGTCAAAATTGCGATTGTGGACTTCAATGCTTGAGACCTCTGCCTCTAATAGTGCAGCAATAATGCCTCTAGCTGCCCCCCCTGACCCAAGAACCAAGACCCCTTGTCCCTTGACCACCAGACCCCTATAGCAGAGCCCAAGTACCAATCCCCTGCCATCCGTATTATAGCCAATCCATTGATTTTCCTCTGTTGAGACCGTATTCACCGCCCCAGCTAATGATGCGAATGGGTCAACGGCTACCAGATGAGAAATAATGGACTCCTTATAGGGAATTGTCACATTAAATCCTGCTAGTTTTTCCCCTTTTATTTGCCTAATCAATCGGTTGAAATCATGATTCGCATCAAATATTTGATAGGTATGATCACCTTCAATTATGGGAGAATGTTTTTTTCGCGCTTCAAATAAACGATTATGTATAAAGGGAGATAGAGAGTGCTGTATGTTATTCCCTATTAATCCGTAATGACTCATAGACACCTCAATTCAGAATTATAGTAATTATAGATATCCTTGAACCTATAATTATAGGTAAACAAAAAGGGCCTTCACGACCCTTTTGTATACCCATTATAACCAATATTTTTTCTAATGTCTATCTTCTCTGAAATAAGCAACCCCTAAATTCTCAGGTTCGTGGTGCCGTTTTCCCTTTTGCATGGAAGTCACGATCAAGACCAAAATGGTAATCAGATAGGGCAGTGCTCCAAAGAAGTGCTGAGAAACTGGTAGGTTATATTGTTGCAATCTAAAACCTAGTATCCCAAGTGCGCCAAACAAGAATGATCCAAAGAGTGCATTCAATGTATGCCACTGACTAAAAATAACCAATGCAATGGCAATCCAGCCTCTGCCAGCTGTTAGGTTCTCTTGCCAAGCTGGTACATAGACCAAAGATAGATAAGCACCACCTAAGCCACAGAGTGCGCCACCAACCATTATATGCACGTATTTATAGAGGGTGACATTGATCCCACTGGCATCTGCTGCAGCTGCATTTTCGCCAACCATCCGTAGATTTAAGCCGAATCGAGTCTTTTCAATATAAAACCAACATAAAAATGCTGTTAGATACGCTAAATAAACAAAGATATTTTGTTCAAATATGATAGGTCCTATAAAAGGTATTTTAGATAAAATCGGCAATGGCAATGGTGTAAAAGATGCGGTAAAGGTTGGCGACAAAACCAAACCCATCAGATACTTGCCTAAAAAGCCTGAAAGTCCTGTACCTAAAATCGTTAATGCCAAACCTGTGACCACTTGATTGGCACGGAGTGTCACTGTAACAAAAGCGTAAATACCGGCCGCCAAACTGGCGCACAGAGCCCCTGCTAGAATGGCTAACACTGGAGAATTCGTGTTATACCCCACCATAAAGCCAAATACTGCGCCAATGAGCATCATCCCTTCAACCCCGAGATTAAGATTCCCGGTTTTTTCGGTTAAAATCTCACCCAGTGTGGCAAATAGAAGTGGCGTACCCGCTTGTACTGCTGCAATTAAAAAAAGTATCATTTGCGCGCACCGCCTTTTTTAAACCCTACCCAATTGACTCGATAAGCAACGAAAAATTCTGACCCAAGGGCAAATAACAGGATAACTGCTTGCATGATTTCAGCAACAGCTTGTGGAATTTGAAAGACGGTTTGAATATAAGAAGAACCCTGAGTCAGTATGGCAAAAAAGAACGCCGTAAAGGGAATCACAATAGGACTCATCCCTGAAAGCCAAGCGATAATGATTGCCGTAAAGCCATATCCACCGCCGACCTGCACTGACAATGTCCCATTGATTGCAGAAGCTTGAAAAATCCCTACTAAACCAGCAACGGCACCACTCAAAAAAATCGTTTTAAGAATAGTAGCGCGAACATCCATACCAGCATATTTTGCAGTGTTTTGAGATGTCCCCACTACAGCAATTTCGTAACCAAGCTTGGTGTGGTTAATCAGTACATAGATGATACCAACCAGTGCTAATGTGATAATCCAGCCAATATGAACACCAAATACACTTGGAAAGATGGCATTGGCATCAAACTGTGCAATTTTTGCAAAGCCAAAGCCTTTAGGATCTTTCCAAAGTGAAAACTGCAAAAATACCACTAATTGAATAGCAAGATAGTTCATCATTAAAGTAAAAAGAGTCTCATTACTATTATACTTAACTTTAAAATAACCTGGTATAAATGCCCATAAACCACCGGCTATCATTGCCACCAATGACATGACAAGTAGCAAAATAGGTCTTGGTAAATCACTATGAAAAAGTGCCACATAAGATCCTGCCACGGCACCCATTACAATTTGACCTTCAGCGCCAATATTCCAAAATTTCATTTTGAAAGCCAGCAAAACGCCTAAGGCTGTCATTGTTAGTGGAATGACAACATTAATGGTCTCTTTCACTCGGTACAAGCTACCCAGTGAACCTTTAACTAGTTCAATGTACACCGTTATTGGATTATGCCCAAGGACCCACAATACAATTGCAAGGGCTACTAATGCCATTAGAATTGCAGTGAATTTCACTGTAATCTTTTGATAGAGGCTTAATTCGTTTCGTTTTGACAATTGTATCATTTTGCGCCTCCCGACATATATTGGCCGATCAGCTCTTTGTCAAAGTTTTCGCGATCTAATATCCCTGTGATTTTGCCCTCACACATCACGACAATGCGATTTGAAATTCCCATTAGCACATCTAGATCTTCACCGACAAATAAAATGCCGACTCCTTTTTCCTTTTGAGAATTCAGCAAGTCATAGACTAAATGGGAAGAACCAATATCAAGTCCCCTTGAAGGATATGCAGTGATAATCAAATGGGGGTTGTTTTCTATTTCTCTTCCCAGTAATACCTTTTGAATATTACCACCGGATAATAGGCGGACCGGATGTGTAATCCCAGGTGTATCGATGTTTAGTTTTTCAACCAAATAGCGAGCCAATTCTCGACTGTTTTTGCGAGAGATAAAAAAGCCCTTTTGCTTATAATAGTCTTTCAAAAGGACATTATTTGTAATGTCCATTGTTGAGACAAGTCCCATTCCTAAGCGATCTTCTGGTACAAAACTCAAAGAAATACCTTTATTAATAATTTCCCTAGGTGTCAAACCGACAATCGAAGCGCCTTCATAAATGACATCGCCCTGTTTAATACTGACTAGTCCCGCAATAGCTTCACATAACTCTCGTTGACCACTACCTGCAACACCAGCCACTCCAAGTATTTCGCCTTTTTTCAACTCAAAAGAGACACTAGAAAGACGTTTGGTACCTTCTAAGCCCATAACGGTTAGTTCATTTACTTTCAGTAGTACGTCACTGGAAGTAGCTGGACTACAATGCAATGCTAGATCCACTTGACGGCCTACCATGGCATTTGTCAATGCTACTTCATCTTTTTCGGCTGTGATTTCTGTGCTGATATATTGACCTTTTCTCATAATAGTGACACGGTCGCTGATGGCACGGACTTCACCCATCTTATGGGTGATAATAATCATGCTATGACCTTCATTTTTCATAGCCCTTAGTATTTCAAAAAGGTGTTTGGTTTCTTGGGGTGTTAATACTGCAGTTGGTTCATCCAAGATTAAGACCTTGGCACCACGATATAAGACTTTCAAAATCTCGACCCTTTGTTTTTCAGCCACAGACATATCGTAGATCCGTTTAGAGGGATTAATATCTAAGCCATATTTATGAGATAGTTCTTTTATTTTGGTTTCAACTTGCTTACTATTTCTCACAATACCGGTCTCAAAACCAGCAACAATATTTTCTGCCGCTGTCAGTGCATTGACCAACTTAAAGTGTTGATGAATCATACCAATCCCATGTGATATGGCCATTCTAGGGGTTTTGAGATTAACAATCTGATTATAGAGCTTAATATTTCCTGCGTCTGGCGTATAAATCCCTGCAAGTACATTCATGAGGGTGCTTTTCCCTGCACCATTTTCTCCTAGAATAGCATGGATTTCACCGACAAGGACGTCCAAATGGACGTCCTCGAGAGCTTGCACTTCGCCAAAACGCTTTGAAATTTGAGTCATTTCAACAGCGTATGTCATTGTATCACCTATTTAATGGTCCCTTTTACGCCTTTGACAAACCATTGCATGCTCATTTGGTCTGCATCGGAAAGAACTTCGCCTTCTTTAACTTTTAGAACACCTTCTTGGTCGTAAATAGGACCTTGGAAAGGTGCGAACTCACCGCTCTTAATTTTTGCAGTGTAGTCATCAACCATTGCCTGTGCTTCTGCAGGGGCAAGTTCAGTTAATGCATCCAGTGCAACAACCCCATCATTCATGCCGCCCCAATAATTTTCTGAAGTCCATTTACCTTCTTGAACTAATTTAACTTGTTCAACATAGTAAGGTCCCCAATTCCAGACTGGTGCTGTCAAATAAGCATCAGGGGCTTTATCTTTAGAGCTTGTGTTATAGCCAATTGCAAAGACCCCAGCCTCTTGTGCTGCTTGTTGGGGACCTGCTGTATCTTGATGCTGAGCGATAACATCTGCACCATTATCAATAAGTGCTTTAGCCGCATCTTTTTCTAGGGCTGGATCGTACCATGTATGGGTCCAGATGACTTCCACTTCAACATCAGGATTTACCAGCTGTGCGCCAAGGGTAAAAGCGTTGATGCCTCGAATAACTTCAGGAATCTCAAATGCTGCAACATAGCCAAGTTTATTTGACTCTGTTTTTAAGCCTGCAACCATACCTGATAAAAATCTTGGCTCTTCAATTTTACCAAAGTAGTTATTCATATTTTCATTGGAAGTGTAACCAGAGCAATGTAAAAATTTTACTTCAGGAAATTCTTTTGATAATTCTTCAATATAACTCATATAACCAAAGCTAGTTGCGAAAATAACGGAAGCTCCTTGGTCTATCATACCTTTAACAACTGTTTTAATTTCAGCATCTTCTGGAACAGTTTCTTTGTAAAGTGTTTTAACACCCAATTCTTTTTCTAAATATAAACGGCCTTGATCGTGGGCATAGGTCCAGCCCCCATCACCAATTGGACCGACATAAACGAAACCCACAGTAACCGCTTTTGCATCAGTTGATGCAGATGCTTCAGTTGATGCTTCAGTTGATGCTTCTGTTGACTTCTCTGCTTCTGTTGCCGCTTTTGTTCCAGTGCAACCAACTACTGAAAACACTAAAAACACCATTAACATCATCGCTAAAAACTTTTTCATTTCTTCCTCCTAATGGTCTGGTCTACGGGATCTAGTCTTCTTTAAATAGAATGCCAATTTCTGGTGACATATCAGTCACAATCGCCAAAGAATAAACATCGATACCTTTTTCTCTTAAAAAAGTGCCACCTACTTGAAATCCCTTTTCAATTGCGATCCCAATGCCACAAAGGGTTGCACCGGACTTTTCGACAATGTCGATTAACCCTTGACATGCGCTGCCTTCAGCAAGAAAATCATCCAAAATTAAGACCACATCGTTTGGCTTCAAAAATTTCTCAGAAACCATGATGTCATAGGTTTGCTTCTTTGTGAAGGAATGAACTGATGACGTCAGTAATCCTCCAGCAAGATTAAGGGACTGTGTTTTCTTAGCAAAAACAACTGGAACATTAAAGTATTGCGCTGTAATAGCTGCAATTGCAATGCCCGAGGCTTCAATGGTAAGTATTTTAGTAATCCCTCGGTGACCAAAGTACCCGTGATAGGCTTTACCCATTTCGTTGAGTAAACTGATATCCAGCTGATGATTTAAAAATGCATCAACTTTTAATATTCTATCGGATAACACTTGACCATGCTCGCGAATGGTTTCTTTCAATAATTCCATCTTTCCCTCTCTATCTCCCATCAATTGACAATGCCCAACAAAAAAACTCCCAAAAAGGGAGTTGAATGCACGGGGGCACTAAACTCCGTAGTCTGACTATTTAAGGTAGTCGGTAGAAACTTTCGGGCCATATCCCCAAATTTATACGAAGGCGTATATTTAATTTTCTGTTCTATCATACGAAATCTAAGGCTCTTTTGCAAGGTCTAAAACACAAAAAAGCAAAAACAGTTTTACTGATTAGTTAGAATGCTTACTGAGGTCATCAAGAAAATCAACATCTTCAATATTCCCAGACCATCTTGCAACTTTGCCATCTTCGCAAAGTGCATACCCTCTGCTTGCAGAACAGGCAATATCCTTAACATACTTCAGACCATTGATTTTTTGAGGTTTCATATAGGTCTCACCATCTTTTGTGGAGTAACGTCCCCAAGTATAGACTTCACCTATATCGGACATCACAACCACAAAGCTGTCATAGGCCACAGCCTTGACGATATTTTTTAAATCAGGGATTTCTTTTGGAAACATCACAGCATTTTCAGCAACCATGCCCAGTTGATAAAAATTATTGTGACCAAACGCCTTCACCTTCCCATTATCAAGAACAACAATTGTGAAATTTTTGCCTACGGCAACATAAAAAGCACTGGCAACAAGAGAAAGAATAGGTTCTGATTGTTTCCCTTTAAATCCTGTCCCAAGTTGTCCCTGTGAATTATCACCCCAGCCCATAACAGTGCCATCATGTAACACACAGGCAACATGGCTAGCACTAGCAGATGCTTGTTTTACTTTTGAAACATCCTTAACCCGTTTTGGCAGTTCTCTATAAGGTACCTTATCCTCACCTAGTTGACCAAATTCGTTATGCCCCCACGTCATGACGGCCCCAGACATCAAAATAGCCAGACTATAATCTGGTCCTGCTACCAACTGCTTTACATGTTCAAGTCCCCAAATTTTTTGAGGTGCTTTGTTGTTGTTTCGTCCGCCATTCCCCAACTGTCCGTAATCATTGCTGCCACAGGCAAATGCGGAACCATCGTAAAGTTTGAATAAAGTATGGGCATCTCCTGCGGCAATTTGTGAAACATTGTTAAAGAATTGTAGCCTCTTAAAATACTCAAAGTCTACCAATCCCCCATCGCCTAATTGACCATATTTATTTTTTCCCAAGGCTTCAACATTACCAGCAAGAGATAATCTAAAGAAGTGATTGTAGCCAGATGTAATAGATTTAATGCCCTTTTCTTCGGTGACTTTGATCTCAACACTGACCCACTCAGACCAATTATCACTTTTATCTTGTACTCTAAGAGAAATAGTTTGATAGCCATCTTCCTCGTAACGACTTTTCTTATTTACCCATTCCTCCTGCTTAATCTCTTTATCATCGACTTTTGAATCCTTAGAAAACCATTCGATATTTGTCGTTGTAGTGATACCATCCTTAGGAAAATATGAGATTACTGCTACAGGATCAATTTTGCTGATTTTAAAAGCTAATAGCGCTAAATAGAGCTTTTTCTCTTCTTCGTTATAATAAGATTGTCCACCTATTTGCTCTAAAAGTAAATCGCGATTGTCTTTATTCATAGTAGTAGTGGTCAAGACAAACTTTTCATCGCTTGAAAGAGAATAATGATGCATTAGTTGACTAGCATCCTGACTCAGAAAAAGTTTAAGCAACTTAATATCTGTACATTTAGCCGCATTTTTTTTATGAAACTCTAGCAATGCTCTTTTGATTAACTTAAAATCCGTAAAGACATCTCTTTGCACAGGCTTTGGTATTGTCATAACATAAATAACAATACCTACGATTAAACTAATGATTAAAGTTCCAATAATAATTCCAGTCATATTAGTCTCCGTTTGGGTTATAAACTAAGCATTAGGTAGGTATAGAGACCATCTAACCAGTTGATTGTCCTGATGATAATGGTGGTTCCCGTGTAATTTACTTATTAAAGAATTAACTAACATATTGGTTTTGATTAAATCAGGGCTTTCTAGACTACCATTTACTAGTAAATGCTCTGCTGAATCAGCGCCAATTATGATTTCAATTTGATCAAATCCAGTGGTCAAATGAAAAAACACACGGTGTCCATGATTCGATGTTCGATCATCATCACCTATTAAAAGGTTTAGCAGGCTATTCAAAAGTTCAACGACAAGGTTCAAATCCCAGGTGACTTGAGAGATGCGCTCCACCTTCATATCGAAGATAACACCCCTTTTTTTTGCCTTATGTAGACATCTAAATAGAACGAGCTCAATTTCTGGAATATCTAACAAGAAGTCTTGTTGCCCAATTACGGATTGCCGTGAAATGCTATCAATATACTCTAGAGCTGCCTCTATGTTATCCATTTCAAGATAACTTTGTATCACTTGCAAAAAGTTCATACATTCATGACGGGACACACGCTTTTGTTTTTCAACAGCGATGTTAAGTTCGGCTAGAAATTTGATTTGAATGCTTCGATTATGTTGGACAAAAATAAAATGTAAATAAAATAGTGCCCCTACAAGGCACATACCTATTATTCCCAATTGAGGCAAATTCATAACGCTTGCAGTAATGCCCAAGAGTCCAATTAAAATAGCGGTCAGGATAGTTGCCAGAAAGGCAATACCTATGAAAAACTTTTGTCTTTTTGTCAGTATCATTACATACCCTCAACTGTCGCAGTCTTCATTCATTTTGTATTATAACATGATATAAAAAAAAACACACGACTATATCAATTAAAAATGGTTACCGAACAAATATTGGCTCTGAAGTCTGCAAATGCTTTAGCGTTTGATTAACATTGGGTTCGGGGATTTATATTACTTACCGTCAATAGCAAACAAACTAAATTTTGCTAGTTCTTTTGGCAGTGCCACTTCAACCAACCAATCGTATGTATTTTCAGTACGCAAAAGATCGTAGAAGGTCCCATTTCCCGCTGTGTAGTTGTAGAAGTATTCTTCGCTTGAATGGGGTGCTATCAGAATAAAATCCACTCCTCTTGATTCAAGGAGGTTTCTAACGGACTCTTCGTCCATCGCATTCATGACATCATAACTGAACAGGATGCCGTCATCGTTCCTGTGATATGGTGTGCCAATTACATTGAGCTCAGTACGATAAAGAAGTTCCGGTCCAAAATCCATAAATGCCAGCAGTGTACTGTCATCACCCATTCGATCTTGATTGTTGTTCATCCATGCACAAACCAGATTCAGACCGCTAGTACCATGGGATGTGACCATTTTGTCATCGGATGCCATCAGAATACCTCCGGCGCATGTGAAACCAATCAAAATCACCAGTGTGACTGATGCTCTCGCACCTGCAGCTAGTAGTTTTGGACCTATGCTGCACATTCTTTCTCTAGCCCATAAAACCGTCTGTTCAATAGCCGGAACAGACATCAACAGAGCATATCCCGTCCATCTCACCTGATATAGCGAAAGTAGCACGTATAGAAATGATCCGAAAACGCTAAACCCCATCCATGTCCACTTGTCACGCTTCCCATGAAATTGTAGTAAAAATGCTAGATTACAAGTGATTGGAAGGCCAAGAAAAAAGATCAGTTGACTGATTCCCGCTCTTGAAAAATTCAAAAGCGGTTGAACCTCTCTTACCTTGCTTAACCAAAGAGTCTTGATTCGAGGATCCACTTCAGCGAAAGGTCCATGAAGAAAGCCAGGGAAGCAAGTAATCATTGCAAAAGCACCCACCAGCCCTATGCATGCTAACGTTCCCAATCTTATTAGTCTCAAATTTCCTATGACTATACGCGATTCAAGACGCTTAAAGCCAAATTGAAAAACAAGCCAAGTAGCCAAAAATATTACTGCAACACTGGTAAAAAAAGCAATATGTACGCTTGATAGTTTATCGTAGACCGCATCAAATAAACTCGAAACAGGGGTTTCTACAAATAGAAAAATCAATGAAAACCCAAGAAGCCACAGGGCTATCCGGAGATTCTCCCTTAGGTAATCACCGCCCAGCACCACCCACCGAACCGAAAGGATGCTCATTATCAATATGACCATGACAAGAGATTCCACGCTGATCCACATGCCTACTGCCATAAAAAAACTAAGCAACACCTCCCCATTATAATTGGATGGTACCATAATCACTCGAAACATACTTCCCATGATCATGAGAAATACCAAGGCAATCAAACTGTGATGGTCGGGGATCCCAAATGAAAATAGCTGTAGTATACCCGGTTGGCACAGAACAATCAAAAACAGCAAAGGCATACGCTCATTGCTCACTATTGGCCTGAATACCCAAGACAGAGATAGTAGCGCAAAACATCCGAGCAGCGGACTAATCCAGATGCCAGCAATCAAAAGCCCATTTGAGGGCTCGACAAAGAGTCCGATTAACCAAGCAAGTCCGATCATCAGTAGATCAAATGCCCTTGACCAGTGCAACTGCTCACCATATGGTGCATTGCTTCTTGCAATTGTCCCATCATACCAATCACCTTTTTCAAGAAGCAACTCAACCCTTACCAAACGCATATACGGGTCCGTACCAATTAAATCCAGTCCTTTTGAGACGCTAATCAGCTGATACAGAGAAAATTGAATCAGAATAAAAACAATCAGCACCATCAAAAGAGGCAATTGATTTGATTTTACATGAGTTTCCAAGTTATCGCACCTCCTTCTTGACTTCATGGTACTCCTCTTCAGCGTTTACGCCCCAGATGGAAGCCTTAGACGAATTACCGGTTTTAGCCAACTGAACAGCCTCCATAGCTGTCAACATAGAATGATCCATATTATTGTATCTGTGCATGCCGTTTCGACCAATCAAAAAAAGATTATCGATTGCGTCCAAGTAAACCTTGACGGTATCGAAGCGCTCATATGAACCAATGTACGATGGATAAGCTTTTGGCATCCTCACTACAGTGCTGTCTAGTACATCTTCTGAGTCAATCGCCTCAAGTGTGATAAGTTCATTCGTCGCAAAAGAAATGATTTTGGCATCATCCATCTTCCAAAAATCGTCGGATTCGTTGCAAAAATATTCGAGGCCTATCCATACTGTTTCTCTGTCCTTGACCATATAAGGGCTCCAGTTATTAAAGACCTGTATACGACCCATTTTTACGCTTGTTTCCTGAACATATATCCAGTTATCCTTGATATGATAACCCGAATCGCCTTTTATTTCATTACCCAAGTCAAAGCGCTTCAGTAGAAGGCCAACGGAGATAAAATCTCTGTAGCTGAGTCCCATTGCTATTTCGGACACATCATCAGGCACCATGGCATCAATGGCTTGCACAAGGTTTTTAATCGGCATAGAAGAAAAAAAATAGTCGCATGGGATTTCTTCCAGTTCTAGGGTCGACATATTTTCAACAACTACGCTTGTAATAATACCATCAACCAGATTCACTTTGGAAATCCGTTTACCCAATTGAATTGAAACACCCTTTGCGACCAAATCACGGGCTACTTCATCCCACATCTGGCCTACACCGTACTTTGGATAGTAAAACTGATCAATTAGACTGGTTTCAATACCCTTCTGGCTTATATCAGAATTTTTTTGTGATTGTATCAAAGACTTGAATGCGTGCCTTAAAACAGCCTTGATGGAGATACCCTTTATTCGCTGCGCACCCCAGTCAGGTTTGATTGATTTACAAGGTACACCCCAGACCTTCTCGGTATAATCCTTGAAAAACGTCTCATACAGTTCTTTGCCGAATCTATTGATAAAAAAATCCTCAAGAGATGCTTCTGGCTTAATGGGAAATAGCATGGCTTTAGTGTAGCTGAATCCCATACGGACAAGTCTTTTAAAGCCAAGATTCTTCATCGTCTTTATTGAAAGTGTAATGGGATAATCAAAAAACTTATTAAGATAGAAAATCCGAGATACTCTGTGTCTGCTCAGCATCACCTTATCAAAATCTGGGGAGTCAACTTTGCCTATCGGTAGGATATTCTCCCACCAAGACATGATTCTATCGGATTTTGAAAAGAAGCGGTGGCCTCCAATGTCCATACGATTGCCATTGTGATTGATTGTCTTTGAGATTCCGCCCACAACCCGGTCCATCTCAAAGACAATCGGCGTGATATCAGTGTTTTTAATAAGCTCCATGGCAGCGGTCAATCCTGCTACCCCAGCTCCTGCAATAACTGCAACTTTTTTAGACATGGTGCCTCCTATTATGACCAACAAATTCTATTCTTTGAATAGAAAATACTTTCGTAGTCCAAAATTGACAATGAAAACAACCACAACAGCAATCGCTTTTGATACCATGTAGAACAAACCAATAAAATGCGTTAATGACCATAACAAAAGTGTATTGATTCCCAAACCAAGAATGCCGATTGTAGAAAATATGACAAGCTCCAGGGTCTGGTTTTTAAGACGTCTTGTTGTAAAGACAAAGCGCACACTTAGAACATAGTTTGTCAAAAGACCTAAGGTGAATGCAAGTATATTGGAAAACAGGTAGTAGAGGTGAACATATTCCGTCATCGCATAAAGGATTCCAGCATCCACGATAGTTGCTAAAGCGCCTACCAAAGCATAACCGGCAACTTCTTTTTTTAATTGACTCATACGTAACCACCTCCAATCAGTTTACTAGGTGTATCTACTTTTTCTATATATACCTAATAATCTAGTTCGAACCACATTTAAACCGTCTAACAAGCTTTTTATGGCTTGTTTTTTAACTATAAATCATTTATCCCTCACCTAATAGAGACAAAAGTCCCTTTATACAAGGAGAATCCGAAATTTCAACACATCAGTCGCTGAAATTTCGGATTTTTGGGCCACTGCTAATCTGAAGAAAGCAAGAGGAAAGTATTAAATTATGGTAGATGAAACCGATATAAGAGGTTTATTTACGTTGCACTGTTATAAAGTCTAGTTTATCACCATATTCTATGTTAAATCGCTTCAAACTGCCACAGGCACCTTCTATAACACAAGTGCTATTCTTAAGATATAACAATTTATTTTTACCCACATTCTGGTGAACTCCTACCACCCGATCAGAATCATCTATAAAAGCTATATCAATATGACAGCGCATGAAATAGGTATGGATACTATTGCATGGCTTTAGTAGATAAAAGACTTCCTTCTGGATTTTTGTTTTGCCCATCAAGCCGAAAAACCTAAGCCAAAATCGATCTAGCATTACTACGGGTATTGTCTTCATTTTAACATCTCCATAATTTGGATGACCGCTGGACCTAATATAACGACAAATATTGCAGGAAAAATAAAAAATATCAATGGAAATAACATCTTAACAGGTGCCTGAAGTGCCTTTTCTCTAGCAAGCATTTTCCGCTTTTGTCGCATGATTTCAGATTGAATTTTAAGTACATTAGACAGACTCGAACCTAACTCATCTGCTTGAAGAACTGCTTGAAGCACTGTTCTTAAATCGTCCAAATCAGCACGGGTCATCAAATTTTTCAGTGCTGTTTTTCTGACGACGCCCATTCGGACTTCTTTTAAAAACTTTTCAAATTCCCCAGTGAGCCCATAGGTTTGAGGCTGGTTTTCAATCACTTTTAGTACCGCACCATCAAATGAAAGGCCCGCTTGAACACTAATCGTAATCAGATCCAATGCAAATGGCAAATGCAATTGCATTTCTTTTTTGCGTTTTGTTGTCTTGCTTAACATCATCCATCTAAAAGCAAACAAGCCTATGCCATATGATAAAAAACCCAACAATACATTTTGTAGTAATTTCAGTTCTAAAGACCAGCCCAAAAGAAGCGATAGAATAAAGAAGGTGATGCAGATCAACTGCTTAAGTAGTTGCCATTCCATCACTGTAAAACGTTTTGACAACCCACTTCTATCTAACTTTTCTTGCATATGCGTCAACTTTTGTTCCGATGTTTTAGTGCCAAGCCATTTACTTAGGCGTTTCATCTGTTTCTTGAATTTATTCTTCTCTTTTGCGCGGCCTGTTGTCGATTCAGTTTTAATGAGTCGTGAAATTACCCTAGCCTCTCTAAAATACATGAACTGAATCAACTCATTAAAGAGAGTAAAACTTATTATAAAAACACTCATTGCGATCAACCATATCATTGGGCACCTCTGCAATCATCATTGAGCGAAAGAGTCATACTAGTATTCAATACGTATAATCTTTTTAATAGCTAAAATGCCAAGTAATTGACTGCTTCCAGCGATACCGAGCATGATTTGTCCACCAAGGGTGGTGAATAATGTATTCATATACGAGGGACTCGTTAAGAATAATATGCCCATTATTGCAAATGGAAGTGAGACAACAATGGCGCCCGAAAGCCTGCCTTGTGCCGTTAATGCACGGACTTCTTGCTGTATACGTTGCCGTTCTCTTAAGGTATCAAGCATATTATCCAAAATATCAGAGAGGTTACCGCCTATCTCCTTTTGAATCAGAATCGCCGAAACCATCAATTGAAGATCTTCTAGGGGAAAATGTTCAAGTAGCTGTTCAAAAGCGGATTCCATCGTTTTTCCAAGGCTAATATCCTTGATGACTTGCTTAAAGGCTGAGCAAAGGGGTTCTTGAGCATCCTCCGCTACCCTTGATAATGCTTGAAAAAAACTGTATCCCGATTTCATTGCGTTTGAAATAATCTGTATAGCATCACACAGCTGTACTTCAAAAACTTTTAGGCGCTTATTGACCATCCGTTTTAAATTCAATAAGAGCATGACATGTATGCCGCTTAAAATAATTAGAGCAAAACCCCAATTAACTAAGATGCCTGTTAAAAGAACGACTATAAGTTGCAATACAAGGTAGCGAATCAATATAGTTTTACTGGATTGTTGAATGCCAGCCTGTCTAAACTGCTTGTCAAGTTTTGTTAATCGAGTCTTCTTGATCTTTTTTCTAACTTTTTCTGGTGTTGCAGTCTGATGTGTTTTTGTAACATCAAGGCGTTCAAAGATACTCTTAACCTCTGAAGCCATTACAAATGCTAAAATCGTACTTGTACTTAATCCAAATAATGAAAGCGCCAAAACAATTCTTAGACTTTCCATACAGACACCACCTTAGTATTGGAAAAAATCTTTTGGGATCTCAATGCCACGATCTTTAATCACGTCTAGAAATCTTGGGCGGACGCCAGTAAACTCAAAACGGCCTTCCACTTTTCCTTTACTATTCAACCCATATTGTCTATAAACAAAGATGTCCTGAAGTACAATGACTTCTGATTCCATCCCTTGTACCTCTGTGATATGGGTGATTTTACGGGAGCCATCTTGTAAACGGGTCTGTTGAATGATGACATCAATGGCTGAGGATACTTGATCACGTATGGCTTTTACTGGAAGGTTCATGCCCGACATCAAGACCATGGTTTCAAGCCTTGAGAGCATGTCCCGAGGGGTGTTTGCATGGCCTGTTGTCAGAGAACCATCATGACCGGTATTCATGGCTTGAAGCATGTCCAGTGCTTCACCAGACCGGACCTCACCAACAATAATCCTATCTGGACGCATACGTAAGCTATTTTTAACGAGGTCCCGAATTGTCACTTCTCCTTTGCCCTCAACGTTCACTGGCCGCGTTTCTAATCGAACCACATGCGATTGCGACAACTGCAGTTCTGCAGCATCTTCAATTGTCACAATCCGTTCATCCTCAGGTATAAAAGAAGATAACACATTCAAAGTGGTGGTTTTTCCGCTACCTGTACCACCAGAAACAATAACATTCAAGCGCCCTAAAATACAAAAGCGAATTAACTCAGCCATTTGGTTTGTTAAAGTGCCAAAACCGATTAGATCATCAATTCTATAGGGGTCTTCGCTAAATTTACGGATGGTGATGACTGGGCCATCCAATGCCAAAGGGGGAATGATTGCATTGACACGGGATCCATCAGGTAAACGCGCATCTACCATCGGTGAGCTCTCATCAATACGACGACCGATGGGACTAACGATTTTTTTGATAACATGAAGCACATGGTTGTTATCTTTAAATTTGGCTTCACTCAAACTAAGACAACCTTTTTTTTCCACATAAACTTGAAAAGGACCATTCACCATTACTTCAGAAATCTCCGGATCATTAAGTAAACCTGTTATTGGTCCAAATCCAGTGATTTCATCCATCAATTCATCTTTAAGTCGTTGCTTCTGAGTGATGGTCAGATTAATCGCTTCTTGTTCGACGTGCTCATTAATCAATCTTTTGATATCTGCCTTTATGGCATCGGTCATATCGCCCAGTTCAGAAAAATCGATTTCCAAATCATCAATGACACGGTTCTGAAGCACTCCTTTTAGTATGTGAAAGGAGTCGTCCTTTTCTTGAGCAACGACACTTGTCTTCTGTGGTTGACTCTCTAATCTTGTTTTTAGTGACATAAGATTACTCCTTCTGGGCGAGTGTATAAGTCGCTAAAAGATTCAACTGTTTTGATAATTTTGATGGATTGAAACGTTTATGTATTGCCATTGGTTGCCCTTGATTAACACTCTCTCTTACAGATTGAATATCTTCCGATAGCTCAAATGTAATGGCGTGCCCTAAAACCGTTTCTATTTCCTTTTGAGATATACCAGAGCCTTTATAGGTCTGATTGAGAATCAGTTTGACCTTACCACTGCTATAATTCAGGGTTTGCATGACTTCCAGACCCAGTTTAGTATGATGTATAGCACTAACAGACGGTTGGGTAATGAGATAAATCATTAAACTTTGATCCAATATCATCAAAGTAGTCTCATTGTAATTGACACCAAGATCACAGATGATAATATCAAAATGTTTTTTACAAATCATGAGAATCGCTTCAACAAACTCTTTTGGAATGCCTTCAGCTTGTTCTGGTCTACCTGGTGCAAGCAATAGCTCCAAGCCATCACTGTAATTGATGAGATGGAGCTTGATTAGATCATAGGTCAATTCCCTTTTTTGCTCATAGAGTTCTGATAAATTCGGCTGATTTTTAACGCCGAGGACAAGACCAAGATCTCCAAACTGAAGATCCCCATCTATCATCAACACTCTTTTTTTATGCTTTTGCGAAAGCAACATCGCCAGCTGTGACGCTATAAATGTTTTTCCTACCCCGCCTTTTGTGCTGAATAGACTGATTATTGACCCTTCAACAAGCTGAGGAGAGTCTATCGCTTGCACTGGAATTGCGCGGCCGTGATATTCTTTATAAGTATCTTCTAATGTTTGGGTCAATATTTCAAAATTGAAAGGTTTAATGATGTATTCTTTAGCGCCATAATGCATGGCTTTTTTCAGATACTCATTTTCACTTTGAACAGACATAATAACCACAAGTACTTCTGGATGTTCAACACCCAGAAGTCGTGTGGCTTCAAGTCCGTTTAAAATCGGCATATTGATATCCATTAACACGATATCAGCACTGCCAGTATCCATAAAATCAATAACTTCCTGCCCGTTTTCAACCTCTCCTACAACTTCGAATCGCTCTGACATTCCCAAAAGTCTGATGATGAGTTTTCGAGTTTCAGCAATATCATCAGCCACCAACACTTTAATCTTAAAATTCTTATTGTCCGTTGATTGATTGGTCATTTTAGCCACCGTTCCCCTTTTCAAGTACGGGTATTTTTATAGCCATCCCAGGTGAAATAATATTCTCGTCTTCTATTTGATTCACTTCTTGAATGATCTTGAATTTGTTTTCATCACCATAAAATGCCTTTGCAATACTGCGGAGTGAATCTCCATATTTAACAGTATAATACTTATATTGTTCAATCTCGACTGGTACACTTGCTTTGTCTTTGACGCTTTCAATATTATACTGGGGGAACAAATCTTTAATGCGTCCAAAATCATCCACTAACAAGTCTTCCCATATGGCACCTTTTGTTTGATAAAGGGTATCGGAATCATATGGCCTTAAAGCCACTTGAAGAGTTCCGACAGATTGAGCCAATACAAATTGTTCCACTTGAAATACTGGAATTGATAGGGTCAAGGTATAACTCGGTACAATTTCAGCATTATAGGTTTCATCACGGGTACGCAAGCGATTCACCGCAATGACCTCAAGATGTTGCAGCACAATTTTAGAAATATTCGGGCGAATCAAGCGCTCGCCTTCTTTAAGTTCTGGTAGAGTCACAACAACATCGATCCAATCTCCCACTTTCACTAGATCGCTAACCCCAGAGCCTTGAGTTACAGTCAATGACATAGCTCTGAAGGTATCGGTCAATTTTAAGCTAATCTCATCTGTTGAATCTTCCATTAGCCGTCTTTGTTTGAATGTTTCACCTATAAAAATCGTTTCTTTTGCGTATTTTCCGACGATGTCTTTGGGCTCATTGATCGCATCTTGATAAAGAACCTGGTCTTTAACATTAATTCGTTTCAACATATTCTCTAAAATCAAAGTCCGCTCTGGTATTTCAACAGCAGCAACATAAATTGTAAAAAGTTGATCCTCAAGGGGCTTATTTGCTGCTTGTTTTTCAAGATACAAATATACTGTAACACTTAAAATTAATGAGAATAGCACCGCGACCACCAATAGAATCTTTCTGAATTGCCGCATATCCCCCTCCTTAATGAACTAATTTAACAGCATACACACCGAAATCATCAGCACTTGCATCCAATTCACCGGATCCGACAAATCGTATAAATCGGCCTGTAATTTCCATTTTCCCACTCTTGCTAACCACATCTTGGACAAACACTGAAGCAAATCCCGTCACTGTGACGTACTTTCTACCACTTACTTCCAAGCTATCAACAACCGGAATCGTCCACACTCGAAATGAATTTTTCGTATAGTTTTCCCATGTACTTGGATCTTGAGATAGTCGGGCTTTTATGGCGTTGACAACACCGGCCATATTACCAGGTTCTGTATCAATTTGATCACCAATCTTTATGGTGCCGCTATAACCATTTAAGGCATTATCTCGTAAAACATTGGCACCATTGCCGCCAAGGGCCACTGTACCATAGTTTCCATGATATGATTTATCACTCTTTAGTGTCATCACTTCACCAAATTCAAAATAGCGATCTTCAACAGCATAGGGTCTTAATCCTCCGGACACACTTTTAGCTGCCCCAATAATTGCTTCACTGGATGCATTTAGCACCACCGAATCGACGCCGATAAATCGAGCAAAAAAGGTGTCGATACGACGGGTCGCTTGCCCAGCAATTTTTTTATTTGCAACATCTACAATTATTGTCGCATCTTGTAGAGTAACCCCATTCAATTGCAAGTAGGTTTGTGCAGATGTTTGTGCCAAAGCCCCAGACATCATGAGGTCCTGCGCACCGGCCAAGACAGCAGCATCTAACGCATATTGCATCCTATTCTTAGTAACAGAAGCAATGCCGTAATCCGCAACCAAGGAGACCATACCAAGCAAGATGCTGATGCCGACAGCGACGATTATCGATACCTGAGCCTTTTGACGTTTCTGATTGATTTTCACTATCATCATGATAAAGGTCTCCGATTCTGCCGCCCTCTTATTCTCTTGAATAAACCCTTGGCAGCTTTTTTTGACCACTCTTAGTGGATTAATTTAACAGCATAGACACCGAAATCATCGGCACTTGTATCCAATTCTCCCGATCCGACGAATTTAATAAACCGTCCAACAATTTCCATTTTCCCATTGGCTTTAACAATATCTTCGACAAATATAGAAGCGAAGCCCATGACAGTAACGGTTTTTCTACCGCTCACTACCATGGAATCCACGATAGGAACAGTCCAGACCCGATAGGATTCTTTTGTGTAATTTTCCCACGTGCTCGAATCAAGCAATAGTCGTTCTCTGATATCATTGACAACACTTGTCATGTTACCAGGTTCTGTGTCAATCAAATCACCAATTTTAATTGTCCCATTATAGCCGTTGATGGCATTGTCGTTTAACACTTGTGCGCCGCCACCGCCTAATGCTACTGCTCCGTAATTGCCATGATATGATTCATCTTGCTTAAGCGTCATCATTTCACCGAATTCATAATATTTATCCACAATCCCATAGGGTCTTAATCCTCCAGATACACTGCTCGCTACACCAATGATTGCTTCACTTGACGCACTCAACACCACTGAATCGATGCCGACAAATCGAGCAAAAATGGTGTTGATGCCACGGGTTGCTTGTCCAGATATTTTTTTATTTGCAACATCTACAACGATGGTCGCCTCCTGTAGAGTAACGCCATTCAATTGTAAGTAGGTTTCTGCTGAGGTTTGTGCCAAAGACCCTGATACCATTAAATCCTGTGCACCGGCCAAAACGGCGGCATCCAAGGCATATTGCAACCGCGCCTTTGTTATGACAGCCAACCCATAATCCGCCACAACGGCGGTAGCTCCAAGTAAAATACTGATTCCTACAGCAACGATGATTGACACCTGAGCTCTATGACGTTTCTGATTGATCTTCCCATTCATCATGATAACAGCCTCCAGTCCTGTCGCTGCGGCACAATCTTTGCTTCACCCACAGCCCCTTTGTCCTGCCTCCATGTGGCGCCTATTCTACACGCATGGTGGCTTCGATTACCCAAGTCTGTGTCTGACCTAATATAAGGGATAAGAATGGTGTTATAATTTCATGGTTATAGGTCAAACTGGCGGTCACTGCATCACCCCGTGATCGACTGGCTTGTACAGGAGACAATGTTATGGTCAACTCTGCAGAATCAATACCAGTGACATTTGCAAGGGTTGCCGCAATCACAGTGGCGTCTGAACCGCCAACGCTGATTTGTCTCACAACATCCCTAGCTGTTGCCTGTACAATTAAATAGCTATTCAATAGGAGCGCAAACTCCATAACGCCAATCAATATTAACAGCAACACAGGGACAATCAATGCAAATTCGACCACGGATTGACCTTTAAGTTTACTTTTTCTTAACATGACATTTGCCTCCATATGTAAGATGGCTGCCTCTAACCCGAGACAGCCATGTTAAATAAAGGATTGAATCAAGCTGCTTAAAGTGCATTTGTAATATCATTAAACATATTTGCAATAGCTGGACCCAAAAGGACCAAGGCAACGATGACAACAATAGCAATCAAACCAACTAGTAGTGCATATTCTACCATACCTTGACCTTTTACATCCCTAGCAAATTTTCGCCATGCCTGCATTAGATTCATCATCATAAAATTACCTCCTAAAGTTGTTTTCATCTTATTGACATCTTTATCATACACCCCAATCCCCATCTGCTGTCATAACCTAATGGTCCTTGTCTTGGGGGACGAAAGTCCTGATTTGATTCTCAACTGCACATAAAATGGCATTAACTCGGTCTTTCACTTGCAACTTTCTGTAAATGACTGTGGTATGATTTTTGATTGTCTTCTCTGCCAAATAGAGAGTCTGACCGATTTCTCGATTGGTCTTTCCAAGTGTCATGTGAAGCAAAACATCAAGTTCTCTGCCAGTCAATTGAGATAAGGGATTCTCCTGAGTTTGTGCCTTATGTGATTTTCGCAATCTCCCAAATAACATGCTGACTAAAACTGGATCAATGTAACTTTCACCACTCATTACTTGTTGAATAGCCTTAAAAATCTCTTGTCCAGCTGATTCCTTTAATATATACCCCTCTGCACCTGCTTCTATGCACTTTTCTAAAATTTCTCTCTGATTTTCGATGGTCAATAGTATAATTTTTGTAGAAACCCCTTGGCGCCTCAGTTCTACCAACAATTCATACCCTGACATCTTCGGCATATTCATATCCGCTATGACGATATCTGGGCGTAATGTTTGGATCAAAAGCAACCCATCAAGTCCATTAGCAGCATCCCCTACCACTTTTATCTGAGTATCACATTCTAAAATTCGCTTTAAGCCCTCACGTATTAATTCATGATCGTCAACAAGCACAACCCTAGTCAATCTGTCCATCTTTAAGTACCTCTCTATTGACTGGTAGCATCACTCTAAATTGCGACCCCGTTTCCAGAGTTGATTGTATATCGATGGTCCCACCTAGCTGTTCTATCCGCTCCATCATGCCCACCAATCCAAATGATTTTCCTTCTTCTTTGACACGAGCTAATGTCTCTTCCACGTTAAATCCTTTGCCGTCGTTTACGACAATCAATCTAATATACTTAGTCCCATACTCTAAAAGCATTTTAATGGTTGTAGCACCTGCATGTTTAATGATGTTATTTATAATTTCTTGTGCAATTCTATATAATCCAACCGTTATAATTTGTTCGGGTACAACGGGACCACTTTTTACAACTAAGGAAATCCCAACTTTTTTCTCATGCTGTATCTTTTCAATCAACCTCTCTAGGGTTGCTTGTAACCCTAAATCATCCAGCGACATGGGCCTCAGGTCAAATATTATATCCCGGACTTCCTTTAATGAAGCTCTTACCATGACTTTGAGTTCAGATAATTCTTTTAAGCCAGATGCCATATCAATTTTGGCCATATATTCACAAAGATCAGCCTTCATAATCACGTTTGCCATATTTTGTGCTGGACCATCGTGTATATCCCTGGCAATTCGTTTTCGTTCGTTTTCTTGAGCTTCTAAGATTCGTATTCCTAACACCATACGATCACTTGCCGAAAGACCATCTAAAGCATTGAAAATTTCCCCTTGCAAAAAACCCATGGCAATGGACACTTGATGAATCACCTGTTCTGCATCTTTAATTACACCTGCAAATTTCCGGATTGAAAGCTCGATGGAATTGCGTCTATCCAACAATGCTTTTTCCTCATTTTGTTTAGAGAGATACTGAAATCTCACTTCAGAAGCATTTCCGTAAAATGACTTAACCTCTGCTTCACTGTATCGATTAAAATTCTTATGCATATCGGCAAGTTTTTGCCTCATCAATTTATCTTTCACTGCATACGTGTCAACCTGCTGAATGATAATCTCTGCATCGTGCTTTAAACGCTCCAGTTCAAGTTTCATTTGTTCGTATTCAGTGCGGTTACTTTCTACAATAGAATAAATTTGTATCTTACTTTGATCAATCATGGAAATCGTCTGTTGGATGATTGATTTTAAGGATTGGCCACCACCACTTGGATTTGAAGCTTCAAACTTTTGAAGGTTTTGGCTTCCCGTTTTATGTACTGCAGCCATATTTTTTTTAAAATTATCACTTTGATTTGCCGCCATTTCCGCTACCCTCTTCCAGTAACTTGTCTCATCAACAAATCCTCATATTCCAATTATAGCTAATTACACCGATTTGTTATTTTCTTAATACCCTAGTTAACTTTAAATAAAACAACTAACTGTCTATTGTGTACGTTTATTATTAAAATTACTTTTGTAACTCAAATCAAAGACTAAAAACCAAAAGAGACAACCCAAAAGTCATCTCTCCTAATTAATCTATTCTGATGATTGAAAGCTGACTCATTTAATCCATTGATTTAAACTTGTATACAGAATTACTTCATACGTTTTAAAACTTCAACCAAAAACCCATAAACACGCTCTGTTGACGAGATGCAAACCCGTTCATCAGGGGTATGCACATCATGCATATTTGGTCCAAGGCTAATCATATCCAAATCACCAAGTTTTTCAGACAACAAGCCACACTCTAAGCCTGCGTGAATCGCATGAACCAACATTTCTTGACCATAAAGCTCTTTATAAGTCGCAACCATTAAATCACGAACCGGAGAATCAATTCTGTAAGGCCACTCAGGATAATCCGCATAACGAACATGATCACCATCTACTAGAGTGGAAATGGTTGCAGTGCGGTTGACAATCTCCTCTTTTAATGAGCCAACAGAAGACCTAATCGCATTCACAAAGACGATTTCAGAAGCTGAGCTTTTCAAAACCCCAATATTATTAGAACTTTCTACAAGCCCTTGGATACTTTGTGACATGGTTTGAACACCTTGAGGCAATAGTCGCATCGCAGTCATCACGCCATGAAGAGTTTCATCACTCCAAACGAGTTCAGGCGCTGCAACAGAGACAAACTCAATCTGCACATCAGCATCAGCAACAGCATATTCGGCTTTAAACATCGCTTCAATAGGCTCAAGAGCCTCAGCCAAAGCAGCGACTGAAACATCTGTTGCCATATGAATCGTTGAAAATTTAGCGATGGCATTCATTTTTTCGCCACCAGAAACACCGAAAACCGCTAAATTTTCGATATCCAGTTGTTCAAGTAAACGGCCCATTAATTTAATGGCATTGCCTCTATTTTTGTCGATTTCGATACCGCTATGACCACCCTTTAGGCCTTTAATGGTAATGGCATAGGCTAAAGGCAACTGATGAGAAACCCACTTAACAGGGATTTTAACATCAACATTGACACCCCCAGCATTTGAGGCTAATAGAACACCTTCTTCTTCAGAATCAAGGTTAATCAAGGTTTTACCTTGAATATTTTCTGGATTTAATGCAATTGCGCCATCCATACCAGTTTCTTCAGCAGAGGTAAATAGAGCTGTTAAAGCAGGATGCTCAAGGGTAGTATCTTCAAGAATGGCCATGGCCATGGCCACTGCGATACCATTATCAGCGCCTAGGGTTGTTTCCACAGTCTTAACCCAGTCGCCATCAACAATAAGCCCAATTGGATCCGTGTTGAAATCAAAAGTCGACCCTTCTCTTTTAATGCAAACCATATCTGTGTGTCCCTGCAAAATAACACCGCCAACAGCCTCGTATCCAGGTGTAGCCGGTTTTTTGATAATCACATTGTAACTTGGTTCTTGAATGGCTTCAAGACCCATGCCCCTTGCCGCTTCCACCAAGTAATCAGAAACAGCCTTTTCGTTTCCTGACTCTCTTGGAATTTTCGTTAACATTTCAAAATAATAAAATACGCGTTCTGGTTTCAATCCTGCTAATTTCATTTAAATGCCTCCCAATCTGTACCCTTTACAAGAGCCGCTAATACGGCCTCTAAACCTTCGTGATCATCTTGATCAAACCTTTGAAGCGTTGGACTATCTACATCTAAAACGCCTAGGAGTCTGTCACCATCATAAAACGGGATAACGATCTCACTTTGCGAAATAATGTCACATACAATGTGTCCGGGAAACTCGTGGACGTTTGGTACGATTATCGTTGTTCCCTGCTGCGCTGCACTGCCGCAAACTCCTTTTCCGATGGCAATTCTGGTCACCGCTGGATTACCAGAGAAAGGACCGAGTATGAGTTCATCACCACGGTTTAAATAGAAACCAATCCAATTAACATCTGGCACCAAAATACCAAATAGTTGAGCGCAGTTGCTGAGATTTGCAAGCCAATCCCTTTCGTTGGCAATCTGCGATTCAACCCGTTTAACCAACTTTTGATATACTTCTTTTTTCATGTTAATCTCCTTGAGCAATATTTTGTTATAAATGTAGTGCTTCTCTCTTGGAATAGCAAATGGTTACGATTGGAATTTATAGTTTTTTTCGAGAAACCCAAGTTTTAATCATATCCAGTGCCGTTGTCAGCTCAAAATCAGATTTTAGTAGGGCCATTCGCTGACTCATGTCTGCAAGTCCAGATACATCCGCCATCATGGTATCTATTTTAACCCCAAGATCTTTAGAAGATTCAATTGTATCACCTAAGCCATGGGCCTTTATAAAATCAATATTACAACTTTCTTGAGCGATGTTTGACGCCATAATCAACATGGGAACTTGACACTGAATCGCTTCAAAAACCGTTGCACCCCCTGGTTTAGTCACCACTAAATCCGATTGATCCATCAATTCGCTAATTCTATCTGTAAAGCCTAGAACTTTAACGTTTTCTGGCACATGCATATGCTGCAGCTTAGCTAGGAAGGCCTCATTGGTTCCAGCCACTAGGGTGATTGCGTATGGCAAACAACCTAACTGATAAAGGGTTTTTTGAGTAATTTGTAATTTGCCTACTGCAGAAGCCATAATGAGCACATGACGCTGCTTTTTATCATTTGTGTTATTTTTCGAATTGAAATTTTTGCTGACAGGCACCCCAGTAATCAAGATTTGTTCTGTGTTAACACCCATTTTAATTAAACCATCTCTTATCTCACCTGCAGGGACACAGTACAGATCGGTATCAGCATGAATCCACTCCCAATTGGCCACAACATCCGTGATTACTGTTACAATTTTCACAGTAGGTGCAAACGTTTGCTTATAGATTGAGGCAAACCGTGAACTGGTCGGGAACACTGAAACAATCACTGCTGGTTCCATTGCCATCACTAATTTTTCAAATTGATGATAAAACCCCTGTACTAATAAATTATCAACGTTATGGTCTTTTCGATTTCTGATTTTGTAGAATGAATTGTAAATTGGCAGCCGTAATCTTGTGAGATATTCATAGGAAGTACTCAGTGGCTTTTTAAGCACCGGTGTTGTCATCTCAATGATATCACAAGCACAAATATTTGCGCTTGGCATGTGTTCGCGAAACCGTTCTGATAAAGCGTGGGTGACTGCATTATGACCATTGCCAAATGATGCTGTTAAAAAGAGAACATCGCAAATCATCTTTCGCCTCCTACCATAAGCTTCACATAATCCTATTCTACCATAATCCTTCGTGTCGCGGATTGTTTTTTTGAAAAAGAACCACTTAACATAGCACATGTGGGCTTTTCTTGATACAATAAAGTAACCAAATCACCAGATCTCCAGCCCATTGACCCATCACCTTGCAATTTCAGATCGGAGCGTTCCCCACATTATGAAGAAAGAAACCAAGCTGTATTTTCTCATCTTAGCGTTTACTGCATTGGGGCTTGGCCTCACCAATAATCTCATTTCAAATTTCTTCAAAGACGCCTACGCAGTCAGCGCTTACCAGCGGGGTTTACTGGAGTTTCCAAGGGAAATACCTGGCATCATTACGATTTTCATCCTTGCTGGACTGGCCTTTTGGAATGATATTCGGGTCTCTATCATCGCCCAGGTTTTAAGTTTTATCGGCATCATTGTCCTTGGTTTTGTCACGCCTACCTATGGGCTCATGATTTTCTTTGTCTGGCTAAATTCCATGGGCATGCATATGTTTTTTATCCTTCAAGACAGCATTGGCATGCGTCTGGCTGATCCCGAAAAACTGGGTAAACGACTTGGGCAATTCAAAGGCCTCTTTACAGCCTTTCAGATGGTGGCTGCCATCATCGCTTTTTTAGGTTTCAAGTATGGTTGGATGCGTTTTGATCAACCTTTTAAGCTCAGCTTTGTCCTTGCTGGCATTCTATTTGGTGTGGTTGTCCTCCTCTTGATTCCCCTGGACAAAATGACAAAATGGCCCGGGAACACTAAAAAGAACAGTGGCTTTATTTACCGAAAGACCTACAATTACTACTATGTACTAGTCATACTCTATGGTATGCAAAAACAAATTATGTTGGTTTATGGCCCTTGGGTACTAATTGACCTCTTGAATAAGAAAGCTGACACCCTATCCCTTCTCACCATTGCTGGGTCCTTTGCGGGCATCTTCTTTATCCCTGCCCTGGGTAGATGGATTGACAAATACGGCGTCAAAAAGCTGCTTTTTGCGGATGCTTGGTCCTATATCATTATTTACATCATCTACGGGCTGGTCTGTGCTGGCTTTATTTCAGGGCGCCTTCCTAAGATTGGAATCGGCTTGTTTCTTGCCTACGGGATTTTTATTGCGGATCGCATGAGCACTCAGATGGGCATTATTCGAACGGTCTACTTAAAGCAAATTGCAGTTGTGGATTCTGATGTCACACCAACTCTTTCTCTAGGGCAAAGTCTAGATCATTTTGTCTCGATTATCATTGCGTACCTTGGCGGGTTGGTTTGGGTCACCATAGGGCCTCAGTATGTCTTCTACATTACGGCGGCCCTCTCCTTAATCAACGTATATGTCGCGTACCGCATCCATGAGCCCAAACAGTCCCTCAGAGAGGTTTAACCCTTTTCTAATCTGTCCCCCATGCATTTGTAAAGAAACCCCCGTAGAATGAGATTATACAAAAGGCCACAGCAGGCCAAACACTTATCTTAGGAGGTTTTTATGGGACTAATTATTGGTATGATACTTCTAATCCTTGTGATTAGAGCTACATTTAAAGTAACTGCATTTTCTCTGAAATGTGCACTGGGCGTTGTTGCTTTTATTATTTCGTTGTTCTTAATCTCAACAACCATCGCACTTTTATTTCCGCTGATCGTATTTGTCGCTTGCCTAGTCTTAGCTGGCGTTGCCATTAAAAAATTCGCTAAAGCCTAACAAACAGCGGTCCAGATTTACTGCCACACCACCAGTCAGCGGTCCAGATTTATGACGCCCCCGCCAAGTACATAATCACCTTGGTAAACCACCAAGTATTGACCTGGCGCAATGGCCCTTACGGGCTCACTGAACACAACCTTGAAAGCATCCCCTATCTGATAGAGGGATGCTTTTAGCGTGTAGCCCCAATTAAAGAGTTTTACATCGTATATTTGTCCCTCTACTATGGGTTCTATCCAAGAAGCATCAACCATCTGAAGACTCGAAGCATAACAGTCGCTCTCTTCCCCAATCCAGACAACTTTTGTTATTGGGTCAATGGCAACCACGCATTGGTTCTTTTCTAGCGTGATGCCCATTTGACGCTTTTGACCAATTGTAAAATTGAAGTAACCCGTATGTGTGCCTAATACTTCTCCAGAATCACCAGGATTAGTTTTACTTGGAAGGGTTCTGATTTCACCTGAATAATTGGCATCTCTGATGTTTTGTTTTAAGTAGTCCCTGTAATTTGCACCATGAGCAAAACAAATACCATCGCTGTCTCTTTTGTGCGCCACTGGCAAGTGGTGCTTGACGGCTAGATCACGAATCTCTGACTTGTCACCAAAGCGTCCAAGAGGAAAAATCAAATGAGCCAACTGGTCCTGTTTAAGCTGGTGCAGAAAATAAGCTTGGTCTTTGCGATCAGCATGTCCACGTTTAAGCCTGAAATAATGTGCATTTTTTTCAACGATGGCGTAATGGCCGGTTGCTAGATAGTCAAATCCCTGTTCCAACATAATTTGATATAAGGCCCCAAACTTTATATTTTGATTACAAAGCATGCAAGGGTTAGGTGTGTGGCCAGCAAGATAAGCATTTGTAAAGCCATCCATCACGTTTTTTTTGAAAAGGTCATGGAGATTAACCACCTGGTGTGAGATGCCAAGCACACTGCATACGGCCTGTGCATCTTCAATAACTTGTGGACTCTGATGTTCAAATAAGTCCAGGGTGACACCTGCCACTTGATATCCCGCTTCAACTAACAGGGCCGCTGCTAATGAGCTATCAACCCCACCGCTCATCGCAACTAGCACCTTTTTTTTAGATGTCAATTGGGAACTTCCCAATTGATAATTGTTCAATAGATTTGTGTCATAAGTATTCAAAATATGCTCCCAGTAGTATTTTTTAGGCTGTCGTAGGATTTTTGTGGTCTATTTTACATCTATTCATTGCTAATCCGACTGCCATTTATTTTAGCACACAACACGGAATTTTTGTTGTAATCTAATCGCGAATTCAAGAAAAGCAGATTGTATCTTCCATGACAATCCGTTAAAATAAGGATAGACTATAACTCGAGAGGAATACCAAATGAAAGCTAAAGCAGCCTTAGATCCCACTATCGGCACCGATAAAATAGCTCGTTACGAAAAAATTGCTGTTGATATTGCTTATCGCATCGTCAATGGCGAATGGGCAGTGGGCGATACCATTATGGGCCGTTCCACACTATCAAGCAAATACAATGTTTCTTCGGAAACCATCCGTAAGGCTGTCAAACAGCTAGAAGAATTTGGGGTGGTAGATGTCATTGATAAAAAAGGTATACTTGTCATTTCAATTAAGGCAGCAAATACTTATGTACGGGAAAACAAAGCAAAAGATAAAATATTGACCCTTCGTGAGGACATACGTTCCCTAGCAGATAAGAAGGCACAAATCGATCAAGAAATCTTCGAAAAAGTAGATACGGTGATTGAACAGGCCATGCTGTTGAGGAATATAGGGATTATCTATCCCTTAGAGACCAAGATAGAGCCCCATTCCCATATCGTAGGCAAAACCATTGGTGAGGTTCGGTTTTGGGAACATACTGGATCAACAATTATAGGCATAAACCGATTGGGGAATCTCTTTCTTTCTCCAGGGCCAAAGCTTGTCTTTGTTGAAAACGATATCATTCTATATGTTGGAAATGCTCATGACAACACCGAGCAGGTCAATCGTTTTGTAAATGCATAAAAGCCCCAACTGTGATTTACACGGTCAGGGCTTTAATGTGTTGAATTTCTAATCCTTCTAATTAGCGGACTGTTTTGCATATAGCTTTAACATCCGTTGAATTAGTTACAACTGCGTAACCAGATAGGGTTGTAGCCGAAACCACAAACATACTTAAAAAATTCATAACTGACTTCATAACTTGCTCCTTCTTTGACCTAGACAGGTCTGTAATCAGGTTGTTTTCCTGAATTGTTTTCCTGTTTTCATAATACACGTCATTTTGGGATTTTACAAGTTACAATTTGGTTGCATTTGTGTTAAAGAAAGTTGTTTATTTTCTCAAAAAAAGCGTATACTATAAATGACTATTTTAGTTGATTTGAGTAGATAAATCCCCTTTTTCAGAAATGGGATCAAGTAAATTCATGCTCAAACACTAAAAAAAATAAGGAGGTCAATTATGTCAGATTTTTTCGGAAAACTCAAACAAACCATTGACAAAAGTGCCAAAGTCATCACTGCAAAATCTTCATCTGCTATCGATGTCACAAAAGTAAAAAGTGAAATTAGTTCATTGAACAAAGCTAAAACAGATCTGTTCTTAAAGGTTGGCAAGAAAGTTTACGAAACAAGCCCTCAGGATTTTAGTTTAAACGTTATCAACGAAGAACTTATTTCACTGGCTAAATGCGATGCTGATATCGCTGCAAAGGAACAAGAGCTTGAAAGAATCAAACAAGAAACCGATGACAAATTGATTCAAATCAATCAAACCTATGCTGATTCCCCTAAAGAAACAAAACTCGCCCCCGATGATGTATATGAGATTGAATCAGAAACTGAAGACAATTCTGACGATAACTAGTCAGTAAGCAAACAAAAGAAGCCCAATGGCTTCTTTTTAGTTCGTTTCAAAAGAAGCTGATTGGCTTCTTTTTTTTGCTTTATTGCCGATACTTAAAAATATTTAAGCTATTGATCATCCCCGCAGTTCTCAGATGTTTTTTTAATGTTTATTACGCCTATTATTGGATATGAACAGGTTACATAGAACATTGCAAAGGAGATCTGTATGTTTAAACAAGGCATATCGCTAAGAAACGGTTCAAAAAATTACGACATCCACGGGGACCAAGATTTATTTGACACTGGAGTAATTGGCAATGCCATACTCAATCTAATACATGATAGAGCCTTACTAAGGGATAAGCAAATCATTTCTCTGAATGGTCCACGAGGCTACGGTAAAACAACACTGGTACATTATATAAAAGACCATGTTGACAAATCTATGGCTGATGTGATTATCTTTGATGCTCGACAATATTCCTTCTCCCAAAACCTTTCTATAGCCCTATTTGATTTCCTCTCCGACCACCATGAGCGAACAAGTCCCATTTCAGAAGATTTTTCCACCGCCGTCAGCGAAATAACAAAAATCATCCACTCCATTGAAGAGGGCAATGCCAATCCAAAAACCATTAAGTTATTAAAGACAGTATTTACCCAAATTGCAACGACTTTGACCATCACTAAAAATCCATTGTACGTTGTGATAGATGACTTAGATAGTTGTCACCCCCAAAAGACGATTAATTTTTTATCATTAATCAAGAACTTCTTTACAAGTCATGAAAACCTGAAGTTCATGTTTACCATTGATAAAGATACTTTAATCCAAGGCTTGTATGACAATCACAATCACAATCTCAATTATAACCCTGAGTCCCTCCTTGAGAAGTTATCCGATTTTTCATATCTGCTACCAGCCACAATCAACGTCTCAAATTATATTAGATCCATTACAAAAGATGATAGTACTGATACGATCAATGCCAACGAATTCATTCGATTGATCAACGCCTTAGAACTCACTAACCCCCGTCGATTGATTAAATCCATTGATAGAGTGCACCTTCTTCTCGACCGTATGTATGCTTCATCCTGGCACAAAAGAATATTCAGGAACACTGGGCCAACTAAAGAAGCTTTATTAAGCAAATCCTATGTTGATTATAAGTTCTTCTACGAACTATTGCTTTATTTTATTGTGATGAAGGCTGATTTTCGTGATGACTTTAATATGATGATTGACTTTTCAAGTAAAGAACAGAAGATACAACAAAATTCACCACTTCTTGAATATGCAAACATAGGCTATGGAGCTGTTACATTTTACGTGCAACCCCCCAAGGTCCATAGTGTGACATTTAGCTCATTGCAAGTAGCCGGTGGTAGCCCTGTCAGCGTGACTAGACTGATTTTTATGTTATTGTCACCCCAAATTCACGTTGTAAGAGATGGTAACCTATACTCCGCCAATGGCAATCACACAAAAATCAAAGCAACCTTACACAGCGCAAGCATCCATGACTCAATAAGAATATCCAGTTCAATCATTGATCATCTTTTTATCACTGATGAAAGTTCAGATCGGTATGCGTTAAGGGATGAATATCTCATCGCACTTAATCATATTGAGTATGACTTAGACGTCCACGAACTGTATCAATTTGTTAAAGAACATTAATGCAGTTACCTGCATGATCGATAAGGAAGGTGCCTGAATGGAATTGCTATCAATTCTAATACCTTGCTACAACGAAGAAGAAGTCATTGAAGAGACATATCAAAGACTATGTTCAATCACCCCAAAATTAGGTTTGAATACTGAGTTCATCTTTATAGATGATGGCAGTCAAGATGAAACATTAAATATGCTTAGCTGTATAGCAAGTCAATGTGAAAACGTTAAAATATTAAGCTTTTCAAGGAACTTTGGCCATCAGCTAGCTATTACTGCTGGTATGGATTATGCAAAAGGAGATGCAATTGTTATCATTGATGCAGATTTGCAGGATCCAGTTGAAGTTATTATTGAAATGGTAACTCAGTGGCGCCAGGGTTTCAATGTTGTTTATGGTAAACGGATAGAACGACAAAGAGAAACATTATTCAAAAAGGTCTCGGCTAAAGCATTCTATTCATTACTGCACAAATTGGCAGATGAAGATATCCCCACTGATGTCGGTGATTTTAGACTTATTGACCGAAAGGTCTGCAATGCTTTAAAACAAATGCCTGAACGGTCCAGATACGTTCGAGGGCTAGTGGCTTGGCTCGGCTTCAAAACTACTTATGTTGAGTATATCAGAGAACCACGTTTTGCTGGAGAAACCAAGTATTCATTTGCAAAAATGTTTAAATTAGCGCTAGATGGAATTGTTTCATTTTCGTATAAACCATTGAGGATTGCCTCTATATCAGGTGTCTTGGTTTCTATAATCAGTTTTTTTTATTTGGCATATGTACTTTATCAAGGGATGTTTACAAATAACACCGTTTCAGGATGGGCGTCAACCATGGTTGCGCTCCTTTTCTTAAGTGGAATCATACTAACTGTTTTGGGTATAATCGGGGAATACCTCGCTAGAATTTATGAAGAAGTCAAAGCTCGCCCAATTTATGTCATTGACAAAATTATAGGCTTTGAAGCTGAGGAGAAAATCAATAAATGATACTCTCGAAAGTCATCCATTATACTTCTTCTTATGTTAAAAGTACAGTTACGACTTCAGTGAATTCACTTAACAGGGGGCTATATAAGTGGGCATTTCCATTTGCACTGATGTTAACGACACTGATAGTACTAGTCTATATTGAATGCATGCATCCCTACTTTTTCCTGCAAGATGATAACAGAGATTATTATCTTCCTTACTTCGTGCATAATTTTGAGAGTCTTTTAAACGGAGAACTGGCACTATACAACTTCCATCAATTTTTAGGCATACCGTCGCTATCAGCAGGTCAAACCGGAGCCCTCTATCCAATATCATATTTATCTGTTTTTATCAGCAATCTAGTTTTTGGACATTATTTTGCTGCGGTTGATATTCAAGTAATTATTCACCTTATAATTGGCGCAGTCGGTATTTATACGTTAATGATCTTTTTAGAAGTCGACAGAGGATCTGCTTTTTTTGCTGGTATTACATGGCCACTAAGCAGCTTTATTGTTTATGCCTCAAACTCATGGGTGGTTGTATCCGCAGTCGCTGCATATTTCCCATGGATGCTCCTTTACAGCTTTTACCTTCATAAGAAACCTCAATTGAATGTGATTGTCTATGCAGTAACTGTCCGGTTATTACTCTTTTATGCTGGCCATATTCAATTTTTTATTTATTCGGTGATTTTTGAATTTATAACCTTGATGCTCTATTCTATTTTTGTTTCAAAAGGAGATAATAAAAAAAGTAGCACCATTTTATGCCTAAAAAAATATATTGAAAGTTATATTTATGTTTTTATTTTGTCGTTACCTTTACTACTCCCTATGTGGCATCTGACAAATATTTCTGCTGGAAGGAGCGAACCATTACAATTCCTCATATTTGTTAATCAGTTTTTTCCAGCAGATCAGTTGCTCAAGGGCCTATTATACCCTTTTCTGCAAGTCAATGAGGGTGTGTATGCATCGTTCCGAAACATGGTGAACCTCTCGCATATTGGGTACATCACATTTTTTTTAGTGATCATCGGTATCGTTGATAGGTATATAACAAGAAAAAATACCATCAAGCTAGAATCGGTTAAACTTTCGGTCTTTACACTGCCAGCTTTATTCGCATTTCTTTGGGCAACTAACTGGCTGTTCAACTACCTAATATATCAAATTCCAATATTAAATCGTTTCAGGTGGCCATTTAAACTAATTGTCTATTTCGATTTTTACCTTATTGTCATAGCCGCATTAATATTAGCCTTCATTATTGGACAACGTCCTTGGAAGGCAATCACTAAAAATACGCTACTTATTGTTTTAATAACCATACAAGTTTCAAACTTTGTATTCCTTTATACCGAAACACCATATAAGGATTTTGGCGAACATCATGGCGATATACTTCCATTAGAAGAAAAACTCAAGGATAAATTGATAGATGGCAGAATTATTTCTGTGGGTTTTGACACTTGGACACCTACTCAAAAAAACAATACACCATATTTCACAGCACCAACACTAGGTTTTAATTATGCAACTCTCTGGGGTTTGGATTATTTTGCTGGCTATGAACCGTTGATTCCTGCAGCAAACAACGAGGCATGTCTGGGATTAAATTTTACGGCTATCATAAAATCCGGCGATTTAATTCCTGTAGCCTATTTGAGAAAAGCAGGTGTTAAGTGGTACATAGTTCCTAGGGACAAAGTTGACCTCTATTCCAAGCTACTGTTGAAGGACGGAATCATCCAGAAATATACAGATGATAATAGAGTTGTCTTTCATGATACAAAATCTAGTGCCATGGTTTTTTACTCAAATGGTAAAGCAATAAAAAGTGATTCTTACAGTGTTACAACTAATTCGATTGCATTGAGTATTGATCTGAAACAGTCCCAAGAAATTATTTTTAACTTTCTATATAATCCTTTCTTTGAAGCCTTTATTGATGGTGATAAGGCAAATATGAAAGAACATGACAAAATTCATTTCAGTATTCTAATACCGGAAGGAAAGCATGACATCATCATCAGATACAAAGATCCGTATCTAATCATTGGCGCCTCTATTGCTATGGCATTTTTGACTCTTGCAGCATTTTGGAGGATGAAAACATGAGTAATCGCAAGTTCGATAATTTTGATGGTTTCGTTAGCAAATACAGAGCTAACCATACTGATAATGTTAAACAAGTCAGCGGTGTTGATAGCGATTATTTTAGTGAGTATAAAGCAAAGGAAGTTATGCTCAGCGAGAATAAAAGTCAAAATACTGTGCTACTTGATTTTGGTTGTGGAGACGGCAATAGTTCCCAATATTTATTAAAATACTTAGTGCCTGATTCTTATTATGGAATTGACATTTCTTTTGAAAGTATTAAAGTGGCCCAAAAACTTAATTTGGAGCATTGTCACTTTCAACACTTTGACGGCGAAAGAATCCCTTTTGATGACGACACTTTCGATATTGTTTTTATGGCCAATGTCTTGCACCATGTTGAAAGTGAATATCATATTCAGATTATAAGAGAATGTTATCGTGTTTTGAAAAAAGGCGGTAGATTGTATATTTTTGAACACAATCACCTCAATCCTATAACACGAAAGATTGTAAACGACTGCGAATTTGATGTTGATGCAGTGTTGGTTCCTGCAAATAGCATAAAAAGAACAACTAAAGCAGTTGGCTTTTTAAGTTTTAAAATACGCTATACCATATTTTTTCCAAGAAAGTTTATTTTTAAGCATCTAGTCCCATTTGAAAAATATCTGCGATGGTGCATACTTGGGGGGCAGTTTTATGTTAAATGTACTAAATAGAAGATTGATACCCTTTCTTCTTGTTAGGCGCAAATAAAAAGGAGCTGTTGCAAATCTAGAAATTTAGATTTGCAACAGCTCCTTTTGCTCAATTGGTGGAGATAAGGAGGATCGAACTCCTGACCTCTTGGCTGCCAGCCAAGCGCGCTCCCAGCTGCGCTATACCCCCGAAAAAGACTACTCTCAAATACTAACAGATTTTCGGGGACGTTGCAACAGTTTTAATCATATATCTGCAATAATTTTGTTATATCAAACGATAACAAGCTAGTTATCAAATAGTCGTGACGATATGCATCCCTTTTTCATCCATTGCAATGACTCCTTGTTTAAGAAGCATCCCAGCTGCACGTTTAAAGGCACGCTTACTCATTTGTAGTTCTCTACTGATAATGGTTGGGTCTGTTGTATCACAATAAGGTAGAGCTTTACCAGGTGCTTTTTCAAGTGCAGCTTTGAGGACGTCGACATCGCTAAAAATCTGCTTTGAAACACGTTCTCTAAGGGCTAGATCTAATTTACCATCTAGTTTTTTAAGTTGAATACGGACATCTACTTTATCGCCTTCTTTTAAGTCACCATAACACTCTTTTTTAGGTATCAAACCATGGTATTGATTTTCTACTGCCACAAAAGCGCCGATGGTAGGGTGAATTTGATAAATGATGCCTTTAACCCATGAGTCAACTGCGTAAGGGGCACCTTCTTTTAATTTACCGCTGATCTTAGTTGTTGCACTCAGTCGCTCTGATGAATCTTCATAAAGCATTGCGACTACCCAGTCACCTTTTTTCAGTTCTCGAATTTGTTCTTTAAAAGGTAAAAATAAATCCTTCTCCAAACCCCAACTTAAAAAAGCACCAAATTGGTTGGTATCAGCAACCCTTAAACGACCAATTTCACCAAGTAAAATCGCAGGTTTTAGAGTTGTAGCAATCAGTCTATCCTCTGAGTCTCTATAAAGAAAAACCTCGATCATGTCACCGACTTCGACTTGATCTGGGACATATTTTGTTGGTAATAATACATCTGTTTCACTTGTCTCATCAATGTCGTTCAGGTATGCTCCAACGCTTGTAAAACGTAGTACCTCTAGGGAATTCATAACTCCAATTTTTTTCATGGTAAATCCTTTCTATCGGCGTCATCACCGATGGCTTATATAGGTATGCAGTCTTTCTATACGTCAACAAATTGACGCTCATCGACCACTATATCCTCTATTATAGAAAAAATCAAGGCTTTTTCTAATTGATAGAATTGTATTTATGATATAATGGCTGTATGTAAGCTTGGCAACCTCAAAACCACTTTTCTTTTTTACCTAATTTTAGAAATCTCCTCCCCCTAATTTGATAAGGAAGCTCCTATGTTTAAAAAAATAAATAAATTGGTTTCACCTAAAATCATCTCACCTTTGCTCATGTTGTGTTTAGGTATCGGTATTGGCATTGCTCTGCCTTATCTTCACACACTCTTAGCGCCTGACACGGTGGGAAATCAAAGCACCCTTATTAGTATCCCAGTGACAGAAACTACAGCGGATGCCGCAGGATCGGATAACAACACTGCTTTAGCCACTCAAGACACGGCTCCTAATACCCGCCATTTACCTCAAGAGCTCGCAACAGCCCTTGATGACCTTTGGTACACCATGGCTGATCAGGGCTTACAGATGCCTGCTATGAAAGCAGCCAAAAGGGAACTTCTTAAGGCTTTAGTTGCAAGCATAGGAGATCCATACAGTGTCTGGCTCACAAAAGAAGAAGATTCCCAACTTGAAAGTCGCTTGGACGGAGAGTATGCAGGGATGGGATTTGATACAGTGGTAGAAGATGGTGCTTTTTATATCGCAAATATTCTTGAGGGCAGTGCCGCTTCTAAAGCAGATCTTAAAATCGGCGATAAGATTCTCTCGCTGAATGGTGTGGCAATATTGGGCAATACTGAGCTTTACCAGACGGCTAAGTCCCTTACAAAAGAAACCTCTGAACTTGTAATCGCTCGTGGGACTAAAACTTATAAAATAGACCTTAGACCCATCCCCTATCAGGAACCGGCAGTAACCCATCGGCCCTTATCTAGTGACTTATACCTAGTGGAAATTAATACTTTTTCAGAAGAAACAAAGGTAATTTTTGACCAAGCACTGGTGGCAATTAAATCTGGTGGTTACAAGGGGGTCATATTTGACGTCCGATTTAACTTCGGAGGCTACATGCCTATTTGCTATGACATGATTTCATCCCTGGTTAAACAAGAAACCATTGCATATGAAGAACATGCCCAATTGACAACCCCTATCTTGCGAACACGGGAACAAATTCTAGACTTACCTTATGCCGTTCTTATCAATCAAAACACCTATAGTGCTGCAGAATTGTTCGCAGATGCCTTAAAAACACATGATGGCGCTTTGTTAATTGGGGAAAAAACATATGGTAAAGGCACCATGCAGGGTCTTTTCACAGGCGATGATGGGACATTAAAGTTATCCACTGCCTATTTTAGCGCCCAGCAAGGTGCCCGTTTTAGTGGTATCGGCATTTCGCCAACCAACCCTATTATTCAAAATTATACTGACTATAAAGAAGACTTGCCCTTAAGGGAAGCTAAAAAATTAATCCTTAAATTTTTATCTCCATAAGGGGATTTATCAGGGGACCAATCCGGTTGCTCGACAAGCTGTTTAGCACTTGCAATGGCTGCTGCAAACAAAATAAATAACAAACTCCCCTGGGGACTCATGATGGTAAAGTCAACTGCACTATGGATACCAAGTACCAGGGTAATACCAAATAACATCGGAAAGAATGGGTGCTTCCTTTTCCAGAGTACAAATAATTCTTTTACAATGAAAAGTTGCATTCCAATTACAACTAAAAGTCCAGGAATCCCGTTAAATAACAGCATACTAAACCACAAGTTATGAGCATGCACTTCACCGATATAATCGATACCACCAATCACACCAACCCCTAAAAGTAAGTGATCTACTGCTATTTTCATAGTGGTCACCCAAATATGGTCACGGGGATTAGCTACATGAGCCACTGCTGAGGACGAGTCCCCTTGGGACAGGAAATAAATGCATAGCAGTACGATGGCAATAAAAACACGACGACGGGGAGTTTTATAGGCCCAGAAGCTAAGTAGCAAAGTTCCTAACATTGCAATAACAGCCCCTTTTGAACCAGTCCACATCAAGCATTGTAAATTTGCAACTAATAAAAACATAGCTGCAGGACCTTTCACAACCCTATTAACGTATAGGGCAATACCGATCACTAAAAGACAGGCAAACCAAGTGCCTGCTATATTGGGATTACCAAAAGTAGAGTAAATCCTATAAAGTCCATTCTCTTGTACAAAACTATGACTGTAAAACAAGACCTGATAAACTGACATTTCGTAAAAATACGAGGCCATTTTCTCAAGAACACCGAAAATAACCGGAATAATACTAAATCGCCAAAGCACTAAAAATGCCTTTTCAATTGCAAAACCATTTTCTTTGAACGCATTATTCATCGCATCATAAAAACTTTTATATAGAAGCAATAAAAAACTAGCTAACGTTGACTGCCAATCATTATTAACGATTCCCGAAAAAATTCCAATTAAAAATAGAATGATTAAAGAACGTCCTAAAAAGTCTGATTTTTTGAACGGCAATATGCGATTAAGGCGCATGAGTCCTACAAAAGGCGCACTATAAGGCGCTAACATAACCAGAAAAAAATCTTTAAACACAACGATTCCCCCTTGTCTATTGACCTCAATCATTTTATCAGCAATTTGGAAATTGCACAATGAACAATCTAGACACAATTTGAAAATTAACATTTTTCAGCTACTTAAGTTTTTGAAACTTCTGCCGATAGAAGAAGCAAGACTAGGAGTCGGAAAAGGAGGTTATAATATGTCAAGTATTATGAAGATTTCAACCCCGCCAGTGATGACTGATCACACAAATACAACCAAACCGATCAAAGAAAAGAATCCAAATGCATCCCCTGGCGCCACAGTCATTAAAGAAGCTGGCCAACCTGCCATCGTTTACACCCCATCAACAGCTCAACCAACAGGTAGCTACGATAAAACAGGACATGTGGTGGATAAAAACAAAATTGAAGAATTGAAAGCAGATGCTGAAAGGGCTTATCAGGGCCTTAGAGACATGGTCAAAACAATGCTAGAAAAACAAGGCATTAAGTTTAAAGAAGTTGCCAAAGCCATAGATGAAGGAAAAGAAGTCCAAATACCTATTGATGGTGAGACAAGAGCGGCAGCACAAGCCGCAATTTCTGCTGATGGTCATTGGGGAGTCAAGCAAACAAGCGAACGTATTATCGAGTTTGCTAAAACCATTTCAGGTGGCGATCCAGGTAAATACGACAAACTAGTAGAGAGTATCAAGGCCGGATTTGAAGCCGCTAAAGAGGCTTTCGGTGGTGAATTGCCAGAGATTTCACAACAAACATATGATGCCGTCATGAAAGGTCTAGATGAATGGGCTGGTAAATCTACAGTTGAGGCCCCTACAGAATAATAAAGATTCGTTAAATGAACATAAAAAAACCACTTATATATAAACGGAGATTTTTCCGTTTATATAATAAGTGGTTTTTATGTTTTAAGAATTTAGAATGGTTTTTGCAGCCTCAACAAAAGCTTCTTCTGTCGGTTCACTCACCCATTGTTCATCAACATAACCAAAACTTTGATCTGGATTCATGCCGCATTCACCGAGGCAATTTGTCTCCACTTGGTCTTCACCAAATACTTCTTCTAGTAATTCAACAGCAACATTTGAACAATTTGAACAAACTCGTATCATAATGGTCTCCTATTTATAATTGATTTATCGTAGTACATCAATTTCAACATAATCAGTTTAGCACCAATTGCTAACTATTATCATTTTAAAACAGAATAAGAGATAATACAAGAATTTTCGTGAAAATGATAATCATATTCACCGGCTGTTTTCTATTCAGTCGGAACCTTACCCTCAAACCGCACCAAGGCGTAGTAGAGAGTTGGAATGACCGTAAGGGTCATGAATGTTGCTACAATCAATCCCCCCATAAGAGCTATTGCCATTGGTGTGAAAAATGAACTATCAGCAAACACCAACGGAATCAGACCAAAAACAGTCGTAATTGTGGTTAAAAGAATGGGTCGCATCCTCTTTGAAACGGAATCACGACAGGCATCAATCACTGACATTCCCTCAATTCTTGCGCGATTAATATAATCAATTAGCAATATGGCATTATTCACAACCACACCAATTAGACTTGCCGATCCCAAACCTACTGTAAATGTAAAATTTGTACCTGTTAGAACCAAGGCGACAACCACGCCAATCAGTGCTAATGGCACTGTAGCAAGGATGATGACCGGTTGCAGAATCGAATTGAACTGAATCATCAAGATAATATAGATACCTACCATTGCAAAGACAGCAGCAACGGCTAAACCAGATAGATACTTGGTCATGGTCTCTTGGTCACCACCAAAAGTGACCTTTGCTTCAGATGTATCTAGTGTTGCAATAAAAGTATCTAATTCTGATTGTAAATTGCCGCTGCCAAATTCAGGACGGACATCTGACGAAACAGTAATGACATTTTCCCTATTATAGCGCCTGATCACATCAAGTTCTTGTTGCAAATTAACGGTGGCAAATTGTCTAACAAGCACCTGCTTTCCTGTGATACTGGACTTAATACTCATACCTTCAATCGCCTCAATAGAGTCAACATCAGCTTGAATATAAATAGGGTAAGTTTTTCCCTGAGCGATAAATGTAGATACCTGAGCCCCATGAAGCGCCAGATTTATTTGACTTTGAATGTCATATTTTGTGAGACCAAGTTGTAATGCATTTTGGTCATCAACAGACAATTGATAAGTGTAACGATAATTTGGCTGTCTTAATTGGACATTCATGGTTTCATCTCTAGCCAATAAGTATTGATAGATAGATTCGCTTACTTTTTTTAACGCTTCCTCATTTCTGCCTGAAACTCGGACCTCTATGGTCGCCCCTGGCATATTGATTTCAAGCATATTAACGGTTGCGTAACCACCTACAAAATTGGCGTCAAACTTATTTTGTAAATAATAAAGCAACTCACCCCTTGTTTTGAATCGCCCCTCTTTTTCAAGGTCAAACCTTGCTAAAATCTGACCATTCCCTTCAGAAGGCATGACGATATCCGCCGTCATATAAAACCTTGGGAGACCACCGCCAATTGCAATGGTTTCGTCTACGATTTCTGGCTCAGCACTTAAGAGAGCCTCTGCTTGTTTGACCAGTTTTTCAGTGCTATCGATATCGCCACCTATTTCATTTTGAATATTCACGTAGACAATATTTTTATCCACAAATGGAAACAGTCGCATGTCCACAGTGGTAAATAAAATCACAGCACCAATGACCATTAAAAGTACAATGCTCAGACTTCTGAAGGGATGCTTCAGATTATTTTCTAGTACTTTTGTATAAAGTACTCTCACCGGTGCAATAAAATCATATTTTGCCTGATAGTGTTTAAGGGTCATACTTGCTAGAGCCGGCGTAACTAGCATCGCAACAATAAATGAAGAGAACAGAGCAATGATGACTATTAGAGGTAAGGATGAAATGAATTCGCCAGCGGAACTCGGAAGCCCCATCAAGGGCAAAAAAGCGACCATAGTTGTTAGGGTAGAAGTAAAGACAGGAATCGCCTGCTCTTTAGCCCCCTTAAAACAAGCTTCCATTTTATGAACGCCTTCGTTAATGTAAACTTGAATCGCATCGCTAATCACGATGGCATTATCCACGAGCATCCCTAGAGCAATAATCAGCGCCGAGATTGAAACCTGCTGTAAATCCACTTTCAAGGCACCCATGGAGATGATGGTCATGGCTAATGACAATGGAATGGCCACTGAAACAATGGCTGCATTTCTGACACCCATACCAATAAAGACCACAAGGATAACAAATCCAATGCCTTGTAATAAGCTGATAATAAATGAATTAATGGCCACATCCACATCTTCAGGCTGAAAAAGCACTTCATCGATACTTAAATCTGTTGGGTACTGCTTTTTAAGCTGTTCAACTTTTACGCGAACGTCTTTACCAATCAAAACAACATTTTCATCATCGTTAAATGTTGCTGTAATCATCAGCGCTGACCGACCATCCTTTTGAAAGTACAAATCACTTTTTTCGGTGCTGATAGAAACAAGGGCCACGTCTTTAAGTCTTACCATGGCACCGGTCGTTGAAGACAATGTAATCACAAGTTCTTGCAAATCCTTGATTGACTCAATGGATTTAGGCACCTGTACATTAATCTTGCCTTGTTCCGTTTGAATTGATCCAGATGGTATCACAACATTTTGAGCCTGAATTATTCTATAAACATCTTGAACGGATAGATTATAGTGAGAAAGGGCATTCAAATCCAATTGAATTTGAAATCTCATTTCAGGTACCCCTGAAATCTCTACTCGTTTGACACCAGCAACGCTTGCTAATTCAGATTTAAAAACCTCAGCAATATCCCCTAAAATTGAGGTATCATAAATATCGCTGCTCAAACATATGATTAACCCAGCAGCTGTTGTCATATCCGTGTTGACATCAAAAGGACGAACCCCTTCTGGCATTTCACCCTTCAACTGTTCTAGTCCAACTCGCAACTTATCCCACTGGGCATCATAATCTACATTATCACCAAGCATGGCAATCACAATTGAGACATTATCCTGCGAAAAGGAACGAAGACTTTCAACACCATCAAGTGTTGACACTTCATCCTCTATCTTTTTTGTCACTTGTTCTTCAACGGTCTTAGCATTGGCTCCAGGATACACAGTAATGATCTGCACCGCTGGACTTGATGTGTCCGGATTCTCTTGTCTGGGCAAGTAATAGTAAGTGTATAAGGCATAGAGAATCACTAAAAGAGACAAAATAATTGTCACTTTCCGTTCCCTAATGGCAATAAAAATCATTTTACTCATTGGCCACCCTCCACTATTTTAACAGGATAGTCGTGAGATATAGCCATGGTACCGCTGACAATTAGCTGCTGACCGATTTCAAGGCCCTCTACCGTCACTTTGTCACCCACTCTCTGTTGCAGTATTATATTAACTCGGACCGATCTCCCATCTTTAACAACATAGACATAATCTTGTCCATCGTTCATAATGGCCGTTACCGGTAACCAAACACCCATGACAACCCCATTATCAATTTTAAGTGATACCAATTCCCCAACAAGACTTTCACCGGCGCCGGCATCTGCAATTAAAAACTCAACAGTATAGGTCTGGCTACTGACATCGGGAAGTACGGCAATTGATTTAACGGTAGCATTAAAGGGTTTGCCATTAATTGTAACTGTCGCCACAGTGTTAGCATTTATTTTACGAACATCGGTTGCAGAAAATCCGACTTTCACCACATGGGTTTTTGACTTCATAACAATTACTGGATAGCCCGGAGCAACAAGTTCCCCCTCTTTATAAAGAACACTAGCTACAACACCCTCCATATCGCTAAGTAAGACTGCATCAGCGCGATTTTCCCTTTGGTATTGTCCTTGAAGCTTGGCCTGAGCCAATTGAGAAGATGCTAAATCCATATCCTTAGCAGATATTGTTAGCTGCAATTTCAAATCGTCTACCTGCTTTTGTGTTGCGCTACCGTTTTTTAATAGCAGCAACAAATCATTATAGGTTTTTTGAAAATAAGCATGACTTTCTGATGCCTTTTCAAACTGAAGTTGCGCTGATTTCAACTGCTGGGCCGCTGTATTCACAGCAATATTGAGCTTATCTTTAGATAAACTGGCCAAGGTATCTCCCACACTGACAACCTGTCCTTGTTTTACATTTAGAGCACTTAAAATACCGCCCATTGTAAAAGTGAAATTTTTAATCTCTGATGGTGCAATATTACCGTAATAAGTTAAAAATACTCGCTCTCCACTTTGCTCTACAGCCATCACTTTAACTGGTTTTTCCTTCTGAATCCCATCAATTTTCTGCTCAGTACAACCGCCTAATACTAAAGCTGCTATTAAACCCATGGTTACCAATTTTATATTTTTTATCATCCTATTCACCTCACCGTTTTAAAGCATACACAAACCCATATCACATGGTAAATTGATACCCTAAATACCCTATAAATAACCGCCATTACCTTCAAAACCGTGGTATAATCAGTTAGAAAATAAAAGAAAGCGAGATTTATTATGATTAGAACGATCGTTTGGTTTACGTACTTTTGGTTGTATATGATTGTCTCATTACCACTGGCCCTATTTGTTAAAACAAAACCAGAAGCCTCTCGTCAGCAAATCGCAGCAAATTCTGCCACTAAGTGGGCATCACGACTTTTAAAATTAGCAGGTGCAAAGGTCACCATTTCAGGTTTAGAGAACATACCATCTGATAAGCCCGTTTTATTTGTCAGCAATCATCAAGGTGCGTTTGATATACCATTACTACTGGCCCATCTTGGGAGACCGTTTGGCTTTATTGCAAAAGAAGAACTCGCCAAATTGCCTTTCGTTAACTTTTGGATGAGATGCTTGCGCTGCGTCTTTATAACAAGAGGTAATCCGAGAGAAGCCATTAAAGCCATTAACGATGGCATCGCACTTTTAAAAGGTGGGCACAGTTTGATGGTTTTCCCAGAAGGCACACGGAGTAAAACCGGAGACCTTCTCCCTTTTAAAGCAGGCAGTTTGCGTTTAGCTACTAAATCTGGGGTCCACGTGATTCCAATCACCATCAATGGCTCAAAAAACTTGATGCGACCAGACAGTATGATTATACAACCCGCCTCACTTCACATTACAATTCATCCAGCTATCATGCCAGAAATCGTCTCATCCATTGAAACAGCCGACTTAACAGAACAAATTGTAGCCACCATAGAATCTGCATTAAGCTAAATACAAAGCATCACCATGCGTAGGCAAATAATAGACCTCCCATCGACCTAGCATCGCCTGTAGCGCTGCTTTTTACGGTCTCAGGGTAGGTCTTTTTATTTGCCTATAAGGTGATGTTTTTTAGCTTCATTTAACTGGGGAGGATACGGATTTCACGCCGATACAGTTTCTGTTTCCGTTTATTGATTAAATTCAATGGATAATGGGCATATAGAGTATAAAATCATTAAGTTCATGACTTGAAAGGATGGTGCCCCATGAAACAGCAAATGATTACAGAAATTGTTCAAAAGTTGACTGCGCTAATGCTCCCAGTAGTTCAAGGTCAAGAGACGGATCTCTCAATCAACTGTGAGTTTCTAGATGCAAGCTGGGGGTCAGGATCAAGAAAAATCAGTTATGAAACAGCGATCTTCTTAAATGAAGACGAGAAACAAATTTTCATGTACGAGAAAACATTGGAAATTGGTAGTGGTATTTCATTTGGCACTTCAAGTGATACCACTTTTCAATCAGGCACCACTCTTTTTCGTAAAGTCAAGAGCGTTCAATATGGGCCTGATGGTAGAGCATTTGACTACAACTTAGATTTAGGCGCTATTCCAAAGGCTGTTAAAGAAACGGCCAAACAATATGGCTGGAAGTTCAAAACCGTATTAAGCCGTAGCAAAGCCTGTTATCCTGCTGGATACAGTGCCGGTGCAGGTATAGTTGGGGCCGTAGGCGCGGCGGCAATACTTTCAACAGCTAACATTCCGCCTATTGCCGATGCTGTTGTAACCCCTAGTACCCTTGCAGCACAGTTCTGTCCCCACTGTGGCACCCCCCATAATATTGGCGCAGCATTTTGCGCCAACTGCGGTAAGTCGCTAGGGGGAACACCCGCAGCGGCTTCGGTTGCTGGAGGTGTTGCCATGGCTGCAAGTGTTGCCAGTGCAGCAAGTGTTACAAGTGCTGGAGGTTCCGCAAGTACCGTAAGGGGCTCAATTTCCAGCGCAACTTTGGGAGCAACTGCACCGCAAGGCGCACAGGCAGGTCCAAAGCGTAAACTTGGGATTTTACGTACATTGGGATTTGTTTTTTTGAGTATCACCACTGTGCTATTTTTCGCTTTGATGAGCGTCAATCTTATGGGCTGGTTAATTGGATTTGCGACACTATTTGTGACCCTCATCCTACTTAAGTTAAGTGTTGGTAAGGGCTTGTTTATCAACTTATTGATCTTCTTGATTTCCTTTGTCACCCTGTTTTTTGTGATGAGTTACTCGATACCAGACACAAAAGACACATCAAGTCAAGGTAACCCTGTCGGAGAAAATCAACCCACTCCGACAGCTGTGACACCGGATAACAGCACCCCCACTGGCACCACTGTAGCGGCCGGAACCGCAGTTGACCATAGCCAATCAGCTTTTTATATTGAATATTTGGATATCGATTCAAGTGCTTCTACTCATTATGACAGCGCTCAGAGTTATACCAAAGGTGCCTTAAGTGTGCAATCACGTGTGATTTTAGGACTGAATACCAATATTCCATATTACAGTAATGGCAGTGGTGAAACTCAAAATGATACCAATATTATCAAGGCAACTTTGAATGTGACACCTGTTAACGTACCCATTGGTAAGTTTGTTGCATATCGTTTTTTGGGCTATGATTCCATTGCACTTAACCCGCAAACCCTTGCTAATCAGACTTTACCCCCTGACTACGTGTTACCAGTTTACGGGACTTATGACGAAGCCACAGCTAAAGAAGACAGTGGCGAAGGCAACTACATCCTCTATTTAGTGGGTGAAACCCAGAGCGTTCAGCTACGATTTGGCACTGCGATATTGGATATTTTACCAAGTGAAGATTTTTCTCAAAAAACAACTGATCAATTTTACGTGGACAGTTTGGCCTTGGCCGCATCAAAGGGCTACACTTCTGAGGCCCTCCGACATCGCGTACGGATTAGTTTATTACTTGAGTCTAAAAATGGGAAAAAACACTTAATAGAATTCGAAAGGGATATTTTGCCTGATGGTTATGAAATTCTAACCACAAAACCTGGAGGCACCAGTTATGAAGAAAAAAGCGATGGCAATCCTCAAAATGCAAAAGACGACCTTTTTTCAAAGATCGTCAATTAAAAGCTATTAAAAACTTATAAATAGTATCCTAAACACGACTTATACTTGATCTTTGTAGCCTTCTCTGATCATGGTATAGTCACCTGTTTCGATATTTAAATCGTAGATATTGAAATTTGTTTTGATATCAAAGTCTGGATAGTGGACGGCAAAATTGATTGAAGCAGACCCTTCTTCTCCACTTTGAATCCGGTGGAATACGCCGCAAGGCCAAACCAAGACGGCCCCACCTTCATAAATACAGACCCCGTTTTTATAAATCTTATCTGGGTACACGGTGAAGTGTTCAACGACACCGTGTTCTTTTGTGTAGATGTCCACATCTCTACGACCATAAAGAACCATCAAATTATCCGCTTGATCTGGATGCATATACCAAGGTCTTTCCACTTCACCAATTGGCCCTGGTGAAATAGCGTTGTGTTGATGCAAGACCCTGTCAATGGAGTCAATATGAGGAACAGAGTCCATGGGGAACAAATCAAAGATAACCCCTTCTGTTTTTCTAAATGGTGTTAATTCAATAATGCTGTAGAGATTCTCAACTGTTTCAATAAGATGCATATTCGCCTCCATTAGTTTACTATTTATTTGCATTTGGACATATAAGCCATTTTAAGTGTTTGAATTTCTGTTTGAATTTCTGTTTGAATTTCTGTTTTACTAAGTTAATATTGCAATCGCTCTAATTGGAGCACCATCTGCTTTTTCGAGTTTTAATGGGAACATGCTAAGTTGACACGTTCTCTGATTGATTTGTTCGAGATTGGTTAAATTTTCAACAATAATAAAGCCTCTTTTAAGTAAGATTTTATGGTTATCATATTCAGTACTCTCAACAGCATCTACTGATATGGTATCCATGGCAACCCCTTTCAAATTGAAGGTCGTTAACCATTTTGCCGCTTCAATGGTTAGTATCGGAAAATCATGAAAATAAGCCTCTCTCCCAAAATTCAGACTCCAGCCTGTGAAGAGCACCACAAAATCTGCCCCTTCAATCTCTTGACGATAAATTTCAAGATCTGCAACATCAATATTTCCATCTATTTGTCTGGCATCCACAATCACAGCCTTCCCTATAAACGTCTCAATGTCCAACTGGTCCAGAGTTTTACCACTTCTAAAGTAATGGGCCGGGGCATCCATATGGGTGCCCATATGGGATTGGAGGGTAAACACAGACAGTGCGAATCCCTCTTCTTCACTGCCCCCTTGCCTTTCTATCACCGGTGCATCAGTACCCGGATAAACTTGCATGGTTGCACTAATAGAATGGGTAAGATCAATTAAAGTCATTGGTTGCTCCTTTGATAGAGTCTTGATAGGGCATTGGCCACCATTTGAAATGGTTAGAATTCACTTTCAATCAGTACAAGCTGCAAAATGGTTGTGAATAGGGTTAAGCGCTCTTGAATTCTTCCTGGAAATGTCTTTTCAATATAATCGTAAGTGTCATACTGCGTATGCCAGACTTCGCCATTTTCGCCAAGTTTCAAATCCACTTGAGTATAACCGTCTTTTTTACCAAGATCCCAGTTAGTTGATTCAAAATAGATAAATGGTAACCCGATGGTTTCAAAGGGGGCATGATCGCTCCATGGACCAGTAACACCTCTTGGGAACTCAGGATTTTTCCCTTCTTGAGTGACAAGATTCAAGTTTGATGCCTTTGCTATGGCAAGCACTTGATCCCTAGTCTTTCCTTTTTCGTCAGGATTACCGTAGACATAAGCCACATCACCGGCCACCAGACTATCAAAATTCACCATCAAGACCGTATTTTTGATTTGTTCTGGTGTCATCTTATTAACATAAGCTGCAGAGCCAATGATATCAACCTCTTCTGCACCAAAGAAAACGAATTCAATGGTATTTGGGGTTTCTATTTCCTTTATGCGTTGGGCCACTTCAAGTACCACAGCCACTCCTGAGCCATTATCATCAATACCATTTGCAGCATTTACCGAGTCATAATGGGCTCCGACTATCACAACACCTTCTCCAGTGCCTTTTTTCTGAACACTGATATTTTCTGAGCGCTTTAAACCATTATCATCGTATTCAAAAGGTGTTCTAGTCACTTCATAGCCCATTGCTTCAAGCTCACTCACTAGCCAATCAGCAGCCTTGACTTCCGACTCAGTTCCCGCTATCCGTGCCCCCATTTGATCAAGGATTTTTAAGTAAACGTTTGCAAGCTCTCCATTTTTAAATGAACTGATATCCCCAGTGGCGATACTTTCAATTGACACCGTAGTGATTGGTTGCTTTTCAGCTTCACTTTCAGTGGTTGCCATGGTCGTGCTTACACCTTGAGAGTCTTCATTTTTAGCAAGTTGGTTACAGCCATTAACGCTTAAAGCAAATGCTAAAATGAATACTAAAAACCAAATTCGATTAAACCCTTTGATCATGTCCCCTCTCCTTATCTGATTGTCCCCTGTCATTTTAAAGCGTAATAGTTTTAGTGGGTAAAACAGGTGATAAGCACTAAAACGCAATAGTTTTAGTGGGCAAAACAGGTGATAAGCACTAAAACGCAGTGACATGACTGATTACCATCCACTGCGCTTTAGTGATTACCGATTGCATTCTAAGCTTTTAAAAGTGCTTCTATCACCACATCCATTGGATCAATTAAAGGCACATCTAGGTGCTCGGGATAGAGTACTAGTGGTATTTCTGTGCATCCTGCAATAATCAATTCTGCACCCTTTGCCACTAATTGATTGGCCGCTGAACGCAATAAACTCAGGGGTAACGCCCCATGATTGCCGCATTTTATGCCTTCTGGGCCATAAATCGCACGCATGACCTTCTCTTCTTGTACCCGTTCATCGGGATACAAAATTTCCAAATCTTCAATATTGAGATCATAAAGACGGGTATTCATGGTACCCGTTGTAGAAAGCACCCCAATGGTCTTCACATCAGGATAATTATCATGGATATAAGTGTTTAAGGCCTTAATCGCATGGATAATTGGAAAATTAAGCTGAGACTGCACAGCATCATAAAAGTAGTGAGAGGTAATACATGGAATGCAGCCAATGGTCACACCGGCTTGCTCCAATGTCTTTCCAGTTTCCACAATCATCGGCACTGGACTTTCTCCAATCCCTAAAATAGCAGCCGTACGGTCAGGAATCTGTGGATTCGAATCAATTATCACCCTAAAATGATCTTGATCTACCTTAACAGGGGTCTTTGCGATTAATTTTAAATAGAACTGGGCAGTGGCCTCAGGCCCCATACCACCGATTATACCAATTTTCTTGTTTTTCATTTATAGCCTCTTATTAAATACCACAGCCCCACTAGACGCCACAAACCCTATTTTTAAGTACCGACACCACATCCATCGGATTCAAATCAGGGTTCCGTTCTACAATCATTTCTAACGCTATTTTACCGCCAAAATCCATTCCCTGACAACCAGCCAGTAGCAACACATCTCCACTACTAACGCGATTCAACCCTTCAGAAATGGCATCTGGCAATTCATCGTAAAGTTTGACTGAAATATTTGCACGCTTCATTTCATCCATAAAAACAGCCAACTCTTCTGTGGTTACTTCATCTTTCCAAATAACATGGGATTGGCTTTTTGAGGCAATCACAGTATCCAGTTTTAATATTTTAGCCCATTTTGCAATGGTCTGCGCATTTTCACGGTTGGTTGTAACCCCTCGGCTACCACGGATGGCATACACTAAGGTCAGATTTTTGTAAGCCATCATAGACATGGTTTCAAGAGTGACATCGATGTTGCCGCCATTGGCAAAATGATCATCAATCACCATAAAGTCCCCTTCATAAAGAATCTCAAACCGTCGTTCCACACCTTGATAGTCTTTGAGACCCTTTTGAATCTCACTGATTGTGCTACCAGAAACCAGTGCTACGCCAATTGCAGCTAAGGCATTGATTGCAGAATGGTAGCCTGCAACGCTTAATGTTACTTCAAAGATACATGGGGGAACCTGTCCAAATTTTGTGTCAAGGGTACGATTCAGTTGAACCGTCATCCGAGCTCTACCTAAACTTAAATCGATTTCTAAAACAGAGAGATCTCCGGTGCCGTCTTTTACACCATAAGTGAAAACATGGGCACTTGTCTTTGTTTGAAGGTCCTTAGAATAAGGATCGTCTAAATTAAGGATTGCCCATGCACTGGGCTTAGCACTGATGATGAGTTTGCTTTTGTGGGCCACATAGGCTTCAAAAGTGCCGTGCTGATCAATGTGTTCAGCACTGATATTATTAAAAGTGACCACATCAAAGTCAACTCCCCCAACCCGGTTAAGTTCCAGTCCTGAAGATGAAACCTCCATTGTGGCGTGAGTCACCTCTTGATTGCCCATATCGGCAAAATAGCCATGAAGATCCGCAGACTCTGGGGTGGTGAGAACAGATGGCAACATCACATCCCCATAACTGGTCATGACTGTGCCAATAATCCCGGTTTTAAGACCCCGCGCTTTGAAAATTTGATCGATCATAAAGCTGGTACTGGTTTTGCCATTGGTAGCCGTGACACCAACCACATGTAACTTTTGGCTTGGGTGATCATAATAGCAATCCGCCATCAGAGCCATGGCTAGGCGGGAATCTTCAACAAGGATTTGTGGAATATCTACAGGCTGAAAAGTTTGAACCACAGCAACTGTTGCCCCTTTTTCTCTGGCTTGTTCTAAATATTGGTGTCCGTCCACTTTATACCCGGGGACGCAGAAGAAAAGATCACCTGGTTGAACCTTAGCTGTATGATAACTGATTTGATTGATGGACTCCGGGAGCTCACCTTTGGTTTGCGATACATTAATGGCGGCTAATAAATCTGTTAGCTTCATCATCGTCTCCTTTTGAAGTTATGGTTGGCTTAATTGTCAAAAGTACGGTTGGTTTAGGTGTCAAAAGTCAAATGTTGAGCAACTGTCTAGCATATGATGCGCTTACGAAAAGTAAGCGGTACAGCATATGGTAGACAGTTAATGCGAAACAGGCTTTTGACACCTAAACCAAGGATAGGATTGTGCAATTTAAGCAGATAGACGTTTTTTTGCTTTTGCCAACACCATTTTTAAAAAGCCCCAGTAGGGTTTTAAATCTGTGATATCCCAAATCGCATGGGCCTTTGGCTGAAACAGCGATAGGATAATAGAGCCCAGGCTTAGCTGTTTTTCTCGAACATAGGCTTTGATTGCAAAGAAGTCTTCGTATGCATACCAAAAAACAAGTCCCGTATTTTTTGTAATGGCTTTTTCCGGTTGTGGTTGACCAGTCAATTCGCAATAGGTAATATAAGGCATATTTAGTCCCGCCTTTTTTACCAACACATTCAAATTAGAATAGCGGGTATTAATCTCGATAAGATAAAACTCCCCTGTTTTAGCATCTTTTTTAAATTCAATTTCTGCAAACCCTTTATAGCCCACAGCTTCTAAAAATGGTGCACCGATTTCGTGGAGTTCTGGTACGTACTTTTGGCCAGTATAGACAGAAGCACCAAAATTAATTGGGTATTGTCTGTATTTTTGGCACGTTAACCAGTGAGTTACTTTGCTCTGTTCATTGAGATGAGCATCGTAAGTATACATGTGGTCGTCAAAACCAGGGATGATGCGCTGGATAATCATTTCAAGATCTGCAGCTTTAGCCTTCTCAATCGCCGCAATGAGTTCAGCGCGATTTTCGGCTCTAAACATTTTGCGTCTAAAAACCGCCACAAATGTGTGGGAATTAACGGGTTTGATCAAACAGGGATAACCGATTATGTCATCCACCTGCTCTAATAAGTTAGGGCTGTCCATGGACAAAGTTTCAGGGATTTTCACCCCATGGGTATGGCAAAAACCAGCTAAAGCATCCTTTTCAAGTAAAGATGTTTGTAGGCCTTCTGTCATACTTGGAATCAAATAATAGGCCATTAAGCGATTGCGATGTTTGTCCATCACTTCAACATAAGGATCTGCACAAGGCATTAATACAGGCTTTTCAGCCTGAGCTTTGGCATAGTTAATGAGACCATTTATAAACGCTTCTTCTTCTTCACGGTAGTTTGGCAAAATCAAGACTTCGCTTAAGTATTTTGACAAAAGGCCATAGGCCCCTTCTTTTTGATAGTCTACAGCGGTGACATGAATCCTTTTTTCACCAAGACATCTAATGGCACTTAAGCCAATATAATAATTCGCCCCTAAAATAACTGCTTTATGCGACATAAATCCTCCTAAAAAACTTCGAAGCATCTTTACGAATGCTTACTTACTCATTCCTCTATTTTACCAAGATAGGCTTCAAAGGTCAAATTTTCAGCCATGATTTTTTGAGCAATTTCAATGTCCCCAATATACCGATAATGCCATGGTTCATAACTGTATCCAGTCACATCCTCTTGACCGACAGGATAGCGAAGGATAAAACCATAACTTGCACAATTTTTGATGAGCCACTGAAATTCCTCTGTTTTTTCAAATTCTACAGTGAGTTCTAAATTAACCGATTTTGCAGTGATATCAACGGCAAGACCGGTCTGATGCTCACTTTCGCCAGGCTTAGCAACCCATCGATTGGCTTCCTTTGCACCATTTTTAGCAACGGCATTATTAAATAATTGCTTCTGAAAGCCGTAATCACGAAAGCCAGATGATAGATACAACTTAAAGCCTGCCTTTTGTGCCCCGTCAAACATCAGTTTAAGGGCGTCGTCTGTAACTTTTGGCAACTGAGTATTACCATACTTTTGACGCACGGTGGCTTTGATTAAATCTTCCGGCTTAAAATCACTTGGCAGGGGATTTTTCTTGTTAGCCAACATAAAAAGATAGTCATCAACACCCTCTGTCGTTACACTAGGTGAAACTGTTGTTGTGGGTGCAACCCTTGTTATCGGCTCAACCGGTGTTGTAAGTGCTGCAGTTGTTATAGGTGCAGGTATAAGATCCTGATTTAGATTTAATAGTGGCGCTTGCGTCAAGGTCCATGTTAAAATGAACATAAAAAAAGTTGACATGATGTGTCTCCTTTGGTTTGTTTTTTCTGAAACTCAATCACGGAAAGAGGTCTTTATGAATCCAATTAGTCAACCGGTTCAATTAGCACAATTAAATCCCGTCAGTCCCATTCGTGTGATGAGCGTAGCCCCTAGAGATAAACTGACCTATCTCCATAGCTTCACCATTCACTATACAACAAAATCCGGTCAAGTGCGAGAATGGGAGTTAGTTTCTAGGCAAGGTCACCAGCGACTCAACCAAGAAATTTTTCAAGGTGCCAGTTTTACAGATGGGGCCATGATGATTGCGACCACTAAGGATAAAAAAAAGATTGTCCTCATAAGAGAGTTCCGAGTCACAGCTGGTAAATATGTATTCGCTTTACCCGCCGGCCTAATAGATCCAGGAGAAACCATTGAGGACGCTGCAATTAGGGAGTTCAAAGAAGAAACCGGTATGACCTTTGAACCCATTTATACGGCAGTAGAGCGATATGCCTCAATTGGGATTATCAACGAGAAAATAAATCTGGTATATGGCTATTTTTCCGGGGAACCCTCTAAAGAGTATCAATCGGACAATGAAGATGCAGATGTGGTTCTTATCGATAAAGAGGCAGCCATTTACCTTCTGAAACATGAAGAAGTGCCGGTTCGAACGGCACTTGTTTTAGAAAATCTATTTGGTTTAAATCCATTTTTAAATCCCGCTAATCCTTAAGGGATTGCCAATCCAAAAGGTTTTTCAGCACTTTTTCAGAGAGTCTATAGGTGGCTTGGTGGGTAAATCCCGTGACTTTTGGGGTGAACAAAACCCGAGGATAAGCGGTCAAACGCCCCATCTCTCTTCCCAATCCACCTCGGTCAAAGATTGCGTAGTGCCCCTTTTGACCAATCCACGGTTCAAATCCATCCAAATCAAAGGTCGGTTCAAGTGACGTGTTCACAAGAACGGCCTTTTCTTTGGTTTTTGAAAAATCCTCAGACGTTATCACAATGGAATTTTTAGGCACGTGGGTAGAAATCACATCAGACTCAGCTAAGAGCTTATCCAGTGGTGCATATTGCACCTGCTCAGTTTCGAGTTCTGGTTTGCGGGTACGGCTGTAATACAAAATTTTCATACCAAAGGCCGCTCCCCGATGAGCAAGCATTTGCCCAGTGACACCAAAGCCAATGATGCCAAGAGTCTTATCCGATAGTTCATGCTGAGCATCTGCCCACTGATGCTCACCAAAGCCATGCATTAAACGAATCAATTCACTAAAAATAAATTCTACTAAGCCTTCATCCCCATAATCCCGAACACCCCGTACCTCAATGCCCTGAGAACGTGCAAATGCTACGTCAACATTGGCGCTGTTCTCATCGATAAGACTGCAACACATGCCTATGTAGCGTAGCTCTGGCAAAGAAGCAATGACCTTTTCAGTGATAGGCGTTCGCCATGAAACCAGTAACACCTGGGCTCCCTTAGCTCGTTGGATCACTTCCTCTTCAGAAGTTGGATCCTGGTCAAATAAAACCAGCTCAGTTGTTAATTTTTCAAGTTCCTCACGGGTATTTTGCGTTAAACCAGTTTGGTCTACGCCGACAATTTTCTGAAACAAATGTGCCTCCTATTGTGGTTTTTCATATTCAGTCTTATTCACATTTTCGGGTTCAAGGGCCTGAGGTTTAGAAAAATAATAACCCTGGATGTAATGACACCCTATCGATAATAGGGCATCAACCTGCTCTTTCGTTTCTACACCCTCTGCAATGACATCAAATCCAAAGGATGGTGCCAGTTGTATCAAGGACTGAACAATGGCCAGGGCTTTGGTGTCGTGTAAAATTCGGTCAATAAACGCTTTGTCAATTTTAACTTCACTGAGGGGTAAAATCGACAAATGATTCAGTGAAGAATAACCCGTTCCAAAATCGTCAAGGGATAAATGAAATCCCATTGATGTTAATTGACCCATCACATCACCGATATGTTCTATACCAGCAATCATGGAATCCTCAGTGATCTCGAGAATAACCTTAGTCGGGGGCACATTATAGAGAGAAGCAAGCTCAAGACACTTTTGTGCAAAATGATCTTCCACAAGCATCAAGGGCGAAATATTTATAGATATGCTGACGTCCTCCCCATGCAAGGCTTGTATTTTAATAAAATCAGCCATAACCAATTTCATCATCATCCAGCAAAAAGGCACGGTCAGCCTGACACGATCTATGGCAGGAATAAACGATACCGGGGAAACAACGCCAAGTTCTGTGTCTTTCCAACGAGCCAGTGCTTCTACGCCGGTTATGGTACCAGTACGGGCGTCCACCTTCGATTGATACACAGGGGTAAATGCTTGTTCAGATACAGCAATAGAAACGCGTCCTAACAATTTTTGACCTTGTTGGAAGCGGCTTTCTAAAGACTGATCGTAGATTAAAAAAGAAGCCTCCGGGGTTTGCTTGGCAAAAAGCATGGTAATGTTTGCACGCTGCATCAAATCGTGTAATGACGAATTTTCAGTCACAAATTCACTGAAGGCCAAATAAAAAACGCCTTCACTAGGTCTGATGGCTGCTGTCTCCCTCATGGCAAGTGCTGTCTTTACAGAATCAATCCATTGAACCGCACTTCCGTGGTTTTGATCAGCGAACCAAATAGCAAATTCGTTGCCAGTGGTTCTACAGAAGTGAATATCAGGTTGTTTTAAAGCTGTCAGTACTGCAGAAAAACTTTTTATGGCATTATCTGTGGCTGTGACGCCAAACAGGGAATTCATTTGTTTTAAGTCACGAAAATTCAAAAGACAAAAGACGCCGGCTTTCAGCTCTTGACCAAATAAGCTTTCCAAATCTAACTCAAATCGGTTCCAGTTAGGCAACCCGGTCAGTCGATCATAATAGGCTATTTTATCTTTGGCTTCTGATTCAGATTTTAAGCGTTCTACTAACCCCAAGGAATTTGTTCTTATACCACCGACTATAGCTAAGGTTGCTATTAAAAAAACAGAAAATGTTGCTATATGAACCAATATAGAAAAAGGCTGATTTGTGACTCGTTCTGGATTAATGACTATTGTCAATTGACCATTTGTAATCAGGAGACCGAATACACATAAAAGCACTAAAGATGCCCCAGCAAACCACCAGGCGATTCGCTCTGAAAAAAAGGCAATCACCACCACATTGACCATACCAAGTAATATGAGACCCACACCTGAGAATCCATGAAATATAAAGAGTAATATCATCAGGGCTGATGCCAGCATCAAAATAGCAATAACTTTGGTATTGATAGAGATGCGATTTCTCATCCACCAAGTACCAAATATAATCAAAGCAAAAAAACCATCAATGAAAACGAATGGATCTTTGGCATTACCACGTAATATTAATAAGCTCATAGCCAAAGCTACAGTAGCAGTAAACAAGAGCACACGGTCCAAATACGGAGAGAAAAAGCGACCGAAATCCTGTTGATAATCTTCCTTTTGCATAGCACCCTCACGTCATGGGATATGAAACTTTGGTTATAGCATGTGATTCTCTAAGGGTTCTGGACCAACAATAATTTGTTTGCGGGTCCCTAAAATACCATTGTCGTCAGGTATAATGCGCCAGGCAACTAAAGTAATCATTCCTGCTTCGATTTCAATCCCTGTTATACTCCTTGGAAATATGCAAGACCCCGTATTGAAATAAGGGGCATCATTTTTTGATGGGAATTTGGGTCGATGGGTATGTCCTACAATCAGCATTTTTTTATGTTCATGAATCCATTTAGTAAAGTTTTTCTCAATCTTATGTCGTTTATGAAGGTTCTTAGCTGGACTAGCCGGATTTGTAAATCCTACAATGTGAAGATAATGCCAAAACCGCCTGCTGATAAACTTGGTGACGCGCCACATTTGATCGTTGATAAAATCACCTTGATGACCATGAACAACAAAGATCTCTTTCCCTATTTCTTGGTGCTCAAGGATAATTCCCTCATACACTTTGATACCTGGAAAAAGCGGTGCGTAAATATCCCTATATTCGTCGAAGTATTGATATAAATGGGCCGCAACATAACTCTCATGCTTATAATCCATATTGTGGTTGCCATAGAGCATAATCATACGATTTGCATCGTAAAACTTTTTCAATTTTAAATAAACAGAGCTGTGGGCACGCCGAATATCTTTAAAACGGCTATGTTCCCAAAGTTCATCACCATCTCCAACTTCAATATAGGTAAAACCCTTCTTGAAATACTGGTCCAAGGCATATTCATAGACATTTTGATTGTGGGCAAATTCATCTGAAATACTATTATCACCGCGATGTACATCGCTAAAAAAAATGAATTTACTCGTGTTATCCATGGGAAAACGCACGGCATTTTCATATGCCTCAAGTAAACGGTCCATTGTTTTCATATTCATCACCTCAACAGCTATTTACCCATTTTCATTAGATTTAACCCTAATTATCTATGGCACATTATTGTATGGGCACTAATCCATGCCCACTTATAAATAGTCAATTTTCTTAGGTCATTTACGAATCCCTTTACCCTTGGCCATTTATCTGAGTTTCCAAAATTTCTTTTCTAGTCATGGCATCTAGCAAAGCTTCCTCGCAAGCATCTTTAGCCTTGACTAATTGCTCTAGGGCAAGGTAATCGTCTGATTTAGTTGCAATTTGACTTTCCAGTCCATCAAGCTCGGTCATTAGTGTATCGATGACCCCATCAAGACTATCATATTCACGCTGCTCATTATAGCTTAATTTCCCTTTTTTCGCAGTGGGTGTCACTTCTGAAGACACTGAGGGTTTTGTCTGTTTAATCTGCTCTTCAATGATTTCCGCAGACTTTTGAGTCAAGGCTACCTTTTCGCGGTAGTCTGTATAATTACCAGTGTAAAGCTTTACGGCCCCAGATTCAAAGGCCAAAAGACGATCACAGGTTCTATCTAAAAAATAACGGTCATGGGAGACCACAATCACCGCTCCAGGAAACTCATCTAGATAAGACTCTAGCACAGTCAACGTAGAAAGGTCTAGGTCATTTGTAGGCTCGTCAAGCACCAAAATATTTGGCGCACTCATCAGTACCCCTAGAAGATACAAACGGCGTCTTTCGCCTCCTGATAGCTTAGAAATAGGTGCCCATTGCATTTCTCCAGTAAACAAAAATCGCTCCATCATCTGAGAAGCCGTTAAAGATGTCCCATCTTGGGTTTTGGCAAATTCAGCAATGCTTTTAATATAAACGATCGCCCGTTCTTCCATAGGCAGTTCTATGGATTCTTGCCTGAAGTGGCCAACTTTAACTGTTTGTCCTATTCTGACATGTCCGCTTGTAGGCTCTAATTCGCCGGTCATGATTCTCAGCAAAGTTGTTTTTCCAACACCATTAGGCCCTACTATACCGACCCTATCCGTACGCAAAAGAGTGAACTCAAAGTTCTTAATCAAGGGTTGGTTTTGCGCATAATAAAAATCAATGGCTTCAAGCTCCACAGTGGTTTTCCCTAGTCGGCTATGGGCAACATCCACCTGCATCCCATCCTCCCGGGAATTCTGGTTTCTCGATGCCTCAATCACTTCAAAACGCTGCTTCCTTGCTTGTTGTTTTGTTCGACGAGCCTCAACACCAGCCCGCATCCAAGCCAGTTCTTGTTGATAGAGCTTTTCATTCTTTTCAGAAGCCACAGCTTCTCGTCGCTCTCTTTCAATTTTTTGTATCATAAAATCAGAATAATGTCCTGGATAAGAAAATAAGCGGCCACCATCCAGTTCGTAAATCCGATTAACCACTCGATCTAAAAAATAGCGATCATGGGTGACCATCAACAGACCACCTTTGCGGGACTTAAGATGGGTTTCTAACCATTCAATGGTATTAGCATCCAAATGGTTTGTAGGCTCATCTAAGATCAATAAATCTGAAGGTAGTACCAGGGCCTTAGCTAAAGCAACACGTTTTTTTAACCCCCCTGACAAACTACCCATTAGCGCCTGCACATCTTTAATTCCCAACTGAAACAAAACCCCTCTGACATCCCGTTCATAAGCCCAAGCATCCTTGGTCGTCATCTCATGGGTCCAACGTTCAAGTGCATTTTGATACGCTAGGTTTTCTGGTTCTATAGCAAGGGCATAAACTGCTGCTTCGTAGGATTTAATCAAGGTGACGATTGGGTCATTTGATTGGAATATGGTTTCAAGTATGGTGGCCTCTGGTGAGATTTCGGGTTCCTGAGGAAGATAGACTACTTTGCCTATGCGCGGCATAATAATTTGGCCGCTATCAGGAGTTTCAATCCCTGCAATGATTTTTAACAAGGTACTTTTCCCAGTCCCGTTAACACCAATCAAACCAATGCGATCTGTATCTGTAAAGGAGCTCGAAATCTCAACAAATATTTTTTTTATACTATAGGCCTTTGAAAGTGCCTCAATCTGAAAAATCATGGTAAATCCTCATTTCTGTGTTTTGTAGTAAAGTGCAATCCCTTTTTCTATTGTACCACAAGTGAGCTAGGTCACCAATCTGTGATTCCCACAAAGATCATAAACCATGGAACTGGACCTCTTATTTTTTGAATCGTATTATTTTTTATGAAAGTCTTGATTTTTTCTCAATTAACGATTATATTCAGTAAGAAGTTATCTGAATCTATGTGATAACAACAGCATTGCCGACCGTATTTATAAACAATACATTAAACAAGGAGCTTTTACATGTCACTTCAAAAAATCCGCGCAATTCTTGCAGAACAACTAGGCTATAGCGATGATACAGCTATCAAACCTGAACTTTCGCTATTTGATGACCTCCATATGGATGGCAATGATTTTGACATTGTTATTTCAGCCATCGAAGAACTCTACGAAATTGAAATTGACGAAGATGCCATTGATGACTTTGAATACGTTCGAGATTTAGTAAAGTACGTCAAAAAACATTCAGAAATCTAATTCCTACATCAGTAACAGAAATCAAATTTATCTACAAAAAAGCAAAAGACGCCAAAACGGCGTCTTTTTTGATGTATTCAAGAAGCAAGCTGCTCGTTGTTGAGTTTGTATATGTTAAGTCTCGCTTTTGCCATAAACCATGATTAAATCTTCAGATCGAACTCATGCATTGTCTGCACGGAACCATTTTCTTTAAGATAAATCGAACTTTGCTTTAACTTTGCATAGGCTTCAAAGCCATCCTTAAACTGATAAGGGCTTTCTATGGCACCCAGATATAAGGCACCAACCCCTGCCTCTGATAGTCCAATCAAAGAACCATTGCCAGCTTCATCAATCACCCATAATTTTAGTTCTTTAAAGATATCATCGGATTCATCTAGCCACTGATTACCATCTAAATCAAATCCACGAAGTTCTTCAAATCCATTACCGGAAGACGCACCTAGTACTTCTTGACCATCATTAACAAGTCCATCCTTATTTAAATCACGGACCAAAATTCCGGAATTTCGAGTTAAAGCCCTGAATTCATCGATTTTACCATCCATATTCAAATCAAGTTGCAGTTTTTTATCTGAAAACTGAATACCTTCCCCTGTGAGGTCTAAGACCACCGGGTCATGAAATGTTCCAATTTGAATCATACTTTCTTTCTCTTCATAATATTGCCGAGAAAAATTAAGATTGACACTATACTCAATTTTTCGGCCATCTTGAGTATTAATAACACCCTGAGATTGAAAACTCATTTCTTCACTTTCTTCGCGGTAAACCCGTTCTGTAATTCTGATGCCTTGTATCCCTTCAAACCTAGGAGAAGCACCTTGTTTCGTATGCTGCTTCTGATGTGGTGAATAACCCCTATTCCCTTCAATTACTGGACCTCTTCCAGGCTCCGAACCTTCATTAGAAGGCTTACCGTCCTGATCCCTAGCCACATGCTTAAAGCGGTGTGGCCTCCCTAATACATGGGTCATAAATGATTCAAGCAGCTCGATTTTACGTAAATCTTCCTCGCTGTAGTGAATGATCATTTCTTTGGGACTTTCTTCAGCTTGTTGTAAGCCTGCTGCAGACAATGACAGCCAAGATTCTTGTCTACTTCTCTCAAGTTCTTGTACCTGATTCACTTCAATCATTTGCTGATTAGCCATCTGTACCTGTGTTTGCGAACTGCGACTCATACTCTCACTTTGTGTATGTGTTGCCTTCTGTGCAATTTCAAAAGATGCAATCTTCATAAAAACACCTCCCTGTAGCAAGCGGAATCCATTCCTTAATCTTTCTATCGGCAGTTTTTATAAATATTTAAGATGAGTTTCAAGCAATATTTTAAGCAATGTTAAAAGTCCTCTTTTACAAATAAAAGACCTTCGTGGATTCCCACGAAGGTCTTAATTTAAAGTTTGATTATGCTTTGCCCACTGAACCGAAGATTTCCATCTTCTCTTTAACAGTTGCTTTGATTGCTTCGTAGCCAGGTCCAAGAATTTTTCTAGGATCAAAGCCTTTGCCTTCAAGATCTTTACCAGATTCAATGTATTTGCGAGTCGCAGCTGCAAATGACAATTGGCACTCAGTATTAACATTGATTTTAGCGACGCCCAAAGCGATTGCATGCTTGATCATATCCGTAGGAATTCCTGTACCACCATGAAGAACTAGTGGCATAATGCCAGTAGCTGCCTTGATTCGCTCAAGAGCATCAAAATCAAGACCTTTCCAGTTTGCAGGATACTTACCATGGATATTGCCAATACCAGCTGCTAAGAAATCAACACCAAGGTCAGCAATCATCTTGCACTCAGCAGCATCAGCAATTTCGCCAGCGCCAACAACGCCATCTTCTTCGCCGCCGATTGAACCGACTTCAGCTTCAACAGAAACACCTTTAGCGTGAGCCATTTCAACGATTTCTTTTGTTTTTTGGATGTTTTCGTCAATAGCGTAATGAGAACCGTCAAACATGACAGAAAGGAAGCCAGCAGCCATTGCCTTTTGAGCACCTTCGTAGCTACCGTGATCTAAGTGAAGTGCTACTGGAACAGTGATGTTAAGCTCTTCAATCATACCCTTGACCATGCCAACAATCGTCTTATAACCACCCATGTACTTACCAGCGCCTTCAGAGACACCTAAAATAACTGGTGAGCTATTTTCTTGAGCTGTTAAAAGAACTGCTTTTGTCCACTCAAGGTTGTTGATATTGAATTGTCCGACAGCGTATTGGCCATCGCGTGCTTTTTGAAGCATTTTTTCTGCAGAAACTAACATGGTATAACCTCCAAAATTTAAGTGTTGTACTGTGATACCCCTTTTTATTATAATGATTATTTTGCAAAGCACAACAGGATAACGTTGTCCTCTTTTTAAACTTTTAAAATAATAAAAAGGAATGGTTGTACAGGGCATTGTGACAATTTTATACCCTCTTTAATGACCTTCACACAAATTTAGTAATTGGTAAAAAATGCCAATATACCATTAGATATTTCTTTTGCTAATTGGGCTTGTGTCTTACTATCTGTAAGCCAATCAAATTCGATTGGGTTGGGAACAAAACCAGTTTCTAATAATATTGAAGGGGCCCAAGTGCCGCGAACAACATAGAAATTATCCACCTTAACGCCACGACTTTTTCTAAATAAAGCGTTAATCACTTGATTTTGAACCTTATTCGCCAGAGTTTTAGCCACTTCATCCTTATAATGCACTGAAAAACCGATGGTGTTTGTAATGTTCACATCGGGTCCAATACTATTGGCATGCATGGAGATGAACATATCGGGCTTAATTTTGTATGAAATTCTGAGTCTTTCTTGCAGAGATAAATCAACATCTCTATCCCGAGTCATATAAACAGTTGCTCCTAGAGACTGAAGATAATTTCTAAGTTGAATACTAGTGGCAAGATTAATATGTTTTTCTGCATAAAGGACACCTAATATCCCTAAAGCTCCGGGATCTTTACCACCATGGCCTGGATCAATTAAAACTGAAATGCCTGTTAAAGGTAAATCACCGCCCATGATTTTAACCGGTCTTTTCAAATATACTTTAACACCATCACTGGTTTTTTCAACATAGTAACCATTCAAGCCAGCAGATGGTGTAAAAGAAAACTCATACTGAGCACGATTGCCGTTCGCTAGATTTGTTGCCGTTGTAGCTAATGAACCTTGAGGTAACATTACTACTGGTGGTAAAGTTGTATTCGCAATATCTATTACTAATTTTCCAGCAGATAAACTACCACTGACAGCCATGGGCTTTGTCATTTTCAGTTCAAGTATATCGTATTTTTCTCCCATCTGATAATTTGCACCGGTAACCACATTTAAAATAGCCAAGGGCTCGTTGATGATGTTGACTTCTGAAGCCCTTACCCATTTACCACTGCCAATCCGTAGCATATTGCCTGTTCTAGCGGTGACAGCGTCCTGCATTCCTTTTGATAACAAGTAGGCAGCGCCTTTTGAAGTGTTTGCATAAAAAAACGTATCTATATCCTCTGACACCACTTCAGCAGTGTAAGGGGATTCTTTGCTCACCACTTCCAGGGTTCCGGGAGCATTTTGTGTAAGGTAATTCCCATTATAGACCATGGTATAAATGGGTGCTCCTAAATTATTACTCTTAATACCCAGGGGCAAAAGAGGCATTTTAAAGGCTGCTGAATAGGTGGTATGCACAATTTTTGAAGTTGCTGGTCCCTTTGTTTTTGGCACTAAGTTAACCGCTTGACCGCCAACCGTGGCAGTCACTGCTGCTCCTACAGGTGCTACACACGACAGCGTAACAGTTTCACCAGGTAGCCAAAACTCCGGACTTTGTGGAAAGGTAGAGGTTTTTACAATCACAATTTCCAATGCTGGTTTTGCTGGTGTGGCAGTACCAGGTTTAGTGGTGGTGCCGCCGGATGTGCTGATGCTTGCAGAAGTACTGGTTCCACCTCTTGTGATCACCCGAGTGATTGACTTAGCACCCTGAGTAAACACCAACCTATTGGTACCAATTTTAAGCGGGACAAACACCCCAAAGTAACCCCTTGGTGAGCGGTTAGTCACGATAACACCATTCAAATAAAGTGGGAAATTGGCGTCAGAGACCCCAGAAACATAGTAATTTTGGTAATTAGTTGTGAAATCTCTTGCTGGATTACTGATGCCGATTGGTCCTTGTATTAAGGGCACCTTTGTACCATTTGTGCTTAAATTGCCATAGAAAGTACGGACTGCTTGATCCAAAGATGGACGAGTGACAAAAAACTTATACCTAAAAAACACACTGCCGGAAACCCCGGTACTGACACGATTTAAGTTGAGTTGCCTAATAATCTCGTCATCACCGCTCCATGGACTAGTGGCGACCTTGTCACCAGACCGATAAGCGGCCAGACCGATATAGAGTTTAACATTGGTCCCAGATGTTACATTTTGCCACCAGTTTAAAAGCTTACTGTAATCTGCAACGGCAAAGCCAATATGCCAATAGATTTGAGGCATAATATAATCAAGAACACCTTCTTTTACCCAACGTCTTGTGTCAGCATAGTGGGAATAATAAGACTCATTGCCTGTGGTCTCACTACCCTCAGGTTGATTCTTCTTATTGGCCCAGATTCCCGCAGGACTCACGCCAAATTGGACATTGGGTTTTGTTGTCTTAATGGCTTGATAAACTGACCGAATCAGTTGATTATTGTTATCTCTTCGCCAGTCGTCAAGAGACATACCAGCCCCGTATAACTTATAGGCTTCCCCGTCTTTAAAATCCGCACCGGGATAAAAGTAATCGTCAAAGTGAATGCCATCCACTTGATAGCGAGATATAATTGAGACCACTTCTTTGACAATCATCTCACGAACCTGTGGCAAGCCTGGATTGTAAAACAATTTACCGTCGGTATACCGCACCACTAAAGATGGGTTAAGCTTAGCTGGATTCTTATCAGAAAGTGCCTTAAAGGGGTCTTCCGTTGCTTTCACAGCATCATTTGTAACCCGATAAGGGTTTAGCCATGCATGCAAAGTGAGCCCTCGCATATGGGCAGATTCAACCCAATAAGCCAAGGGATCAAAATCATTTTGAGGTGCAACCCCTTGTTTGCCAGTTAGGTATTTTGACCAAGGGTAAACATCAGATTTATAAAGGGCGTCACCAGTGGGGCGAATTTGCAAAAACACAGCATTCATTCCCATGGCTTGGACATGATTCAAAATGGCATCCGCTTCTTTTTTGAGGGTGGCAGAATCCACGGTCCCCTTTGATGGATAATCCAAATTGTAAACCGTAGAAACCCAAACCCCTTTGAGCGTCGAGTCTACAGGGGTTGGCGCAATTGCCGATTGGGCAATTGTGGCCTCAGCTGATGTGGTTATTGGTGTTGTTGTTGCCTCAGGTGACGTACTCGTACCAACAGATGAAGTGGTTTCGGGCACTAAGGGGCTTAAGGTGGTAGCAGGGGTTGGAGTCGCTGTCTGAGTTAACGCAAAACTCAAACTGGAAGCTCCGGAAATTGACAAACAAAAGCATACACATAAAGCCACTAGTTTTTTTAACATATTAGACTCCTTTTCTTAGCATCTTACTCATAGTTTAACCCATACATTGTGAAAACATAATGGTTTTTTCTGAAAATAAAACAGGTGTAACACTTGGTAACAAAAATGTAATAAAGGCACCCATAAATGAGTGCCTTTATTACATCTTTGCTCTTAGCTTTGCTCTAATGGTTAATTTTTACTCGCTAATGGTTCATTTTTAAACCATGAGGGTTTCCCATCTTTTATGAAGCCATTCTCTTGTCTTTTCATCTGTAAAAGAAGCTTCAACAGAAATCCCAAAAATTCTTTTGAAATGGTTAAGGTCCCAACCGAATGATTGACTTAGTAACGTATATTCTTGAGTCATGTTTGTTTGAGAGACTGTACGATTATCGGTGTTAACCATAACAGATAAGTCATCCATGTAAAATTGATTAATCGGGTGGTCCCCTATTTTTGTAACAGCTTTAGTTTGTAGATTACTTGTCGGACAACTTTCAATCACAGTACCCGTTGACTTCACTAGATCATAGGCCTCGGGGTGATCTTTTATAGCCACCCCATGACCAATTCGCTTTGCGCCTAATAAGGTAATCACATCGATAACATTCTGGCCAATGCCGGTTTCACCAGCATGCATTGTGATATTGTATCCGTACTCCCTAGCCTTATTGACTGGTTCAATAAATCTATGAACAAAATCTGGGTTTTCACTACCACATAAATCGACTGCCACCACCCCGTTGTTTAAATAAGGAACACCGGCTTCTATTAAATCCAGCATGGCTTCAGGGGAATGATGTCTTAGATGAGACAAAATACAATTGCCACGTATCTCGTATTTCTCGGTGGCCCGCCTCATTCCCAATAAAACACTCTTGATGACTTGATCCAAGCTCAACCCTTTGCGAGTATGCAGATGTGGTGCGAACCTAAATTCAAGATAACAAATACCATCCATAGCAGCATCTTCAAACAGTTCATAAGTGACCCGCTCTAAGACCGATTCGTTTTGCATTAAAGCAATCGGAAGATTAAACCTTTCTAGATATGTATCCAAAGAATCGCAATCCATTGGGGCTTCTAAGGCTTCTGTCAATGTTTTTAAGGTTTCAGCCTTGTCAATCAGCCCCATTTGAAGACCAAGTTCGTAGACAGTGGTGGGCCTTAAGCTACCATCCAGGTGGCAGTGGAGATCGATTTTTGGCAATGCTACAAGTGTAGTGTTTAACATAGGACTCATTTCCTTTCAGGTAACGCATTCATTCATTCGACAAAAAACGCTTGACGACGAAGAAAACGCGCAGGGCATTTTCTTCGTAATCAAGCGTTAAGGTGCTTGGTAGAGACTCCCAAACCGATTATTGGGATTATACGAAGTATCTATTAGGTAAGGATCCAATTCTGCGGATACCAAAATTGGATTAGCCTAAGTATAATTTCTCTTATATAAAAAGTCCAGTGTTTTTTCAAATCAAACCTTGGGTATCTTTTTTAAATCAAACCTGGATTATTGCCATTCAACTCAAAACAGCAATCACCCCACAAGGCCTAATTGAAAAAATTCCATACATTGTAAATATTCAAAAGAATAACCGATACCGTGACAACGTTAAAGATTATCATGATCTTGCTGATTTCTAGGGCGCGATATAAACGACTTCCCACAAATCCACCCATTACGCCACCTGGTATAAGTGCCCAGGCCATTTCAATATTAATGTGAATAAAATCACCCATTAAAACTAGGAATATCAAGCGCATACCTTGAGATGCAAAAATTATAAAAATCGACCCATAAACTGCGGTTTTTCGATCCATAGCAAAGAAGGTCACTAGCATAACGACATTCAAAGGTCCACCTCCAATGCCAAGAAAACTGGAGATAAAGCCCAATAACAATCCGCTAATAATATAGGGTACAGGTTTTTGAAAATGTTTAGATGCAAGCGATAAGTCAGTCATAATCAACGAAAGCACTAAGACAATCAGTAATAGCAACGATTGATAGCCCTTTGCAAGATCATCTCCCTGCATCCATTTCAAAAACAACTGAAAACCCCATTGTCCAACTAAGCCACCTACTGCCCCACCGGCAGCAATATACCAAAGGGGCGGTGTAATTTTAGCGCCGTGACGTGTATTATGTAAAAGTGTGATACAAGTCATTGAAAAAACTGTCAACGAAGATAGGACACTGATTGTGAGACTGTCGTAGGCGTTAATCACATCTAAAATTGGCTTGATGATTACCCCGCCACCTAAACCCGCTAAGGAACCGATCATAGAAGCTATTAGCGCTACAAAAAAGTAAACCAGAAACATGACCCCACCTCCAGAGCTAGTATAAACCTTTCCGGCGATAAACGCAACAAAACCAACCACAAGACAGGTTCCGACTGATAATCAGATACCTGTTAAGGATTGGTTCAGAGTACTTTTTTTTCCGATTCCACTGAAACAGATTTAGAACTAAAACCACGTCGGAAAGTTTCAACATCCCAAACATCAACAATAAAAAGGGTTTGATGTTTTTCTAAGTCCACTTCCACAACATCAAGGTGATGGACGATGGCATCGAGATTCAAGATACGTACTCTTGGCCTACTTGGATTGTATGACTTGTAGCTCGCTACAATACCAACCCGTTCATCTGAAAGTACAACCCCAGTGCCTGGAGGAAACATCTGTATGGTGCTCACTAGTTTTTTCAAAATATGAGCGCTGATTTTAAAGATACATTCAGCCATTAAAATATCGAGGGCCTGATAATTGGGCATTTTTTCTCGATAAATACGATTGGTGGTCATGGCATCATACATGTCACACACGGTTACAATTTGAACGTACTCTGGAATTTCAATCCCTTTAAGACCTAAAGGGTAGCCAGACCCATCCAGCTTTTCGTGATGAAGGTAAACAATCTGCTTCGAAAGATACGGAAGGGACTCGATGTGTTCAATGAGTTTATATCCTAGAACTGGATGTTGTTCCACCAGCGATCTTTCTGCATCATTTAAGCGGGAAGGCTTCTGAATAATTTCTTGATTGATTCTTGCTTTTCCAATGTCATGGAGCAAAGCCCCTAGTGCTATATCTCTCATTTCATGTTTTTTGTAACCCATTGCTTTAGCTGTCAGTATAGATAAGACCGCTACATTAACATTATGTCTATGAGTATACGAATCAATCCCAATCAATTCCACCACAGAATATAGGATGTTTTCGGACTTTTCAATAATGTTAAGGAGCATACTGACAACTTCTTTTACAAGCGCAAAATGTTCTTGTGGAATAACCGCTTTAACACCAAGATGATCTTGATTGAGCACATCCTGAAAGACATCCTTGACCTTTTGAACAGCCTCAGCCATTTGAGGTTTCGGAATAATGGGTTGATGTATAACTCCCTTTAATGTCTTATCAATCACATGAACAATATCCACATTATGGCTTAGCAGCTTTTCAATAATCGCATTATTGACAACAGTTCCCTTTTGCAAGAGCATGCTACCATGCTCAGTGAAAACAGGCTCTGTCAATTGGTTACCGATTAACTGATGACTCACTTGTGCCAGTCTCATTATTGTCTCCTGTGTGTGCTGATATATTCTATTCTACCATCAATTCATACTTTTTTCATACTTTATTAAGTATCGGCCATATTAAAAATTTTATTAGTTATTTTAATTATTTTAAATGAAAAATCTACGTTAATTTTAACGTCAAAACATTATAAATTAAGGACTCGTTCAAAGTATCGTCCCCCTATTCAAAAGCACACAAAAAACGACTCGTCTGAGTCGCTTTTATGATATGAGAACATTAAATTAATAGCTGTCAAAAATACCACCAAGAATAAAAGTACAAATAGTTTCTTGATCAATAAAGATGTCTTTAAAAAGATCATTTTGGTTCATTTGTATGATGAGTAAATTGGCAATACGGATAATATTATTCTCAATATCTCTAAAATACTGGACTGTTTTAGCTTCTGAGCTACGACCCAAATCACAAACGATAGCTTTTTCTGTTAAGGCAACACCAGAATTATGTCTTACTGTTAAAACCAATTCAACACTGCTGTTTGATTTGACAAATCGTTCTGCAATCAATTCAATAGCAGATGTCATTTGTAAGGTTGATAATTTCAAAATACGACTCCCTTCAACAGTTGTTCCTGAGCTCGCTTTTTTGCAGCTTCTAAAAAATCACGACAGGGCATAGCGCAAATAGCAGTACCATCAGGGGTTCTTCCAACAACTTCAAAGCCTAGCCGTTTTGAGAATGAAACCCCTGCTTCGGTCACATTATGGGTTACAACATCTTTCAATTGATAGCCATTATCCAAATAATCAAGGTATTTCTGTGAATAAGCTTCCAAAATTAAGGCAATGGCTTCTGATTTACGATAATCAGGATGAACTGCCACACAGCTTAAGAACAGATGATACGACGATTGCATGCCATCTTTAATACGCAGCACGTCATCTAAGTCAAGATAACCCTCGTGATGAGCACCTTGATGGATTACCTGATAAAAGGCATCTGAAACAGGAAAAAGATTCATAAACCCAATTATTTTTTTACCATCTGCTACTGCCACAACAGTATCTTTTGAAAAAACGTACCAATCGTAGCTATCCTGCCAGTCTGTAATGAACTCATCATCATAGTAAAGGGCTTCAATTTTGGCCATTTGCTCAAAATCTTTTTTCGTTAAACTTTGTTTAATCTCCATTTATCCCTCGATATATTTCTAATTTATCTCACTGCAGTTCATTATTTTACAACTGACCTTTTTCAATCAAAATGGCACGAACTGGCGAGGCATCTAAACCTTTTAGTTTAAGAGGTAAGGCAATTAACTGATACTCACCAGCAGGAACATCCTTTAAAGCAAGACCTTCCAAAACATAAATGCCAGCATTAAACAAGGTGTGATGGGTTGGGTGACCCGGTTGGGCCCGTTCAATACCAAGTCCATCTGTGCCAACTCCCCTAATCCCGCAACTTTTCAAGTAGTGCGCACCACTTTCGGTTAAATAAATGAATTCGGGATTAAAAAAATCCTCTAGGCTATTACGTGTTTTAAAGATCACCATATCATTCTCGCCAATTATATGGCCTCGCAAATCCTCTTCTGTGATACCAGATTCCAAATAGGTAAAATCAAAAACTTTACAAGGGACGATAAACTGATCAATTGGCATCAAATCTATGGTATCCCCATCTGTTTGCATATGCAGCGGGGCATCCAGATGGGTTCCTGTATGAACATCCAGTGTGATTGAAGATTCACGGACACCCCCTACATCGTGGGTCCGAGTCACTTGGAAAATCGGTCTTTTTTCTTGCTTATTCTTATAGACAATCATATTCTCATCAATGGTTTGAGTAATATCATAAATTTTCAATGGTTCCACCCCTTCTTTCGTGTTATCGTAGAAAGCCGTGTGGCTTTTATAGAATCCCTAGAGGGTATACCAACTTCTCCCTGAACGTTCTAATAACGCATCAGCTTCACTTGGCCCCCTGCTACCAGCTGGGTATTGATTAATCACAACGTCATCTTTGTGGCAACGGCTTAATATGGCTTCAACAAAAGTCCAAGCATACCGTACTTCATCCCACCGGGTATAGAGGTCATGTTTACCAAGGATTACTTCGTGAATCAAGGTTTCATAAGCCTCAGGGGCATCGTAATCCAAGAGGCAACTTTGACAAAATGCCATTTCCCGTGTAATTAATTCTTTCACAGAACCAGGCTTTTTCATGTTGAACTTCACGGTCATTCCCTCTTGAGGATGAATCTGAATGGAAAGAGTATTAGGTGGAACATCTTGTCCAATTTGATGGGTAGGTTGTTTATACACAATTACAATTTCTGATGCCTTTTTAGCCAGCTGCTTACCGGTTCTTAAATAAAAATCAACCCCCTCCCATCTGGGGACATTGATTCTAATTTTAATAGCAGCATAGGTTTCTGTGAGGGAATTTGGATCAACACCAGCCTCTTCAATATAACCTTTTACATCGCCGTTTCTAACATATTGGCCTAAGACAATATCTTTGTGGACATTCTCAAAAGCCAAGTGTTTTAACACTTCCATTTTTGCCTTGCAAAGCTCTTGATCATCCAAACAACTTGGCTCCATGGCAATGAGGGCCACCATCTGAAGCAAGTGACTTTGAATCATATCCCGAACAGCCCCTGATTGATCATAGTAACCAGCCCGCTCAAAAACGCCATAGGATTCTGCCACTGTGATTTGAACGTGGTCGATATAGTCTTTATGCCAACCGGCCTCAAAGAGTACATTGTTAAATCGAAGCATCATAATATTTTGAATCATTTCCTTGCCAAGGTAATGGTCCATTCTATAAATCTGGTCTTCTTCAAGAAATTGATCTAAATGACGGTTAATTTTATGTGCACTTTCTAAATCCGTACCAAATGGCTTTTCAATCACAATCCGGTGAAGATGATTGCCTTTTACAAGCAACTGAGATGAAGCCAAATGGGATACAATCACCTCAAAATATTGAGGGGCAGTGGCTAGATAAAATAAATGGGTGTCCCCTACTTCCGGTTGTATCTTTGCTCGTAGCAGTTCGTAGTTCATGGCCTCTTCAAAAACAACTTGTTCGTATCTCAGGTTCTTAATAAATGAAAACCACTTCTGTACATCCCGTACACCACCAACCTGTTCTGCAATAAAATTTTGAAAATCCTCTTGAGAATAATCTCGCCTACCTATGCACACTATTTCGTGGGTTTCAGGCATCTTATTGGCATGCAGAAGCTCAAATAGTGCAGGAAAAAGTTTTTTGATACTCAAATCTCCCGTTGCGCCAAATAAAAATATGCGTAACATTTCATTCCCCTGCTTTGTGCAATTTATGGCCACCAAATTCATTGCGCATGGCCGCTAGCAGTTTATTTGAAAAACGATTGTCTTGTTTTGATTCATAGCGTTTAAAAAGAGAAGCCGTAATCACATAAGCAGGCAACTTCAATTTTAAAGCCTCTTCAACAGTCCACAGACCCTCGCCACTGGAGTCAACCACATCTAAAATCCCATCCAAACTCGGGTTTTTACTGAGGGCATCGCTGGTTTTATCCACCAAATAACTAGAAATAATAGAACCATTCTGCCAAACCTTAGCCACATCGGTGAGATTCAAATCAAACTCTGAGGCTTCAAGAATTTCAAAGCCTTCAGCAATCGCCTGCATCATCCCATACTCAATGCCATTATGAATCATTTTTACATAGTGGCCAGTACCATTGGTTCCCATGTAGTTCACACCACCGGGTACGCATACGGCTTCAAGAGCTGGTGCAATTAGGTCGTAGTCTTCACGAGCACCGCCAACCATCATGCAAGCGCCATTGAGAGCCCCTAACTGACCTCCGCTTGTCCCGATATCCATATATCTAAAGCCTTTGCTCTTCACATAATTTGCCCGTCTAACCGTATCATGAAAATTAGAGTTTCCACCATCGATAATCAGCGCACCAGGCTCAGCGGATGCCATAATGGCTTCAATCATGGTGTCTACCATTTCACCCGAAGGTATCATCAGCCAATAAATACCGTTGTCGCCCAATTTTTCAGTGAGCTCAGGAAGGAAAAAAGCACCTTCAAACCCTTCCTCTACAAAAGCAGTTGTCTTTTCAGGTGTTCTATTGTAAACCACAACCCCAACACCATGATTTGTCATATTTCTCGCAAGATTTGCACCCATTTTGCCAAGTCCAATCATTCCGAATTTACCAATATTATCAGTAATCATTTTTTTATCCTCCATTATTGAGAACCTCACTTTTCAATAGATTTGTAGCTTATACCCGAAAAGGAAGCCATTCTAACAACGAATGACTTCCTTACCATTAGTCCTTAAAAATATGATCGAATTTCCCTTTTGATTCTAATGCGTGGATATCATCGCATCCACCAACAAACACATCATCAACAAATATTTGGGGCACAGAACCACTACCGGTTTTCTGTTTTAAAAGACGCAGGGCTTCTGAGTCACCATCTATGACAAACTCCTGGTAGACAATACCCTTGCGGTTCAACAATTGTTTTGCCCGTACACAAAATGGGCACATGGTCCAAGTATAGATTTTAACTGCTTTCATAAAAGCCTCCTTCTGATAAAGTCAACAAGTTATAGCGATCATTATTTTGAATCGATTTCATTAAAGCTTGCCTCTTGCAATGATGACAAGGGTGCTTCCCCATAGCGGATGGTTTCATACAAGTGGGTCAGGGCCTGGAAATCCTCTTGCTCTTTACCCTGACACCCAATTGTTAATGCAAACTGACTTGGTGTCTGACCCTTCAGGCGTCCACGACCAAGTTTTCTAAAATAACGCTCCCAGCCCCGATATTTTAATCTGACGGGATGAACATGTGTCAAATCTTCTCTTTCACGATTGAACAAACCACTAAATCTCTTTTTTAGTCCTTTGGTTAAGGTTTTTACATCAAAGACAAAAGCCTTTTCTTCTGTGACATCGTCTTCTTGCCCCATAACAACAGGTCCATTCTGCCGGCGCCACAATAATATCAAGAAAATTGCAAAGATGGTCAGCACCATAAAAATAGCAATATAGGTTCCAAATTCAGAGCCATCATGGGTTGACAGGGCAGCGGAGTCAGCGATTTTAGGTTCAGCTAGATTTCCCTCAGCCACTTTGGGTGGTTTATAGGTTGGATATTCACGTTTATCGCCATATAGCCACACCAGTAGTGCCATGGCCCAAAATGCAATTTGCAAAATCACGTAGTCAACGATTGACTTAATTTGTAAAATGACCACCATCAACATTTCAAAAGGTCGTTTGAACTGAATAAAACATTCTATCAAGAAGATAAAACCAAGGGCCCCCGCAAATGAAAGACTTTTAAATTGGCGAATGCTCCGCTTTTTATTGTTGTGGTTTAAGCTGCTTTTCATAAAAATTTCGTAAATGTTTGTATGGGAAAGATACAATAACCCTAACATAATAAAGAGTGGATAGGGCCAAGTGAGAAGCAAACCGCCAATGGTGCTACCTTGTACATTCGGTAAAAAAACCAAGGTGGTCACAAGTACCATCACAATCATGATATAGCGTTTGACGTCTGGAAAATAAGCGCCTTGCAAATGGTAATGATTTGCCCTGGTCCAAATGTAGGAAAAGACAACAAATGCAAGGGTTTGATACAATAGATTTAAAAAGCCCAAAGACAGCACAATTGAGCCGTAAACAGCTGCAAACACAAAGAGTACCCATGGTATGGCAACCCAAGATCCGTTCACTTTATACTTGGTGATAAGCCAGGAGTATAGTGCCCCAAGACCATAATGGCCATAGCCGACCACAAGGACAATTAATATATTAACCTGGGTCAGTTCAACTTGATCAAAAGCCGCACCCATGCCAAAGATAATTAACAGTCCAGCGATGACATCAAAACTTGCTTTGATGAAGATGTCACTCCAATTATATCCCATGAGAGGCCCCCTCGTCTATTAAATCATGGTTAGCAAATAGACACTGAACTCGACCATCTAGCCGCTTGGGGCTAAGGTCATCACACATCAGTATTAATTTAATCTGATAGCCAAGACGGGCGAGCCGATTAATTTGATGAATCAATGGCTCACTGAGGTAAGAGGTCACTAGAACAATGGCTGTTTGTTGATCAAGTCTCTGTGTTTTTTGATGAAGCAGGTCTTGCATTTCCAGAGATCTAAAGTGGGATACCGATGCCATCGCATCAAATAGTTGCTGTCTATGGGCCAAAGACTGGGATATTGGAATATAAATATTCCCATGGCCTTCAGTAGCGATGGTATTGGCACAAAATCCAATGGCAATCTTTTCTCGGAGGGCTTCATTGATGATTGAAGCACAAATCCGAATGCTATCTTCAATGAGGTCAGCTTGGATATCCCGCCAATAGACTTCTTGACTTTGAACGTCTAGAAACACCATCATTGACTGATCTGCTGTAAAGTCCAATTGTTTAACATGAAGGGCATTGGTACGGGCTGTTGTTTTCCAATCAATCATTTGAAATGGATCACTTTGTCTATATAACCTGGCACCGGTGGCAACCATGGGATCAGGCATAATCCACCGACGGACTGATACATTACCTTGAAGAGATTTAAACTCCTTAATCAGTGATTGAAGTGGTTTTATTTCTGGATAAACCCATAACTTTAAATCCGTCGGTATCTGCTTTTGCGCCTTAACTAGACCCATTAAGTCACCGACTTCAACGGTCATTTGATAAATGTGAAAATAACCACGTTTTTTACAAATGAACTTATCAGTTCGCTTCAGCCGTTCATAAAACAGTAACGAAGATACCATACTGTGTTCCGCCAGTTCGTCCGCACGGACTTGGGCAGTTTTTGATCCAATAAATTCAAATTGCCAGGGCACCAAAGTGGTCAATTTTAACCATGGCAATGGCAATACCTTTTGATTAACTACTTCAGTGATCAACTGATTATGATCCCCTTCAAAAACTCTTTGATGCTTAAATTCACGGTAATATTGGATATTTCTCAGTGCATAAGAATCCCATCTTTCCAATGTGAAATTCACTACAAACGCCAAACATAACAGTCCTATAATCACAGCCATGCCTAAGCCCTAGCCAATCTGCCGTGATTCAACTGGTACTTCTATAGTCTGCAATAACGCCTCTAAAACCGATGCCACTGAGTTTTGTGCACCATAGGTATACTCTTTTAGCTTAAGCCGATGTAAGCAGACCGGTTTAAGTAAGAATTGTATATCATCTGGTAGTACATAGGTTCTACCTTTTACTGCAGCATAGGCTTGAACGGCTCTATATAGAGCCATGGCCCCCCTAGGGCTGATACCAAATTCAAAGGCTTCTGATTCTCTGGTTGCCTTGACTATCGCTAATAAATACCGTGTCAATGGTTCTGAAATATGGACATTTGTGTAGGCTTTTCTTGCAGCCATAAGGGTTTCAGGCTTTAAAACTGCATTAAGCATGGACAAAGGATTTTCATTTCTAAAACGCTTTAGAATTTCGAATTCCTGTTCAAGGGTTGGATACCCCATTGACAGTTGCATCAAAAATCGATCGATTTGTGCTTCTGGTAAAGGAAAAGTTCCCCCGGTTTCTATGGGGTTTTGGGTGGCAATTACAAAAAAAGGTTCCTCTAAAATATGGGTTACTCCATCCACTGTGATTTGGTGCTCTTCCATGGCTTCCAGTAGGCTAGACTGGGTCCGAGGTGTCGCCCGGTTAATTTCATCGGCAAGAATAATTTGGTGCATTAAAGGACCCTCTCTGAACTCAAAAGCACCCTTCTGTTGATTAAAAAAGTTAAGACCCGTTAAATCTGATGGCAGTAAATCAGGGGTAAATTGGATGCGACTAAATGAAGCATCCAAAGATTTAGCCAGGGCCTTAGCCAACATGGTTTTTCCCGTACCTGGAATATCTTCAAGCAAGACATGACCAGAACAAAGCATGGCCGTTGTAATGAGATCTATGACATCATCTTTTCCCACGATTACCTTTTGAATATTAGTTCTTAATGCCTCTGCCAATTGAAATATTTCCACCCTGTTTCCCCCTAGAAAAGTACTTTATATAAATAGAATATGGCCTTCAAAAAAATCAGTTAACACCGAGCAAGTAACCTTACATGCTGGTGTTAACTGTTTGGGTTTAGCCCTTACAAAGTTCAGTTAATTGGTCAATCAATTTGCCTACATAGGCAACTGCTTTTTCTACTGGCGCATCACTTGAAAGATCCATACCAGCAACTTTTAACATATCCAAAGGCTTTAAAGTACCGCCTAGTTTCAACATTTCAAGCCATCTGTCAACTGCTGGTTGACCTTCCTCAGCGATTTGCTCTGAGCACGCCGTAGAAGCCGTCAAACCAGCAGAGTACGTATAAGGATAAAGACCCATGTAATAGTGTGGTTGGCGCATCCAGGTCATACCTGCTGCCTCGTCAATCACTACTGTATCGCCCCAGAATGTTCTTAATACGTCAAGTTTCGTATCGCAAAGCAATTTTGCGGTTAGAGGTTGACCTTTACCAGCAAAGTCATACACCTTCCGTTGGAATGCAGCCTCAAGTAAATGGGTGACAAAATTATGATAATAAGTGCCCATAAACTGAAGAATCACCCACTTTTTCATTTTAGGATCTTCTGTTTGAGACATCAAATGACGACCAAGTAACATTTCATTCATTGTTGAAGGGGCTTCAACAGCATAGGTTGAAGGTCGTGTGTTAAAGAATGCTTGTTCACGGTTGGCTAAAAAGAAATGACCAGCATGTCCAAGTTCGTGGGCCAGTGTAAAGGCGCATCGCATATTATCCTGGAACGTCACAAGAATATAAGGATGTGCTGCATATGGTGAAGAACAAAATGCCCCCGTGGATTTCCCAACATTATCTGAGCAGTCAATCCAACGGTTATCAAATGCCTTTTTCATAATACCCACATATTCTTCACCCATAATTTCAAGGGAGGCTAATATGGTTTTTTGTGCTTCTTCGTAAGTCGCCGCTGGATCGTAGGTTGTATCAATCGGCGCTTTTAAATCATAGAAATTCACTTGATCTAAGCCCAACTCTTCTTTTAAGAGTTTTGCATACTTTTGCATATGTGGCGCCAATTGTGTATAAATAACATCGATTTGACGATTGTACATTTCTTCAGTCACTTGCTGCTGCTTCAACAGCATTTCAGTCACAGAAGCATAACCTCTTAAACGACTCATGGTGACTTGCTTTTTTACCTCAGTGCCATAGACAGCAGCGTATGTGTTTTTATAACGCTCAAGAGTCTTTGTAAAAGAAGCATAAGCATTAGCACGGATTGTTTTACAAGCCGTAAATTCGTATTTACCTTCAAATAGGGCAAATGAATTTTGTAACAAATTACCATCTGCATCTTCAAAAGAATCAAAGATCATATCCGCAGCCTTACTCAAAGAATAGATGGCATAAGGTGCCCCAGTCACTTCACCCATGGCAGAAAGGACTTCTTCTGTTTCAGGTGATAACTGATGGGCTTTCTCTTGATACATCTCTTCTAAATGGCCACGGTAAACTTCTAGCTTTGGCTCATCTATAAAAGCCTGGGCAAACTGATCGTCTGTTAAGCCCAATAATTCAGATTCAAAAAATGATAGTCTCGCTTGAATCTGAGTCCCTTTAGAACCAAAGGTCATAGACATTTCTTGACACACAGTATTTGTACCATCTACAGACTGATTTAGGCTTGCATATGTCGCTAATCGATAGACCTGAATCATATAGTTCTCTAAAGTTGTCACTGCCTCAAAAAGAACAGCACCACCTTCTGCTAATCTACCTTTAAAGGCTTCTACCACACTTATGCTTTGAACAATTTCTTCAAGATGCGAATACCAAGCTTCACGAGATTCAAATAACGCCGTTAAATCCCAGGTCATTTCCTGTGGCACATCTTGTCTTTTCATCCGTTCTTTCATGGTTGCTCCTTTATCATTGGCAATGGTTCTAGTTGGTGTTTATTTCGATGCTCTAATTACATTTTGCCAGAAACTGCGAAGATTGACAACACTTTATCGCTATTTAACCGATAAACTTTATCGAAATTTAGACAATAAACTTATACGTAAATAATCCGGCAAACCAATATAGATAAAACCTCTTAATAACATAACGACTAGGGATATCAAAGTTCCCGCCACCAGTGGCATCCGTAAAAATCCGGTACCGATAGAAGGTGTTTTGCCCCCCTGCTTAGAGCGGGGTAAATAATCAATCATCAGAAGTTGACGACCATTGGAAAAATACCGATCCAAAGCACCTCGTACCAACAGCTGCGGCATCATAACCTCATCTCCTTCAACAATTATTTGAGGGGGTATTCGAGTGGTATCAATTCCCACCACATCATCTGATCTATCAATCATTTGATTTAAGTGATCACGGTCTGCGACAATGGTCACATTGCCAAGAGTTTGTAACTCTGTGATCAAATCAGTTGACTGACCTGGGATTAGAGCACCAACTTGCCGATCTAACTGATCAGTTGATTGACCAACGACAACTGCCATATTGATTAAGTTCAAGTGGCTACTGGGTATAAAAAGAAGGACTGAGCAAACCGCTGCAGCACTAAGCGCTACCAGCCACGCCTTTAGTTTTGCATGCTGCCATAAGAACCCTCCAAGAAATAGTACCATCCCGAGTAGGAACACACCCAAAAAAGCAGCACCAAAATCCTGTAATCCTATTTGGTTTTGCAATATCCCTTTGAAAAGACCTAATAAAGAATAGGAAGGCAAGATTTTCAACCACCAATTATTGAATGAGGGGAGAAAGTAACTGATCAGAGGTAATAACTGTAAGCATTGCACCACGAAAATCCAGACTTTTCCGATTGGTTTATGTCTAAAAATAACCCCCGTAAAAACACCAATAAGCACCATCATAAAAGTGATCATGGCCATGGCTATAGACAAGATGAGCAGGTTAAAAACATTTCCCATAAGCCCAATGGCCACAACCAACCCCATCAACACCAGCAAACTGGTCATACTAATTGGCCATGTAAACAGGGATCGCCAACGGTGCTTTGATGCAAGAGCCGATTCAAATTCGAAAAAAAATCCTAGCCACAAACCAGCAAAGATAATATTGAAAGTGATATAAATAGGCAGTATCAGCAGTTTCTCAGGATTTTCTATTGAAGTAGTGGCGTTCTGTCTAGGGCTAATTGCAATAACTTCGCCATAGGGATTTTCCTCAATGGCTAAGTAAGCACCCTGAATCCCTAGGACTAACATTTCCACAATGGGTTTGGATAAATGATTAGTAGACGAAAAAGATAATCTCAGCTTACTTTCTTTTGAGTGCTGTTTTTTGTCTATACCAATACGGATGCCAATGGCACTAGGGTCAGCATCTAAACTCTGCCAATAAGAAGTTTCAGACCCTTCTAATTGCATCTTCATACCCGACTTTTTCGACTTGAATTTCTGTTGGTCTCTCTCAGCAGTATTGTTTCCCTGTTGAGCGAAAGTCTTTTGAAAATCACCTATGATTTGACGAGACAATTGAAAGGCATCATCCGATTCAATATACAAAAAAACAGGAGGCATATTAGGTACATGCCCCCTATCTAAAAAATACAGGCTCGATAATAATAGTAGACAAAATAAACTTTCAAGGATTAGAAAGGATTTAAACGATTTTTTCACTATTTAATCTCCGAAACAAATATCAATAGATTTTGTGTACATATTTAATCTCCGAAACAAATATCGGTTAGTTTTGCAGATACGACTGCCAAGTGATTTTCTGGAACAAACTTGGTCTTATTAGCAACGTCTTCAAGGGGAATTTCAACAATATCCATCCCCTTTAGTGCTACCATTTTACCGTAATCCCCTTTTGCCAGTAGCTCAGCACCTTTTGTACCAAACTGCGTTGCTAGAACCCTATCGTATGCTGATGGAGAGCCACCTCGCTGTAAATAACCAAGGACCGTTACCCGTGCTTCAAAATTCCCAAGTTCATTAAGAGCTGCTGCGACACGATATCCAGCACTAGGTTGTTCCAGTCGCATCTTTTTAAGATCTTTTCTTGGGTAAGTTGCTTCTAATAAATCTCGGGCTCCCTCTGCGACAACAATCACTGAAAATGCAGCAGAGCTTGACAACCTTTTTTCAACATGAGCCTTAATTTTCTGAATATCATATGGAATCTCTGGAATAATAATCACATCTGCACCGCCGGCTATACCAGAAAATAGAGCCAACCAACCAGCTGCATTCCCCATAATTTCAGCAATCAAAACCCTTTTATGAGATGCTGCCGTGGTGTGTAAACGATCCACAGCATCCGTTGCAATATCTAAAGCTGTATGAAAGCCAAAGGACATATCAGAGCCAAAGACGTCATTATCGATGGTCTTTGGAAGGTGAATCACATTCATGCCAAGTTCACGCATTTCATTTGCACGCTTTTGGGTCCCATTACCACCAATACATACCACACAGTCAAGTTTCCACTTTTTATAGTTCGCCAGCATTTTCTTCACTTTATCTGGTTCCTTAAATGGTCTTTCTCTGGAGGTGTGTAGGATAGTCCCTCCTTTATGAATGATGCCTGAAAAGTCTTGTGGCTCTAATTGTCTCCCATTGCCTTCTACTAAGCCTTTGAAGCCATCTTCAATGCCGATAATCTCCATGCCATAGTTAAAATAAGCCGCCTTACAAATCCCTCTAATTGCGGGATTTAAACCAGGACAATCCCCTCCTGCTGTGAGAATACCAAATCTTTTGGTCACTGATTTCATCATGGGTTTCTCCTTTTTTGCCTAATAAGATGGGTCTAGACCCAATCGATTTCAGCCTTAAGAGATGCTAAAACTCTCTTGTCTAACTGCTGATGAACCATCTGTCATCATGTGAACGATCATTTTCTCAAATCTTTGAAATAATGGTTTACTAAATTTAGGAGCTTCTTGGTTCAAGATGAGGAGCGCTTGTTCCCAAGTGTAAGCAGGTCTGTAGCAACGATTTTCAGTTAAGGCATCAAATTTATCCACTAAGCTAATAATCTGAGCTGCTAAAGGAATTTCGTCACCTGATAGTCCATAGTAACCTTTTCCATTAAAATCCTCATGATGATAGAGTACCCAATCAGCAAATTTATTCAATAGAGGATGACTATCAGCAATACTGTAGCTCAGCCAAGAGTGCATTTTGATGACAGCATATTCTTCGTCAGTCAATCTGCCTTTTTTCATGTAGATTGATGGATCTGTACAAAGTTTACCCACATCATGCCACTCGCAAGCAAGTCTTAGCTGATTAATATCTTGGGCCGAGAAATTAAGTTCAGATGCCATGATTTGTGAGAGTTCTGAAACCCTGCTACTGTGGACCACAACCTCTTTAAAAACACTTTCTAGACAGTGAATCTCATAACTCAAATTAGGCAAGTATTGCTGTAAATGTTTAAACGCTCGTACCACAAATTCATCTGTATCAACACTGCCGCTGACAATCAATAAGCAATCCAGCGAAGGGGTTACAAATACTTGATCATATAGTCTAGCCATCGCTGATAAGTCTTCTACCGCTTTCTCAAATTGTTCAGGGGTCATTATGTTGGCTTTAGCCAGTTTAAGTCTAAACAAGGCTGTCGGTGTCATTTGTCTAAAGGATTTTGAGACTAACTGAGACAGTGCCTTGCCAGCTTGTTTCAAGATTTGAATATCAGGTGTAGAGCAAGTGTACCGATCTCGACCACATTGTTTTGAAACATAGAGGGCATCATCAGCTTGTCCGATCAAGAATTGATAGCTAGACACCATACATGAATCTCCAAGGGTACTGATACCAGCACTGACTGTATAACCGGTCTCCTTATGAAAACCATCCCGAACAGCTTGAGTGATTTCAATAGCAACCGATTCACCACCTTCGCATTTAATCACAAATTCTTCACCACCATATTTAAATGCAACACCACTGTGTTGCTCAGCACACTCCGTTAAAATCTTGGCAAATTTTCTTAAAACCTCGTCACCAAATTGATGACCTTTAGAATCGTTGATTAACTTAAAGCGATCAATATCAAACATGATGATGCTCTCTCCAAAAACAGGAGAAGTCGTGGTTTCAATATTAGAAAGATAGGAGCGATTATAAATGCCTGTTAATGGATCTAATATGGCTAAGGCTTTAAATTCATTCACTAAATGGGCACTTTTTAAATACATACTCACTTGGGTGCTGATGATTTGCAAAAACACCAAGCTACTATGACTTAACACCATAGGAATCTGCCAATAGCAAGCTAAAAATCCGAAAAGATCCTCACCAACCCGAAGAGGTATTAATAGTAAATTACCTGTTTTCAGAGTGGTTAACTGGCTTTCTTCAAGATTTTCAATGACCATCACTTCTTTTACATGGTCTTTTAACAGCTCATAGTCCAAAAACTCATATAATTCTTTTGAAATACTCATATGGGTCTTTTGGGGCTCAAAAATAACATGGCAATAACTGGCTCCAAATACACCCTTGATACTGTCTTCTAATACCGACATCACCACAAATGGTTCTGTGTTTGAACCAATATAACGGGAAACACTAAATAGTGTATCCAACATATTTAAGTCGCGATTGGCAATATCGAATTTTGACTGCAAGTTTGCAAATTCTTCCGAAATTGAAATCAATGACTGTATCGCATTTTCTATCTCTCTACCTACAGTAATCATGTTTCCCCTTTTCTTAATCTCTATTGTCTAAAACCCCATGATACTGCACAGTTGGTTTATGCTTTGAAACAATTGAAATGGCCTTTTGCGGGCAAAGATTAACACAGCGATAACAAATGGTACAAATACCCTTCTGAGCAATTTGACCATCTTCAACCATTAGATTATGAGTTGGGCAATTGATGGTACAAACACCGCATGTATTGCATTTTTTTATATCTATCTTGACATCCTTAGCAAGTTTACGTTCCATTTTACCATAGGGGACTCTTTGTAAAGCGCCAAAAAATGTAGCAGTGAAATGATCTCCGATTCGGTGGTGCCGCTCTTTGACAAAATCCATTGCAAAAAGAGCAATTCTTTGATCTGTAACAGCAATCACCTTCTTGATAGCTGTACCATTTCTAACCTTAAATAGTTTTACATCACTGAGATTATTGGGCATTTTGAAATGTTCAATGGATAAGATCTCCATTTTCTTCTTTCTAAGTACCCGGGCAAGATAGGCACCCCCATCACCAGAGAACATAAACTGCGTCACCACTACAGCCCCTTTTTTGCCTTCCCAAAGGGCTTCGTACTTCTGAACAAACTGCCATACCAATAAAGGTGCCATGGAACCTTGTACGGGATAAGCAAAAATAATGAAATCTGCCTTAGTAGCATCAGCAACTGTTTGATCATCCACAACTGACATGTCATAAAGGGTACAAGCAACTTCAAGTTGTGCGAATTCTACTTGTAATTTTCTTGCAACGTATAAAGTATTCCCAGTACCTGTAAAATAGAAAATCGCCAAATTCATTTTGCTGACCTCTGTCTTTCTTAACTTATGTAATCCCTATTGTATAGTATACCAAATGCCTAAAGACACTGTAAGGTCAATCCTTTAATTTAACAAAATTATTATTTAATTAACCAATACAAATACCAGATAATGGGTTTATTAAGAAACGCTTAGAAAACCCTTAAATAAGGCCGTCTCCCCTTGTCATAGCGATTAATTGGGCGCATACTAAGATCAAGAAAACATATTGAAGGAGGCATTTTATGAAAACATCACAACTTGGTATTTTTTTAATCGCAATCGGTGCAATGATTATGTTAGGCAATTTTGGTCTGATGGAGGGTTCGTTCTTTTTAGTGGCAGTAGGTGCCATGTTCTTACTGGGTTACTTCCGGTCTGAAAGAAAACCTATTGGATTACTCATACCTGGGAATATCATTCTAGCTGTCGCAGCATTTAGTAGCATCGAAAATTACCTTGGCATATTTGAAGGTCCATTATTTTTCGTATTCTTGGGATTGGCATTTATGGGTATCCATGTGATTCATCAACGACATACTGATTCTGAGAAAAGTACCCGTTGGGCTATGCTAACTGGACTTGGCATGATGGCATTTGCTGGCTTTGTATTTTTAACTGATTTACCAAGTCTGCCAATCTTCAACGGCATTGAGCAATATGTATGGCCAGTGATTCTTATTGGCGCAGGGGCTTATATGGTTCTTGGAAAAAGTTCAAAACCAAAAGAAAAAGATTTTTAACACAATAAAGCAAAAGCCTGTGTCAATACTAACGACACAGGCTTTTTTTCTCTTAATGGGATTAGACCTACAGGCTATTTTTCTCTTAATGTGATTAGACCTGCAAGCTATTTTTCTTTAATATAGAAAAGCTGACTAACTTACCTGATTGCTCATCATACAAATGCAATAAGGCTAATTTAAAACTTTGAAAAAAAGTGATGGTATGCGGTGTCCCAAAAGAATGTATTTCTTGGTAACACTTTTTCAAATAATAATTTGGTATACGAGGATTCAAATGGTGTATGTGATGGTAGCCAATATAGCCGGAGATCCATTCCAGTATTAAGGGCAACTTATAAAAAGAACTTCCTTCAAGAGCTGCTTTCACAAAATTCCATTGCTCATTCTTTTGCCAATAAACATCTTCAAATTGATGCTGTACATAAAATAACCAAACTCCCATCACGCTTGCAAAGAATAAAATCGGTAACTGAAACATCAAGTAAAAAAACACACCGAACTTAGCAATAATTACACCTGCGATTGCAAAAATGGCGATATTGGTAAAGGCTAAGCTCACATGCTCAGACCGACTCATATTCCAAGATGCCGGAAATCGATTAATGACACCAAATAAAAAAAACGGAGCCACTAAAAACAGGAATAAGGGATTTCGATAGAGGCGATAAATTGCTTTAACAATAGTTTTGCTGCTTTGATATTCCTGAACTGTCATGGTCCAAACATCACCGACCCCACGGGAATCAAGGTTGCCAACGGTGCCATGATGCTTATTGTGTTCAGCTTGCCATACCGCATAAGGGGTGAATGTCAAAACCCCTAATAAATACCCAATGATATGATTGGCTGTTTTCGATTTTACAAATGACAAGTGGGTGCAGTCGTGAAACAGAATAAAGGTACGAACCATAAAGCCACCTGTTAATAGAGCCAATATCAGGACCATAAAATACGGAACCCTTTGATACAAGGCGAATCCAGTTAAAAATAACAGTATAATATAAGGCACCACGGTATTGAGCATTTGAAAGCTCGCTCGCCATGCACTTGGTTTTGCATATGGCTTCAAGCTTTCTCGCCAGATTGTATTTGACATTTTTACCTCCTAGCCATTTGGCTTCTTACGACTCCCAAGGAGTCTGCAATTGATAATCATTTTCCTTAATTACAGTTTACGCCTTTTTCAGCCAAAGGTAAAGTCTTTTTATGACCAGGTTATAGAACATGCCACTATACAATTCAGGCATAATTGATATTATTAATTCTAAAATTATAAAAGCATTAGAAATCAGTGGTTAGAATTGACGAAATTAATATCGAATATTATATTTATGATATACATATATGGAGGTTCACAATGAAAGCACTTTTAATGAATCGAAGAAACCGATTTATCATCTACCTTTTGGCTTGTCTGATTCCCGTGGTCAACCAAATTCTCTCAAACTATATATTTGCCCTACTCCTTGGTGCCGCACAGGGCAGCGATATTGCTGTCTTTTGGACATCACTCTGGTGGTCACTGGCCATTGTCTTTATTTCTACCGCACTCTTTATTGTCTCTCGGATGATGCGCATCGGATTTATAAGAGATATTATATTAGATGTGCGAAATCTCGCCTTTGCAAAGATTCAAAACATGCGCTTTGAAACCTTTGCAGAACAATCTAAAGCTGTCTATATGTCTCATCTAATCAATGACATCAACCAATTCGAAGAAAATTTCTTCTTAAAATTGATCAATGTCATCTTTAGAAGCGGCGCTTATATTGCCTCCATTATTATATTGGCCTTTTATGACCTACCATTTGCTGTCGCTATATTGATCTGTTCTATCCTTATTTTCTTAATGGTAAGAACATTAGAGAGTAAAACAACCTCCATGCAAGAAGGAATTTCAACAGGCAATGAACAGTTAACTGTTGAAGTCTCAAATACCTTTGATGGTATGGAACTTCTTAAACTAAATGGTGTTGAAAATGCTTTTTTGAATAAGTCACTTATAGCAATGGACCGGGTTGAGCGAAAGAAACTTAATTATAACGTGTTTACTGAAAGCCAACGAAATTTAACCCGCCTACTTAGCTCATTGATATTTGTTGGCATTTTACTGTATCTCTTATCACGCCTAAATTCTGGCCTGACATTTACAAATATGAGTTTTATGATTATGCTGGCCAACGGTTGCATTTGGCCCCTCGAGCAAATCGTACTTTTGTTTAATGAACTTAAAGCTTCTATTGCAATTTTCAATAAAATCACAGGAACTGAATCAGCAAGCACCAATACCCATGATGGCAACTTGCCTTTTTCCTTCAAAAAAGCACTTGCAGTTAAAAACTTGACTTTCAAATATGAAGACCGTTTAATTGTCAATAATGTGTCTTTCACTCTTGAAAAAGGCAAAAAGTACCTTCTAAAAGGTGCCAGCGGTTCAGGTAAATCAACATTGATTAAGCTCCTATCGCAAACCTTAGAGAGATACGAAGGTGAGATTTCTATAGATCAGACCCCAATACGCAATATGCTTCAGGATGATTTTAATAAACATGTGGCATTTATCTATCAAGATGTCTTTTTATTCGAAGATAGTTTATTAAATAATATCACTCTCTATAAACCCACCTCCTTACCAACCGTTCAAAACGCGATTCATCTTTCTGGACTTAGCGAATTTGCTTCAGACCATGTTTCGGGATTAGAACGGGCAATTGGAGAAAACGGACAAGATCTATCTGGAGGTCAGCGTCAAAGAATTGCCATTGCACGGGCACTGGTAAAAGATGTTGATATTATCTTTTCAGACGAAGCCACTTCAAGTTTAAATCCTGAGCTTGGTCGACAAATTGAAGAAACGCTTTTGAACCTGCCTTGTACCCTCATAGCCGTCTCCCATCGGTACTACCCAGGACTAACAGAACAATATGACGGCGTTCTCGAATTCAAGAATGGTAAGATTACGGAGTATACCACAGATCAATATTTTAGCGAGGTGACCATCGCATGAAGAAAAGTCTTTTAAAACACTTACCGCTTTTAGGTATTTCTCTTATGATTGCCACTGTCGCCCTTCTCTTAGAAGCCCTATTCTCAGTCTATATGATGCATACAATTGACAGTGCGATTGCCAACGACCAAATAACCTTTAAATCTGAACTGATTAAATTAGTCCTTGTAACGGTTGCAGTGTTACCCATTAATATCCTTTTGGCATGGGCAAAGGCTAGATACCGAAAAGGCGCTATGATTGGTCTTAAAAAACAATATCTAAAAGGGGTCTTTAATAAAGATCTTGCGGCTTTTCATCAAGATCATGCCACAGATTATGTCAGTGCCATTACCCAAGATATGAACACACTGGAGAATAACTATGTGCTGGGTCAATATGAAATCGGTTATAATATTTTATCTTTTGTGATTGGTCTGGGGATTATCGCTTATGTAAATCCCTGGATACCCCTAGCGGGTTTAGTGATTGGCGTGCTAGTTGGCGTTCTATCTTCCCTGGTTGGGCAACCGGTTAGAAAGCTGCAAAAAATTCGCAGTGAAAAATTCACCCACTATAGCGCCTATATCCATTCTTGTTTAAGTGCTTTTCATATTATTAAAGTAAATCACCTGACTGAGAAAGCACTTGGTGATTTTCACGATAAAAGTAAAGTCATTCAGGATCAAGGTTATAAAATTGATCGTTTCAACACATTTATATTTGCCATTCAAAACGCTATGATGAATAGTATTATGGTTAGTATTATTGGATTTTCTGTCTATTTAACCATTAAAGGAAATATGACTTTTGGTGGCATTGTTCTGGTCATCAATAGCATGGAGCGGGTGTTAAATCCTTTATCGTCAATGGGTGAGTGGTTTCCTAAAATTGCTGGGGCAAAAGTCTTATTTGAAAAAATGGACAAACAGCTGGAAAATAAGTTTGAAAATACAGCGACCCTTGAGAAATCAACTTTCGATACGCACTTAAAGTTTGAAAATGTTTCGTTTCAATATGGCGAGACTCAAATACTAGACACCATTAATTTAACTTTAGAAAAAGGCAAAAAATATTTAGTAGTTGGTCCCAGTGGCGGAGGTAAATCCACCCTATTAAGGCTTCTTAGAAAATACCACACCCCACAGAGCGGCCGAATTCTCATGGATGATTGCTCACTTGAAGATTTAAAAACAGATTCGTATTATAAGCACATTGCCAACGTTGAGCAACATGTATTTTTATTTGAAGATACCCTGCGCCAAAATCTTTGTCTCTACAAAAACTACAGTGAACCAGATATCCAAAACGCCATTTCAAGGTCAGGTCTTGATACACTCATTCATAATCTGCCTCTAGGTCTAGACACCATGATTTATGATAATGGTAAAAATTTATCTGGGGGCGAAAAAAGTCGTATCGCCATTGCTAGAGGTCTTTTACAAAATGCCAATATCTTATTATTAGATGAAGCTTTTTCTAGCTTGGATGATAAAATTGCGCGAGAGATTGAACAAACCCTTCTTGCACTTGATGGTGTTACAGTAATCAATGTCACCCATGTCCTCTTTGATGACACCCGTGATAAGTATCACGAAACCCTTCATGTCAGTCAAAAGAAAGTGGTTTCTAAGTTATCAGCATAAATTTTGTGACCATAAATATTTAAAACATTAAATGTCTCCTTGAGGCATTTAATGTTTTTTAAAGGCTTTTTAAGGTTTTCAAAGACGGTGAAACGTGTTAGAGTAAAAGAAAACCTTTGGAGGCTTTCATGAAAAAAGGATTCGATCCTGATAAGTATTTGGAAGAGCAATCAAAATTCATTCTAGAACGGGTGAATAATTTTGATAAGCTATATCTAGAATTTGGTGGCAAACTAATCTTTGATATGCACGCGAAACGGGTACTGCCTGGCTTTGACGAAAATGCAAAATTGAAACTGCTCAATAAACTCAAAGATAAATTAGAAGTCATTGTCTGTGTTTTTGCAGGAGATATTGAACGTAATAAAATTCGTGGGGATTTTGGTATCTCTTATGATATTGACGTGCTTAAATTGATTGACGACCTCAGAAACTATGATTTAGAGGTCAATAGCGTTGTCATTACACGATTTGATAATCAACCTGCCACAACTGCCTTTATCAATAAGCTTGAGCATAAAGGCATTAAAGTCTATAAACACAGAGCCACTAAAGGTTATCCAACTGACGTTGACACCATTGTTAGCGAAGAAGGCTATGGTCAAAATCCTTATATCGAGACCACAAAACCAATCGTCGTGGTCACTGCCCCAGGTCCAGGTAGCGGAAAACTGGCCACTTGCCTTAGCCAACTCTACCACGAGAACTTGTTAGGCAGAAGTGTTGGGTACTCTAAATTCGAGACATTCCCGGTTTGGAATATGCCACTTAAGCACCCACTCAACATTGCCTATGAAGCTGCAACTGTTGATTTAAAAGATGTTAATATGGTTGACAATTTCCATATTGAGGCCTACGGCGAAGTCACGGTCAACTACAATCGAGATATCGAAACCTTCCCTGTCCTCAAACGCATCATTGAAAAAATCACAGGTACAGAATCAATGTATAAATCACCTACGGATATGGGTGTTAACCGTATCGCCTTTGGCATTACCGATGATGAAGTCATCCGTGAAGCTTCCAGACAGGAGATCATTCGTCGCTATTTTAAAACAGGCTGCGAATACAAAAAAGGTCAATGTGATATCGACACATTTAATCGTTCAAAAATGATTATGGAAGAATTACAACTAAAACCTAATCATCGCGCTGTAGTGGATCCAGCAAGAGCTTACCAAAAGCAACTTGAGGAACGCAATGGTACAGATACTGCTCAACCAGCAGTGGCCATCGCACTTCGGGACGGCACCATCGTCACGGGCAAAAACAGCGGGGCTATGGACGCCACAGCTGCGGCGGTTATCAATGCCATTAAGCATCATGCCGGTATTGCAGAGGATGTCCACTTGCTCTCCCCTGCAATTTTAGACCCGATTATCAAGCTAAAAAAACAATCCCTGGGTTATATGAGCGCAGTACTTGATTTAGAAGAAGTCCTGATTGCCCTTAGCATCAGTGCAGCCTTTAATCCAATTGCACAAGTAGCCCTTGATCATTTAGAAAGCTTACGGGGTTGCGAAGCCCATGCAACGGTTATTCTCCACGCTAAGAATGATCACACCCTAAGAAACTTAGGCATAGAAATGACCTGCGATGCAGAGTTCTCTTCAACCAGTCTCTTCTACGGTAATTAAAAAAAAGCTTATTCTCAAATTTTCGAGAATAAGCTTTTTTATTGACCCTGTCGATGCTTCTAACTAGACTTTTTTAGCGCTACCTTGCTTTTGATTCTTAAAAGCCGCTTGGCTTGAACCCATTTTTTTTAACGGACGCTCAGATTGTGCTAACTTTGTGGCTTGTTTCTCTTTCTTTTTTTCTAGAACAGATTTCATAAACGCGATATTTTTCTCTGACATACACTCACCTCTTTATTTTTATAACAGACAGCCATACCCATAATACAAAGGGACTACGGATACTTGTTCTGCGTCATACTGATTGAGTATTGCGAAACTAATTAGTCATATTAAACTAATTGTAAGACACCTAGGGTCAATGTAGCAATTAAAAACGTTGCAACGGCATTACCAATCACAATTGCTGGAAATGCCCACTTAAAACGCATATCTAAAAGGGCTGCTGCTAGGCTACCTGTCCATACACCAGTACCGGGAAGTGGAATTGCCACAAATACAAAAAGTGCCCAAGCCCCATATTTTTGTACTTTATCACTTGTTTTATGAAGGGTTTTATGGGTGATTTTGTGAATCAGCTCTTCAAATAATTTAGTATGCTTAAGGAAATTAAACACCGGACGAATGCCAAATAAAATAAACGGCACTGGTACAAGACTACCTAAAAAACTCAAAATTGTAGCGTGCCATGGTGTTAAACCAAGTGCAACACCAAAAGGTATAGCACCCTTAACTTCAACAATTGGTAATGCTGCAGTTAGCATAACAGTTAATTCTACAGATAAAAACTCCAAACATTGCTTCATAAATTCAATCATATTCTTTACCATTCTTTCATAGTTTAAATGATATGTAATCTAATTACTCAATAAAACATATGCATACCATATATTTTAACATATAAGCGACCACAAGCCAAGCATGGTTTAAGATAGAATCAGACTTATAGGATCTTATAGTAAATCAGATCATCAACAGGTTTACCTGTAACGGGATCAATAATGACCATAACCACACGGCCAGAACAAGTAAAACCACATTTTTCGATGGTTTTTATGGAGAGGGTATTCCAATCGAAAATCAATGTTCGTGCAATTAAGATGCCCTGTTCCTTTTGATCAGCTAATCCAAAATTAGTGACTTCAGTGGCAATTGAATTATTTCGATATTCAGGATCCACCGCACAGGATAAATAGATAGAGTGTGACTGATCCCCGCTACCAACCTTCGTTCGCAGCATTCCCACCACATTATGAGGGGATTCTTCTAAAACCCCAATATACATGTCGTACTCTGATTTTTCAAACCAGGATTCAAGAACCTCAGGATTAGTAACATCAACAAAGCTCATTTGAACAGCTTCTACAATCAATTTTTGACAGAAGTCATAAATACCATCTAAGTCATTACGTGAAGCCTTTTTATATATGATCATCGAATATCGCTCCCATTATTATGGCTCTCAATATTAAAAGTTTAATTTTAAAAATCAACGTATCTTCAACTATCATACCTTAATTTTATGCTAAATCATACCCCTATAACATGGACAGGTTGGCACGGCTCCCAGTTGGGTGTATACTAACAGTAAAATTGACTTTTCCGTTCTCCTATCTCCATCCCTGTGCACCTTCCTAACGAGGCCTATCATGATAATGTATTCTAAATATCCTAAAACCCTAAGAAAAATGCTGGCTATATCCATTGCAGTGATCGGATTAACATCAAGTAGCTACGGCTTAGAATCTACCACTGCCCCATTGGGACTCCCAGAAGAACTGACTATTTTTGAAGCCAGTTTTCTGCTGACACCCTTAAAATCAACGATGCTTGAGTTTGCCCATAAGTTTCCCAAAACATTAGAGCCACAGCAGCTAGCACTGATTCAAACCGTAGAAAGTACTGAACAAATCATCTCAGAAATACTGCAAACACATGATCCTCATGAGATTAACCAAGCAACATTGGCATTTTTTAGACAAAACCGATATGGTCAAAAAATCAAACCTATTGAGGCCATGATTTGGGCTAATTTCGCAGGAACAATGCCACAGCCATTAATCAATGCTTTGACCACAGTAAACCACCCAAAACAAAAAGAAATGACACAACTTTTAGCCCTTTCAGATGTAGCCCTTTGGCAAGACACACAAACAAAAGCGGCCGTCGATTGGTCTCACATGCTGGCGGTTGTAGACATTTACACCAGTCAAATTGGTGAAATCCCATTGAACGAAAAGTCCCTAAATGAAGTACCACTAGCAGAAAACCCTTGCGAACCATTCTACGATCTGGCTTTTTCAACTGGCGGGGACCTTCTCAGCTTTTATGCAGATGTCATTTTCTCACTAGACGGCACAATGGATGCCGACGCCACAGGCAAATTACTCCTCTCCGAATCCCCTTCTCACTTTAGCCGCTCCGATTATCTAGCTAATATTGACGGCACCCTGATTGCCCGAAAACTAACAACTCAAAGGGCCTTGCTTTCCAAAACCATCAAAGACTATTACATAAATGCAGACCTTGCCAATAGGGAACTCATTTACAAACTGCATTTTGGAGGGACCCGGTCATTTGATCACTTGATTAAACTGTTTTGCGAAGGCCAACTATCCCATTTTTCCAGTCGTCCAGAGTTTTTCAAAACTTCTTTTACAGGGTTTATAGCTTTTAGAACCCAGATTCTCAAGGAGTTTTATGATGACAAGAGACAATTGACAAAAGTGGAACGACAAGTGGTTCAGCAACTTTTTTTTAATATTGTCAATGAAACAAAATAATACTGTCATCAAGATGAAAAATCACAAGAGAATCCAACAAAAAGCCTCCCAATATTAGGGAGGCTTTTCTATTAGGTAATATCATTCTTGATTAAGTTAAGTGCATCAAGGTAACGCTTTTGCTAATGCCATTTCAAAATTAGTCATGCTATCAATCATGGTAAGTGCTCTGTTTTTAGAAATTCTATTGGCCAAAACTAGCTCGGCTAAGGATGTATCAAAGTCGCACATGCCCATTTTAGTATAACGCAAAATGACATCATTGATTGATTTCACGGTACCTGTTTCGATTAAGGACTGTACCGCCTGATTGTTATAGACCACTTCATAAAGTGGTAACAGAAGGTCATTTTGATCCACAATCAGTTGTTGAATCACAATTGCCCGAAGAGCTGATTGTAGAAGATGTCTGCGGTAAGCAGCGTGCTGGGGATCTCCTGTGGCCAATAATTGTTGCATGGCTTGACTGGCATTTTTAGCTTTGAGTGTGAAAATTACTAAACGCCCTTGCATAGCAAGTGTCAAAGCTTCGTCCACTGCCAGGGAATCCGTATAGTCGTCTATTACAATCACATCGGCATTCTCGTAAACGCAAGCACGAATACCCTCGTGATAACTTGGTATATCTAGTCCAACCTCACGCTGATTGATTAAAGCTTTACGGTGGGGCATCAAATAAGACAAAGTTTGTTCAAGGCTAACCATATAGCTGGGTCTTTCATCGTTGATATGCATCATGAGCTGTGCACAAATCGTAGACCGTCCTGAATGGGCCAACCCACCAATCACGATTAACCCTTCTTGAATCCGCGTCAGATTTTCAAGGGTTTTTGTAATTGGGTAAGCTTGCAACCGTTCAGCAGAATGGTACAGCCGTAAGGTGACACTATAGGTATTTCTTTGACGGGTCACCACTACCCGACACCGTCCAATTTTTTCGTGGACATAACGGGTTAATACAAAGTTCTCAAACTCAAGTTGAATTTGTTGGTCTGTTGACAATAATAAAGTCACGACATGTTCAATATCTGAGCTAGAAAGTGGTTCTGGTTTGCAACGTGCCGGTTGAAGTGCACCACTTATCCGCTTTAAAACCCCACCACCTGCAGTCAAATAAACCTCAGTGGCATGATCTTCAAAAACTTCTTCTAATAATTCAGTCCACCAATACATACGCTTCCCCCATAAAAGTAACATCCTTATATTCTTACTTTCTATTATAGCCGAATTCAGACAAAATATTCAGCTTATTTCAATTATTTTCACGGCTTATCATGAATTTAACCTGGAATTTCTCTTATGACACCCAAATCATTGATTGACACAGGATTTTCTAAGTGGTAACCTTTTAGAGAATCGAAATGTTGCGCATGCAACTGTGCAAATTTGAAAGAAGGTCATATTATGGAACCCATTATGAAACTCATCGGCCGCACCACCCGTTGTGCTGTACTCTATCGAGATTCGGCCTTTGCTGAAATTGGTTTAACTGGGACTCAGCACAGTTATATTTTAGCTGTATGTAGGGACCCAGGAATCTCACAAAATCAAATCGCTAAGTCACTACTAATCAATAAAAGTAACGTCACACGGCAACTCAACCTACTTGAAGCTGGCGGATTTATCACCAGACGGCAAGACCCTACCAACCGCAGACGTATTCAAATCTTCCCGACTGATAAAGCCATCGAGGCTTATCCTAGGGTCCTTGAAGTGTTAGGATCTTGGAATCAGCTAATACTTGCAGGGCTAGAAGATAGTCAAAAAGAACAATTATTTGCACTGATGCAACAGGTTCTTAAAAATGCAGAACTGGTTGCATCAGGCAATTTAGAGGATACCCTATGAAAAGATTTTTTCAGTATTTGAAACCATATCTTGGGGCGATGTCATTTGGACTTTTTATAAAATTTGTAGGCACCATGATGGACCTTTTTATACCTTGGATTCTCGCATATATGATTGATCAAGTTGTGCCTACAGAAAATATTTCCCTGGTGGTCATATGGGGCTTTATCATGATGCTCTGTGGCATCATTGGCCTTGTGGGCAATGTCATTGCTAACCGCATGGCCTCTAAGGTTGCCAGGGATGCCATTCAGACAATCCGCCACGATCTTTTTGCTAAAATCACCTATCTTTCAAGTGAGCAAATCGACCACTTCACTTTACCGTCTTTGATCTCCAGGTTAACCTCCGACACGTATCACGTCCACCATCTCATTGGCATGATGCAGCGCCTGGGAGTCCGGGCCCCCATCCTTCTTTTAGGGGGCGTCCTCGTCACCCTAGCCCTTGATCCAGTCTTGGCTATGGTTCTCATCGGTATACAACCCCTCATCGCCATTTTAGTGATTGGCGTTTCCAAACGTGGCATACCGCTGTACCAGGCCTTACAAAAAAACGTAGACCAAATGGTGTGCATCCTAAGAGAAAACATCACCGGTGTCAGAATCATCAAAGCCTTGTCAAAACTTGATTACGAGAAAGAACGGTTTTTCGGCGTCAATCATACCGTCAGGAAAGCCGAAAAACGGGTTGGGATGACCATGGCCATTACCAATCCCTTGATGAATCTTATGCTGAATATGGGCCTGAGCCTTGTTATTCTAGTGGGTGCCTATCGCGTAAATGCAGGCCATATCAAACCCGGCGTTATCATCGCCTTCTTAACCTATTTTACCCTAATCTTAAATGCCATGCTGTCCATCAGCCGGATTTTCATCTTGGCCTCAAAGGGCGGTGCAAGCTTTGCTCGGATTATTGAAGTTTTAGACACACCCGAAGACCTTTTAGTCACCGATGAAGCGCCCATTGCAACCGATGCCCATATTGAATTTGATCATGTGAGTTTTTCATATTATAAAAATGAACCCAATTTGCATGACATCAATTTCAAGGTCATGCAAGGGGAAACCCTGGGGATTATAGGGGCCACAGGCAGTGGTAAGTCTAGTCTTATCAAACTATTGATGCGATTTTACGACGTGGATCAAGGGGCAATCAGAATCAATGGCTGCAACATAAAGGCCATTCAAAAAGCAAAACTACACACCCTCTTTGGGATTGTCTTTCAAGATGATATTCTTTTTGCAGATACCATTGCAGAAAATATCGCCTTTGGTCGAGATGTCACCGATGAAGATTTAGAACTATACGCTTCTCTTGCTCAAGCGGGGCCTTTTATCAATACCTTGGATGAACGGTTTGATCACCAGCTAACCATTAAAGGGGCCAATCTTAGCGGCGGTCAAAAACAGCGCCTACTGATTTCTAGAGCCCTGATGGGAAAACCCGAAATCTTGATTTTGGACGATGCTTCAAGCGCCCTTGATTATGGCACTGATGCCAATCTCAGAGGTGCTATCCAACAGGAATTCAGTAAAACCACCACGGTGATTGTAGCACAGCGTATCAGCTCCATTATGCACGCCAATCAGATTTTGGTGCTTGATCAGGGTCGAATCATTGGAGCCGGCACCCACCAAGAACTCTTAGAGAGCTGCCAAGAATATGCCCAAATCAGCGATATTCAGATTGGAGGTTCAAATGCAAAAGTCAACGTCACCAGCACCAGCTAAGCCCTCCAAAGATAAGCCCGCACCAGCTAAGTATGCCTTTTTGGGCCGCCTTTGGCGCTATCTCTATTTCTTTAAATGGCGTTTGCTCTTAGCGATTGTGTTGACACTCTCGTCTAATATGCTCTCACTCGTAGGCCCCATGCTCTCCGGTTATGCCATTGATGCCATTACCCCCGGAGAAAACGCAGTCAATTTTGACCGGGTCATTTACTTCTGTGTCCTGATGGGTGTTTTTTATGTCTTGTCCTCTGTCTTGGGCTATTGCTTAGCAATTTTAATGCAGTCCCTGAGCCAACGGGTGTCCGCCAATATGCGTCGTGATGTGTTTAAAAAGCTCTCCGAGCTGCCTGTTAGCTATTTTGACAAGCACCAAACCGGTGATTTGATTTCCCGAATCACCTACGACATCGACACCATTAACACATCTCTTTCCAATGATATGATTCAAATTTTGACCAGTATTTTAACCGTTGTGGTCTCCCTTGGGATGATGCTTTTTATTTCACCTGTTTTGGTATTGGTGTTTGTCATCACAATTCCCCTATCGTATTATTACACCAGGTATATGGCCAACAAGGTCCGTCCCCTGTTCAAGAACCGGTCTGGTAAACTGGGGGCCCTCAATGGCTTTGTTGAAGAGATGATCACTGGGCAAAAGGTGATTAAAGCCTACCACCAAGAAGACACCATGATTGGTCGGTTTGATGTTAAAAATGAAGATGCCGTCGAGGCTTATTTCCAAGCTGAATACTATAGCAGTACCGTTGGACCCTCGGTGAATTTCATCAATAATATTTCCCTGGCCCTTGTCAGTATCTTTGGAGCCATCCTGTTTTTACTAAGCCGCATCACCCTTGGTAATATGTCCTCTTTTGTGCTATACTCCCGTAAGTTTTCTGGGCCAATCAATGAAATGGCCAATATCATCAGCGAACTTCAGTCGGTTAGTGCTGCTGCTGAACGGGTTTTTAGACTCTTAGATGAAAAACCTGAAATCGATGACATCCCAAATGCCCATCACTTTGAAGCTGTAGAAGGTCAAGTAAACTTTGAGCATGTCCATTTTGGTTACGAAAAAGACCAAATTGTTATTCGCGATTTTAACTTAGAGGTGACTCCAGGGAGTCTTGTGGCAATCGTTGGCCCCACAGGGGCTGGTAAAACCACCCTTACCAATCTATTGATGCGGTTTTACGATCCCGTTTCTGGCCGAATCACCCTAGACGGTGTGGATATCAGACAAGCTACCCGTTTGAGCCTGAGAAAATCCTTTGCCATGGTCCTTCAAGATACTTGGCTCTTTGGGGGAACGATTTACGAGAATATCGCTTATGGTCACCCCAGCGCTACCCTAGAAGATGTCCACAGAGTAGCAAAGGCAGCAAAAATACACCAGTACATTTCCCAACTGCCAAAAGGGTACGATACCCCCCTTGATGAGGATGGCATCAATATCTCCCAAGGGCAAAAGCAGCTTCTAACCATTGCACGGGCCATGCTCTTGGATGCAAGCCTATTGATTTTAGACGAAGCGACATCCAATGTGGATACCAGTACCGAAAAGCATATTCAAGCTGCCATGCGCCAATTGATGAAGGGTAAAACCTGCTTTGTCATTGCACATCGCTTGTCCACCATTCAAGATGCCGACGTGATCTTAGTGGTGAAAGACGGCAATATTGTGGAAAAAGGCCAGCACCAGGACCTGCTCACCCGAGGCGGACACTATAGCGCCCTCTACCACGCCCAATTCGCTTAAGGTGTTGCCGCACAACACTGCTTGGGTGTTGCCGCACAACACTGCTTGGTGGCCCTCGCCCTGGCTGAATATCATTCCCCCCCATGTCTCATTCACTATTTTTGTTTATACTACATTCACTATTTTTACCTTGACTTCATGGTTTGATTATGTAAAACTAGTTGAGGCCTATACTTTAATTTGTCCAGAGAGACAACAAGGAGGAAACAATGAGTAAACCACAAAGCAAAAACCAGAGAAGAATTATCGGTGTTGAAGAAAAATTACCCCTTTTAGAGAGCATTCCACTGAGTTTGCAGCATTTATTCGCAATGTTTGGCGCTTCTGTATTAGTCCCTTTTCTCTTTAAGATCGACCCTGCCACTGTTCTTTTAATGAACGGCATTGGCACCATTCTCTACTATTTTATTACTAAGGGCAAGATTCCAGCCTTTCTCGGTTCGAGTTTCGCATTTTTATCACCAGTCTTTATCGTTATGGGCGCACAAAGCTACGAAGCAGCACTGGGTGGATTTATCGCCTCTGGTCTGATTTTCATGCTGGTTGCCATCATCATCAAATATACGGGTATCAAATGGATTGACGTGGTTTTCCCACCGGCTGCAATGGGCGCAATCGTCGCCATCATCGGTTTGGAACTGGCACCAGTGGCCGCTCAAATGGCAGGCTTTTTAGATGGCAATTATGTGGCACTGACAACCCTAGACCCAAAAGTCATCTTCCTTTCCCTTTCAACACTAACCGTCATCATCATTGGTTCCGTGGTCTTTAGAGGTTTTTTCTCCATCATCCCTATTCTAATCGGCATCCTTTATGGCTACATTGCAGCAATGTTCCTTGGCATGGTGGACTTCACATTAGTTGCCAATGCACCTTGGTTTGCATTCCCAACACGTTATACACCAGCATTTAACCTAGGCGCCATCATCACAATTATTCCAGCATCATTGGTGGTCATCGCTGAACATGTCGGCCATTTAATCGTCACCGAAAACATCGTTGGCAAAGAGCTCCGCAAAGATCCAGGCCTTCATCGTTCAATGTTCTCCGATGGTCTATCTACAGCCCTTTCTGGTCTGTTTGGCTCAGTACCAACCACAACTTACGGAGAGAATATTGGTGTTTTAGCCATTACGAAGGTTTACAGTTCTCGAGTGATCGTGGGTGCTGCGGTAATTTCTATCGGTCTGGCTTTCTTTGGTAAATTCAGCGCCATCATTAAAACGATTCCGCTTCCGGTAATGGGTGGCGTTTCCATGTTACTCTTTGGCGTTATAGCAGCCTCAGGCCTTCGTATGCTGGTAGAACAGAAAGTAGATTATTCAAAAGCCCATAATTTAATCCTTTCATCCTCCGTTTTAATCATCGGACTTAGTGGCATTGCCGTTAAATTTGGCAGCGTTACGTTAAAAGGTATGGCCCTTGCAACCATTGCTTCAATTGTCATCAGCTTGGTCTTTGCCGTTTTAGAGCATTTTAAATTGACGAACGACTAGTGACTAGTCACTAACGATACCATCATAAAGCACAGCAACGCTTTTGCGTCCCTGTGCTTTATTTTTTTGCCTTATTCTTACACTAGGTTTAAATCCAATAACATGTTAAAATAAAGACATATTCTATGTAAATCCCGCCCATATACAAACCATGGTCGGCCTTACATTTTTTCAGTTGGTTTGTTTTCACTACTTTAAGGTGGCCTTTGTATGAAAAATATAATTTTATTATGCCTCTTAGCTGTTCAATTAGTTTTCATTATCATTATTTCATCATACGAAGAGCTGACAGTCCTTAGCGACTTAGTCTCTGTTATTTTTGATTTAACCATTTTTCTGATCATTGCATATAAGGCTAGAAAGGCGTCACCTTTTCGTATCTATTTAGCCCTATTAGGGGGAGCAATATTTTCTTGGCTTATTGCAGATGGCTTATGGTTAATCATGAATTATTATAATCTGGGAGACCCTAACGAAAGTTCTCTATTAGCCCTTATTTATCTGATACCTAATTTATTCTTAACTGCCATGACCCTCTTATTTTTTATCATTAATCGCCACAAATGGCATTCATACCAACTGCTGATTGATATTCTAGCCGTCACAGCATTGGTCTATATTTTCCTACAAACAACACTTGCGATTAATACAAGACTTCCCCTTTTAACATTGGATAATTTCATTAGTGTTTATGGCTATATCATAACAAATCTCATGATGCTGCTGATTATTATTGCGGTTAACGCTTCCTATAGAAATCAAAAGATGACTCTCGGTCTAAAACTCATCATTAGCGGCCTTATGATTTACATTGGCGCTGATCTTTACTTTTCATACCATTTCATTGCCGATAGCTACATCCCATATTCCTTTGTAGATTACCTGTATTATTTTTCATTTATCTTGTTGGCAGCAGCTGCCCTTTATGGCACCAAAGATAGTTTACAAGCCCCTAGTATCGGCACCCATAATACCCTTGCAAACATGGGCAAAACCCGGGTCATTTTGATTTTAGGCATCCTAGTTTTCCTTCATACTTATTTTAATAATGGATCCATTAAATTTCTATTTTTAATTTTACTCACCATATTACTCCACGAACTTCTGAGTAAGTATATGCAAAATAGTATCTTGACCTCTATTCTACTTGATCAAGAGCAACATCTGACCATCAACCTTGAAGCAACCATTAAAAGCAGAACCACAGACCTGATTGCAGCTAACGAAAAACTCTACCATCAGGCTACCACAGACACTTTGACTGGTCTCAATAATCGGTTCTATTTTAACAACATTCTAGAAAAAGCCATTGAAAAAAACGAGCCTTTTTCAATCCTTTACATGAACATTGACCGATTTAAAATCATCAATGATATCCATGGTCATTCTATGGGAGATCGGGTTATGATTGAGATTGCCATGCGACTCCAACAACTTTCTGTTCGAGACTGCATCATTGCACGTATTATCGGTGATGAATTTGGTATCATCTACTACTGCGCAGATCGAGATGCCATTCAAGAAACAGCTACCAACGTCTTCCGCTTATTTGAAAGTGACATTATTATAGAGGGCTTTCGTTTCAAAATCAATTTGAGTATTGGTGCATCGCGCTATCCTCAAGATGCACTTACTGCGGATGGACTCTTAAAATTTTCAAGTTTATCTATGTATCAAGCAAAAAACAGTAATTCAAAATCAACCATCTCAATTTTTGATAATAACTTAATTGAAACAGCCACTCGTCGAAATCAGATTGAATGGCAACTAAAAAGGATCAATTTTGATCAGGAATTTTTTCTCCATTATCAACCGCAATTTTATGCTGCAGATCAATCAATTTCTGGTATTGAAGCCCTGATCAGATGGCATAATCCCACACTTGGATTTGTTTCACCCGCTGAGTTTATACCCATCGCAGAAGAAATTGGATGTATAGTCCAAATTACCGATTGGGTTTTTAAAGAAGGACAGTCAATGTCACTTCTTATCAATCAATTCCGGGAAACACCAATTAGAACCAGCATAAATATATCCCCTCTATCCTTTGACTATGTGGATTTCTTTCCCTCTCTTGCTCAAAAGATTCAAGACCAATTAATTGATCCAAAAATCATTTGTCTTGAGGTAACCGAACACAGCGCCATGAGTACAGCCTCGCAAATGGAAGAAGTCTTTACAGCCCTTAATGGCATGGGTTTTGAAATCGCCATTGATGATTTTGGCACTGGTTATTCTTCCCTTAGTTACCTTAAACGTTTTGATATAGACCAGTTGAAGATTGCCAAGGAGCTTATTGACAATATCGCCAACGACCATCAAGACCGCTTGATTGTAAAAGCCATCATTCTAATGGCTCAAGGCTTAGGACTTCAAACAGTTGCAGAAGGGGTTGAAACACAGGAACAGCTCCAAATTCTAAAGGACTTAAACTGTGACATTATCCAAGGCTACGTCTGGGGACGACCAGTTTCAAAAGAAGATTTCACAGCCCTTTACTTAATCAAGGACAGCACTCAAAACTAATACAAAAAACAAAAACAGCCTATTCTAATCGCGAATAAGCTGTTTTCTTTTATCAACACCAAAATCATTGTTGTAAATCCTCGTCTAAGGCTCCCATATGAACACCATAGCGCTCAAAACCCATGGCCATCCACTTAAAGAACGCATCCATTAAATGAGTTTTCACTTCTGGGTATCCCAGTTCAGAGATAGCTTCTGCAATGGCTTCAAGTGTGCAAAGTCCTAAGGGCTTTTGATTCTTTCTTAAAATGTATTGGCTTTTAGGCACATGAACGAGCTTCACGTGTTGCAGCGCCCTAAGCACTGGACTTTGAGCCATCATTTTCTGAGCCTGCTGCCAAGTCCCATCCACCACTAAAAGTCTAAGTTTCTTTTGACTAACAAAAGAAAAGTCATCTAGATTTGATGGTTGGTTCTCATGGTTTAATGATAATGTCTCAAGGTTTCCTTGGTAATAGTGACTAAGAGGGATTGCTTCTTGTGAAGGGTAAAGAAGAACCGTCTCAAACTCTTCATTGAGCTCAGCCACCTTAGATTCAATGGTATTGCGGTGCCAAATGATTTCTTTAGTATGTGCAGGCAAATTCCGTTGAACCACGTGTCCCGTATTGGATTGTTTGATAATTTCTTCAGGGTGATACACCAGCACAATTTCAAATGCCTTCTTTGGTAAGGTTTTGCATGCTTTAACCGGCAATTGAGAAGCCAGCATATTTGAACCCACTTGATCGACTAAATGAGGTATCCTTTTTTCCATAAAAGCCACCCGCCAAGAGGTAAATCGATAGGTTTTCTCTTTTAACAAATGATACCCTAGACGCTGATAAAAATTGACAAGGGCTTCATCATTGGCAAGGCAGACGATGGCAATGTGCTTTGCCCCCCTGGAAAACGCCTCTTTTTCAGCAGTCATCATCAATAGTCTGCCAAGACCACTGCTTCTTTTGTCGGGTACAACTGCCAGTTTATGCAATCTGAATTCTTTTTTATCCACTGGGGTAAAAGCCAAACACCCAATCAATTGACTATAATAGAAAGCCCCAAACCAAACAGCCCCATCCCCTTGAAGTACATCAAAGTCCTCCTGCGTGAAATACACCCCACTATGAGAAAACCCTTCAAGGCCAAACCGATCATGACTGGTTTGATATGCTTCTTTGATAATTGGCATTAACATTTCATAAGTAGGATTTTCTAAAATTCTAATATAACGACCCTTATTCAATTCACACCTTAACTTTCATATTCAACTCTGTTGCGTCCATTTGCTTTTGCCAAGTACTGTAGATCATCTGACCGCTTTAAAAACCCGTTGACCCCTTCACCTTGATACTGGGCTAGGCCAATGCTGACTGTTAATGAAATCTTTTCACTGGTATAGTTTTGCTGTGCAAGATGGTCCATTAATTTCTGAGCCCGTTCAAGGGCCTCTGTCATCTCCATATTGGGTAAAACAATCACGAATTCTTCACCGCCATAGCGGCCAATATGGCCAATTGATTGAAACTCAGTGCAAAGGTGCGTTGAAAATTCAATCAAGACATCATCACCAATACTATGCCCAAACCGATCATTAATACGTTTGTAGTGATCTAAATCCATAAACATCAAACAAATCGGAACTTGCCGCTGTTCATATTGAACAATTTCACATTCCAGCAAATCAATCACGTGTTGACGATTATAAAGCCTGGTCAAACCATCGCAAATTGTCTTTTTATAGAGGGCCTTCACACTTTCATCTAGGGCTTCTTCCATATTTTTTCGAATCGTGATTTCCTTTGAAATACAAATGGCAACTTGTGAAACACCATTAGCATCCATAATTGGAGTCACTGTGGTTAAATAATGGCGTATACCATCAGCTACAGGGACTTTGACCTCAAGGGACTGTTCTATTTGAGTTTCCAGTGCTTTCTTGACGGCAGCAAATCGCATATCCCCGGCAGCTCCGGGAAAAACATCCCAAATCCGTTTTCCGATAATATCAGAGGGCATCAAGCCAAATGCTTTGGAAAAGGCAGCATTAATATATAAATATGTACCATCAGGAGCAAAGCAAAATATGGGGTCGCTAGATTGATCAAGAATGATTTCATATAAAGATTGGTTGATGCCTGGTATCATGACATCTTTAGAACTGATGATATTCCCCATAAATTCTCCTTTGCTGATAAGACTACCCACGCTTTTTGACCAAAAGTATGTTTCTATTATAACATAGTCTAGAGCCTAGAAAAACATAAAAGCAATACAGACAAGTCTTTAAGAGACATGTTTGTATTGCTTTATGACTGGCGTGTCTTTTAGTTTGTTTCTACCCTACCCCGCCTAAATGAAATCTCAGCCTTGCCAGTATGCAACTGCCAAGTATGCCAAAAGACATAGGGAATCATAATGACTAAATTAGCAAGACCCCAATAGTAGAGCAAGGTTGGATTTTGCCATGCTGTTGCATCCATCACCGCTGGAAAGAGACCAGGTGCACAGGCTCTTATCAATAAATGGGCTGCCAGTGTATAGACCCTCGCTGTAATATAAAGTTCTGGACGTTTGACAATGATCGGATAGATTTCAGCGGCTAGTAAAATACAAATCGAGGCCGCAAAATACGCCTTAGTCTCACCAAAAACAAAGCATAAATTCCAAGTGGTATAAGCAAAGTTCCAAAAGACGGTGGTATAAGCCACTAAATCACCATGCTTCTCTTTTGACACCTTCCAGTATTTAAGGGGAAAGGGAATAGTGACACATAGCAAGAAACCGCATAGTGCATTATAGAGATTGCCCGTGGTGTAGTCTTTAATAGTCGCTTCCATAATATTAAGGAATAAAATGCCATAGATAAACCACATGGCCCATGGTTTTCTTAAGATCTCCCAAAACTTGCCCTTGCGATTCTCGTAGCTGGCAATTCGCATTAAGCAAAATACGATGATTGGCAATAGGACGCTCAGAGTTTTTGCCCACCTGAACCAGCCAGTAACACCTCCCATAAGCCAAAGGGGGAAGGTTAGCAGAGAACACATCCAAAAGATTGTCGCAAATTTATAGTGTTTTCGCATGATATGGATGAGTGCAAGTAAAAATATAAAATACGTTGCCATGGATAATGCATACTGCCATATTGGTATAGACAAGTGGAGACCCTCCTTTATGAATAGAACTTGAAGTGCGGTGTTATTTACTTTCGCTGACGATTTCCTTGTAACCCTTCAAATCAGTATAGATTTCATCTTTTAAGACGTTTTTCTTATTTTTGTAGACACGGCTAAAATGGTAAACCGCAACAGCCACATTTGAAGCAAGCGCTAATCCGCTAACCACATAGAGGGCAGTAATGCTATGGGACGATTTTACTGCAAACTGAGAGGTATCCGCAAAGTAAGGAAAGGTCAAAGAAAACATGGTCCAAAGTCCTAATGTTTGGGCCCGATGTTGGAGCCATGCACCTTTTTTAATCAAGAAAGCTGGAATTGTACAAGATAAGAGTAAGATTGCCCCTGAATAAAACGAGTGATCGGGAATACAATTATAAACATAGGCAAAGTTCCATAAATCATAGGCGATGACCCAAAACCAAAGCTGGTCTGGCCATAGCATGTCTTTGTTCTTGTCTTTTCCAATAAAAATCCCCAGCCAACCAGAAATGGTAATAATACTAAGAATACCCGCAATGCCGTTCATAATATTCCATGGGCCACCATTGATAAAAACCCCATCGACTATACCGCTGTAGCTAAAGCACTGAAAATCTCTGAACACCGCTTCTGCGATATTCAAAGCAAGAATAAAGGCTGGAAACATGAGCATCAACTTATTCTTATCCATGCCTTTAATGTATCTAAGAGCCATAAAACCTAAAACACCTGCTAATGCAGAATAGGTTTTTACCCAGGGGAACCAGTAACCCATTGGTGTACCTGGTCCCGCAGTTTTAGGCCAAACCGTCAACGTCAATATAATTGGTAGTGCTAAATAAGTAAATAATGCCGCATGTTTTGAACGTCTTGTAATCTCATTGATAAACATCAATCCACAAAGAACAAATATACCCATAAGTGCTGTTTGCCACGGTATTGCTTGAAATAGAAACATCTTAACCCCTCCTGATAAGCTTCATTTATTGCGATTTGCCACTATATGCATGCCATAATTTCATGATAAAACCATGGGCTTGTTGCTGAGATTCGTAAAACAGCAATTCTATTTCAAGGGCTGCCTGAAGGATTGCGATAAAATGGATTGCCTCTACTTCAAATGATTCTGCTGAAGCTAATATCCCCTGTACTTGTGTTTGTTCTTGGGCTGATTTAGCTAACACTGCTCGATTTGAAAATGCTTGGGTCAGTCGGTTGATATGATACTTCTCAAGTTCAAAAACTAAGTCGCTACATGTTTTACGAAGTGTCTCTTGATCAATCAGAAGGATATGTCGCCAAAATCGCAATTTATCATTTTCCATAAAGTAGTCAAGAATTTTGATGAAGTTTGCATATAGGTCATCGATTTGGAAGTTTGCGGTTAAGGTATCGTAAATGTGGTCTAAAAACAGTTGATATTTTTGCACTTCTCGTTGAATCGCCAGGAGTAAAATCTCATCTTTAGATGCGTAATGACTATATAAAGACGGGGTCTTGATGTTCACAGCCTTAGCGATATCCGACATGGACACATGATACCCACGCTTTGCAAAATGCTCATAAGCCGCATTCAGAATTTCATCCTTTTTATCCATACTGTGCCTCTTTCTGTAAAGCGTGTCTTATTTAAACAAGGGTGTTTAGAATATAACCCAAGGACCGATTAGCTAACTAACGGTCGTTAGCTGCTTTTTCAATTTACGCCTTTTTGCGATTTCTGTCAAGCCATTAATTTCTCAGTTTCTTGTTTGTGTGTAAAAAAGAGCGATAAACGTCTTACTACCTTTCCATTACGATGTGTTACTATGGAGTCGTAGTCTATTAAAATCATATCTAAGGGGTGAGGCAATGAGTAGAATCGATTTACATATGCATTCAATTTATAGTGATGATGGTGAATTTGACAGCAAAACGCTAGTCCAAATGTGCTATCAAAAGGGAATTACGCATTTTGCTATAACTGATCATAATTCTATAAAAGCCATTGAAGAAGCCAAAGCAACCTGTCTTGAAATAGGTCAAAAAACAGGATCAGAACCCTTTCTGATCACTGGAATCGAGTTAGACTGCACTTTTTCAGGTGTCAATCTCCATGTACTTGGCTACGGCATTGATGAAACAAACCCAGTATTTCAGCAAATCGAAAGGGACATTCTTTTGCAAGAGCAAGAAGCTTCATTAGTCCGAATGGAAAAAATCAAGGCCCTTGGCATCCCCTTCTTTAACTGGAAAATTCAATCACTTTCCAGGGATGGGGTCGTTACTGGAGAAGCAATTGCAGAAGCGGCCATGGACTACGATACCTTAAAAGAAAATCCACTTTTGATACCCTATTACGAAAACGGCAGCCGAAGCGACAATCCTTATGTCAACTTTTATTGGGATTTTTGTTCTCAGGGCAAGCCAGCCTATGCCCACATTGTTTATATGAGTTTGCAGCAGGCCATTGAGGTCATTGTGAAAAATGGTGGTGTTGCAGTTCTCGCCCATCCAGGGAACAACATTCAAGAAGACGTGGGTTTGCTGGAGAAAATCATCGCACAAGGTATACAAGGCATAGAAGTTTATAGTAGCTATCATAGCAATGAGCAAGTTGCTTTTTACAAGGACTTCGCACTCAAACAGGGTTTGATCATGACCAGCGGCAGTGATTTTCACGGTAAGATCAAACCCAGCATCAAAATAGGCTCAACGGACTGCCAAGGTTTGGAAAGTCACATCATCAAGGCTTTAAAGTCAAAAATTGATGAACAAAAATAAAAAAAAGCAGTAAAAAAGTAGGCATCGTACATCCGATGTCTACTTTTTTACTACTTAAAGAGTTTTTAGCCAGATCTCTTCTTTTAATGGTTTAAGCTTCATTTCTTTTAGTTTCTCTTTGATGGGTTGGGAAGCATTTAAGCCCCACACTTCAAAAAATGGTAGTAAATCGTCTCCAGTTAGGAGGCAAAAGGCCGCTATCATATTGTCTACACGTACTTGTGCACTCAACGCCTCTTCTGTCTGAGGTTGTTCTCTAAAATGCCTGGCTAATTTTGGGTACAGCTCCCAACCATAGGCGGATCTTAGTTGCCAGAACATGACCAGTCGCGTAAAGTAAGTGGTTTGCTTGTCATCTTGAAAGTTTTTATCAGGCCTTTGGGTTTTAACATAGGTGATGGCATCTTCAAAGGAGCTATGGCCAGTGCCATCATTATCTTCTAACAACCGATTGGGATTCCCAAAGTACTCTTGTATATAGAGGGAATAGATATTGTTAGTAACCTCCACCATGCTATCTACTTCCCAACTCTTTTGTTGGAAATTGTGGCCCAGTTCATGCCAGTAACCCCAGCCCCGTTTTGTTAAGCCTTCTATGGACAACATATCTTGGATGGCTTCATCTCCATAAAGCATAATCGGGTACCCCGCATACATATAGCCATATGAGATTTGAATATCCGCCACAAAACGCCATGGGTCTTTGGGTTTGCGGTGGATTGTCTGTTTACTTTGAGTTGTTTTACTCTTGCTTTGCTCGGTGGTGTAACCCGCTAACCAATTGACTTGTCCCACAAATTCATCCCATTTTGCCATAAGCTCTTTTGGATCTTTAATGGCATTGAGATATTTTGAAGGAACAGTGAGAATCACTTGACTGGTTTTAAGCTCTGCCATGGGCGCGCTAGGGTCTTCAATCATGGCTCGCCACTGAACATCAGTTGTGACCCCAAGCTCATAAAACGGGGCTTTGATAGCACCCGAAATCGAAACAGGCAATGTTAATTCAGAAGTTAGAATTTTAGGGTTGCTATTAGGAATTGTTGGTATGACATAAATTAGCCCCCCATAGGGATTTATCACCGTATTGTTACCTTGCTTCAGTTGCTGTGTGATCAGAATACTGGGAGCCCGGAGTCGTGATACTTTGTCAATTTCTCGCAAGGTATCTGTATGGGAGCCAATCTGGACGTATAGTCCTGCAACTGCATGGGGTACTGTTATGGTGATTTTCTCTCCAGGGGCAGCGTAAAGTCCAGTACTGCGCCAGGTTTGCGGCGGCCACCAAGCGTCCATGTAGGTGTAATCTGGGACATCCAAGGAGATAGGGACTATCACATTTTGGATTGGTTTTGCATTTTTACGCACGGGCCCTGGAAAACGAAGATCCAGTTTGCCCATAGGTTTCACCTCAATACCACTAACCTTTTTTGTGATGGTAGTAGCAGGTGAAGGCGCCTTTAAGCCTTGACACCCGCTTGTGAGTAGCACAAATGCCAAGAGTATGCAAACTATTTTCTTGCTGATGCCTGCCATTGTGCCTCCTGTAAATTGTATCTGTTGATCAGTTGAATAAGACTGTCATGCTTGTGCCATGACAAGGTTCAGATCTTTTGGGGATTGCCAAACTGAATAATCTGCTCTTTGCTGGTGATAACCCTTGGCATTGATTGCAGTGATAGCTGCCTCTGAAACACAAAATCCCCACCGTTCAAAAAATGGCAGCAAATTCTCATTGGTCAACTGGCATACCACAGCCACAAAAGTATCGATTTTTTCTTGCTCATCCTGGATGTCAAAAAGTTTTGTACGTTCCCGATAGGTTCTGTGCAGCGCTGTGAACAAAGACCAACCAAAAGCAGTTTCTAGCTGTCTATAGAGAACCAATCGTTCAAAATAGCCTATCTGATTATCATCATGATAACGTTTTTGCAAATCTGTACGGTCCAGAAATTGGAAAGCCCCTTGATAGGCTTTTTCTGTGATTAGCCTCGACACATTAGGACTTTGATCTTGCATGTAAAGAGAATAAATGTTAACCGTCACTTCCACCACAGCTTCCCATACCCAAGACCGCTGCTGATAATTGTGACCCAGTTCATGCCAAAATCCCCAGCCCTTTTTTACATTCGCAATCCCGTCAATCGTGAGCATATCTTCAGCGGTGATACCTTCAAAGAGCATAATCGGATAACCTGCATGCATCCAACCAGCCACAATCTGCCTGTCAGCTACAAAACGGTATTTTCCAGTTGGACTTTTATGAGGATAATCAGCGGTGGTTGAAAGACCCACAAAATGATCGAAACTATCCAGCATATGGTCCCAGGCCTTTGCCAAATCGTTGGGATTTTTAAGGGCTTTAGCCGTCTGGGTTGGAACCGTTAAAATCACTCGATTTGTTTCGATTTCAGCCCATGGGGAGACTGCATTCTCAATAGCCAATTGCCACTGAGCATCGGTAAAAGCACCGTCCTCTTGCTGGGATTTTTCTTCTTTGACAACAAATCTCGGTGCCGGGTATGCCCCGTCAATACGGACTTCCCATTGACTTGCTTGGTCTTTTGAAGTTCTTGGTACAAGATAAATCAAACCGCCGTAGGGGCTCGTTATAGCGTTGTGACCTGATTTTAACTTTTGCCTTTGACAAATGACAGGGACGCGATCCCATTTCCCTAAACTGGCATTGTTATCACTATGGCAACCAATTTGAACATCTAAAGAGGGTTCTTCACCAAAAACCCACAGGGTTATGGCTTGCCCTGCATCTGCAAAAAGTCCGGTGCTCTGCCAAATTCCGGGTGGTGAATACATTTGCAAATAGCCGTGATTTGGCACCGCCCCCACCACTGTGAAAGTACGAGAGACTGGTAATGCCCCCTCTGCCACTCTCCCGGGATAATCTGATGCAAGGGCATTTGCAGCCTGTGGACTATTCAGTAGGATATCATTATAAGCCTGTGATTGCAACATACGAAGGATTGGTTCATCTGCAGCAGAGTGTAACACCTCTAGATTCAAGTTCTCTCCATACTCTGATTGAAGGGCATTGATCCAACAAGCACTCGGAGCACTGGCGTTGACTGCACTGGCAAGTAGCTGACCTAGAGCCTCGGGGTTATAATCTTTAGTGAGGCCCTTTTCAAACAGTGGTTCACCTTGAGTGCAAAGCCGCTTTGACAAATGGGACGCCCCCATTTTATTGGTGGCTAACCACCCTGTAAGAGCCGCCATACCCAGGGCTTTGGAAGCTTCAGGGCTCATCAGCGGCATACCTTTTTCCGGATTGTCATCCCAAAGAGCGATGGCATCTAAAAGTCCAAGGCCCACACGGTTTAAAAAATGCTGCAAGGGATAATCACCTAGTCGTGGCATCCGGTCCCCGATTTGATTGGCCACATAGTCAGATAGAACATCCAAGAGCTCCCATCCCCGTTCGGCCACCCAAACTGTGCCCCCTTGGTAGACATAGTCGCAGATCTGAGGGATTGCCTCATGGGTCAGGGTTTTATCGATTCTTTTTGCGGATTTACTGCCACCTGTCATACTTAGCCACTGATGGAGGGGTTCTGCAATCGCAGCATACCTGCCACCGAGGCATTGATTGTCCAAGTATTCAGGTGCGCCAGCCACGACAACCCGTCCTTTACCGTAGCAACTGACGGCGACAACTGGCATCAACGCCCCATTATGGGCTAAAACACACGCCGTGTCACTTAGGGCCATGACACCTCCGGCATAAGCCACACGAGGTACCTCTACTGTATTGAAGGGGGCAGTGCCATTGACTAGCTCTTGATGACTCTGAGCTTGGATCAATCCCCTGATTTCAGAAATAATGGTGCTGTGCATGATCAACCTCGCTTTGATTTAGTTTGTATTTTGAAGGTTTTCTTGTCTACCAGTCTACTTTTCAATGTGATGAGCACAGCACTGAGTCCAAAAACTGTGCCATTTAGGCCTAGGGATAAAGTTAAGACGATGGTGGCTTCAAGGGGCACATCACTCACCCGTGTCATGGCCCATCCAGCGATACCAGCTAAAACCGCTAAAGTAATACTTGTGTTAAGTGCCATGGTCAGCATTGTATCACTAAGGCCGCAGATATGACTGTGCCAGCTTTTCATGCCAACACCTGCCAAGGCGGCACAGTTTCGTGATGATGACAAGCCACATAACTTTGCTTATGGCGCACACTTTGGTTATGGCCAGCACGCTGCTCATGGCCGCCACTCAAGTCTTGCCGCGCACTCATGTCCAGAGTCCTCTGGTCCCCACCAACAGATCCCACAGCCACCAGGGACACTGGCTCCTGTTCACACTTATCGGTTGCATAAAGGCACCTTGGATGGAATCGGCAACCGGATGGCGGATCCGTTATACTTGGCATATCAAGACTCTTTAGGGGTAAGGGCCTATGGCGTTTGGCAATTTTCGGATCTGGAATTGGAACCGCTGTTAAGAGGGCCTGTAAATAGGGATGCCGAGGCTTTGCCAATACTGCCTCCACCTCTCCTAGTTCAATCAATTGACCGAGGTACATGGTTGCCACCCTTCCCTGCTTTGCAATATACCGAGCTGTTGCAAGGTCGTGGGTGATATAGACAAAAGCTATGCCCATTTCTCGATTGAGTTTGGACATCAAATTCAATACAGCGATCCGTAGGGAGACGTCAATCATGGAAACCGGTTCATCAGCCACAATCAGCTTTGGATTAAGGGAAATTGCCCGTGCCATCAAGATACGCTGCCGTTGTCCCCCAGAAAGTTGATGGGGATACTTGTCCATAAATTGTTGCGGTGGATGGAGCTCTACTGTCTTTAGCAGTTCGCATACCCGCTCGTGGGCCTCCACATCGGTTTTCACAATTTTCTTGTGCAAGAGCGGACCTGATAAGGACTGATAGATTGTACGCACGGGATTTAGGGCTGCATAAGAATCCTGATGAACGATTTGTACCTGGTCCCTAAAATCTGCCGCTTGTTGACGGTTCATCCGACTGACATCTACACCATTATAAATCAGTCTCCCACCGGTTGGTTTGACAATTCCAGACATGATCTTGCCAAGGGTGGTTTTGCCGCAGCCACTCTCTCCAACCAGTGCAACAATCTCTTGGCGGCGAATATCAAGGGAAAAATCGACGACAGCTCCGGCATCCGTTTGAGGCCCAAAGAGCCCCTTTTTTTTGCGAAACCGCATCTGAATATGATCAAGTGACAATATAATATCATTATTGGATTTCATAAATAGCACCTTCCTCATTTTGATAAAGGTGGCAACTGACTAGGGTGCCGTTGGCATGTGCATGCATCTGGGGCTTTTCGATGGCGCACCGTTTTGAGGCCGTCAGACACCGCTTTTGATAACCACAGCCCATGGGCAAATTGAACACGTCAGGGGCATCACCAATGGCTGCCGTTTTTTCTTTCATATCCCCTACTAATGAAGGGGAAGCCTCCAATAGATTTTGGGTGTATGGGTGCTTGGGATCTTCAAAAAGGGTATAGACATCCCCCATTTCAACGATTTCGCCAGCATACATGACACCTACATAGTCTGCTACTTTGGCCACGACCCCCATGTCATGGGTCAATAATAGCATGGTGACATCAAGATTACGGTGGACCTTTTGTAAAATATCAAAGATATAGTCCTGAGTGATGACATCCAGCGCCGTGGTGGGCTCATCTAAAATCACCAGTTCCGGTTGAAGGAGAAGACTAAAGGCTATCATAACACGCTGTTTCATGCCACCGGATAGTTCGTGAGGATAGCTATCTAACACCCGCTCAGGTTCTAAGCGCACATAGCTAAGAAGCTCATGGGCCTTTGCAAGAATTGCTTTTTCTGGGTGTCGCGGCACATGGGCGCGATAGGTTTCTATCATCTGCTCCTTAATGGTCATCACTGGATTCAAGCTATTTTGAGCTGCTTGGAATACCATGGAGACTTGGCGCCAACGGTATTTTCCAAGACGCTGTTTGTCAAAGTCTATCACATTTTCACCATTGAAATGGATGGTGCCCCCAGTGAATTTTCCAGGGGTTGACACGTATTGTAAAATGCCACTGGCTAAGGTTGACTTGCCTGAGCCCGACTCCCCGACCAGGGCAGTGATCTTCCCCTTTGGGATATCGAAGTTTGCACCCTTAACAGCGGTGAGGGTGCCACGCTTCAGTGGAAAAGCAATAGATAGATTTCGGATAGAGATGATAGGATTATCTGTCATGAACTTGCCCTTTCTAAGATGCTCGCAAACGGGGATTCAATGCTTCATCCAGCCCGTGCGAAAAGAAGATACAACCTAATTGAAATAGAATCGTGCAGATCATCGGTGAAATCAGATAGTAGTAGCCCAGGGGATTGAAGATGCCCCCTGTATTTTTAATCGCTAAATTGAGCATCATGCCCCAGTTGGTCGGTGAATACGGGGAAAGCCCAAGTAACATTAAGCCTAAACTGGCCACGATAGCCCCTTGAATGGTACCGATAAAGTTCATCGCCAAGTAGGATGTGATATTTGGTAGAATCTCTTTGAAAATAATGTACGGCGTGCTGAGTCCCATGGATTTACAGACCACAATGAAGTCGCTTTGCTTAAAGGCCATGATTTGCGCCCGGACAGCTCTTGCAAGTCCTGCCCACATAAATAGGCATAGAATGCCAGAGAACGCTAGGTTAGAACGTATTTTGAAGGTCACCGCAAAGATCATCATCAGTGGGAAGGATGGGATCATCAGCAGAATATCTGCTAGAAGCATCAATAATTTGTCAGTCCAGCCACCAATGAAACCAGCTGCTGCCCCTATGGAAAAGCCCAGTATCAAGGCGAAGGTAGCCGTAAAGATCCCGATGGAAAGAACGTCGGTTGACCCCTTAACCAGCTGTAAAAACGTATCTCGGCCACCGTAGTCCGTCCCTAGAATATGGGTGATTGAAGGTGGTTGATAGCGGCTGTCATAATTGACTTCCATATCCACTTTAATAAAGATGCCCGCAATTGCCATCACTGCAAACGTTAACAGGATTATTAAACCCATGGCAGATTGCTTATTCGTCAGGATCACCCCTAAGAATTGAGCACTCTTCTTGAGGCCATTTTTCATTTTCAGTATCGTCGGCATTTTTCTACTCCTGTGTACGCACGCGGGGATCGAGCTTGGCATAAATCAGCTCTGCAAAGAAGTTAGCGAGTACCACTGCAAAACTTGTCACAAATAATAAGCCTTGCATAATCATATAATCCCGGCGCATGGTGGCTTCAGTCAAGTAAAACCCCAGCCCTGGATAGTTGAATTGGAATTCAATCAGTGCACTGCCACCTAGCATCATGGCAAATGTAATGGTCAGATTAGTGATTTGTGGGATAATGGCATTGCGCTTCACATAATTCTTCATGATGTTTTTCTCACTGACTCCCCTAATATTGGCGGCGGTGATATAGTCAGACCCTAATACCGAAACAGCCATGCCTTTCATGCCAAGAGCCCATCCACCTAGGGTGGTGAAAACAAAGGTCAAGACCGGTAAGAAGGCATGATGGAGAACATCCATTATGAATGCCACTGTAAAACCCGGTACGGCAATCCGTGCATCATATGCCCCACGCATTGGAAACCAACGCAATTTGAAGGCAAAGAGAATGATAAACAAAATGGCGATGATGAAGTTGGGCACAGACTGAGAAACGGTAGAATAGATGGAGATAAGCGGATTTAAAATGCTCTTTCGCTTATAGGCCATGATAACCCCCAGCTGTATGCCCACTACAAAACTCAGAAACAGCGCCAGGGATATGATAAATAGGGTCCAGGGCAAAGCTTTTGCCAAAATACTGGTTACGGTCACACTTTCGTTATACATTGAATTTCCAAAGTTTCCGGTGACAACCCCTTTGGCATACCGAATAAACTGAAGTGGCAAGGGTTCATTGGGATCGTAGTTGGACATGGCCTTAACAATTTCTTGGGCCTCTTCAAACTTGATTCCTTGCTTTTGTGCAATATCCTTGGCCCAGCGGTCGTAGACATTACCCGGCGTCAGCCGCAGTAGAAAAAATGTGAGCACCATTGCCGCTAACAGTGTAAGGAGAGAAAAGGCAATGCGCTTGAGTAGTACTTTTGTGGACATGCTAACTCCTTTTCTAGATTAAAGGTAGAGGCCACCCTAGGAGGTAGCCTCTTTGAGAGTTATGACATTCTAAAGGTGCATGGCTAGCCTCAGCGAGGCCACCAATCAGTGGCCGCAGCCTCAAGCCTTAGCGAGGCTACCAATCAGTGGCCGCAGCCTCAAGCCTTAGCGAGGCCACCAGTTGTCGTCGACAAAGAACCGGTTTGACTGGAAGCCAACATTAAGCTCTACGATGCGATCATTTTCGGCTTCATCTGTGGCATAAGGCATATTGCCATTGGTCTGTGTGATTTGATCTGCCATTGGGAAATTGCCGTCCACGCTTCGTGAATTAATAAAGACCCCATAGGCGGTTTGGAACAAGTTCACGGTATAACAGTTCTCATTATAGGCAAACATCAAGTCATTAAGGATTTGATTTCTGCCCTTTTCGTCTTCAGTCACGATATAGGCATTCAGTGCTGCAATGACATCCACATCTTGTCCCTGAGCGCCTTTGACAATAAAGGGCTCGTCTTTTTTAACTTCAGGCATCCCGTTCATGGTGGCTAAACCCTTATAGGCATTGCTCAGTGCATCCCATGGGTCATTCATATTCCAGCACATATCGGTGAGATAACAGTACATATCGTAGGTACCATTGTCTGCTTCTGTCCAAAACATTGACCCGTCAATGGCTTGTACTTTTACGTCTAAACCGAATCGCGTCAGTTGCTCAGATACGATTTGCGCGCTGTTGATGACCATATCCCAGCCAGAATCCGCGCAGATCAGGAACTCCGGGGCTTTGCCAGTACTATCTAACCACTTGCCATCAGCATTTTGTTGCCAACCCATTTCTTTCAAAAGCGCAGCGGCCTTCGCTTCGTCCCTTGTAAAATCGGTAAGCTTTGTCTCAGGCGATAAGAACTGCTTGGCCATGGTTGGCGGTACGCCAATCCCTGAGTACTCTGGAAACTCTTGTCCAAAGTACTGTACCACTTCACGTACTTTTTTCTTATCGATGATATAGGTCATGGCTTGTCTAAAGCGGACATCATCAAAGGGTGCCCGTTTCATATTGAATACTAAGCCATAACTAGCATTGTCAAACATCTTATAATGCACTAAATCAGGATTGCCGGCCAAGACTGAATCTAGAATATCCTTAGGTGGTGTACCAAAGGCTAAATCCACCTCACCATTTCTGAGCATGGCATAGGACTGCGCTAAATCTGCACCTGCTCTAATAAAGCGTATTTTTTCAAAATGAACTTTAGATTGATCATAGTAATCTGGGTTTTTGATCCCTACCAATTGGTTGTCATCAACACTTTCAAACTTATAAGGTCCGGTGCCGATGGGCTTTTCTGGACCGAATTCTTTAAAGGCCGTATAGACTTTAGTGATTTCTGCCCGTAGTTCCTTACTGAATTCTAGGCCATAAGCTCTTGCAAGGGCCGGTTTTGTGGCTGGTATTGCCTTTCCGATCAGGGTCAATGTCTGATCTGCAAAGTCCTTATAAATGTGATAAGGAATTCTGCCGTTGGCATCCTTTGCAATCAGTTGAATGCGCATTTGCTTGCTGACAGGTTTTGACCAGTTGTAAACGATCGTATAATCATCAGGCGTTTCAAAACTGGTCAGGTACTTCAAGACGTCAGCATTGTAGTAGATGTTATAGAAGCAGGCAATATCCTTTGCAGTAAAGGGTTCACCATCGTGCCACTTCACATCTTTTCTGAGCTTGACAATGGTTTGCGTTTCGGTTTGCTCTAGGCTTTCTGCCAGTTGCATATACATCTTGCCAGTACCCACGCGAACGATGACAAAGAGCCGCTCGTACAGGATGTCATCCAGGGAACTGGCCCCGTCTGCGTTGAATGGATTTGCATGGAAGGCTGGCGGTCTCGACCAGCTGCCCTCCATCTGCAGTGTTTTTTCGGTGTTGATGGTGGGTTCTCCCGCTACGCGGATTTCTGTTTGCCCATTGGTGCCTTTTCCTGATGTGGCTGTACTGGCATTCCCGCTGGCGCAACCTGCCACCAGCGTCAGTACCAAGCACATTACCAGTGCCAGTGTCCATTTCTGTTTCATTTGTTTCCCCCTCTGTCTTGATTAAAGTTGAGAGTCGAGCACCCCATCGGGCAGTGCACTTCCCTGTTTGTATCATAGGAAAATTCGGACAATTCATAAAGGGACAGATTTAAAATTCGGGGACAGATTTATAACTCCTGGCTTAAAGCGTTGAAAACGCTTGCCCGGTCGCGCAAAAAATCCGTCCTATACTTACCTGGTGTCATCCCATAAACCTTCGTGAACAATCTGGAAAAAGTCTTTAGGGATCCAAAGCCAGATTTGTGGGCAACCGTTTCTAACCCTTCATCAGTTTCTTTCATAATCAGCACAGCCCGATCCAAACGCATTTTTGTAATGGCATCATTGATACTGATTTCTGTGGCCTGCTTATAAAGGTTGGACAAATAATAGGGTGCTTTACCGATCTCTTCAGATAAACGGGTCAAGCTATAATCAGGATGATGGGCCCCTGCAGCTATCAAGGCATTTACTTGTGCTATTAGACCCGACTTTTCAGCCTCAATCAGCTGTTCTTTTGCACTGACACTGACATTGGCAAGCCACCCCACTAACCTAGAAAGCCGTGCTTCAAAGATATCTAGGCATTGACTATCCAAGCATTCCGTGGTCATATGTGCAATTTGGTTATCGTGGCCCAGGCCAATCAAGTGAATGCCACGAACTACAGTGGTCAGTAGGGCATGTTTTAGCCCTAAAAGTTGGGTGTGGCTCAACCGTCTGCCTGTCAGATTATCGCATAGAACATCCTGAAGCAAAGACTGGACAGCCACAAAATCATACTTTTGGAAACAAGAAAGCACCAAGTGCTCTTTTTCAATGGGATAACTATAATTTTGCGGCGCTTCAACCTTAAGTTGAGAGACATCCCAGAACCCCTTTAACCCCTTCAAAAATGCAAAATCCCAAAGGCCCTCAAGTTCATTCCGAACCGGTTCAAGAACCTCTAAGGCATTTAAAGGGGCAAAAACCAACAAAGAATCTTGATCTAGATGGCATTTTAGTTGATCGCAAATGGTCTCTAAGGTGCTTTCATCGGTGCCATTGATCAAAACAAGGGCACAGTCGCCTTCTGTGACATAAAACAAGTCCGCACAAAAATCCCAAGCCATAAACCCTCTTTTTAAAACATCATTGACTTCCGGCGTCAAATTCACTTTCGCCAACAGCCAATAACCATAACGAAAAGACACAATTCCTGTTTCCAGGGCTGATATAAGGGCCGATTGACTTAACTGTCCCTTTAATAATTTTTCCATTTGATGCAGACTTAATGCCTGATTGATATATTGATACTCCCATGGGATATTTGACTTTTGTGACCGATGGTCTTTTGTATCTACCATACAGAGCATTTGTCTAACGGGTTCGTAGTGCCGCTTAATCGCGTATTTGGTTAGAGAACTGCCAGAGGCCAAGATGATAAACATACCAAAAAACAGATAAAACCGGGCTTCTTTTAGTCCAGCCCAATAGGTTTGATAAGGGGTTATCAAAATGTAATGCCAATTTTGCGTCTCAGACCGATAAGTGGAAATCACTTGTTGTTCTTTTGTAAAAAACCACTGTTGGTGATTTCCTTCAAAAGCTAATGGATTAGCAATTGCCCTGCGAAATCCGGAAAACAAGGGCGCTTCGATCAAATCCCTTTGCGTCTCACCCCCACTGCTCCAAATCAGTTGACCAGAGCTGTCCACTATTAAAAATGCACTATTTGATTTAGCACCATAACCATTGAGAACTTTCATCAGCTTATCTGTCTTAAGGTTAATCACCACAGCCCCATAGTTCAAGTCAGGTCTTGAGAGGGGAAGAGATTTCACATAACTGAGGCTATCATACTGTTTTTTTGTGAATCTGCCCCGGGCTAGATTAAGAACGAAGTCACCCAGGTGATATTGGTTAAACCGTTGACGCCATTGGGTTTGCTCATTATCTTGGTCAGAGACATGAAGGCGATAATAGCTGGTACTGTCCGTTAGGGTTCGGTCACTGACCACCTCATCGGCTTTTCTGCGATACAAATACATTTCATCGATGGATTGATTGGCCATACGGTAAGCTCTCAGTTGGTCCATGGTTCTTTTAACCAAGGGGCTTTTTTCACTGAGGGCCTCTGGCTGTGCCATCAGTGATGCTACTTCAGGATTCAGTGAAATTTCAATCGCCATCATCTTGGCATCGTCAATCATTGAATCAATATGATTTTGAACTTGAGACATCAACTGCAAACTGGAATCCTTCACCTGTTCCTTTAAAGCATGTTCTGTAGTGGCATAAACAGCTAAAGCCACCACCATTGACAGTGCAATAATGGCTATATAGGAAAGTGCCCACCACAGCGTCACGCTGGGGCGGGTTCCAAATTCAATAAGCTGTTTCAGATGCTTTCTCATACCATCCTCTTGGGCTCAACGGCCAATATGTAGTCTTGAAGGGTTTCCATAATATGATCTTGCAAGATGGCCTCGGGATCTATTGCTAATTGTCCACTGCGAATTTTTCGGTATTGCACCGATGCAAACTGGCTGATCAGTGGCTCAGGCATCTGCTGGTTACGTAAATTGGCAATCAGTTGTTCAAGGCTCTTTTTGACCTGACCATTGCCCATATAATAACGGCTACGATCGGCGTAACTAAAGCGACGGGCCATTCGCTGCTGGCTATGGGCACCGGTATAATGCTTTTCCCAATTATTTGGTTCACTGACCATGGCATTTTCCAGTACCTCCGAAAACCAAGATTGTTGATGGGGTTGATGCTCAAACATCACCCGTTCCATGGCTTCTAGAGCATAGATCCCCTCTCGCATGGCGAAGGTCAGACCAGGGCCCACCTTCAAGATGGCAATCCCATCTTCAACCATTTGCTTTAGATGTTCAGGGGTTTGATAATCCGTGGAATGACCTTCAAAAACCAGATTCGGATGTCCTTGAAGGGCCTGACACAAGGCCTTTGCAGCTTCTCGTTGATAGGGTGTCACACTAGCAACACTGAATTCCACACCGGGTTGAACAACCACTGCCACAACCCGCTGCCATGCATCTTGTAAACCCATCTGCTCGAAGCTACTCCTAAATGCGGCCACAGTCCCTTCAAAATCGGCCACCGAAGTCACATCAATTGCATGATCCTCTTTTGCGCCGCCAGGTATTGGCACCTCACTACCGACCACATAAACTGGTTTTTCACCATTACAGGGAATAGCAGCCTCTGCAGCCTGAACAAGACGGGCAGCACGGTTTGCAATCAGCCCTGTTGAAAGGGGTAGAGCGTCACCTCGTAATGCCATGCTCGTATCGATGTGAATTTTAGAAAAACCAGCCTGAACATAACTCACCACTAAAGTAACCGCTTTTTCCATGGCCTCAGGGGCCTCTAAATCCAACCATGTCAGTGGACCCAGGTGATCACCGCCCAATATTAATTTATCTGTGGGATAGCCGACTTCCTTGGCAAGCCCCTTGACATAAGCCATAAAATCCAGTGGTGTCATGCCGGTATAGCCGCCCTCTTGATTGACTTGATTGGCAGTCGCTTCAATTAAAAGTGGGGTTTGGGCCATTAGACAGGCTCCCATGGCAGCTTTAATCACATGGACATTTGCACTGCAGACGCTGAAAATCCCCACCGCTTCACCTGATTTTTGCCGTGCCACCATTTGCTGAATTGGATGACTTGTACTTGGATGACTTACAATTGGATGAATTGAACTTGGATGACTAGCAATTGATTGATTCATGGTTATGCCCTCCCATCGCTGCCGCACATTTTGATCTTTTGTTTGATGACTTCTGCCATATGAGTTCGGGCATCTGTAAAATACCGGCGGGGATCCTCTTCTTGTGGATTGTCGCTTAAATGTTCAACCAGTCCCTTTTTAAAGGCAATTTTAAGCTCCGTGGCGATATTGACCTTGGCAATGCCTCGGGCGATACACGCTTTCACCACTTCTGCCGGCAAACCACTTGCCCCATGGAGCACCAGAGGAATCTCGACACAATTTCTGATAGCACTGAGCCTTTCTAGGTCAATATGGGGCGCTTTTGTATAGAGCCCATGGGCAGTGCCTATTGCCACAGCAAGGCAATCGATCCCCGTTCTTTGAACAAAATCTTTTGCGGCTAATGGATCTGTTAAAAATGTATCCGCCAAAGACACTTCAAGGGTATCTTCAATACCACCTAGGCGGCCAAGTTCTGCCTCAACACTAATTTGAAAAGTTGACAGGGGGTGATAAGAGGCCTTTGCAGCAGCCACCACACTTGCAGTGATTGCTACATTTTCTTCAAATGGCAGGTGGGATCCGTCAATCATTGCCGAGGGATACCCCTGTGCCATCAATGCAATCACCGTTTCTGGATCGTTGGCATGGTCTAGGTGAAGAGCTACAGGTACACTGGCGCTATCTGCGGCAGCGCTGGCCATGGCTAAAAGCATGTGTTCCCCCATATATTTTACGGTACTTGGTGTTGCCGCTAAAATCACTGGTGATTTAAGCTCGTTGGCTGTTTCAACCACCACAGTTAATGTCTCCATGTTGTGAATATTGAATGCAGGTACAGCATAAGCACCAGCTTGAGCAGCTTTTAAGAGCCCTGTCATTGAAGTCAGCTTTGATCTAGAAGCCATGAAATTCCTCCTGTATGCATGGTTTGCATAAAATTTATGAGATACTGATGTACGTACCAGTAGGTGCTTAAAAGAACCCAAAAGGTTTGAAGCCTACCTTCTGGGCGATTGTTCATTTGTAATTGTGAGGTTGTACATTTTTAATCGTGAGGTTGTGCTTTTGTAATTGTGAGGTCTTATTTTTTAAGGATGACAGTGTATCTAAAACGATCCCCCCGGGTCAAACTCATGGTGTACTCCACAACGTTATTCCCTTCGTATGTTGTACGCTCTATCATGAGACTTGGCTGGGTGGGTTCCATCTGCAGCCGTTTAGCCTCTTGATCATTGACCATAACAGGTCTAAAGGTTTCTTCGGCCATGGTTAGGTCTGCCATATAGCGGTTTCTGAAGATATCATATAGGGCCGACTGTTCCAAATCTTCACGGGTCAGGTTCTCAAAACGATTGCCGGGCACATAAGTTGTTTCTAGTAGCATTGGATCATTATCTGCCAGTCTCAACCGCTCAAATCGGTAAACAGGGGCGCCGATTTCCAGGGCCATTTTTTTTGCAGTTCGGGCATCGCAGGGCAATTGCTCGAATGATAACACTAAGGAAGATGGGGTCTTGCCAATCTTTTTCATCTCTTCAGTAAAGCTGTAAAAATTCAGCAAGTTTTGTTTGAGTCGCTGCTCAGATACAAAGGTACCCTTCCCGTGTTTTTTCTCGATATAACCTTCCCGTTCCATCTCTTGAATGGCTAGGCGCACTGTGGACCTACTTAAATCAAAGCATTCGCATAGTTCACGCTCCGAAAGTAATTTATCCCCCACTTTTAAGGTTTGGTCCTCTATTTCATGAATCAGTATATCCATCAGCTGGTAATAAAGCGGCAACCGACTTGATTTGTCAATGGCTTTCATAATGCCTCCTTGCTTCAAAGTGGTACTTACCACAGTACCTTTTGATTCCATCATAAAAGAGTCTGAGCCATTTGTCAAATCCAATTTTTCATCACTGAATCCCTTCAACTAAAGCATTATTAGTTTCATTTTTGTGATTGACAGGGAGAAGTTGTCTGTGCTAGAGTGATTGTATGGTACGTACCACATACCATTACAATACCACTTATGGAGGTCAAATGTCTCCCCTCAATCGCTATTCAGAAAATCAGTTACATCAAATGGGCGCCCTGGCCACTGCCCAGGAAATCATGCAGCAACCAGATTTATGGCAGGACGCTGCGAACAAAATTATGGCACAGGCCCCAAGGATTCGCGCTTTCTTAAAGCCAATTCTTGCCTTGCCTAATCTCCGTATCATTCTCACGGGGGCTGGGAGTTCCGCCTTTGTAGGCCAGTCCGTAGCAGCCTTTTTGAAGCAACATCTCGCTATTCAATGTGAAGCTGTGGCCACAACCGACCTAGTCTCCCATCCCCATCACGCTTTTTCATCGCCAGCTTCCCATGGGAATTGCAGTCCGGCCCTACTGGTCTCCTTTGCCAGATCAGGCAATAGTCCTGAAAGTGTGGCCGCAATCAACCTTGCTGATCAAGTGACTCAAAACAGCATTTATCATTTAGTCATGACTTGTAATGGCAACGGGGATTTAGCCCAGGCTACGCTTAACAACCAAAGGGCCCTATGTTTATTGATGCCAGAGGCAGCCAACGATCAGGGTTTTGCCATGACTGGTTCCCTGACTTCCATGTATCTAAGTGCCATGATGGCCTTTGAACAGGCGGTGACACCAATGGGCCATGGCTCTACACCCGTAAAAGCCCCATCCATTACACCCCAAGCTGTGGCCATGATTTCAAATGCCACTGAACATTTGATGGCGACCCAATACGACGCTGTGGCAAAATTGGCTCAAATGCCTTTTGATCGCTGTATTTGGCTAGGTTCTGCTGGCTTCAAGGCTTTGGCAGAAGAAGCTTCTCTAAAATTACTGGAACTGACCGCTGGGCAAGTGATGTCAACCCACAATTCCCCCCTGGGTTTTAGACATGGTCCAAAATCCGCAGTCAATCAAAAAACCATGACCTTCTTCTGTTTAAGCCACGATACTTATGCCCAGCAGTATGATCTGGACCTGATCCGCGAAATGCAGGGAGATAATGTGGCCATGCAACTGGTTCTGATTGCCCCTTCCCATTCAATCAGTTGCTCACTTGAGCCCCACGTTGCCACAAGCCATTTCAGTGTCGATTGTCAACCTATTGCTATGATCGACGCCCTCAACTACTTGCCCTACCTTGTGCTTGCACAGATATTCGCCTTTGAAAAAGCCCTTCATTTGGGCATTTCTCCGGACAACCCCTGTCCAAGCGGCATGGTCAATCGAGTAGTTCAAGGTGTGACCATTCACCCCTTTCAGACTGAATCAAACTAACCCAACAAAGACACGGAGGCACTCCCTATGAAAAAGGTACGCATCGCCCTAATTGGCGCAGGTCAACGGGGCAAAGACGTTTACGGCGAATATGCCATTAACTTTCCACAAGACCTAGAATTTGTAGCCGTTGCAGAACCAAATCCAATTAAAAGAGAGCAATTTGCCACAGCGCACGGACTCGCTCCACACCAATGTTTTGAACGGTGGGAAGATATGCTTAGCCAAGAAACCATCACAAATGACCTCAATGCCGTGGTCATTGCGACCCCAGATCACCTCCACTACGCACCAACCAGAGCGGCCCTGGAAAAAGGTTGCCATGTTTTACTTGAAAAACCTATGTCAAATGACCCTTGGGAATGTTATGATTTAGGGGAGATTGCAAAAGCAAATGACCGCATCTTTATGATCTGCCACGTCCTGCGCTATACACCCTTCTTCAACAAAATCAAAGATCTCATTGACACCGGCGCCATTGGAAAGGTCATGACCATCCAACACAACGAGAACATCGGCTATTACCACATGGCCCACAGTTTTGTCCGCGGCAACTGGCGTAACACCCAAGAAAGCAGCCCCATTATATTGGCAAAATCATGCCACGACATGGATATTCTCCACTATTTAGTAGGAGACAAATGCTCTCATGTCAGTTCATTTGGTCAGTTGAGCCATTTCTGTTCAGAAAATGCGCCTGAAGGCGCTAGCCATCGCTGTCTCTCATGTCAGCACGAGACCACATGCCTCTATTCTGCAAAGGCCCAATATCTTACATGTCTTGGGGGTTGGCCTTCTACCGTGGTCACAGAGGTGCAAACCGAGAACAACGTGCTCAGCGCCCTTGAAAATGGCCCTTACGGTCGATGCGTCTACGCTTGCGACAACGATGTCTGTGATCATCAAGTGACGACAATGCGCTTTGAAAATGGTGTAACAGCTACTTTTAACCTTACGGCCTTTACTAATGACGTCCACCGTACACTGAAAATCATGGGCACATTGGGTGAAATTCGCGCGGATGATAGTAAAAACGAAGTGAGCATTCAGCAATTTGGAACCGCAAAACCTGAGGTCTTTTACCCAGAAGTCGTCTCCGGCGGCCATGGTGGTGGTGACCATCAGATGATGATTGACTTTTTAGGCCTCATTCAACATGGTCAAGGTAGTGCCCTTACTTCAGCAGACAAATCGGTACATAGCCATATCATGTCATTTGCTGCAGAAGCCTCACGATTAAATGGTCAAACCATTGAAATCAAAGACTTTATGACAACACTTTCGGCCCAGCGCCAAAAGCCTCGCCCCCAATAACAACTCTGGAGGACAACATGGGCTATTACCTAGGCATCGATGGTGGTGGCACCAAAACCACCTATGCCATTATGAATATTGATGGCTTGCTCATAACGCAGTGGAGCGGCCCCACTTGTCACCACCAGCAATTGGAACACTTTGATTCTTTCTCTTGCCGCCTCAAAGAAGGGATCCAAACCGTACTTTCTCAGGCAAAACTGACTCTTTCAGATATCAACTATGCCACATTTGGCCTACCTGGTTACGGTGAATATCCTCAGCGGATCCAACCCATCCACAGCGCCATCGAATCAGTCATTGGTCAACTACCCTTCATGTGTGTCAATGATGTGGAAATTGCCTGGGCTGCTGGTCATGGACTATCTGAAGGCATTCACCTTGTGTCAGGCACAGGGTCAATCGCCTTTGGTAAAGATGCAAAGGGTAACGCTGCCCGTTCAGGGGGCTGGGGCCCCCAATGTGGCGACGAAGGTTCTGCCTATTGGCTGGGGAGACAGGCCATCAATCTCTTTACCAAACAGTGTGACGGTCGATTGCCAAAAGACAATTTTTACATTCGTTTTCGCAGCACACTGGCGTTGAAAGATGACTTTGACCTACTGCACTGGGTTGCCGATCCATTGCGAGGCCACCGCACAGCGGTGGCTGCACTTTCAACCTTGTTGTATGAGGCCTGTGACTATAACAGTCATGCCAGATATAGTTTTGAAATGGCCGCAAATGAATTATCCCATCTGGCCCTGGGGGTGCTCTCACAGCTTGATTTCCCCAGTAACACCCCGGTTTACGTCACCTATTCTGGTGGCGTATTCCAAGCGGGCCATAGCTTTAGAGCAGCCCTTCAAACACGGCTCTTTGCAAGCGATCCCCGCCTAATACTGAAAGCACCAGAATTGTCCCCTATTCTTGGTGCTTGTCATATGGCAAGGAGGGCTCATCTCTTATGAAACCCTTAAAAACCTTTAAGGAGCGCGTCCTCAGTGGCGCGCTTCACTACTTTAGGGTGCCGAAGGCCTATTGGCGAGACCGTCTTGAAAAACTGCTACTGATGGGTCTTAATACAGTAGAAACCTATGTCCCCTGGAATCTTCACGAGCCAAAGGAAGGCCAATTTGACTTTGAGGACATGGCTGATCTGCCTGGTTTTCTGAAAGAAGCCCAAAGCCTTCATCTCAACGTCATTTTGCGATTTTCTCCCTACATCTGTGCTGAATGGGAATTTGGTGGTTTTCCCTTTTGGCTGATCAACTATCCCGGCATGGCCCTGCGCTGCAGCGATCCCATTTACTTGCAAAAGATAGGGAACTACTATGACCAACTACTCCCCCGTATCCGCCCTTATTTGATGACAAATGGTGGTCCTATTATGGCCGTCCAGGTGGAAAATGAGTATGGCAGTTATGGTAACGACAAGGTGTATTTGCAGTATCTTGCGGACGCCATGGTGGCTCGCGGCATCCATGTGCCACTTTTCACTTCTGATGGTCCAACGGATTTGATGCTGTCAGGTGGAACCCTGGAAGCTGTTTTTAAAACGGTCAATTTCGGTTCTCGTGCCAGTGAACATTTGCCAATCTTGAGGCGGCATCAGCCCCAACATACCGGGCCCTTTGTCTGTATGGAATTCTGGAATGGGTGGTTTGACCATTGGGGCGAGGCCCATCACACCCGCTCCCCAGAAGATGCAGCTGGGGCTCTGGCAGAAATACTGGGTCAAGGGCCTGAAGCGGGTGTTAATCTCTACATGTTTCACGGGGGTACAAATTTTGGTTTTATGAACGGAGCCAACTACGGCGATGTCTACGAACCCACTACTACCAGCTATGATTACGATGCCCCCCTTTCTGAATGGGGGGGCTTGACCCCAAAGTACCATCAAATGAAGCTGGTCCTTAGCGGACTTGATAACAATCCCATACGCCAGCAACTACGGGAATCCCTTCTTCTAACGCAGGGTCCTGAATCAATCCCCAAAACACTAAATCTTGAGGCCTATTTGAGTCATAGCCTTGACCTGTTAGATTACGCCAAGACCCTTCCACCCACTTGCACCGCGCCAGTCCCCTCTACAATGGAAACCTTGGGACAAGCTTATGGCTATGTCCTTTACCAAACCCAAGTGCCCCCTTTTGAAGGCCCCTTACCCTTAACTTTAGAGGGCCTTAGGGACCGGGCCAATCTTTATTTTGACGACCGCTATATCAGCACCCTCTGTCGCAACCCGTCCCTCGCACCAGGTAATGACAGCCAAAATCGGGACCTGATCTGGTCCACTCAATCCGCAGATCCAACTCAATCTCAAACCTTAGCCATCTTTGTGGAGAACATGGGCCGCATCAATTATGGCCCTCAACTCTTGGATCCCAAAGGTCTAACGGGCCTTGTGCGCCTGAGCTATCAGCACCTCTTTCATTGGCGTATGACGTCTTTCTCATTTGACAATGTATTGGATTTACCCTACACCCCCCTCAAAGAACCCTTGGAACTTGTTCGCAGCAACCAGCGCCCCACACTGTTCAGTGGCACATTTTCAATTAACAGTCATTTTCCAAAAGAAGATTACTTCCTAGATGTGTCCCAGTGGAACAAAGGGGCCGTTTGGATCAATGGTCGCAATCTGGGCCGTTATTGGCATATCGGCCCACAGCAGCAACTGTATTTACCAGCACCTTTTTTAAAGGATGGCGAGAATCATATTGCCATTTTACAAACACCCTAGCTTTTCTCATAGGACTAAGAGTAAAAAAGCCACCGAAGGGGATTTGATAGAATCCCTTCGGTGGCTTTCGCTTGCTATAAATTGCTCCAAAGCAGTCTTGTGCGGCAACACATAATTGCTCCCTATTGACCAGCGCCCACATTGGTTTTAAGTAAGAAAATATCAGACTGTTCTCTAATATCTTTATACTCACCAAAGATTGCCCCGTGTGTGCCACCTAAGTGATAAATATTTCCTTTTGCATCTTGAGCGAATTCCCTGCCACAAGTACTGAATTCTGGGGTAAACTCATTGCTAGAGACAGTTTTGCCACTTGAGTCAAGTACTCGAATAAAGGCTTGGCACTGATCCCAGTTTTGACAGCCACCGGCTAGAATATTGCCAGAACCATCCTTGGCCATTTCAATATCATGAACCCCATCCCAAAGGCTTGTTCCAAATTGGTGTTGCCATACCACATTGCCCTTAGTATCAAGTTTAATAACCCCAGCATCTCCCTGTCCAAAAGTTTCATCAGCAAGATTCCCCGTGGTTGAACCACCGATATAAACGGCTTGTTGATCATCTACACAAATACTGGCAAATTGATCCTCTGAATCAGTCCCATAAACCCCTGAGAATAGGATATCCCCTTTTGAACTAAGCTTAGTCACTAAAGCATCAGAGCCACCCAACTGAACCCCATTCATCTCACCATCGGTTTCGCTGATGGCATAAATATTACCCTCAACATCCACCGTCAATGATTGAGCTATATCCCTACCTGGCGTACCAAATTGGTAAGTCTCTTGTATCTTACCATCTGTATCAAGACGGCTGATAAAAGCATCTTTGCCTCCAAAAGCCACTTTACCAACTTGAGCTAATGTAGAACCTAGAATCAAAATACTATCCTTATCATCGATAAAGATATCACCTGCTTCTTCGCTCCAATCAACCCCAATCTGCTTTGTCCAAACAATTTTACCTGCTGTATCTATCTTTTGTAAAAATATAGCTCCTTTAACATCCTCTTGGACAGGGAGAGTCATATTGCCATTGGTAACACCCAATACATATGCATTCCCCTGACTATCAAGGGCTACACTTTTAGCCTTATCCATTTTATCCGTACCTGTTTGAAGTTGCCAAACAAGCTTGCCTTCGGTATCAAACTTCACTACAAAAGCATCCGATGACCCCAGACTTGTTGCGCCTAAATCACCTTGAGTATAACCAGCCATCACTGTATTGCCAGCAGCATCACTGACAATAGACGTACAGAGATCCTCTAGGGTCGAACCTATTTGTGTGCCCCAGGCAATCTTATAAGGGGTTTTAGTTTCGGTAACCGACTCTTCAACAGCAGCTGTGGTAATGGGTTCAGCAACACTTGCTTCAGTAACGATTTCCGTCTTCTCCATTGCATTAGGGCTAGAACAAGCCACTGTAAAGAAAGCGATACTCACTGTCAGGCCGATTAATAGATGTTTCATTGTCATATGTATCCCCCTAATATTAGCGTAACTGTCATTCAGGTGATGATGCGTTACACTTGATAACTTAAACTATAAGCCATTTTTGCGTAACGGTCAATAGTTTTATAGAGAGTTACCATTGAGCACCTATTATTTTGTTTGTGAATAGGAAAAAGACTGGCATCAAAAGATGAGACCAGTCTTTCTAATGACAATTTAATAGCGAGAACAAAACCAAAACTGTAGAATCCTTATGCTTTTATTAACCCCATTCGAGAATCGAAAACATTTTGAAGTGCCACTCTATCAAGTGGCGAGCAGTTAAATGGGACCTTCTTATTTTTTGTAGTGATGATTGTGCAGATAAATTCCTTTTTATAATTCTGATTAAATTCCAGTGATTTTACTTTAGTCCAGCCGATATAAGGGAGCGTTCTGCCCTGTACCCAAATACCCCGTTTTTCAATGATGACAATGGGTGTCTTTTGTATTTTCATAGTCAGAAAAAACTGATAAGCATAGAGCAAGGAGAACATTGTTAATACCATGATTTTCTTGTCAAAGTAACCTTCTTCAAAATATCCCATGATGGGCAAGGATACATAAAGTGCTCCATATGCTGATGCACCAACAATAAAGACACGATTAGTCAGTCGTTCAACATAACTCAAACTGTGTGCATTATTTTTGGGTTTTGCATAAACACGTACAAAACTCAACGGCTGTTTCTTAACGTAAGCACTTAAGTATTTGATTAAAGTGCCTTGGCTAAGAGGCATAATCATCAATCCTATTAATAACATCGAACTACTAAATTTGAGAAAATAAGAGGATTCAGAAAGAAACATGAATAAAACCACAATAATGGTTAGTATGTTACACAGGATCAATTGCAAATTGTATCTCATCTCAGGAAACCAAATATTATTGAAGCTTTTCCCAATTGTTTTTGGGCTTCCAAGGGAAGTTATTGCTTTTTCATGTGACACTTCCGGACTATTACCACTCTCAAGATAATCATCAAGAAGACAAAGATAATGATCTTCCAGTTCGTCTTTAATGGCCTGATGCCCCCCAGTGTGCATCACCTCAAAGAGCACATCCTTTGAAAACTGCTCAAAGCTTGGTGTTTTATCCTTTATTCCACGATCCATTTCATGCCCCCCAATGCCATATCCATGGCATTTGAAAAGGCAAGCCACTCCTGATGCTTTTGAGATAAATTCTTGAGACCCTTATCTGTTATACGGTAATACTTGCGCTTACGGCCGCTTTCTTTGTCGTCCCAAAAGGATTCTAGCATACCTTCCACTTCAAGGCCATGGAGAATTGGGTAGAGGGTACCTTCTTTCCACTGGAAAGCTCCCCCGGAGCTAATCTCCATACTTTTAATCATTTCATAACCATACATGGGTTTATTTTTAATTAAATTAAGCACCAATACAACAGTTGACCCCTTAACCATTTCTTTGCTGAGCTTCATTATACACCTCTTATTAAAAATTGAATCTCGATATAGGGAACTTCCATACGGCTAACATCTATATCACTAAAATATATGTAGCGAGTATCTATGTAACGAATATCTATGCATCGAGAATCTATGTATAGAATAACTGGTATTTGTTATATTGTCAACCATGGTTGAAGGCTTAAATCTAACATCTGAACGGGATAAAAAAAAGAAGACATCTAATGTCTTCTTTTTCACTTGTTTAAAGGGTTTTTAACCAAATCTCTTCTTTCAATGGCTTCAACTTCCCAGCTCTTTTGCTGGAGAATATTCCCCAGTTCATGCCAAGATTCCAATCTACCTGTTTAAATTGCAATGCTTGTAACTACAAGATTTCAGAACAAAAGCCTATTGCTTATTTAGTTGTCAAAAGCGCTCTTAGGTCAAAAATCACCTTCGTAGCCTCTGCACGGGTCAGTGGATTTTTAGGACGCAAGTTGTTTTCAAAGCCCTGAAGAGTGCCGTTAGCCACTAAGGCTGAAATCGCCTCTCTGGCATACCCGTCAATTTGCCCTTGATCAGCAAAGCTGCTCAAGTCAGCGCGCTTGTCAAGGTTCAACCCAACCAGCTTATAAGCTCTGAATAACATAACTGCCATATCCTGCCTTGAGATAGTGGCTCTTGGACTAAACCGTCCCAAATTACCCTTAACGATTCCAAGACTTGAAGCAGTTTGTATGGCTTGGTAATAGTAATCAGTCGTCCTCACATCGGAAAAACCCACTGAGCTGACTTCCTTTTTACCTAATACACCTACGAGCAACTTCACAAAATCCCCGCGAATGATATTGGTATTAGGCGAAAAGATTTTTGATGTGTGCCCATTGACAATACCAAATGATGCCAGCACCCGAATATACGATTGCGCCCAGGAGTCATTGATATCGATAAAACCGATTGCAAGACTACCCAGTGCTACCGGTGTATCATTGATGGCAATCACCGTGGCTACTGGCGGCACCGTGGTTACTGGTGCTACAGTTGGTGCTGTAGTAACTGGTGGCACAACTGGTACAGTCGGTACCGTGGTTACTGGCGGTACTGTCGTTACAGGTGGTACTGTCGTTACCGATGGTACTGTCGTAACTGGTGGTACTGTGGTTACTGGTGGTACTGTGGTTACTGGTGGTACTGTGGTTACTGGTGGCACCACTACTTGGCGAGTGAGGTTGAAAATGCAACCTGTTGACATTGACTTCTTAATAGCCCCCTCTTTTGTATCTATTGCAGTAGTGGATGCTTCACCAAGTTGTACCCACCCAGGTTGATTGCCAGTATAGGCTAAAGTCACAGTTGCAACTTTTACTTCATTTTGAAATTGGTTTACACCACTGAAGAAGCCAAAATGATGGATGTCTTCCTTTTCAAGAGGTCCAACTAATTGAGCCTTAGTTCCCAGTTGATTAGTGATCCGAATAATTCTTACATTATTTGAAAGCTTCAGTGATAGATCGGCGCTACTGATACTTTCCCCTGCACCGACAGTGAGATCGATTGTCACATCTACTTCTTTAGCATCTGCTGGCATGGCATATTGGGTCTTTGAAAACGACAGGGAAGAGGTAGCAGCTATTGCTGCCACCTGAACCGATGCCCCTTTTGTGGTAAGAGCCCAAGTTGGTTGTGAGAAAAAAACACACAACACAACAAGAATAAGCCCCAACCTGGGATCCAAACCATGCCTAAACCAAGTTCTATTCTGAAACAGATTGTTACTGCTTATTTTATTTTGCTTTGGCATGATGTCTCCTTAAATAGATCTGAAAACTTAGTGCTTCTCAAAATGCGTCAATATCAGGGTGAAGTCCGTCATATCAACAACGCCATCAAAATTGACATCCATCCGCGCCTTCGTCAAACCATTAAGAGTTCCTATCGGCGTCATCCAATCAGAATCATTCTTATTTGCTCTATATCCGTTCATGATACGCGAGATGTCCACACCATTAATCAGTCCGTCACCGTTCAAGTCATAAAGGGCCTTGTAACTTGTCAGAGTTACGACAACACTGCTGTTAAGCATTTTAGCCGACTGCACTTTATCGGTACCATTAACAACATAAGTTGCTTTAAGCACTTTAACCTCTGCCTTTTGACCGGTTTTAACCTTAGGTATAAAAGTCAATTTCAGTAGATCCTGTAGTTCATTATAGCTAATTGGCTTTGCTAAACCAATTAATAGGAAAACTTTACCATTGACGTTCTCGCTGTGCTGAAGTACTTCCCCTTGACCAATAAAGTCAATTGATGCCAAGGTCATCAGGGTTGGGTCATAACTGAAGTTTATTTCAACCTCATTGACATCTTTTGCACCTGAAACATTAAAGACCATTTCAAGGGGCTGGTTCTTGTCTTCAATCCAATTCACATGGTTTGAAACAAGACCAAGTACCAGTTCTTGAGATTTAAGGAGTGTAAGCTCTGAAGTATTTCTAACTCTTAGGCGGTGTCCATCGGTATCCTCCGAAGCTAGACCCACTGCACTAATCTGGCTTCCCACTTGAATACTTGAATCCCATTTTCCTAGTTTTGTGGGATCTCCAGAGCCATCATCAATGTAACCCTCTACTAAAATTCTTGCATCCCCTGAACCATCATTTACAATCAAAACGCCTTTTGATAGGCTCTTAACCGTTCCATTAACAGCAACCAGCAAACCTTCGTTGGCTTCTAGCATACTCTCTTTTGTAGACAGTTGTCGGGCTGGAATGATTTGAATTGGGGCGTCTAACACTTTTAAATCCTTTGTTTCGTTTGTCAAAGATAATTCTGCGTCCCCATAGAACTGCTCAAGATTACCTTCTACACGAACTTTTGTGCCAAGTGGCAGGGCTGCTGTAGAAACGCCAAACACTGTGATACCACCAGTTGCATCTTGAATATAAGCCACATCGAAAAAGGCATTGCCTCGGTTCATGGCTTTCGAGTAGGCTGAAGATTCTGCAGTGACATAGCCTTCAATGGCAAACCGCTTGCCTGTAAGGTCTAAGACGCCATCATTGTTTGCATCAAGTTTGAGCGAAGCTATAGTAACTAGTTGTACTTCTTTTTCAGGTGCTAACCAGTTAAGAATGCTTTCAGTGATTTCTGTGTTGGCATACATATTGTCGCCGTCAATCTCAAAGTCAGAAAATAGGGTTGACCCACCTACAACAACTTTGCCACCACTAGCCAGTTTTTCAGCAGCCAGTACAGAAATTTCACCAGCAATCACCGGCTTGTTATCGCCAGCCTTATCCACATCTACTGAAGTTGTTGAACTGTGACCTTTTACAAGCCAGTCCACTTGTTGATCTGATCCACCGTCTTTTAAGATAATGGAGCAAGCCCGGTAGACCCTGTAAACATTTTGAATGGCATTGTTAAAGATATTAAATTTTGTACCCGTAAAACGAGTGAGTTCCAATCGGTACAAAGAACCGTAGTTTTTAAGGTCATCTTGAACTTGATCGTCGTTGAATCGAAGGTTTGAATCAATGCCTTCTAGGACCTTATTGCCCTGGGCTGCATTTTGGAATTCTCCTGGAGCATCTTTGTCATCATTTTGGGCAGTAATCATCAAATTGCCCCCAGCTGCTAAGAAGTCGGCAATTGCCTTAACTTCTGCATCTGTGTACGCGGATTTTAGTGTGCCATATTTTGGTTCGTCAACACTGGCAGGGTCTGTAATAATGAGGGCTGAAATCCCTTTAAAGTCCTCTGCTGTTAAAGCATCGTTGTTGACCCGAAGAATTACGGACTTGTTGGTTGCCATTTTCTTAAGGCCTGCGATTTTATTAGCGTAGTCCCCGGTCACATACATATTCTTGTGACCACCATCGATAAGGATGATACGGGCTTCATCTGCATTCAAGACATTAATTTGTGTTGAATTGGTAAATGACTTTGTGGTAGATCCCACTGCCAATTCTGTCTGGGCCAGGATAGTGTACTTCCCTGCTTTTAAAGCTTTCCAGCTTAGTTGAGCGGTTGCAGTACTACCTGGTGCCATGGTGGCAATGTCTACCGAACCAATTTTTGTGGCTTCTGAAATTTCGTTGACATAGAAGTTTACTTTTGGCGTAACCAATGGGGTTTGGCCATTGTTATAAAGGGCTGCTGTTATGGTATTGTCAAACCCTACAAGTGTTGGGTTTTCAGTTGCAGTCACGCTACCAATGCCCACTGGAACCACGTCTCCAGTCCAAATTGGTGCTGTGACAGCAATGTCCTTATCTCCTTGGACCACACGTACATAGTAGTAAGGCATTTTTGGATCAAGAGTAAGATCCCAGTTTGCAGTGCCTGATTCAAAGGTCTTAGAAGCAACCACTTGACCACCTGTTGAAATCAATTGGATTGTAGCCACTTTGTCCGTTGGATCTGGATCCACGGCTGTCACTTGAATGTCCAACTTTGTCGCATCTTTAAGCTTTGATCCCATTACTTGACCATTGATGGTGTAAGTGATTTCCATGTTTTTATCTTCTGAAGCATAGACTCTCAGGTTGCGAATGCCGTCGAAAATCCCTTCCCGGGATAGTTCTGTGGCCATAACCACTGTTCTGGCATCATTTGACACAATAAAATTACCCTTGTGGTTATCTTGGTTATTAGAGGGTGCAAGGTGCCAGCCTTTATCCAGGGCACGGGTATATAATTCATAACTTGTAAAGTAACCAGCACCACGTACTGGTCCTTCGCCATTACCAACTTCGATAAGGTGGGTCACCGCATCCACTTCAGGCTTATAGAAACCAAAGTCGTTGAAGTCACCAAATGTTTTACCAGGGTGGTTCAGCTGACTGATGGTGTTTTTATTGTCTGGTTGAGCAATTTTGTCGTAGTAAGCTTTCAAGTCCATAGCCGAATTGTCGCGGCTAACAAACCATGGGCTGTTAAAGGTATTCATATGACCCCAGCCACCTGTAGAACCAGACCACGTCATTTCAAAACCTGCGATAGCAACAAAGTTACCATTTTCATTGAACTTGTCCGCAGAGGTATTTAGACCCTTCCATTCATTGCTGGTTGACTCTGAAACCGCCTTGATATTTTCGCTGGCCTTGGCATTGTCAAAGGAGTTTGAATGATCGGTAATAGCAAAGAAATCTGCCTTACCTTCATTTTTCGCTTGGGCATAGGCTTGATCTGGTGTGCCAGTACCATCAGAATATGAAGTATGGGCATGGAGTTGACCAAAGTAAGCCTTGAATTGTGGTTTGCCAATGGTAAAGGCATAAGTTGCAGTTGTTGGGTTACCCAATTTGTCTTTTACAGTGATTTCAACTGTGTGTTTCCCTTTTGCTAGATCACTTTGTGGTGTGTAGGTTATCTTAGTCGCTGTCACCTCAAGGGCTGGACCCTTTTGAATCATGACATTGTCTACTTTGACCACTAGGGTGGATTCATCGAGACCGCTAGGTTCAACTACTGAAATTTCAACCACTGGACGTTTTTCAGTTTCTGGTACGACTGAATCGTTGCCTGGGGTGACCATGGTCAGTACTGGACCAAGGATATCGGCGCCGTCGATGGTGACTTCGAAGGCTTTAACTTCCCCTACTTGGCCGTTATTTTTGGCTGTGTCGGTGGCGGTAATGTAGTAGAGCATCCCTGCTACATCTAGATCTTTGGCTGGAATAGTGGCTTGATATTCACCAGCAACTGTGGTGGGTGTCATAGCCAGGGCTGTGTAGACGGCTTCTGGTTGTGTCACCTTTTTTGATTTGTAATGGAGGGTAGCAGTTTCTACGGCACGGTCATCGACGATGGTGGCTTTGACCACTAAGTCTTGATTGACGTTGCCCTTAGTCACTGGTGTGTGAGTAATCACTGGGGCTGCAGTATCTGGTGCGCCCCCAACTACCACTTCTGCTAGGTCGCGAAGGACAATTTGGTAAGCGGTTTCTGGAAAGTTTTCCACGATGCCAGTAACAGTAACCATATCTCCTGGTTTTAAAGTAACATCTTTGAATTGTTTGCCTGTTCTATTGTCTAAAAACACCACTAAATCTACATTGTCTTTAGTCAATGTGATGTTGGCAGAACCATAAGTGCCAGAGGCGACAACCGATTTGACTGCAAGGTCTTTTAAGGTTACCAGTTGGCCTTCTATGGCTTCGTTGATTTCTGCTGGTGTAGCTACTTTTGCAGTGGGTTCTTGAGATGCATTATCGAGGATTTCTACTTTCGTGACTTTCTCAACCTCGAATTTACCCTTAAACACTTGAGTGCTGCCAGTTACGCGAATGCGCATGCCCCGGGTTAATTTGTAATCGTCAGCGGTGAAGACTAATACTCCACCAGTAGCATCTTGCATGTAGAAGGATTTTGATGCTAAAGCGCCTGGAAGAGTTGTAACATAGCCTTCAACAACCACTGCCGTTGTGTTTGGTAACAGTTTTGCAGCAGCCAAAGTGGTTACAGTGACACCTGGATTAACTGGATCTACTGGATCAACTGGATCTACAGGTGTGCCACCACCAGAACCCCAAATTTTTGCCACGTACTCTGGGTGGTCAATGTAAGGATTGCGGTTATTTTGGAAGTCTTTAAAGATGATTTGATTCCGAACCCGTTCGAAGTTACTGACAGGATCTTGCTCGTGCCATTTGAGCATAGTTGACAATTTGCCGTGGAACCCTACATTAGTTGCGGTCTTGTCCACTGTGTTGACTTCGTCTAAGAGCTCTAGGTCGATGGCATAACCATCATCTGGTTCCCCTTCATAGCGGGTTGCCATGTAAAATAGAATTCTTGCAACGTCGCCTTTCACATCATCCATGGCTTCCCAAGAATCGCTATCCGCTTTATTTCCTGGGGCTTCTGCATTGGGTGTACCGCCGTTGTCAAAGTCTAAATGGCCTCGATCACTATTGACCGATACATCTGATGGTCGTAATTGGTGGAGGTCTGTACCCGGGCCTGTTGCTGTACCAAAATCACCATGTGACTTGGCCCAAACATGCTCCCTATTCCAACCATTTCCATTATCGTATTGTTTACTGGCGCTGATGCCGCGACCAGAATAAAAGTCCACGATATTGGCTGGATTTTTAGGATCGGCGTCGGTCTTTTCTAAAGCATCATAGGCGCCGTCATAGGAAAGGGCCTTATGGCCGTCTATGATATCGTTTAGGGCCGCTTTAAGTGCCGCTCCGGTCAGACCTTCAGCTGTTTTGTAGTAATCTGCTGGTGGGCCGGAGGGGGGTGGGGTGACTGGATCTACTGGATCCACTGGGTCTACTGGATCTAATGGATCTACAGGGTCTACAGGGTCTGTGCCTTGACCATCTATCGTATGCTTGCCAAGATTTGTGCTGTCATCTTTAGGTAGCGATGTCCACTCAGCTTCTGCATAAGCGAGACTGCCTCTTGTTACACTTGATTTTCTCACAAGTGTCTTATCTGTACCAAAAGCAACATTGGCTTGTCCAACCACATCAATCGGTGTGTCTCTATAACTTAAGGTTATGCTATCATCCCCATTAAAGTTAATTACCTTTAGTTCTTGAACATCTGATGCAGCCTTAATCTCTGCATTGGCTTGGGAATTTGATAAAACAAGAACATCGTTTTTTGCAATCGTGTAGGTACCTAAATCCAACGAAACAGCTGCTGGCACAACACCTTTCGCGCTTGTATTGGCTTGCAAGGTGAGCTTAAAATCCGTGAGTTGCAAGTCGCTCCCAGTCCCGTTATAAATCTCAATGGCCTTATTATAACTGCCACCTTCAATATATTCCGAAATAAAAATGCCATTAGTTGAATCTAGTGCACTGGTCACAACTTCATTCGCCAGTGTATCCGCAAAAACCAAGCCGCTACCGATACCATTACCGGTACTTGAAATGAGTATTAACGCCGCCAAACCCGCGCTAAGCCATTTTTGATTGAATCGCTTCATCATAACCCCCTAAAGTCCATCGTGTGCTATAAAAGCAAGGACAATTCCATGTGCTTGTTGACACGTCTAGTAAAAGTATAGCGATTGCTATGACGAAGGGTGTTATGCACATGTTATATTTTGTCATAATTGCATTAACATTATTAAGTCGGCGTAAATCAAGGGCACTCAGAGCAAACATTTGGCAGCACGGGAAAAACCAACACAACAAAGGCCAAATTAACGAAAAATGCTAAATAGAAAAGCGGCCTACTAATCATATGCGTAGGCCGCTTCTATAATCTGTTATTGTTAGCACCGTTAAAGGTAAGGATGTGCCAATTATTTCACTCATTGTCTAGCGGATTATTTCAAAAACTCAAATCTAAATCCTCTTCTCGGGCTCGTTTGCACAAGTGTTGGGTTTGGACCTTCTCGGTAGCACCACCCTCCACGTAGAAGGTCCCCACCTGCCTGTATTCAAAAGCAACCCGCGCCTCTAAACACTGACGCCTAACCGCCAGCACCCATTCCCGATGTAGAGGCCTTGCCTCTTGTCCAGACTCTCCCCCAACCACAACCAGGTCTATTTTAGCATCCAACCACAGGGTCAAATCAACTGGTTCTAATAAGGGCTGCAAGATAATGGTCCTATGTAAAAACGGGGATTGACGCAGAGCAGGAACGCGTTCATAAGCCATTGCTTGATTCTCAACACTGATAGCGACATTCACATGACCAAGTTGATTTGCAAACTGGTCAGCATCAAGCTCAGGGAGCCCCACTAAATACCGCTCAATACGCTTTGTGATAAAGAAAAATCTCAAATCTTGTCGGATCATCATCATCCGCCATGCTTCCTCACGCCACGGGTCTGCCTCTTCAACAAAAAAATCACTTTCAAAGCAAACATACACAGTTTGCCCAGGCTTCACAACGTAATTCCCCTTTTTATCACAGTCAATAATCCGCGAAAACCCATCTGTCTTTACAACACAGTTGGTGTCAATTCCCTTGCTCGCATCCCCACGATGGATATAGCAGTGCATGCACCCATCGCTCTTTTTATGGCACCCTCGCCATGGATTCCAGATTGCCATTTTCAGCCTCCACTTAAATCCCTTAAATAGTCAACCGCCCCAATCACGTATGCCATCTCATCAAAATCACTGTTCTTAGTTGTTTGCATCATACACAGAACATCCATAAATTTACGGATCATTAGGGTTTCAGCATACAAGGGAATCAAGTCTTTTTCCAGCTGTGTCAACAATCGGCTCCCACAGTAGGCTTCCAAAAAAACCGTGTACGTCGCCTTGTCAAAACAGAGGTGAACCACTGCTAAATCGTGAATTCTAAGACCGTATCCGCAATGATCAAAGTCAAAGAGAGTTAAACCTTCTATATCATCTATATGAATGTTTGATGGGTTTAAATCACCGTGAATGATACCCCAAATAGGACTTTGAGCATTTGAAGAATCAGCGATTAGAACAGCTATTGCTCTATACAAATAATCCGCATAGGGTTTAAAAAACTCTAAACTAGCGAGATTATACTTTTCACAAATCATACTTAAGAGTGCTAGCGGCTGTATGATTAGATAATCAAGGTCTAACTGATAACGGGAAAACTCACTGGAAAAACCATCAACAGCCAAATGAAATTTGGCAATCGTTTCGCCAAATAGCTTTGATAAGTCAAAAGAAAGTGAAGTCTCTATCTGCGTCCCCTGTGCATACGAAAAAAGCACGCAATATCGATTAGTAGTCCCATCATAAAAATTACTAATCATTTCATCCTTAGTACTTCGCAGTGGATACGCCACTGGACAGTCTATGGCAGCCAGATATTGCAGAAGTTCAAGTTCAAAATTGAAATCTGCTGGGCTTTTAATATAATATTTGTCATTCATGTAGATGCGAACAACAAACCGTTGCCGCCCAGATTGCACCAAATAGTGGTCGTTAAAACTACGACGAAGAAAAGTACAAATGAGAGGCTGGTCTAGACTGTAATTGCGCATCAAAAACTGTTGGATTTCTTCTTCTGTCAGTAGGCGATTACAAACTATATGGGTATCCGCACCACTATTTAGCTCGTTTCTCACAAATGATGTACCCCCTCTTACTTGGATATTCGTGTCCCGCAACTGGCTGACGGACCAGGGATTCAATCAGCTCAAAACCGGCATCCCGAAAAGCTGCGCCAACTAAATCTGCATTTAGAAATACATAATCCATGTCCACTTCATGATCTAAAAGGGAATCCACATGCATCACCTCATCACCTGCATGAAATGCTAAAAACACCAGACCACCTGGTTCTAGAATATCCCAAAGCTCATTTGCTAATTGTTGGATGACATCAATTGTAAAATGAACGATGGCATAGAAAAGTACAACGCCACCCAAACTGGCTTTCTTCAGTTTTAAATCCAGCATATCACCGTACACAAATTCAATATCCAGGCTTTTTTCTCGGGCAACTGCAAGCATTTGCTCTGAAATATCCATGCCAAAGACATCCACGCCAAAATCCTTTAAAAAGCGGGTAACATGGCCTGGGCCACAGCCCATATCACAGACCATAGCCCCTGTTCGAAGCCGGTCTACAAATACTTGAAACAAGTACCTATCTAGGGGCTTATAATCTAACTCATCAAAAAAAGTACGGGCATAGGTCTCAGCCTCCTTATTATAACCTTCTTGTATCTTATTATTCACAAAGTACTTTAAAATAGCAAGTTCCCGTGTCTCCCTAAAACCATGATGCAAAAGTGCCTTCTCAAGGGGCTGATTTTGTTGATCGATATCTGCCACCACGGTTTGCAGGCCAGCATCTAGCATTATTCGGCACGCTTCACTAATAAGGTCACCGACATAGCCTTTTCCTCGGTGGCTAGGCACCACGCCAATGTAGTTAATCACACCACCCTCCTCGTTAAACCTCTGAGGCACCACAAGGCCAATCAACTCCTCTTGATCACCATAAGCCAAACGCCACCATTTTTCATCAAAGTCCATATCCTTAAGCAGGGTAAAATAATCCATAGCTGCCTTTAAAGGTCCATGGGTCCCTACGCAAGCAAGATCATCCCGGTCTAAAGTGCCCTCAGTCACACGTTGAATGGCATCAATAAACTTAGCCTCACCCACCGCCTCTAGAGTCTTAAAAGTAGTCCGAATCGGGCCAAGCGAGCACTGAGAAGCAAGCACCTCAAGACTTTTCTTTTCCTGGGTAATTTGGAACCCAACAGCCTTAAATATCGCGGCATATTGAGCAAAATCGTCATTCTTGCCCGAATACAGATGGAATTCCAATGTTTTAAAGTTAATGCCCTTTTGTTGGAGCAGTCCCATACTTTCCTTAAGTAAGTTAGCGCCCACAATGTCCCTATGCTCGGCTGTTTCACTGACCATAAAGCGATAAATATTAATGGCCTCGGGCTGATCTTCAAAGGCGCCATAAATAATCTGCGCCAAAATTTCACCATCCTGTTCTGCAACAAAACGCCATTCCAATATTTTTGCTACCTCGATTGCTCCATCTCTTAGTTCTTTAATAATCAAAGTAGTTCTCCTTTAGTATATGCCCTAGGGGATGTTTTTCTAAATACAATAATATGGTACACTAATATCACACCCTCTATTTGAAAGGATAAACTTATGTACATTATACCCGCTCTTGCTGCTATTTGCGCCATTGTTGGTGTTATTCTCGAAATGATCACCCATGATAAGCCAGCACAGCTCTTACAGTACTTTACAATTCAATCTAATCTCATCGCTGGAATCGCGGCACTGGTCTATCTCCTATGGCCCCAACCCATTGCATCGCAATTTCTTCAGGCATCAATTTTGTGGATGCTGGTGACGGGCATTATATTCCACACTATGATTTCTAAGTTCTACAAACCTACAGGTCTGAAATTGGTCAGTAACCACTTAACCCATACCTTCGCACCACTACTGTTTTTTGCAACCCTGTTCACACTAAATAACACCACGACATCACCTATCATGTGGATTAGTTACCCACTTGTCTACACAGCCTTTTGGATGGTCTACGGGTATTTTATAGACTATTACCCCTACTGGTTTTTGCGTCCCAATAAACCCTATCCTGAGGGCATGGGAAGCTACACCAAGGTCTTTGGATTTGTTGTCGCTATGACAGTCGGATTCCTGTCCCTTGGTAGTCTTGTTGGCTTACTTAATTGACATATGAGTCATGACATTACCGATTATAGCATAGTGGAACATGGCTGGCGCCTTCAAAAATTACAAAATGATGACTTCGTAGGCGCCAAGGCCTACATGACATCCAACTGATGCTGAAAGTTGACAATTTTAAGTCCTGCAAAAAAGAAAGTGGTTTTCCAAAACAGACAGTAGGTCTGATTGAGGCAACCACTTTTTTAATGGAAAATGTCATTTTGGCGATAGGTTGATTTAAATAATTAGAGAAAAAATCAAATGCCTCACTTAAAGCTGCTGTATGATTTACATATCCGATGCGCAAAGGAGCTCTATATGACTTACTATGACAGAATTCAACAAGCAATAGATTATATTGAAGAGCATTTAGAGGCTGATTTTGAACAGACTCTCACCATCGACACCATTGCCACAAAGGCCTGGATGTCTACGGCCAACTTTTATCGTCTTTTTTTCGCACTAACTGGGCATACCATTAAGCACTATGTCAGAAAGCGCCAGATCAATGATGCCATAGAGCGCCTTAGAAATAGTGCTGACAGCATCCTGTCTGTGGCCATCACCTACGGATTTTCCAGCCACGAGGCCTTTACAAGGGCCTGCAAACGCCTTGTGGGTGCAACCCCAAGTGTTCTACGAAACAACACCACTAAATATCCATTTAAATTTGAGAGGATGAATATCATGACAAAACATACAGAACCACAAAGCCCACAGTTCCTAGAAAAATACCCCGACATCAAAATCGTTAAAACCCTGACCCCCTTTGAGGTTGCCAGCTTGAGATACTTTGGTACAAACCCAGAAGACGGAGCCTTCGAGGGTATGGTCAATTGGCTAAAAAAGCAAGCCCTAAATATTGAAACACACGGTCTAAGAGTCTTTGGCTTTGATAATCCAAGCCCCCAATCCCAAGAAGATACAGCTTATGGATATGAAGTGTGGGTCACTTTGCCCCCCTCCCTTGAGAAAGATGAGGCCTGCCTGCTCTGGCAGCTGCATGTAATGTGACCTTTAAAACGACCACCGGGGGATTATATGCAGTTTGTGGCATAAAGGAATTAGTACCCGGTGGTGATGGTAAAGAAATTATTGCAGCATGGAAGCGATTAAATGCTTGGTTAAAGGAAAGTGCTTACAACTTAGGCACCCACCAATGGATGGAGGAACATCTCAGCTTTAACGCAGAATTTGAACACAGCTCTGGCATGGACCTCTACATGCCAACTATCAAAGAATAGATTCTTCCATTAAAAATGGGGGCTCCCTCGAATTACTAAGGCCTATAAAGCCCCTTAGTAAACGAAGGTGCCCCCTCTAATTGCTTTATCATTAATAATTAAAAGCAATACCTTAAATTACAGCTATCTGGGGCGTCTTCTGAAACATAACCTGTATCCACAAAACCCAGCTTTTTATATATATAAATTGCACATTCATCCTGGTTTTTGACACAAACTTCTACGTTATCAAATCGTCGCTCCGCTTTCAATTTCTCAAGGATCAGCATCATAGCCTCTTGACCATAACCTTTGTTTTGAAAGTATTCATCAATAAAAAACTGTTGTAGGTCATAACATGCAGGTTCCTCGTACATATCCCGAATTAATGCAATGCCAACAATTTGGCCCTTGGCTTCAACAGCAAGTGCTTCTGCACGATCCTTTCTCATGGCATAAGCCCGTGCTAAAATTCCCACAGCTGGCGCCACAAAGCCTTTTTGATCATCGCTCACCTTCAAACCCGCTACTTCAAGCCAATTAGATTCATTGATTTCAATAAGTTTCATGTAATTTACTTCCTATTCCATTTTATATTCCTGTCTACAACAGATAGGGCTATCACCCTTGAATCCAATAGGTAAATCAATATGGCACCCAAAGTATAGGCTGCTAAATCCCGCCAATCAAAGGTGGTGCCAATCACGATCCGCGCAATTTGACTGTGGCCTAGACCAAGCACTTCAACGATATTGAAGTACTGCAAACATTCAACTACATATGAGATAAGCAACACAATCATGCTCAACTTAAGTGGTTTAACCTGTCTAAAGGCCTTAATACCGCAATAAATCAGTGGGATAATGATGATATCCCCAACAAATCCTCTTATAGCAGGGGTTTTAGCCATCACTAGAACAATGAGAATACATAGCACAAAACAGAATCCACATATGGCCAAATAGATCGATTTTGATTTCACAGGATTCCCCCTCCTTACTTTTACTTTATCTTAGGAAATTAACTTATCCAATAAAGATGAGGCAAGCACTTTTGCAATTTTCTCATGAGCCAGTGAGTCAATATGAATACCATCATCCAGATAGTGTGAGGTCAAATCTCCCACGAGTAGGTTAAGATCTATGCACACTATATTTTCTGAGCAACAAAGCTGTAGTATTTCACATCTCAAAGAAGAAAGGCGCACGTTCATTTCACTGTAGTCTATGTCTTGGAACCAGGTTTTTTTGACGATATCCTGATTGACAGCCATGGGTGTTAGTAATATAGGGGTAACCCCCTCAGACTTCGAAATAGCTATCATTTTAGAAAGATTTAGAATAATTTCATGATTTGTCTTTTTAAGAAACAAATTATTGGTACCACCTAAAATCATAGCGTATTTAGGTGCATGAACGATCACATCGTCATAAAACCGTTGCACCATTTCATCTGTGGTATTTCCCGGTATGCCCTTATTCACTAGGGTATGCCCCTCGTCATGTCCTAGAATACTTACCCAGCCCATATTTGACGCCACTCCATAACCATATGTTAGACTATCTCCAATACATACAATGTTCATTTATTGACACCCCTTATTCTTCTATTATCGCCTCAATAAAAGGCTCCTTAATCACCACATCCAAGTGAATCGATGCTGGGTTATCTATTCCATAGAATAAACCATCACCAATGCCAAAATGACAGGTACCCTCTAGACTTTCGTCAATTCCAATATTCCCAGTTGCCGTCATTTGAGCTAGACCTATGCCCAGTTCAACCACTTTCAAAGCCTCTAGCTCCAGCTTCATCAAGTGTTCTTTAAGTAGAGCATTACCTTCAATGGCTACAATACTGCTCTCTACAACAGTTAAAGTCACAGGATGATCAACTAGTCCAAATGTCTCCAGAAGGTCGGCATCTTTATAGAGCTGACCGATGGTCAAGTCCACTACGAGTTGCCCATTGGCAGAACCTAGCAAAATACCACCGTAAATTTCAGAGGGGGGTAAAAATGCCGCTGGGGCTTGAGGCGTGATGAAATGATTAAAATGTTTAAATCGATTCACAGAAAATGATATGTCTGTTCCGCCTGGTGCTGTAACCCTGACCTTAGAACCATCCCACGGACCTTCATCTTTCGCCCCAGGCTTTATGCAAAAGGAATCAATTCTTTCTTGAACCTTCTGAGCATTGGTTCTTAAGCCCTGAGATAAGGACTCTAAAGAAATATCCAAACGTACAAATACATAATTGCATCTCAACTCTTTTGGTTTTCTAAAGGTTGGGAAACACTGATTGTATCCCATTAGAATAAAGGTTTTGTAGGATAGGGCGACGATCACATAATCCTTTTCCTTTAGGCTCTCAAGCACATTCCAGTCAAAACCCAATGCTTCAATATTGTGAATGGTGCCTTCCTTGCACTGAAGATTCTCCAACAGGTGGCTCGCTACCTCCTGCTGTCCATCATCAGATATAAATACTATTTTTGAGTGGCTTGTGTCGCCAAACCAGCTGCTATAAGCCATAATACACCTCTTTATTTATTCCAATCTCTGCTGAGTAACGAATAACAGTAGTGATCATAATACTCGCCCCTAAACAAATGCTTTTCCCGAATAATACCTTCTTGTTGAAAGTGCAGCTTTTCAAGAAGCCTGCAAGACCCTGGATTACCTGTATAAACGAATGCTTGGATTCTATTGATAGACATGCTGTTGAATGCCTGTTCAATAGAGGCTTCCAAGGCTTCTTGCATATAACCCTGACCCCAATAGGCCTTGTTTAAATCATAGCCCATCTCAATGATATTGTTTTTCCTATCCAAAATATGAAATCCGCAGGTGCCAATCACTTTACCGCTTTCCTTGTGTTCGAGGGCCCAGCGACAATTGTCCTTAGATTCAAAATCATGATAAAATCCTATAAGGTCTAGGGCTTCTTCTGGTTGCCCAAGTGGTTCCTCATCAAAGAGGTATCTGCAGACATCCTCGTTGCTGAAATGGGCAAATACAAAGTCTGCATCCCCATTATTTAAGGGACGTAATTTCAATCTTTTGGTCTCTATATTTAGGGACCATTTATTTTTTGTCATAATCTACTCCATTCAAAAGTTTACCCCATTCTAACTAACACCATTAAAAAATCCGGCCAAAGCACCACAGCCACTAATGGCCTTTTCATCGTCCTTTGCCACTTGAATATTCGTGTTATGGCTCGATACACAGGGCCCAATAGTTATGCAATTCATATGTCGCAGCAGCACAGAAGCTGTACTATACCCCTTATCCATACTCCCATCGCCGCCACCAACGATAATGACTCCGCCTTTTTTTGTTTTTTGAATCAAGTTGGTCTTTCTAAAATGTCTCGCACAAAAAAACATTTGAAGTCGGCTCGCGACTGCCAAGAGAGGTCCTGATAGCTCTGAAAAATAGAGTGGTGAAGCAATTAGAATATTATCACATTCCAAAATATAGTCGTAAACTTCTTGCATGCCATCTTGAATGGCACACCCTTGGTTTTCCCAACAATAACGGCAATCAATACAGGGTTGAATATTGTTATCATAGGCATACACAACTTTGTGCTCCCCTTCTAAATCATTCAAGACCTGTGTTACCAATGCGTCTGTATCACCACCCCGCCTGGGTGACCCGTTGAATATTAGTGTTTTCAAATTTTGGTCCTCTTAATTATTTTCATCGCAGGTAAATGCCATTCTATCATTGAATGGCTTGAACCCCTGACTGGTGAAGAACTGTCCCGAGTTTTCATTTTGCATCCAGAAGTTCATTTCTATGCGGTGGATGCCCTTTTCATTGGCAAAAGTCTTTGCAAAATCGACCAAACACTTTCCTAGTCCTTGACCTTTAAACTTAGAATCTACACAAATCTGGTCTATCTCAATTGCTGTGTAGGCGTATCTAAAGGGTGTTTCAGGATATTTTCTGATGTTGAGAATCACGTATCCCGCAGGTTCAGAATCAACATACACAACATAGGCACTCATGCTTTCATTTTCTAGCATGCCAATAAAAAGCTGTTCCATAGCCTCTATTGAATGAGGCTTAAAGATTAATGGCTCGATGTGGTGATGGAGCTCTTGAACGTCATGATTAAGAATTGCCAAAAGGTGTGCATCTTCTGTTTTAAGAACTTGGACCATGTTGCACCTCCAGTTTTACTTGATATTGGGTTGTTTTTTGGGCGGCAGAATAAACCTTTGGTGTGGATACCCAAACTCCTCAATTAGAGCATCTTCTACAAAGCCTAGACTTTTGTATAAGGCCCTTGGGGCTATGCCCTTTTCATCCTCTTCCCTAAAAGTGGAAAGCACAATATCTATAGCAGGGTCAAGTTGAAGAAGCATCTCTTGAATCATTTGTTTTGAAATTCCCTTTTTACGATATGAGGGATGCACGGCCATGCAACATAACATATTTTGCTTAGTAGAAAATAATAATATGCCCACCACTTTCTGATCAAGGAGTGCGCAAATTGCACTTTTGCGCTTAATATTCTTAAGTAATGTTTGCTCATATTCTTCAATCTTCTCTTCTGTCTCTAAGCCTGGAAAATTCCAACTGACCTCACGTACCAAGGTCATCCAAGAGCTAATGTTCGCTTCTTCGGCATATTTAATAACAAACATAGACACCTCAAGTATTCTGTCTCATTGATACTTACACACCCTAGGTGTTCACGATTTATACTGACATTAACGACAAGCTTATCGCCATCCAAATGTAATTAACAAACCGAAGGTATGAACAATTTCAGCTTGAAAGTTGTCACTATGGATAAAGGCACATCTTTTTTCATCGGCTTCTATAAAGGCAAGGGCCTCTGCTCGACTAAGGCCCCTATTCATCAATAACGTGGCTAGTTTTTCTTTATCTTGATTTAACATTGGCTTTTCCAAACCCGCAGTCTTTAAAAAAGCCCTTAAGTGGGTGTTGTATGATGGGTTATTGTCTGGATCGATATAGTTGACTTTATCATTCAGCCTGGATTGGATGTTTTTAAGGCCCAGGGATTTCATTAAAAATGGAACTTTCATCCCCATCTTATAATCTCGTCCTTCATTCTCAAGTTCATTTCGCCATATCTTTTGAAAAGAGGGGGTTTGTTCAAATTCGTGACAATCGAAACCCCTAATGGCTAGTCCACTATGCTCAATCCCCCGGTTCACCTCTATGCACATGCCCAACCCACTTCATGCACTGAATCCAACATTTGATTCAGTGCATGAAGTGGGTTGGGCATGTGCCTTAAAAAGGCTTGGCAGATTGCAATATCGTATTTAACACTACTGGTGTAGCTATTCACATCACACAGGATAAAAGTTGATTGAAATGGGAATTGCTCGAAAAAGTTCTTTGCTTCCCCTATCAGTTCCTCGTTGCTATCGATGCCCGTATAGGTGCTTCCAATTGGCATTAGGGGCATCAATTTCAACCCTAGATAGCCATAACCACAACCAAAATCCACAATATTTACAGGCTGAGTAATTTTCCAAACTTGGTGAATGAGAAAATGTAGATAATCATCATTCCACATTAGCGCCCGCGACTCCAGCAAATAGTCCAGTTTTTCGTTCCAATAACTACTCTGATTGGTTCCCCTAACCTGGTAGGCATCTGATTCTAAGGGTTTCAATCCGAGAATCTCATCGACACTAACCTGAAATTGATTTGCGATACTGGGTAACATGGCGATATCAGGGAGAGAAATTCCGGTCTCCCATTTGCTAATGGTTTGGAAACTAACACATAGGGCGTCTGCTAGTTGTTGCTGGGTAAGGCCGTCCCGCTTTCTGAGTTTAGCCACATTGAGTTTTATTTGCTTCATATACCCTCCAAGTAGATTGTTGTGTTTACGCTTCAATCTTACAAGGTCACAAGACTTGTTACAATAACGGTGGTGGTGAGAGAATTCACCTGGTAGTTGAGTCGGGGGTTAGGATTTGCTCTAATTGTGCTAAGGTCTCAATCTCATAATTGGGTACAATGTTAAAAGGCTTTTTGTACTTGTGTCGGTTGATCCAACAGGTATGTATTTTGTGAGCATCGGCCCCATACATATCCGAGGATGAATCGCCGATATGAAGGACTTCATGGGGTTCGCACTGAAAATATGCCAGTACTTCTTTGAACATTTGACCACTTGGGTTTCTCTTATAACTTTGCACGTCTTCTGAAATAACGACTTTATCAATTACCACTTGGCTTAAGGGCCTTTGTATCATATCCCTGTCGGCATCGGTGACGATACAGAGTTTGTAATGGTTTTTCATTTTATTGATAAAAGCCAAGCTATCCCCATACCAATTCGCATTATTGTGTTCCTCAATAAATATCTGGGCTGCTACTACTGGATTTCGGTTTAGCTTTTCTTCTAAGAACATGGTTTGAAAGGCTTCTGTAAAGATGCTTCTTAGAGTCTTAAAGTCATTGGAAATACTGTGGACTTCATGGAAAGCATTCACGATGTTCGCACTTGTTAGTCTTGAGTACTTTATGCGAAGGTCCTCGGTATAGTCGTCTTCCAAGATGCGCTTCCAAATAACATGTGACCTTTCAGAGATGGAAACCAATGTTTCAAACATATCAATGCATATAATCTTGTAATTTGACATTTAGACACTCCTGACTCTGTTTTAAACACCCTAAGACTACTTTAAATACTTCTCATAGCCCTTAGCACTATAAATCCAGTTTCTATAAAAATCCTCTATTTCTTCAGAATTCTGCGGGTTATAGGCTCTGCAAAAGTCTACAAAAGTGGTTTCTTTATGTTGGTAATCACTTAAAAATTGACGTGTTAAAGCATCAAACAGGTATCGTCCCAGTAATGTTTCTAGCTCCCAAAGAATTAGTGCCCCTATACTATAGCTTAGGCCCCCACATTCAAGTTTAGAGAACTCTGTGACCGAAGGAATCCCGTCCATTTTTTCAAGATAGCGATTAAAGGATCGCTCATAACGTTTAATTTCAGCATTGCGCTGAGCTTCACCCCACAAGTCTTCGACAACCCTCAGTACGAAGTAATTGGTAAATCCTTCATCAAAAAATCGTGACCGCTGGTCGAATAATTCAACTTTGGCATTCCAACCTAGGTGAATAAACTCGTGAATCATCCCTGCTATATCTTCTTTATTTGAAAGCGTATCTTCTTGTATAAAGACCGTTTTGTTTACCGCGAACGAACCAAAACCACTTGGAATAACACAGTACTGTGCATCAGAATGAATCTCGCGGGTCCCAAAGTTTTCCTGCATAAATAAATTAGCATCTCTTAAAGTGTTTTCCACAAAATTAAGATCAATTTCTTTACCCAAAATAAAATAGCGACCACCTGACGTTTCCAGAGTTTTATACCTTGCAAGTGCAGCGCTAAAGTCTCTTGAGTTACCTTTATAGCTATATAATTTGCGTTCCTCTAGTCCTTCACCTATTTGTTCGACCCCAACAAGGACCTCACCTGATACCAATACGTAATCCCTCGGGACGTCAACAGCAATGTGATCCTGGTTGTCACTACCGCGAAGATACCTATTTACCCCTCTTTCCCCTTGGGGAATAAAAAGAGGATAGCAGTAGGTTTCAAAACGAATTAATGTAAATGCCTCGCTAATTTGTTCTTTAACATAGGGGCAACTGCCCGTTTCACCAGTCAGCGTGCCAGAAAAATGAATTTCTAGGCTTTCAAATTCCTGCATAAGCGTAAATTGGTTCAAGCGATAATCGAAACAATCATGAAGGCAAATCTCTTCTTTTGGGATTTTATCAGATTGGTCGGCATGGTCCATAACAATTTTGTGAATAGTAAAGTCGCGATTGAGCATGAAGCTCAGAGTTTCAATTTCGCTGCGGTTTAACCAGAGTTTGCCGAACATCTGGTTTTGAGAGGGTTCGATGGTGAGATTAAGATGCATTCATAGCTCCTTTGTATTTAAAACGAATTATGCTCATAGCAAAGATAGGTGTCATAGGCTTCATAGCCTACACGCTTTGCATCTTCTAGCTGATAGCCCTCTGGCATAAACCAAACAATTTCTTTAAAGCCTCTTTTAAAATGCGCTGCCGAATTCTCATAATAAAGTTGTGCCATCAATTCTGTGTTTTCATACTGGGGAAGCACCATGCCACCAAAAACCTCACCGCCACATGTAAAAGTATTGGCTACGATTTCACCATCTATTTTCACAATGGATACATCCCATCGTTCCATGGCTTTATAAATTCTCTCAGCAGTCCAAGCGTAATCTGAGAAGTACTTCGTATGGAATAAGCGGTATAAGTCGTAATCGTCTTCTGATAGGGTTACCACATGGTAAGGACCTACCACTTCTTTTATATCACATGGATACAATCGCGTTTGCACTGTGTCATCAGTACAGATGAAGCCTTTTGCCTCAAAATAACGTTGTGAATTGACATTTGGCTTTGTGGTGCCAATGTAACAACGACAGCCTTTATCATATATGTAAACGAAGTCCATTAACGATTCGGATATTTCAGCATAGTTCTCAGCTTTTTCGATGTAGGGCCCATAAATATTGCAATACTTATTTTCAAGCTCAATAGTTACTGTCATCACCCCTCGTAACTGATTGTCTTAATAGTAACCCAATAAGTACTCCGAATCACGGCCAGTAAATGTAGAAAAACTTTTAGACACGTCTTCCCATGATCTATATGGTGGCGTAGTCCGCTTCGTTTCATCCTGATAAACCGACCAAGCAAAGGCCGCAGCCTCTGTAACTTGGTCCTCTGTCATTACTTTTATAATTCCTTTAGCTGTTTTCATTTTGTATGCTCCTTAATTTTGCCTATTTCACATTACAGGTCCAGCCCATATTTGAAGGCTAGTTCTGTAGGATTATCATAGTATGCGTCAACTTTATCAATAATTTTATAGCCAAAATCCTCAAAGACCCTCTGCATTTTAAAGTTAGTTTCTCGGGTTTCAGCCCTGAATTTTCGCATATCGTCTTTTAGCATTTCATCGATAATATGTTGCATAAGCCTATGACCGTGACCCAGGCCCCTGTAATCCGGATGGGTGCCTATGCTCATGATTTTAATGTAATCATTCTCCCCCTTCCAATTGTAGATGGCAATAAGGGCTACTAGCTTAAGGTCTTCTTCAATGGCAAACACATGGGTTCTTTCATCATCTAATAAGTCTACCCAGGTTTCTTGCTTATTGTGTTCTAGGGGGAAGCAAATCTGGTTGAGGGCGCTAATGCGCTCACGATCCCTCAGAGTAAGTCTAATGATAGGGTTCATATTTAGGTCCTTTTCTATATGATGGTTAGGGCGTCAAAAGTCCATAGTTGAGCACAGGCCTACCATATGCTTATTGTAAATTTACTTCATAGAAGGCTTATGCCTTATAGGGACTTATGCTCATAACACATATAGGTATCGTAGACTTCATAGCCTACACGCTTTGCAGCTTCTAGCTGATAACCTTCTGGTATAAAGTTGACGATTTCCTTAACCCCTCTGGCAAAGATAGCTGAGGTACTTGTGTAGTAAAGCTGGGCCAGCATATTTGTGCCCTCATACTGGGGAAGGACCATGGCCCCATAGACTTCACCGCCAGTTGGAGACTGTTTCATTGTAAAGGTGTTGCCAACAATTTCTCCATCCATTTTCACAATAGAGACATTCCATTTGTCCATGACTGAGTAAATTTTATCTGCGGTCCAATAGTAATCAGAGAAGTAGTGGGTATGAAAGGCGCGATATAAATCATAATTCTCTACGGTCAAGGTTTCTACGGTATAGGGTCCGGTCACCTCTTTTAAGGTATTGGGATAGATCCGGGTTTGGATTGTGTCTTCTGTACAAACAAAACCCCTAGATTCAAAGAATTTCTGGGAATTGGCATTTGGTTTTGTAGTGCCTCCATGGCACTTGTAGCCCTTGCATTGTTCATCTACAAAGGTCATAAAGGCCCCAGCTATCTCCATGTATCTATCGGCGTTTTCAATATAGGGCCCCTTGATTGCGCAGTACTTATTTTCGTGCTCAATGGTTAATCCCATGACACCCAGGAGTTGCTCGGCCTCGTAGTAGCCCACCAAAAAATCCGACTCGTCCTTGGCAATGCCTAAAAAACCCTTTGCCATCTCTTCTTCTGAATAAAGGGGGGGCGTAGTGCGCTTTGTTTCATCTTGATAAACCTGCCATGCAAGGGCTACCGCCTCTGTCACTTGGTCTACTGTCATAACTTTGATAATAACTTTAGCAGTTTTCATTTCATATCCTCCAAGTGCTTATACGGCTGATAGCCAATTTGATGGTAATCATGCCGAGACACTTTTATAACTTAAAGGTCAAAAGCATACTTAAACCCAGCTTCAGATGGATTTTCATAGCAAGCCTCTACCTTATCAATAATTTTATAACCAAAATCCTCAAATACCTTTTGCATTTTAAAGTTGGATTCCCGGGTCTCTGCTCTGAATTTTCGCATATCTTCTTTTAGCATTTCATCAATAATATACTGCATCAGCCTATGGGCGTGGCCCTTGCCTCTTTGGTCTGGATGGGTGGCAATTGTCATGATTTTGATATAGTCGTCTTGCCCCTTCCAATTGTAAATGGAAATTAGGGCGGCGATGTTACCGCTATCCTTGATGGAAAACACAAGGGTTCCTGGGTCTTCTATTAGTTCGATCCAGGTTTCTTTCGAATTGTACTCAAGAGGAAAACAGACTTGGTCGAAGGTACAAATCTCTTCGAGATTCTTTAGTGTTAGCTTTATAATTTCATTCATGGATGCCGTCCTATTCTGCGTTTATATTAATGGTTCTGTTATGTTATATTTTTCTAAGTAGCACATGGTTAAATAGAGACAAGTTCTTATAAGGCTCTAAGTCGCATACTTTCATTTCCAGCTCAAACATGTCATTCATCCAGTTTGACTGCGTATCGTGCTTTTGACTATGATCCCCTTGCAAACCGTAAAAAGTTTGCAAGCTCAAGCGTTTTTCAATTTTAAGTGTTTTGCCCCAAGCTTCTAATTCTTGTGGCCCATAGATTTCAACAGTTCCAAAAGTATTGGCGATATGTCCGCCCTCAAGCAATTTCAGAGCGCCTGCAATGTCGTTGGCAACAGCCTTTGAAATAATGCGTCCGTCGTTGTTGTTTTTAACAATGGAGACAACCCCGCCTGGTTTCAGAATACGATTAAATTCTTTCACAATCTCGGCCCGTTCAGGGGCAAATTCTAGCACATTGTGGCAAATAATCATGTCAAATGTACCCTCGGAAAAGTCTAGTAGGTTCTCGTAACGGCCATTTATCTGGTGATAGTCATTTTCACATTCACGGTGCTGAATCATGCTGTCATTTGGTTCAATTGCCGTCACATCATTATTCTTTGCAAAATAATTTGCCGTGGTGCCAAAACCACTGCCAAAGTCTATAATTTTTAAGCCTTTAGCCTCAATATGATTTTCAATTTGCGCCCATTTGAGCTTGTAAAGCATAAGGATGTCGGGATCATTGATGCGATTTTTGAAATTTTGTAAGTAGGCGTTTAGGGTCATGGGTTCCTCCAAATAGTTAGTTAGGTTCACTGCGACAGAAAGAGTCACTTAGATCAGTGTAAAAGTACTTTGAGAACTACTATCCCAAGTGGCATAGGCTTCATTTACATCATCGCGGGTAAAAAGTTGAAGATAGGTTTCCATATTGGGGGCAAGGCGTTTAGGATCAATCCCATCAAGGGTCGACCAGAACACCTTACCTTCTTGTGTTTCATGAAGTAAATCACCAGAATAATCACTGGTTTTGTATAAGAATATCAACCATCGCTCACCTGATTCGCTATTTTCCCAATTGATGGTGCCGCAGGGTTTTAGGTTTTTAACGGTTAAACCCGTTTCCTCATGTACCTCCCGAATGGTTGAAGCTATAAACCCTTCCCCTGCTTCAATTTTCCCACCGGGAAAAGTAAGGCCACTCCAATCAGAATTCACTTTCTCTTGAATGAGTACTTCACCGGTGGCTTCATTGCAAATCATACACATGTTGAACATAGTGGCTTGAATCTTATTTCGCTGGGGCTCTTCTTGTTTGCGGGCTTTAATCACAAATGATAAGGGAATTTTATCTGCCTTTATCTGGCTGTAATAAGCTGAAGAAAAAGCTAGTTCCTCACTGGTCTCACTGGAGTAAACATCTTCCATCAACTGCTCCACAACAAGACCATGCCTTGCAAGCGTATTGATGTATGTGGACATTCTCCTATTAATGAGGGTTAGGGGCTGGTTGCCCTTAGTGAAAGCAAAGGTATCTTCTTCATGATAAGACCCCTCAAAATCCAATGCGCCCTCTTGCTCTGAAACGCATTTCATCAGCGGATGGTCCCAGCTAAAGATAAATGTTCCACCGGGTTTCAAGTAACTGGAAACTAAAGAAAGAGTTTTATCTAAATCTTGAGTCCAACCCAGGGCATAAATAGAGTAAGCCACATCAAAGTACCCTAGGGGCAACCCCGGATTCTCTTCCATTGGCGATTGAAAGAGCTTTGCTTCAACCCCTTCAGATTTCAAGAACCCCTCAGCGTTCTTCAGCTGTTTATCTGAAAGATCTAGGCCCCAAAGTTCACCAGCCCCCTTGGATGCTATGTAACGTAGGGAGTGACCACTGCCACACCCAATATCTAATACTGTCTTTCCCACTAAATCTCCAAATAAATTGAGTTCACTTTCCAGTGGGGTTTTCTTGCCGTACACAGGAAGTGATGTTGTGCCAAACCAATCGTCGGCGATGGTGTCCCAGGATTTTTTATTTTGTTCAAGGATTTCTTTCACTTCTTCCACTAATCTATTCCTCCAGAAAGCTTCTTCACCGTATTCCCATTCCTAATGGTAATCTGCCCGTAAATTTTGGACCCCACCACCTTGGACCATCTGGTTTTAGAAAAAGTATCGACGGGAGCAGACCAAAATATCACATTGCCATAAAACCCAACCCGCTCATATTCTGGCTTTATCTCACCCACCGCTACAAAAACCGCCTCTACAGTTGTAGGCGCCATCACAAAAATGGCATTATGCTTAGAATCAGGGTCTTGATCCCACCACTCCGGTGCATGTTCAAGAGCCTTTTTCAATTCCTCAACCGAAACCACAGCTACCAAAATATCAAGCTCAAAATGTTCGCGAATAATCCCTTCACAGTCCCCCTTGAGCTTCAGTACATCTTCTTCGGCACTTGAAAAGAGGACATTCCCGCTATTGATATAGGTGCTAACATGAGAAAATCCAAAGCCCACAAACGCCGACTTCAGTTCGGACATGTTCACCTTATTCTTGCCCCCAACGTTAATCCCTCTCAGTAATGCGATGTATTTAGTCATATTGCGCCTCTATACTTTCGATCACTTTCTTCATTTCCCTTAAATTCAAATCATACCAATCCTTCTTTTCCAATCCATTACGAAGATGAGACAACACAATCCCCAGATAATTATGGAGTTTTGCGCACAAGAAGTCCAAATACAGTTCCTCATAGGCAATGTGAAACCCCTTTTGGCTAAGGTTAAAATGGTATGCCTGCAAAACATCAGACTCCCAAGTGGGATTCACCCAAGGTATATCAACATTAAAATCCCCTAGCAACCGCCCCAGGTCAAGAATATAAGGCCCAATCATACCCGTGTCCCAATCTAGAATTCTGACGGAGTTTTCGGTTCTCAGTGCATTTAGCGGAATCATATCCCCATGAATTAAGGTTTGAAATCCGTTTTTAAGTCTTTCTTGTGATTTGGTAATGGTATCCACTTGTTCCTGCTGAATATCAGCACCGCATAAAACATCGGTTGCATAGGGTTTCCATCTTCTTAGTTCCGAGAAATCCTCCTTGAGAGCCACAAAGCCCCCGTGGATTTCAGCAAGACCCATAACAAGACTTTTAACATCTGCCAGTTCAAAATCCCCATGTCCATTTATTATTTCTTCCATAGCGATCCAAGATTCTTTCTCACCTGATTCCACAAAATAAACCTGTGGCTCATGGCCAGTAGCAATCTTTTTCAGCACCTCATAGGCCTTGATTTCATCATGATCCTCAGTTCGTTTTAAGATCAAGGTTCCAATATCTGACTTGATTTGATACACATCATATTGCCGGTCTTCACCTGCGATTGCATGATGAAAGCGACTTACTCGGTAATTGGAACCTACATGTTGAATCAGTTGCTGCTCAATACTTTCAGGGATTTTTAGATTATACAGTCTCAGTTCCATTAGATGTCCTCACATATTTCTAGCTCACTTTTTAGTCTTATGTATCTCTAAAAACCGCTGAACCACCCAAGCCTGATGTTCTAGCTTTAAAAGTTTTGGAGCTTCACTAGCACTATGCCAAACAAATTTATGGTCCACCTCTGTCGGCATCACAGATTTATTTTCCAAATGCACAATATAAAAATGCCCCACCATTCTAAGGTAACGGTTAACACTGGGCACTAAATCATAAAGAGAAGCACTGTCAAAATACCCTTCAATAACAATGCTATAGCCCGTTTCTTCCAAAAACTCGCGGACCAAGCTTTCAGCATGACTTTCATCAGCTTCTATGCCGCCTCCAGGTAGAAAAAGGCCACGGGGGGATTCAATCAGAGCAATTTGGTTCTCCTTATTCATAACAATGCCATACACCCCTTCGCGGTCCGTGTATTCTACATTGGGTAAAATGTCACCAAAAGTATGATTGCTAATCATTTAGTCCCCTTTCATCAACAAATCCGCAATCCTGACACATTCCATATCTGCCTTACCAGCATCTTCAACATCCCAGCAGATTGCCATGGTCGCTTCAATAAAATAGCATGTTTTCAACACTTTCTCAGGGATCCCTAACCGTATTGAAAGGCTATTCACAATGCCTTCAATATGCTTATAGCACGCATCAGTGGGCATATCCCTTGAATCCTCGTTTAGAATAAACCGTGCTATATCAAAAATAGGATCCCCTATCACGCCCTTTGGGTCAATCAGATGATATTTACCATTGTCGCCAAGCAGAATATTATCGTGATGGAAATCCCCATGGAGGAGCATTTGACGGGAATACCCCTGGCCATCAATTAAATCACGGCACAAGACCTCCGCACTTTTTATGTAATAAGCCAATTTATTGTGGTCTTCAAGGTTCTGAATATAAGAGGAAATGCGACTTACCCAGCCCAAATAGGTTGGATAAAGACTGGCATCTTTGGGTTCAATGTGAAGCCCTTCATACAAACTTGCAAAGTTTTCCAGACGCTTTTCTAAACTGGATTCATCTCGTAAGCGGGTACCGGGCTCAATACAGGTTTCCAAAAGAACCCCCTCTTCAAGGTCTGCATCAAAAACCTGGCAAAAGCCCTTTCCATGGTAGTCGTGGAGACAGTTATACTCAGCACAAACTTCTCTGTTTGTCTTTCCAATTTTCATGACAACAGATCCATAAATCTGCGAATGACACTTAAAGACACAATTAACAGAGAAGTAGTCAACAAGCGCCATCTCATTGATGCCCCATCGCTTACTATAACGGGGGATGTCTTGCTGTAGCCTTATAAAAAACACCTCACCAAAGTGCCCCCTAATTTTCTGAACTTCCTCTGATGAAAACTCATAAATCATAAGCTACTTTCCCTTTTTAGACGATTCACAAAGGCCTCAAAGGCCTCTGAAAAATCTTCATTGTCTGCCTCGCTGCGTTTTTTATGCTTCGGACCCCGTTTGCCTTGCATTCTTGCTTCGCGACTTTGGTGTCTGGAGTCTAATAAAAAGTCGATATTCATGGCCGTAATTTCTCTGCCATTTTGAGTCAGGCAATACCCCCTCTTTGCAAGTACCATAGCTGCCAAGCCATAATCCTGCGTGATGACTAGATCACCAGTCGATATATGATTGGCAATATAGTAGTCTGCTGAATCCCGAGAAATATCAACAGAAATCACATCTGCATAGGTACTTTCGATTACGACTGCATGATTTTTAACCACTGTCACAGGCAAACCATTTTTCTTCGCCAATTTAATGGTGAGTTCTACAACGGGACAACCATCCCCATCTATCCAAATTCTCATTGTTTGATTCATCTTTTCACATTCTTTCTTTTGTTCAGTTATGGCACTCAAAGCAATGCCATAATCCCGTCGTGAATCCTTTTCAGCGTCCCTTTATGATCACGCCCTATGGCAAGTGTCAATTGATTTTCGTTTAAACTATATGCGATTATCTGCTTCATATCACAGGTGTAGCTATCTAAAAGTTCCTGATTACTAAGGGGGTAATGGCCGGTTTCACAATACCGCTCCATGCGCAGTGAAAACAGCAAAGGTTTTAAAATATTCGGGTTTAGTCGCTTATAGGTCAACTTTTCCACAGACGCATCTTCTGAAATATAATGCCGTACGCTCATCAAGATATCCACTAAGTATTTCTTATAGATTGATTTGATGGCCTCTTTATTGACGTCTCCATAAAAAAGGTCTTCTCCGTAAATTAAGACTGCATCGAGGACTTTAACTGGCCCTTCCAGCCAATGATCGAAATGCTGCTGGGCAACCTCATAAAGAGAAAAACACTGGGGGTTGATCCGAATATCTTGATGCATCATTGAGTGGCGTTTTGAAGTAATACCCAGCCTATTTAGCACTTCAAAGTCCAAGTGCTTCAAAATAACCCAAATATCAATATCCGATACTTCTGTGGCATCACCACGAGCATAACTTCCGGTGATAAAAATACTAATAATATTGTCACCTTGCTCCTGAACCCATGCATTCGTAAGGTGGCCAAGAAGTCCTTGATAATCGATATGGACCTTATTGTATGGTAAATGTCTCTTCATGATGCCGTCCTTTCCTTCGAATTATCTCTTGTACCATTTAGCCTGTGACATAAATAAGTCGTAGTACTTTCCTTGCTGCGCCATCAACTCACTGTGTGTGCCTTTTTCTATCAGTCGACCCTTGTCCATAACAATAATGGAATCGGCAAATTGAACTGAGCCTAAGCGATGGGTCACTAAAATACTAGTTTTATTTTGGCTCGCTTTTCTAAACGCGTCAAATACATGTTCTTCTTCAATGGGGTCAATGGCTGCTGTGGGTTCATCCAGCACGATAACATGGTGGGGGCGATAAAGCCCCCTTGCAATAGCCAGCCTTTGCCATTCGCCGCCAGATAAATCCTGGCCACCAAATTCTCTGGCTAATAGGGTATCTACACCTTCAATTAATTTTTCCATATTGAAATGACTTTCTTGTATGACTACTGATACCTGGCTATGGGGCTCGTGCTCTGTATAACTCATCCGTATGTTTTCTTCAACGGTTAGTTTGTACTTTATAAAATCCTGAAAGACCGCGCTGACACCTTGGTACTTTGACTTACTTGAATACCCATTCAAATTTTCATTGCCATAGTGTACACTGCCTGAACCTGGCTGATACAGTCCCATAATAACCTTTGCCAAAGTACTTTTCCCAGAACCATTCTCGCCCACAATGGCTAAGGATGTCCCATGTGGTATTGCAAAATCAACACCTTCAATGGCAGCTTTATTGCCATTTGGATAATAAAAACTCACATGATCTAAGTGAATGTCATCTGTTTTAGATAGTAAGCCCTCTTTCTGATATAAGGGTTCCTCTTCAAGATAGTCCACTAAAAAACTTGTGGTTGCCATTTCTGACATCACTTCACCTAAGTCAGAAATCAGCCGGGTAAGCATACTTGTAATCTTATCTATAGCATAATAAATTGCCGCAAACTCGCTGATGGCGATTTCGCCTCTCATTAAATAGTACACCAACAATCCAATCACAGCACCATAGCCTATTGTGTTGAGTGCATTCATTTGGGATTCGATTTTAAAACCCTTTAAGTATAACTTTTTGTGTGTCTTCGTAAATTCATTAATTGCCAACATCAGTTTTCCATTAAAATAATCAAACCCATTGTTTTGCAGTGTTTCTTTAAAATGCACCTTGTCTATCATGGCTTTTTCATAATAATCCATGCGCCTTCTAACATTTGAAACCTTGCTTTCAAAGTCAAAATTATCGTTCATTTTTACCGTTTCCGCAAATAGAAGCAGCATAAAAATCAATAATAGCACGACCACCAACAAGGGTTTAATTGTAAATAAATAATAGGTAACAATCACCAAGAAAGGCAGGTACAAGAATACTATTTGCACGAACACACGTATATTATTCGGCGTTTCTGAACTGCCTAAACTGGCTTTCTTGAGTCGATCCAAAGCCACCTGGTCCTCAAAATCAATGAGCGCCTTATCCCCTATCCTTTTATGAAAAAGGGCTTGCATATACCCATGACCCCTGCGCCAAAAATAGCCACGTACAATGTATTCACAAAGTTCTACCAAGGGTGTAAACACAAGCAAGGTACCCAGCGCTAATAATGGCATCGTTAACGTAGATAGGGCTTGACCACTATATATTCCTGCGATTGTCGCAATAAGTTCTTCAAATACTTTGATTTCCATAAACTTAATCACACAAAACACCAGTGACACAACCATCAACATCACAAATGTAAACGGACTTGCCCGCCATGAATATTGCAATATTCTTTTTAAAAGGGTCCTAATTTTCATCATGGTACAACCTACTTTGTTTTTGAAATAGTTTTGCATAGAGCCCATTGTTGACCATCAGTGTGTCGTGACTACCACATTCTGCAATGATACCTCTATCCATTACAATAATCTCATCCGCAATTTTTGTGGCGCCGAGACGATGACTAATCATTAAAAGCGACCTTTTCTGGGCAAAGTTCATAAACTTTGTGTAAATATCACTTTCCGCCACTGGACTTAGACTGGATGTAGGTTCGTCTAGTATCACAAATGGGGTATTTCTAAAGAGTCCACGGGCAATCGCCAGCTTTTGCCATTGACCACCAGATAAGTCCACCCCATCCTCTTGTATTTTACCCAGCATTGTATCCTCCCCGTGGGGTAATGCCTCAATGAAATGACCCATTTCCAATGATTTGACTAAATCACTGATATCGCAGTCTTTATGGCCAAATACAATATTGTCCTTAACTGAAACACTATACCGTGCAAAGTCCTGTGAAACAACAGAAAACACCTGTCGTAATTGTCCATAACTATACCTTTTTATATCTTCACCATTCAGTAAAATTTCACCTTCGTAGTTTCTATACAACCCCGTTAAAATTTTAGTAAGGGTGGTTTTACCTGCACCGTTAATGCCAACTAAAGAATAAGAAAAACCCTTTTTAAGATTGAGGTTAACCCCTTTTAAAATATAATCATCATCTACGTTATAGCGAAAATATAGGTTTTTTATGGTGAGTGATTCAAAAGGTGGCATCACCACTTCACTATGTACATCTTTGTTTTCTGCTAAATGTGCAAAGCCATTAAGATCCTTTGCATACTCGTTATGCGAGGCTAAATTTAAAAACAACTCCGAAAGCTGCCCCGATAAGATTTTTGATAGTACTAGCACCGCCCCAATAATGGCTGTAAATAAGCCAACACTTAAGGTTTGAGTGCTCACCGATTTTGCCAATACCCAGACAAGGGGTAAAATCATTATATTTAGAAGAATATTTACGCCTTTACTTATGGAAATCTCTTTTACAAGGGCCTTTGTATTATAATTCGACCTAAACAAATGCGCTTTTTTGTATTTTTCATTCAAGTGATCAGTAAAACCGAACAGGTTTCGTTCATGTCCTGATTCTCTGCTTGATAAGATATCAGACAAATAATTCATTTTTCTGGTGATAATAGCAACCTCTTTTTCAGCAGCATAGACTTTTTTACCACCTATTAACGTGACAAATATAACTGGAAGTAGACTGCATACGATTAAAGCTATCCAACCTCCTAAGTAAGGAACCAGTGTAAAGATTAAGCCACCTACTTGCACGGTAATTCTAACCAGCGACATTAAGGTCCCTAATGTACTGGTAAATTTCTTTGGACTATCATCACAAACCCTATGAATCAAATCCTGTGTCTCCGACCTTTCATAAAGAAAGTATTCAATGGCATAAACCTTTTTTACCATTCTTGGCTTTAACTTTTTAATAAGCACATCTTCAGCGCTTTTATACAACAGAGCAGTAAACTGCTGACTCAGCGCAGTGTAGATATAGCCCGCAATAACCAACATACCGTAAAGCAGTAGTGTCGATTGGTTCAGTTGAACGGAAGCTACTAAAAGGGCAGTATCAATAAAACCCGCTACCACAAGCACCATCACAGGAGTGAGTAATCCATCCAAAATAGTTAAGGATACGATACCGCAAAAGATCAAAGGCAAATCTTTTACAATTGCCATCATAATACTTAATACAGATTTCGACTTTAGAAAATTATTCATTCAGGCACCACCATTTATCTTTTTTTCTTTTCTATAGTATAACCCAAGTGTGGCCCATCAATTTACAGTTTTAGTTTTATAGTCGTTTATTCCACAATGATGCAAAGCTTCCTGTCACCCTCTTGACTTAAGTCAATGCACATGACTTATTATTCTGCCATACTGAAACCAAGCAAATTCCTTCCCCTATATCACTTTAAAATGGAGGCTTCACAATGAACACTTTAAACAACCCAACCAACAAGAACATCATGACTATCACAGGGCTCTCGCTACTGCTTATGGCCATCGCCTCAATTTGGGCTTATGGCATTGTCTTTACTTCCCTCTATGTGCCAGGAGATGCACTGAAAACCTTTACAAACATTGAATCCAATGGCCTAAAATTCGCCCTGGGCAATGCCGCATGGATTGTAATTTTGCTGACCGACCTTGTGGTGGCATGGGGTTTATATCATACACTAAAACAAAAAAACAGCAACCTCGCATTGACTACCTTGGTTTTAAGACTGATATACTCTGTGTTTTTGGCCGTCGGAATTGGCTATTTAATCACTAAAAATCTATTAGGGTTCTTAACTGTTTGGCATATGGGGCTCATTATTTTCGGCTTACACTTAATCATTTTGGGTCTAATTCGTTTTCTACAAGGTCCGGCACCAGCATCAGCATCCCTTAAAATTCAAGATATCCCCTGGTGGATCAGCGCCATCTTAATTCTTGCAGGCATAGGCTATTTAGTAGTTCATGGACTCAATGTATTTATGCCCGAAAGTGCTGCACTGGCTAAAACCATTGAAATGATATTTATACTGCCCATGTCAATTAGCGAACTCCTTCTTGCAGGTTGGCTAATCTTCAAAGGCCGAGCCGCCGCTTAATGCGGCTTAAAGATTCAGGTTTAATGCCCAAATAACTGGCCAACTGGTGCTGAGGTACCCGCTCTAGTAGCTGGGGGCGGGTCTTAGCAACATGGGCAACCCTTTCTTCCGCAGACATTCTGATATATACTGCCAAATGGTCATGGACCTGATCCAGGGTATCTTCCATCACTTGCCTCGAAATTGTTGCAAATTCAGGATGCTTTTGAAGATCCGCTTCGATGTTGTCTAGATCACCAACAATGGCCACACAGTGTTCTACACAGGCAAAGCTATAGGGTGATTCCAATTGGGTATCATTTTGGTAAAACACCACTACCCCTTCATTCTCTGAAAAAAAGCCGTATGTAGTTTCAACACCCTCTTCATCAATTCCGTATTTCCTGACCATCCCCCGCAGTATAAAATAGCACTGATTCACCTTTTGTCCCTGTTCAATCAGAAGTTGTCCTTTTTCAAAGGTTTTGAGGTTTAAATCACTTGCTAATTCTTGCACCTTTTGTGCACTTAATACTGGAAACCGGGTTAAAAAAGCAATCAAGTCCTCTTTTGCTGTCATAATTTCTCTCCTTACTCACTTTCGTCCAATAAGTATCCCATCATCTTTTCAGGTTGTTCCAAAAAACGGCGGGTGGTTTGGTAATGGGCTGTGTCCCGATAGGCGATGGGCTTATAACCCTGTTCCACATCCAAGATTACAGAGTCGGGGTAAGCCATTAATATGGGGGAATGGGTGGCGATAATAAATTGGGACCCCTGCTGCACCAATTCATGGAGCCTTGCAAGCATGGTCATTAAGCGCATGGGAGAAAGGGCGGCCTCAGGCTCGTCTAAAATATAGAGCCCCTTTGGGCCAAATCGATGGATCATCAAAGATAAAAACGACTCTCCGTGGGACTGCTGATGGAGGGAAACGCCACCATAGCTGTTGATGATGGGGTTTCCCATGGAGGATGTTCGATCCAGTTCGTCAATGGCAGTGGCCACATTGTAAAAGCTTTCAGCTCGCAAAAAAAAACCTGTCAGGGGCTTGTACACCCCTTTGGTCACACGAAGATGGGTATGCAATTGAGAATGGGTGGCTTCAGTGGAAAAATTAAAGTTTTGAGTGCCGCCTTCGGCGTTAAAGCCCAGGTTTACAGCAAGGGCCTCCAATAGAGTGGATTTTCCAGAGCCATTTTCCCCTACAAAAAACGTGACAGATTTATGAAAATCAACAGTTTGCAGTTGCTGCACAGCAGCCAGCGAAAAGGGGTAGCCGCCATCATGCTCAATGGCTTGCCAATCCAGCCGAACCGCCCTCACAAAACTTGTATTAAACTTAAATTCATTCATCTACTAAACCTCATTCTTTCTAAACCTCATACTTTCTAAACCTCATTCAATTTAACCGCATTCTTTCTAAACCGTAAGTATGAATTCATCATATGTGGGTACAAATCAACTAAAGGAGCTCCCACATATGAATCTATTAAAATCTATTATTAAAAAAGTAGCCAAGGTTATTCTGATTGCCTTGATTGCACTCTCTTTGCTACCTTACTGCATCCCTTTAAGTAGCGCCCCTTTGCTGACATCTCAACCATCACCACCATATCCAAATAGTAGCTTTTTCGTAGTGGATCAAAGCTACCTCCATTATCGCACATACGAACCTACTGTTTCCAGTCAAAATGCGCAAAATACTAAGAATATGCTCCTAATTCATGGGTTTGGGGGTTCTAGCTATTCCTTTGAAGCCGCCATTCCTGCCCTAACAGAGGCAGGTTTTCATGTTGTAACTGTGGATCTTCCGGGTTTTGGCTACAGTAGTCGCAGTACATCTGAAGATCATAGCCAAATCCACCGGGCCAAACTCTTGTGGCAACTCCTCAATTCACTTGACAGCACCGTTTCTTGGCATCTTGTGGGCCACAGCATGGGGGCAGGTGCAGCGGCTGCAATGGCCATTCAATCGCCAAAACAAGTTGCATCCCTTACCTTTGTGGACGGCGCACTCTTTGACCCGCCCTCTCGGAACTCAATGCTTATCAAGTTTCCACCTCTTGCCCGCTGGATTCAAATTGGACTGGAATATGTACTGATCAGCGAGAAAAACATCGCTAAAACTTTACAATCTGCCTATGGTATAGCGCCAACCAAAGACCAAATCGCTGGCTATTACAACCCCCTGGCTCTAAAGGGTACAGCAAAAAGTGCTTTGTCCTTACTCAAAACATCAAGAGGTCTATCCCAAGAAGCACTGAACACTATCAATGTCCCTACTCTGGCAATTTGGGGCGCAAACGATACGTGGGTACCAATTTCTGAAACCCTTAAGCTAAGAACCTTGATGCCTCAAATTGAACTCGTGGCCATAGAAGGAGCAGCTCATTGCCCCATGGAAACACATACAGCTATTTTTGTGAACATCTTAATCCAACACAGTCAAATATCCAAATAAAAACTGCATATTTAAAACTAAAGCCTCCACTATGAATGCCTCTTGTCTACTTGACACGGGACAGTCCTTTACTGGAGGCTTTTTCTATCTATAATTACCATCAATTGTCTGCATACAGGTGCGATTGCGCCCTTGATCCTTGGCTTTGTAAAGTTCTACATCTGCTAAAGTATATAAGTCTTGCAAATCATCTAGGCGCACATTTTTCTTAATGACTGCACCAATGCTCACAGTGACCTTGGCAACTGATGTGGCTTCTGCAAGTTCAATACCTGTATTTGCAATTGACAAGCGTAGTTTCTCTGCTATTTCAAATGCACGGATTTGAGGACAGTCCCAAAGTAGACACACAAATTCTTCGCCACCGAATCTTGCCAGTAAATGAGGTTCATTGATCAGGGATGTTTTCATAATCGCCGCGATTTGATATAAGCACCGGTCACCCTGCATATGACCATAGACATCATTGAATTGCTTAAAAAAATCGATATCAATCATTAATAACGCAATGGAGTTTACCTTTGAGTCTTTACGTGACCACACCTGGGCCAGACGTTCCCTGAGACCACGACGGCTTAAAACTTGGGTCAACTCGTCCAAATTAGCTTCAGAGTCTAATTGACTATTGGCCTTTTCCAGCTGTGTCAATAAAACTGATTGATTGGCAATTTCAATTTCTAACTGACTGTTTAAAGCCTTTACTTTTTCAACGGTATCCCCTTCAAATGCCTTATTCAATTCAATTTTAATGATTTCTAGCTTATGAGAGACGACAGTGGATTCTATTTCTAAGGCTATATAGTGAAATTTTTTGAAGTAACTTAGGGCCATTTCAAAATCACCAGCAGCTTCGTGATGTTCATAGAGCAATCGATATAATTTATGCAGTTGCTTTCTGGCGCCTAATGTTTCTGCATAGTCAATGGCTAGTAGTAGATCATCAAGATAATCAGGGGACCCTGTATGCTTCTTGATTTCTGCGATGATTTCTAAAACACCGATAGCAAAATATTTATTATTAAGGTTTTGCAGTCTCTCCAAAGCTTTATAGCAGCGACTCTTAGCTTCTACAGTTTTACCCTTGAGAAATAACATTTTTCCAATCTTACTCTCTACTTCTGATAGCGCTACTGTATCTTGTAGTTCTGAAAGCATTTCAAAACTCTTGGTAAAATAGGTGTAACTCAGATCGAAGGCTTGTTGTCGATAATAAATTTCACCTATATTTTCGAGAATCACAGCTATATTAGGCTTGATTTCTAGAGCCGTACATATTGCTAATGCAGCGTTGTAGGCTTCAAAAGCAGCGTCTAAATCTCCAGTTTCACGGTAAACCTCACCCAAATTATTGAGAATTCTGCTGAGGGTAGTCGGATCACTTTCTGATTCTAGGCTATATTTTGCCCGCAAGAAATATTGCAGGGCGGTATCTAACTTGCCATAATAAAAATACACAACACCAATTAAATTCAAGGCAGTGGCCATTCCAATGGCATCTTCTAGTGCCTCAAAACACTTTAGGGATTCCTCTGCATATTGGTAGCAATGATCCAGCTTTGACATGGAACGACACGCAAGTGCCATGACAAAAAGCGCTGCGGCCTCCTCTTGCTGCAAGGCTTTTTCACGTGCTTCCCATAATAATTGCTGTCCCGTTTCAAATGCAGCTTGCGGTTCCTTCAGAGCATTTAATCTGGCCGCCTGAATCCTTGCCATTAAACTATTCATAGCAATCGCTTCAACGCCTAGTTTGCATAGCATGGCTTTCTCCTATTCGTCAAAATATTTTATAATGATGTTGTAGCATTATATGCCAATGTATGGCCCTATTATCGCATATTAAACACTTCCTTATCAAGTTTTTTATTGCACAATTTTACATCAAAATAGATTGCAAAATTTATTAAAACAATTAGAATAGCCCACACATAGACAATGGGTGGGCGTTGGCATATAGCGATTGATTAAGTAGATTAAATTATGATTGGATTTCAAAATTAGTTGCCACAAAGTCAATGTGAACTGGGCCTTGATTGTTACCACCAAACATGCTGTTTGCGCCAATGGCGATGTGGCATGAGCCCAGGATTTTTTCGTCAAAAAGGCTGTTGCCTGTTAGTGTCCCAAGGGCTGGATTTTGACCGAGGCCGAATTCTGCAAATTTCAGTGCGTCACCGGGAGCGTGCTTAAGGTCTTCCAAAATGCACGTTGGCTCTGATGCCACCAGTATGCCACATTCAAAAGTGAGCACAACTTTTTCAAAAGTTTCACCTTCCCAAAATACGCAATCTGCCATAAAGCTACCGTTTACCGTATCTTCCACTGGTGCAATATAGATCTCACCTGCTGGAAAATCGCCATTACCATCGTCTAGATGCCATGAACGCGCTGTTACGCTAAAGTTTAGAACATGCCCAAAACCTGTTGTTAGTGTGAATGCTGATTGATCTGAAACTACATTTTGCGCAGTAGCGCAGCGCAATCTTAATTCATCGTAATCAATCACCACCAACTGAGTCCATTTTTCTGTGTAGGCCTCAAGGGTCATGCCACTTTCTTGTGCCAATTCTTCAGAAGGCAATCGTAACTGTGCAAATAATTTGCTTTCTGCCGTTGCTGTGCCAAACAGCCCCCGCATAAATTGAATAAAGGCTGGCTTAGCGGCATCATTAATGGCACCCATTAATGAAGGTGGTGAAAATCTGCAAAGGTCAATTGTTGTAAGCGCTTCTGATGAGTCAAAGTCCCCATAGAGGGCTTGTGCAGTTGTCTCTTGTGTCAACTCCCCAGTATTAAAGCCGTTAGCGATACCTGCTTGCTCGAGGAAAACTGCTTTTACGATCTCCCCGCAAGTCCGTTGCTTTATTATAGCTTCAAATTCTTGCATGTATAGAAAATCTTCTTGGCCAATGCCCCAAAAGTGGATAAGCACTGGGCCCTTTAAGTTGATTTCGATGTTTTGTGCAATTCTTTCCAATGCTGTTTTCATCATATTTACCTCGCTTATTATTTTGTATTATGACATGTTCGCGACCTAGGCTTTTGCGACCTGACTTTTACTTCGACAACCGTCTAATCAAATAATGAACTATCGATTCGTAATTGTCAATATTAAATACGCATTCATCGAAATGAAATTCGCTATCTAATTAAAAAACCACCAACATAAAGTTGGTGGATCTCTGTATATACAGCTATAACTTTTTATTGTGGAATGACAATTTCAAAGTCCACCCCTTCTTGTGGCCTACTATCAACTGTGATTGCCCCTTTTAATTGCTCAGTTACAAGCGTTCTAATAATATTCATCCCAATACCAGTTCCCCCATTTTCACGATTTGTTGTGAAGAAAGGCGTGAATATCTGTTTAAGAACCTCTTCAGTCATACCATTGCCATTGTCATGATATTGAATCAAGATAGACTTAACAACCGTGGTTTCAGCAACAGTTTCTGACACAATTGTCGAAATTGAAATGGTAATAATGCCACTGACGTTCCCTCTGAATCCATGAATAATTGAATTCATGATGAGATTAGTCAAAATCTGAGTAATCGCGCCTGGATAACCAATTACCTCTAAATCCATCGGACATATCAGCTCAATCTGGTGTCCCTTTTGCTTATACTCGTGTTTAAGGCTCAAAATAATATTTTTAACAAGTTCATGCATATTAAATTGAATTTCCAGCTCATGACTTTGTCCCACTGCAAAACCTTTAAAACTCTTTATAAGTTCAACCGCACGGTGAAGGTTACTTTGTAAAATCACTAAATCTTCTCCAGTTTCCTTACACTGCTCCAGAAAATCGATTTGCGATAAGGTTCCATTTTCTATCTGTGCCATTAGGTCTAGGTGTGTCTTCTCAATAAAAGAACTAATGGTCACGGCCATGCCGAGGGGGGTATTGATCTCATGAGTAATACCGGAGACTAGCCCACCTAATGTGGCCATTTTTTCTTGTGCAAAAACCAATTTCTCTATTTTTTCATAATTACCAAGTGCTTCAACAGCTTCATTGAACCCTTGGGTTAAAATATTAAGTTCTCTTATCTGTGACTCTGAAACTCTCACAGTGTAATCTCTTTGCCTTACCCTTTCCTGTGCGTCGACAAGACGTTGAACAGGAGGAAGAACAAGTCGATGCAAGACAACAACCATTATCACGCCCACTAACAGTAAGAATCCAATGCTGATTATAATGCGTATAACCAGTGCTTTTGTATACTGATTCTTCAATTTGTTGGCTGACAATATAACGCCAACAATTAACTCTTGCCCCAGTGAGTCAGTGTAGATTTGATAGTCTAGAAAATATGATTTTTTACCCATCTCAATAATATGATGGTTGCCATTATTTGAACTTTGATTTGTACTTGGCTTTAAAAACTTACTGGCTCCCTGTATACGAAGATCAGGAAAATCCGCAATGGTAAAACGTTTATAATCCTCTCCATTTTCAGCATACACAGGTTCTTTTGAACTGCTTGCGAGGAGGTTCCCTTGTGGGTCTGCAATAAACGCAATGTCATCATCTCCGATTGTCATTTGATTTAAAAATTCAGAAATCTGAAAGAGTGCTAAATCAGATGTAATAACCCCAATCAGACTTTGATTAGCTGTATTATACACAGGGCTACTAATCCCTACTCCCAATCCATCTTGTCCGACATATTTATAGACAGGGTACCAAGTGGCATCACCAGCTTCTTTTCCCGTTTTATACCAGCCTCTTGTTGTTGCTTTATAGGGTTCTTTTTCCTCAATAAGAGTTCCTTTTGTATTATTGCTATTAACACTAAAGCGGCTCAGTATAAATTCATCCTCCTCCAATGAGGTATACAAATTTATTTCACCAGTAGCAATTTGCCTACTAGCACCAATATACTCCCCATTCTCGAACCCCATCGAAATGTAAGTCAGATAAGGCGTGTGTTTAATTTGAGCCAGAAAATGAGTAGCAAGGTCTTGATGGTTATTCGCATCAATAGCCCCTGTTTCGATAAGCTCCTTATTAATCTGTGTATTTTTAATGGCTTGAGAGAAAAAATCGTCTAATTGCCTTGTGATACTGTCAGAAATCACAGTTGTCTGTGATTCAAGAAAGCTCTCAACAAACTCTGCGGAGGTTTGATAGGATTGAATTGAACTCACAGCCATCGTAAGGACAAATACAAAAACAACAGGTACCAGCACATACAAGCTCAGTGGTATCTTTTGAAGAAATACTTTATTCAAAAAAGGCCATCGTGGTAACCTCATTGTAATCATCCCCCCACCTTTAAAGTATATTGAATCTCAATACCCATTATCGGTGTTTTCAATCTATGCAGTTTCAATCTATGCAGTTTCAATCTGCAATTCGAAGACCTTAGACCTCTTTTACCCGTCCAACAATGCCACCTACTAACATTACTTTGATCCCGTGAGGATGATTTGGTGAATTGGTTAATATTTTTTCAACCACCCCCTCAGTCAGCTTACCACTACGCTGATCTTGCTTTTGAACCACACTGACTTTGCTGCCAATACTAATCATATTTCTATTCTGTCCATTCATGACTTGCTCCTTTAATGTTGATCTCACTTGTTCTGTTAAGGCATGATGTGTCCCCAGTCGCTACTAAAAGGTAGCAAAACTGTTACGTCCCCAAGTGCTACCAAAAGGTAGCAAAGCTGTTACGTCCCCAACCGCTACCTCCGCAGCCTTCGCCACACCTTTCTTGTGATAAACCAATAAAGTATCCCGTATGTGGGCACATTCAGGAGACACAAGAAACCCCAGAGCCACTTGTTTTCGCCGCGTTTTTGGGCGTCTCGAAAGACAAGTATGCTCTGCAAGAAAAGAGCGGAAAATATCACAATCCAGATAAACCAAGGAATCAGCGTCAATGACTCCATTTGATAACCCCTATTATTGCCCATATCAGTACCCCTGATTCATTTTATGTCGTACAACAAATGGCAGACTGATAATGGCCATACCGGACAGAAAAGCCTGCGCATAAAGCAGCTGCAGTTCTTGACCCAGCACTAAAAGAACCCCCATACCACCGATAAAACACAGGGCAATGCCAATAAAAACAATAAAGTGTAACTGTTCTCGTCTCTTTTGGACTTCGATCTTTGCAGCCTCGAACGCCGCAGCAATCAGCACCTCATCTACAGGGTAGGCACTTGCTGCCCCTTCCATATCCAGCCTAGGCATTGCCACAGCTAATAGCTTCAAACTCTCAAAGTGAGCGCTGCAAACTTCGCAACTGGCCATATGCGCTTCAACCGCTTTTGTTAGCGGCGCCTCCCCATAAAAGTAATCGGTGATTGCTTGCAAATAAGCTTCATGTTTCATGGCCAACCTCCCTTTTCAAGTACTGATTTCAGAGTTAACGTTGCATGATGTAACCGGGACCGCACTGTGCCCAGTGGACAATTGGAAATCTTCGCAATTTGCTCGTAAGAATACCCCATCATATGCTTTAGCACAAAAGCTTGCCTCTGGGCTTGGGGTAACTTCTTCATGGCCCCTTGCAAGTCTTTATGCATTTCCTTTTGCAGCACCTGACCTTCAACGCTAGTATTACCGCCAGCCATATCCAAACAATTAGGGCCTTCAAATCCTTCAATGTGTTGAGATACAGGTGTTTTTCGCCTGAGACTATCCCTATAAAGGTTGGCTGCTATGGTAATAAGCCAACTAGAAAATTTGGATTCTCCTCTGAATTTCCTAATATTCACAATCGCCTTAACCATGGCTTCTTGGGTTAAATCTTTGGCTAACTCTTGGTCGTGACTCATTTTGACCAAGTAACCAAGCACATAAGGGTACGCCTCTTTTAAGAGCTGGTCCAAGGCATGCCGATTGCCAGCCTGGGCCTTTTCAACCAAGGCCACTTCCTGCTCTCTATTAAACTCATGTGCCATGGCCGCCCCCTCTGGATTACCTTAAAACTACTCAAACTCACGCTGTCAAAATCACCTTATAACTACCCTAACTCGTCACCTTTAAGCTTCAAAATACTGACTAACACTAACATAAAACACAAAATCACCGTGCTGAAAATCGCAACAAGTACATCCCCAGAAAGGGTTTGACTAAAGAGACCTGCTTCTTTTAGGAGTTGATTTGGCAAGAATTTACCTAGGTCTGGCAGTATCATCCCAAGTAGTGGCAGGGTAAACACGGCTACCAGGGAGGTGATGCCTGCAATAAAGGTTTTTTTAGAAAAGGTACTGAGGGCCATCACCAAGGAGAGAACATAAGCAAAATACAGGGATTGCAATAGTCCTGCCTTTAAAACAGTGGCGAAACTCTCAAATGATTCATCAAATAATAGTGCCCCATAGCCATAGCAAAGGCTGATGCCACATACAGTGACGATGGTTATAAAGCCAACGTAAATAAGCCATTTAGCTAAAATCACAGCGGTTGTTTTAAGGCCCATGGCCACTGGCAACAAGAGGGTTTTTTCACCCTTCTCACTGGAGACTATACCCATCAGGGTGAGTACAATCACAAAAGTGCTGATTTGATAAAGATTCTTGAGATGAGAAGCCATGACACCACTTAAACTGATATCCATCATAGCAGATAAATCAATATTTCCAAATTGATTTTGTAAAATACTTGGTAACAATTTCATCATCACAGGATCTAGTAAGGCAAAGAAACCAATCCCAAGAGTAATGACTAAGAAACGGTAGGCCCGCAAACCCTCCAGCCATTCTTTTTTTAAAAACGCTTTAAAACTGGCCATGGGATGCCACCACCTTTCTATAGATTGCTTCAAGACTGGGCTTTCGCTGTTCTACACTTAAGATATTGCTGCTAAAAGGTTCTAACGCTGCCATCAGGGATGAGACATCAGTCACATCGGTTAGGGTAATATCATAAATCGGCTCTGAGTAAGCTTTGAGTATGGCATCCAAACTATCCTCCACCACAATATGCCCCCCTTGCAATACCCCAATCCTGTCGCAAACCCTCTCTATATCGTTGAGAATATGGGTGGATAAAAAGATTGTTTTGCCCCTGGCTTTTAGGTTTTCAATAATGGTCACCACATCTTCACGGCCTATTGGGTCAAGGGCTGAAGATGGCTCATCTAAAAGCAATACCTTTGGATCGTGAAACATGGCAACAGCCATGCCAAGCCGCTGTTTCATCCCTCTTGAATAGTTGCCAATGGGTCGTTTGGCATCTTTGGTTAGGCTTACCATCTCCAGTACCTCCCCGGAGCGAGTCTTAATATCTTTTGTGCCCATGCCCCCGCTCTCCCCAATCAAGGTGAGGTATTCCCATGCATTCATATAAAGATAAAAACGTGGCTCTTCTGGCAAGTAGCCAACTTGTTTAAAGTGTCGATTCTTTCCTCGTTTTACAATCTCGCCATCAATGGTACAAGTCCCCGACTGAAAGTCCATAAGACCCGCTAGAATCATCATGGTGGTGGATTTCCCTGCCCCATTCTGGCCAATAAAACCATATATCTCACCGGCATTAACATCTATGTCTATGCCTTTTAGCACCTCATGGGTCCCATACCCTTTGAAAAGTCCTTGTATTTTTATCACTTTACACCACCCTTTGTTTTAGTACATCTCGCCCACTTGTTCTAGTACGTCTCGCCAACTTGCTTTAGTACTCTGACCATTTTTTTCTGCCAAATAGGAAAAATAAAATAGGGCCGACTAGATTAATAGCCACTACAATCACACTCCATACAATTGGGGTTAGATTTTTGACACCCTTTGTCCAAATCAGTACCAATGAAAATAGCATCAGTCCAAATTGCACCACTATCAGTGGCAAAAGCATTTTAACTACCTCTAACGTTGTCATATCAGCAAACATACAAACCTCCTTCTCGCATCATCAAATTTGTTTAATTCGCCAATAGGACGCATCGGGTCGCAAAAAGTTCATTATTACTCAACTTTCGCACACCAATAAACCAAGCAATAACTTGATATGACTAGGCTG